>NZ_BAABFT010000012.1:0-162060 GCF_039541195.1 Mucilaginibacter gynuensis
GACAATTAGGCCATATCGATTGCCATCACCTGAGCAGGACCATCATTCGGGGGCAACACCGCAAGCTTTACCTGCTTTGTGTCATTGATGATTACTCGCGGGTGGCTTTTGCAGAAGTGATGGAAGATATTACAGCCCTTACCGCCATGTTTGCAGCCATGCGCTGTATGCGGATGATCCGTGAGAAGTTCGGCATCCAGTTCGAGGAGGTCATTGCTGATAACGGTCCCGAGTTTGGACCTGCAAACAGTCAGAACAAACGCAACCATCCTTTCGAGCGGATGCTGATGGAAACCGGCATCAAGCGCCGCTACATCCAGCCCTACCGCCCGCAAACCAATGGAAAGGTGGAACGCTTTTGGAGAACTCTCAAAGAAGACCTCATCGAAGAAGCCGACTTTGACAGCCTTGAAGAGTTCGAAGATGAGCTGGTACAATACCTGGTGTACTATAACTGGGAAAGACCCCACCAAGGTATTGGAGGCAAAAAACCTATCGATATGATCACCCTAAACAACAAATCATAAATCAACTAATCTGTCCTCGAATTAATAAACCCTTACAATTGCGAGGAACGAAGCAATCTCGTCGCGTTCTTCTGCCTTTGTTGAGGTTGTGCTGTAATTTGCGTCAGTCTGCTCTTGGCCGCAGTTGCCCATTACTTTTGAGGGCAAAAGTAACAAAACCCTTGTCCAGCAAAAGGCTTCTTTGCCGCACGTGGCCATAGCCCCGCAAAGCGTGCAGAACTTTGGGCTGGAGCTTTTGCCCCACCACGCGTTCCTTACCCACATGCAACAAGTTCCTATGCCCGCCTTTGCGCTCTTAGCCTCCACAGTTCTGCCCGTTTTCGCCCGAAGCTGTTTACTGACGAGTAAGAAAAACCTAAAACCCTCTCCAATGGAGAGGGTTGGAAAAATCACTAATAAATTGGCGTGTTAGATTAAATAGTGTTGAAATAATAGTATTTTAAACCAAACTATTGACAGCCAGCCCAAATGAATGAGAAACTTGCGAGCAGCGCCCCTAAATTAAAGAAAACCCTGGGCGTGGCCTTTGGCGTATCCATGATAATTGGTGGCACTATTGGCGCGGGGATATTGCGCACGCCGGGCAGCGTGGCGGCATTATTACCAAATGAAGTTTTAATCCTCAGCTGCTGGCTCATCACCGGGTTATATATCCTGCTATCGGCCAGTTCGTATGCCGAGCTCACTACCATGCTGCCCAAGGTAGGCGGAGCCTTCAATTATATACAGCGGGCTTTTGGCCATTACACCGGTTTTGTTACCGGCTGGTTTGATTTTGTGCAAAACGCTATTGCACCTGCCTTCTTCTGCGTTGTATTGGGCGAATACACCGCCATGCTTTTCCCGCAGCTAATCGGGCATTCAACCCTGCTTGCTGCCGGCTTTTTAACTTTATTCACACTCATTAATTTGCCGGGGGTAAAAAGCGGCAGTACTACACAGCAGATCACCAGCTTTTTAAAGGTTCTTTTGTTTTTGGTGTTGATAACAGGCTGTTTTTTAGTAAAACCGGCAGCAAGACAGGCTTTACCCGTTAGCTCAATGCCAATATTTAACGGCGCTATAGTGGTGGCTTTTTTTAAAGCGATGCAACTGATATTGAGTACTTATGATGGCTGGATGTCGGCATCGTTTTTTGCTGAAGAAAATGATGACCCTGGGAAGAGTATACCACGATCGTACTTTATTGGCGCATCGGCCATTATCGTATTGTATATATTGGTGAATGCGGCCATATTGTATATACTACCGGTTAGTACGGTTGCCGGGGCGCCCCTGGCAGCATCGGCCGCGGCGAAGATAGCTTTTGGCAGTTGGGGAGGTATGTTTATTAACATTGTGGCCATTTTTACTATCATCAGCATATTAAATGCCTATATGATGATACCGCCGAGAATACTTTTCGGCATAAGTCGCGAAGGTTTTTTTATAAAGCAGGGTACTTATTTAAACAAGGGCGGTACGCCATATTACAGTATGCTGGTTTGCTATGGGTTGTCGCTCTTGCTTATCCTCAATAACTCTTACGAACAGCTTTTCGGTTTGGGCGCGGTAATGCTTACCGTTGTTACGTCGTTTTCGTTCGCAGCGTTGTTGTGGCTACGCAAAAAAGAACCCGATTTGCCACGGCCTTACAAGGCATGGGGCTATCCTTACATGACCATACTTGCGCTGCTGGTTACACTGGTATTATTGGTTGGTTTTATGATTAATGATGTGCGCAGCTTTCTTATCGTGGCATCGCTGTTTATCGTGTCGTGGCCATTTTATAAATTGATCATCAGACTTAATGGAGTTAAGGGTTAGTCAATAGCTGCATTTTTCAAAAATGATAGTTCTATTGTCTTTTAGAAACGCGACCTTAAACCACTGTTTTTCCTTGTTGAATAATACTACACCTATATCGTTATCTTTATCTTTTATTTTTTTGGTGATATCGTAAAATCCCGAATAAACACCAGCTTTTTGTGAAGCTTTATCAATGTCAAAATCGGGTTTGTTCGTAATTTGATTTTTTATTTTGGCGTAATCGCTTGCATCCAGTTTAATTATTGCCGTTGCACAATAATCTCCGTATATATCCAGATAGGATGAATTTTTATCAGTAAGGCTGACAGAATCCGGTAGCTGGATACCTGTGTTGATTTCAAATTCATCCTTATAAAAACTGTCATCAGGAAAAATGGCGGTATAGGTTTCATAGCCGGATATTAACAAAATAATTAAAACGTAAATGCGATTTATCAAAAGGCTTTTCGATGCCGTCAGTTTACCTGATCGAAGCAGCCAGTTCCTGATAGGGACATATATGAGGTAGAGTATGCCTCCGGCAATACCAACAATAATAAATACGATAAAAAATAAAAGTCCGCTTGATATATAGTCATTCATGTGGTTCTTGCGATAAGGTTATTCGTCCTCGTAAAGCTAAC
This sequence comes from Mucilaginibacter gynuensis, assembly GCF_039541195.1. Taxonomy (NCBI): domain Bacteria; kingdom Pseudomonadati; phylum Bacteroidota; class Sphingobacteriia; order Sphingobacteriales; family Sphingobacteriaceae; genus Mucilaginibacter; species Mucilaginibacter gynuensis. The sequence goes on from NZ_BAABFT010000012.1 coordinate 2,960, forward strand.
GTTTTTGTATCGATTATTTGAAATTCGCAAATAACAGATTGATTCGTTCAAACACCCTGCCTTAAATCCTCTCCATCTTTGTATTATAAAATTAGATACAAAATGGAAACAAAAAATAAGATAGCCCTCGTAACCGGCGGCAGCCGTGGCCTGGGTAAAGACATGGCCCTGCGTTTGGCCGAAAAAGGCATAGATGTAATCATTACCTACAACAGCAAAGCCGACGACGCGCAAAAGGTAGTAGAACAAATTAAACAAAGCGGACGGAAAGCAGCCACCCTGCAACTCAACACCGGCGATGTTAAAAGCTTTGACGCTTTTGCAACAAAATTAAGTGAGGTTTTAAGTGCTAATTTTGCTACCGATCATATCGATTTCCTGGTGAATAACGCGGGCATAGGCGGCTATCAACTCATCAGCGATGTTACCGAAGAGTTTTTCGACGAATTGCTGAACATCCACTATAAAGGCGTTTACTTTTTAACGCAAAAAATGCTCCCGCTGATGAATGATGGCGGCGGTATTGTTAATGTATCCAGTGGCCTTACACGTGTGGCGATGCCACGGTCGTCGGCTTATGCAGCAATGAAAGGCGCGGTAGAAGTATTTACCCGTTACCTGGCTAAAGAGCTTGGTTCGCGCGGCATCAGGGCCAATACAATTGCTCCCGGTGCCATACTAACAGATTTTGGCGGCGGCCATTTAAGGGCGAGCGAGCAAACCCAAAAAATAGTAAGCGAAATAACCGCCCTGGGCAGGCCCGGCGAAGCCGATGATATTGGCGGTGTTGTAGCGTTTTTATGTACCGATGATGCCCGCTGGGTAAACGCGCAGCGCATAGAAGTATCGGGCGGTATGCTGGTATAAACCTTAACGGGTTAAAATTGTTAAATTTGAATATAGCAAACACATTATGATCACCAATTCTTCACTCGATGACTTTTATCAGCGAAACGGCGCGCCGCTTCCTGATGGTATCCATAAAGAGATCGGTCATTTTAATGTGTTTGAAACCGAAAAGCTGTTTGATAAGAAAACCGGCGACAGGATAATGCCTTATAGCCGGCGCGCTTATTATAAAATAAGCTGGTTGCGGGGAAAAAGCAAGGCCGAGTATGCTGATAAAGTAATTGACATCAGCGAAAGCGCCCTGCTTTTTGCAACGCCCAAAATACCCTATCACTGGCTCCCGGCAGATGCCGACCAAACGGGCATGTTCTGTATTTTTACAGCCGATTTTCTTACACCCCATAAAGCAGGTGTTACGCTGGATGATCTGCCGATATTTCAACCCGGGCAATTACCCGTTTTTCAGCTTGGCTCAACCGAAGCGCAGGAGGTGGAATATATCTTCCGGAAAATGCTTAAGGAACTGGGGGCCGATTATAAGTACAAGTACGATCTGCTACGCAATATGGTATTGGAGCTGATCCACTACGGACAAAAGCTGCAGCCTTTGTCGGCACTTAGCGCAGGGCAGAATGCTGCCGAGCGAATCTCCTCTTTATTTATCGAACTGCTGGAGCGGCAATTCCCGCTGGAGCCATCACAGCAAAGGCTTGGCCTGCGTACCGCTAAAGATTATGCCGACCGCCTGGCCGTGCACGTAAATCATCTCAATAAAGTATTGAAAGAAGTTACAGGCAATACCACTACTCAGCTCATCAGCAAAAGGGTGATACAGGAGGCCAAGATATTGCTGAAGCAAACCCACTGGAACATTGCCGAAATATCGTACACCCTCGGTTTTGACGATCTGGCGCATTTCTCTAATTTTTTTAAAAAGCAAACTTCCTTTACGCCGGTTGCATTTAGGGCCTAATAATCTTATTTTAGTTGATAATTATAACCAATTAATTAACCAACAAAATGATAAGAAATATACTGGGCATTATTGCCGGCTATGCCATTTTTGCCGTTCCGGCTGTACTGCTGTTTCAAATATCGCATCAAAACCCGCACGGATCCGCGAGCTTAGGGTTTAAACTTTTTACCGTGGCGTACGGTGCCTTCTTCGCTTTTTGGGGTGGCTTTATTTTACAGCTGATAGCGGCAACCAAGCGTTCACGCATGAATGTTATCCTGTCTTTTATTATAGCGGCATTCGCTGTTTTTTCGCTTACCCAATCAGGCGGCAGCCATTGGACGCAGTGGTTCGCTATTTTTATTTTCGCGCCCATGTCCTTTTTTGGTGGTTTTTTGTTTTTAAGGCGAAATAGTAATTGATTATTAGGGTTTTATATCAATTTTAGTATATTTATCAAAGTATTGCGCGGCCCCTCGCAACGGCATGTTTGTTAGCATTGTTACTTATTTATTTAAACCTATAATCAATGAAACAATCACTATTGCTGCTGCTTTTATGCGCGGCTTTCGCCGGATGCCAAAACAAGGCCACTACAACTACAGAATCAACGGTTGATACTACCTCGAAACTCAATTATCCCTTTAAAGCCAAATATTCGTTAAACTGGCAAAAAGGCGATGAAAAGAACGCGCTTATCGTACTTAACTGTCTTAAAAATTACAATGCCGGAGATGTAAAGGCCGCCGCTAAAGATTTTGCCGATACCGTAACCTTTGTGGCCGACAATTTTTATTTTAAGGGAAAGCGCGATAGTTTAGTAGGTATCTTGTCGCAGATGAGAAGCGAAATAACGGATGTATCCAAGGAGTTTGATACCTGGATGACCACCTACTATCCCGATAACAAAGAAACATGGGTTACCTTATGGTACGTTGAAAAATGGACCGACAAAAAGGGTAAAAAAGATTCACTCTACTATGTCGACGATGTATTGCTTAAAAACGAAAAAATTGTAGTGTACGACGAGAAGATAAGGCATTATCCTGCAAAGAAATAATGGGATAACAGGAGGGTTAACGGGTATTTACAAAGCATCAGTACCTGGTTCAAAATCAATAGGCAAAAGGTCGGCAAGGCGCTGTTTACCCCAGTACCCCTCCATTTTTATGGCCGCCGGGTTTACAAATACACCATTAATATCAAAAAAAGCATATAGTTCGTTAAGATAAACAATGGTATCCCATTGCCCTAAACTGTTGGGCTGATTTACTGCTACAAGGTTGAATGAGCTATTGGGTGTTTTATTGCTTTTTTTATTTTTATAAGTAATAAACATTGTTGCGGGATAGCTCATCGCGTAGAGTGAGCGTTGGTCTGTTGTATAAATAAAGTTTCGGTCATGCAACTCGCACGACCAGTAATAGAGCAGTTTTGGCAAGTTCTGTATGTCTCGCCAATAAGCTAATGAGTCATTGGGTCTGAAGGCGGCGCTGCCGAATTGCGCGCGGTCACTGTATTTTTTAAGCATGGCATTAATCACGGTATCCGATGGTCTTTTATAATTAGGCGACAACTCAAATATTTTAAAACCTTGCTGTTCTGTGTCATTAGCCAAAACAGAGCGTAAAAAATGTTGTGATGATCCCTCGTAAGCCTCCATTCTGTTACGCCGCCAACGTTGCTGCTGTATGGCATCACCGGTCATTGGTTCAAATTGTATATATCCTTCGTAGGCTACATATAATTTTTTTTCATCACGTGTAAATTCATTAACGAGATATTTTATACGGTAGCCTAAAGCTTTATTTTCAACAATTAAAAAGTCAGATGTGCTTGCGGTCAATAGCTTATCGGCCGCATTATAATTGATGTCAATTATTTTCGGGTTAATAATTTCGCATTGTTTCGCGAAGCGCGACCGGCCTATTAATTCATCTTTAAATGCCCTGATATCTTTTTTAGAGATCTCCCGTGCTTTTATCTTTACACCCGAGAGTGAGGTGGTTTTCGATTTAAGATAAATTGCCGGTATCTTGATGTCGTTATATACCTTAACAGAGTAACGGTAAGGTTCATAGCCAACCATCGAAACAATTAATTCGTATTGGCCGGGTTTAACATTGTTTACACTATACGTGCCCTCATTATTGGTCTGAGTGCCATTTGTAGTATTGTTCAAAAAAACAGTGGCATTGGGTAGCGGTTTTTTATCGTCAGCATCATAAACCGTACCCGTAATTTTATGTTGAGCGAAGCAGGCAGCAGATAAAATAAATAGAAAAATAGTTAAATAAGGTTTCATAAGTATGATTACAGGCTGCTTTCGGTAGGTTCAAAATCGGTGGGTAAAAGTTCGGCAACACGTTGCCGGCCCCAGTAACCTTCCATGTGTATGGCAGATGGGTTTATGAACACCCCGTTTATATCAAAAAAAGCAAAAGGCTCTTTTATGGTCAATACTGTTTCTCCATTACCTAAACTATAGGTTTGAGCAGCGCCAATAAAATTAGGCATGCTGCCAATAGCCATATTCCGTTTATTGATTTTGTACCCGATGTAAAACTTTTCAGGGTAACTAATGGCGTATAACGAGCGCTGGTCGGTTGGGTGAATGATAGCTTTGACGCTTAACTCACCGGATAAAAAATAATTTGGCAAAAGCTGCTTGGCTCTCCAATAGTTAAGAGAATCTTTTGATACTGAAATGTTAGTATTAGCCATGCCGCTTGCCCAAAATTGTTTAAGCTTGGCATTGATCAGGCTATCTGATGGCCTGTCGCGGTTAATGCTAAGCTTATACATTTTAAATCCTTCGCCTTGTATATCGTTAGCTAATACCGCCCGTAAAAAATGTCGCGATGAACCGTTGTATGCTACCATGCGGTTACGCCGCCAAATTTGTTGTTGTGCGGCGTTACCTTCCAATGGTTCAAACTGTACATAACCTTCATAGTAAACGTATAGTTTTTTCTCGTCTTTAATAAAATCATTAACGAGGTATTTCACCTTATAGCCCAATGCTTTGTTCTCAATTATTAAAAATCCGGATGTGCTTGCTGTTAATATCTTGTCGGCAGAGTTGTAATTTATATCTATAACATTAGGGTTGATTATTTCGCATTGTTTTGCAAAATCTGAGCGGCCTATCAATTCATCTTTAAAGTCGCTGATATTTCTTTTTGAAACAGGGCGCGGTTTTACATTTACGCCCGACAGTGAGGTGGCTTTAGTTTTTAAGCTGATCTGGGGTACTTTAATATCATCATTTACCTTAGCCACATAATGAAAAGTTTGGTAACCAACCATAGAAACTATCAACTCATACTGCCCCGGTTTAACATTGTTTATACTGAAGGTGCCCTCCGGATTGCTTTGGGTGCCATTTGTAGTATTGTTTAAAAATACATTTACACCGGGCAGTGGCTTTTTATCATCGGCATCATAAACTATCCCCGTAATTTTGTACTGCGCAAAACATGTCGCGGTTAAAAAAAACAGCAGGATAGTTAAACAAGGTTTCATTATTTAAATATAGATACTAACCGTTGTTAATTTAAAATTTAAAAGCCCGGTTTGCCCAAATTAAACAACAGTAACATAATTGTTAGGTTATGCTGCATTGCAAATGAGTCAACTCATTTCAGTGTTGATCTTTTCAGACGGATCATTAGCGGCTTTTCTATCCATGTATAAACCAACACCCCACCAATAATAGCAATCGCTGTAAATAACAATATAATGAGAGACGGATCAATCATCCCAAGCCATCCCTTTTTTAGCAAAGTACCAATAGCCAATGAAAACAACCCGTGCGTTAAATAAACGGAGTACGATGCATCGCCTAAATAGATCAAATACCGGTTAACTGCCGACCTTACCGGGCACAGCATTGCCGCGGTAAGCAACATTAAGCCCGCCAAAGGCGCACGGTATGCTACCCTTGAAACGTTAACTGGTTCGAAGTAAAGTGCCAATAAGGCAATCGCGATCAGCAAGGCACACAGGTAGTTACTTTTAAAGAGCAGCTGGCTTTTTTGCAGATGAAGAAACAATCGCGCCAGCAAAACGCCTAAAACAAACTCCATAATAAGCGGCGAACTGATAAGGCCTGTAACCGGTAGATAAACGCTTTTAAATGATAGTGCCAGGCCTGCTAATACCGACAGGCTGATGCACAGGTAGAGGATAAAATGTTTTTTCTGCTTCAATAGTATCCCCAAAGAGAATATGAGATAAAAATATAGCTCGTAAGCAAGCGTCCAGCCTTGTGATACAATGGGGTGGATGAAACCATGGTGCCCGGGTTTATCAGCCGGGATCAGCAGGTAAGATGATATAGTGTATAATGGCGTTATCGGGTTCGATCTGAATGCCAGTCCGCTTAAAATTAGCAGTACATATACCGTTGTAAACAGCCAGTATAAGGGGTAGATGCGTAATGCACGTTTAAGCATAAATGCCGGTGCGCTGTCAGCCTGCCTGTTTTTGTTAACCGTGGTGATATAGATGATGAAGCCGCTGATCACAAAAAATATATCAACGCCCGATGTGCCCCATAAAATAAACTGCTTTTTAGCAAGTAACGATTGACCATGATCGTAATTATACACCGCGTTAACCACATGGCAAAACACAACCATAGCCGCCGCTATGCCACGCAGTATTTGTATGCCCTCAAGTTTTCGCGGTTTTACGGGTATGATGTTGGTGCTTTCGGTCATTTTTGCTTTCGGTACTATTATAGCAAAAAACAGCGGCACATAGGCTGCTTATTTATCGCCGGACTATAGCCGTAAAACTATTGGCTTGAAAGCTGTGTTATCTTTCAGTATTTTGCCAACCTAAAGCATTGAATGGAGAATTACAGCATAGTTATATTTATACTCGCCATTATGATTGGGCTATCGGCCATTGCCGATAAGGTGAAACTGCCTTACCCGGTGTTGTTAATTATCGCAGGTATCGGCGTAGGCTTTGTACCTTCCATCCCCAATATCGCTTTAAACCCCGAAATAGTTTTCCTGATATTTTTGCCGCCATTGCTGTATGATGCCGCGTTCAATATATCGTACCCCACCTTTAAAACCAATATCAACACTATAAGCACACTGGCTATAACGCTGGTGTTTATCACGGCATCGGGCATAGCGGTGGTAGCGCATTATCTTATTCCGGGGATGACCTGGCCATTGTCGTTCGTGCTGGGTGCTATACTTTCAGCTACTGATGCCGTGGCTGCCATGAGCATCACCAAAGGACTTGGCCTTTCGCATAGCACCAACACGATATTAGAAGGGGAGAGCCTCGTAAACGATGCCTCGGCGCTGGTGGCTTATCGCTTTGCCGTGGCCGCGGTAACGGGTACCGCTTTTGTGTTTTGGAAGGCCTCTTTAGAGTTTGCCATATTGATGGCAGGCGGGGTATTGGTAGGACTTGTTATGGGTAAAATACTGGCCTTTATTATCAACCGGGTGCATAATAACAGTATGGTAACCATTAGCTTTATGTTGCTGATGCCTTTTGTAACCTATTTAATAGCCGAAGACCTGCATGTTTCGGGGGTGATAGCGGTGGTGCTGCTTGGCCTGAGTATTGCCCGGTTCAGCAAAAAGGTATTCCCCGAAAAGTTGAAACAGCAATCAAAATCCATTTGGGATGTGATCATATTTCTGCTGAATGGGTTGATCTTTATTTTAATAGGATTACAGTTTCCGTATGTTATAAAAAGCATTAGCCCAAGCCAGGTGTTGCCTTATATTGGTTATGCTTTTATCATTACTGTACTTGCCCTGTTGTTACGCATGATCCGTGTGTTTTTGCAGCGCATTAATCTGCAAAGGGCGTTCGATAAAGGTAAACACCGAATCACCGAGGAAGCGCTGCTCAACATGAAAGATAGTTTGATCATCAGTTGGTCGGGCATGAGGGGGATTGTGTCATTGGCTATTGCCATCGGCTTACCTCATGAACTTGCCGACGGCACACCGTTCCCGCAGCGGGATGCTATTATATTTATATCGGTAGTGGTGGTATTGTTTACGCTGATAGGGCAGGGGCTTAGCCTGCCGTGGATTGTGAAGCGGTTAAAAAGCGAATAAGTCAAACTGCTTTCACGGTTAATGCTTCTTCTCTCCCGAATATTGCTTTTCGCCCGCCTCCACTTTTAGTTTAAGGCTGTTTTCCGATGGTGGTTTTGGACATTGGTAACCATCAGCATAGGCGCAGTATGGGTTATAAGCTTTGTTAAAGTCGATCTCTACATGGCCGTCATTAATATCCTGCACTTTCAGGTCGATATAGCGGCCGCCGCCGTAAGTTTCGTTGCCGTTGGTTTCATCGGTAAAGGGCAGGAAAAGATAGTCTTTGTATTCTTCCATTTTTGACAGGCGCGGATTTCTGTAAATAGTTAATTGTTGCGGTTTGCCATTAAGTGTGAACGATATTTTGGCAAAACGTACATATTGCTGGTTGCTGCCATTGAACGTCGGAATTTGAAAGGTGGCTTCGTTCAGTAATATTTCCACATCGGCAATTACCCGGTAAGTGCTGTCGGCATCATAAAAATGGAGGTTCTTCAGATCGGTTTGTTTGAGGGGCGAATTGGCATCCTTCAAAAAATCGTCCTTATAACTTTGGCGATGAGCTGCCAGTACGGTGTTGTAATTTTGCGCGAAACTATTTGTAGCGACAAGGATAAAGAGCAGGAATAAATATTTCATTGTGTATTGAACGTGTTCTGTTTCAATGCGCAATTTATTTATTTAGCGGGATTTGTTATAAAAAAAATAAAAACCCCGCGATAATTAAATATGCAAGGCTTAGGATATTGGGTTAAGCGTGTAAAAAATGTGTTTTCTGCCGCTTTTATTAGTTATAGATATTTTCTATTTATTACTATCTAATATATTGAAGAAATTCATCGCGCTTTGTAGCTTCTAAAAAGGCGCCCGAATATTCGGCGGTAATGGTGCTGCTGCCAATGTCTTTTACCCCGCGCGATGCTACGCATAAGTGCTCGGCATCAATTACTACGGCAACATCTTCGGTTTGCAAAACGGTTTTTAGTTCGTTGGCAATTTGTATGGTTAAGCGCTCCTGTACCTGCGGCCTTTGCGCGTAATATTGTACAATTCGGTTAAGTTTTGAAAGCCCTATTACCTTGCCCGACGATATGTAAGCGATATGCGCCTTGCCTATTATCGGTACAAAATGATGTTCGCAATTGGAATACACGGTAATATTCTTTTCCACCAGCATTTGGCTGTAGCGGTACTTATTATCAAACAGGGTTACCTGTGGTTTATTGGCAGGGTTAAGTCCGCCGAAAATTTCTTTAACATACATTTTCGCTACACGGCCGGGAGTGCCGTTCAGGCTGTCGTCGGTAAGATCGAGCCCCAGGGTTTGCATAATTTCCCTGAAATGATAACTGATGGCCTTTATCTTCTCTTCGTCGGTAAGGTTAAAAGCATCACCACGCAATGGGGTATCGTAGCTGGTGCCTACATGCTGCTCGCCTAAAATGTCTTCAATATCTGTTAAAGAAAGGTTGCTATCCATACAATTCAACTATTTGGCTTGCAACTTAGCTATTAAGCGTTAATGATGAATGTGTTAATTTGGCTTATTACATTTGTTAAACATTTTTCAGGTGATTTTTGAAAATATGTTTAAAGCCATATTAAACAAAATTAGCCATCTTTAACAAATACATGCGCGGTTCTAATTTGCGGGTACTGCACATAACACTGATGGAAATACAAACAATTAAAGCAGGCTCTTTATCAACCATTAGTTGGGTTGGCGACAACATTATTGATTGGGCGAAAACCACAACATACCTTGCCAATGGTACAGTTAAGCAAGGCGGCACATATTATAGTTTTGGGTTTGACGCTGCTATTACGTCGGCAGATGGGCAATATGCTTTTATATATAAACGGCTTGGTACTAAGGGGCTGCTATTAAAAGATGGTGAAGAGCTACGGGAGATCAACAGATCATATTATTGTGCTGATGCTTATGAATACCCGGCCGCTTTTGTTACAGTTGATGGGGTTACTTATTTAATACATTGCCCTTTAGAATATTGCCGTATTGATTTTGAGAATGTTGAAACGGGCGAATTGGTAACTGATATCCCCGGCAGAGAACCTGCTGACGTGTTTCACTCGCGATTTGAAATTAGTCCCGGAAGCAAATATCTCATGAGTAAAGGTTGGGTATGGCATCCTTTGGATGTTGTGTATGCCTTTAACATAACTGAATGCCTTAACAACCCATTATTGCTTGATCAATGGCATTTGTATGATGAGCATACGGCCGAAATTTGTACCGCGAGTTTTATTGATGATGAGCTTGTGCTGTTAGGGGCATCTGACGAAAGTATAAACGATGAAGCTACGGGTTTCTTAAAAAACCATATTGCAATTTGGAATATATTAACCAGGACGATAGAGAGCAAAGCAAAGGTTGATGTTGAATTTGGTAACCTGTTTGCCATTAATGCTGATTTTGCCTGGGATACTGTTGGTCATCCTAAAATTATAAATATTAAAACCGGGGAAGTTGTTGACAGGCAAGAAGACTTTGATAGCGGAGATCAGCGATCGAGTATAATAAGCGACAGTAATACCCCTCCTCAAATAGTTTTTAAACGCCATACAAAACAGCTGGCCATTACCGATAAAGAGGGGATAACCATACTTACACCTTCACCGCAATATCGCCAATAGCAAACCTTTTCACCAGGCCTTTGTAGTATTGATATCAATCTGCTAACCATGGTTTTATGGCTGCCGTAGCGTTAAATAGTTCGGGGGGTAAATGGGTAATGGTGTCGGCTATACTGGCATCGGCTATGGCATTTATTGATGGTACGGCGCTAAACGTGGTGCTGCCCTCTTTGCAGCAAAGCCTGCACGCTACCGGTGCCGATTTGTTTTGGATACTGAACGCTTACCTGCTGATGCTGGCCTCGCTCATTCTTATCGGTGGCTCGCTTGGCGACAGGCTGGGGCGCAAAAAGGTATTCATGGCGGGGATCTTCATTTTTATAATAGGTTCGGCAGCTTGCGGACTGGCGGCGGATGTTACCCAACTCATCATTTTTCGTATTGTACAGGGCATTGGTGGCGCGTTTATGATTCCCGGCAGCCTGTCGCTTATCTCGGCATCAATTAACGAGCAGGAGCGGGGCAAGGCCATCGGTACATGGTCGGCAATAACTACGGTGGTTACGCTTGGCGGGCCTATATTGGGTGGTGCTTTGGGCGATGCCGGTTTGTGGCGATATATCTTTTTCATCAATATCCCTATCGGCGCTGGGGCGCTGGTGGCCGTATGGCTTAAGGTTAAAGAAAGCCGTGAAGAGGATACCGGCCAAACGCTCGACTTATGGGGTGCTATCGCGATAGCTCTCGGATTAGCGCTGCTCACTTTCGGTTTCCTGCGGATCCCGGCTATTGGCTTTGCGCACTGGCAGGTATATGGTTCTTTGGGCGGCGGAATATTGTTACTGATCGCTTTTATCCTGATAGAAAAAAATAGCCGGTACCCTATGATGCCGCTGCAACTGTTCAGTAACCTAACTTTTAGCGGCGCAAACCTGCTTACGTTTTTCCTCTACGCTGGCCTTGGCGCGGGGATGCTCTTTTTATCGCTTAATTTGGTACAGGTACAGGGATATACCCAGTTGCAATCGGGCTTAACGTTTTTACCGTTTACTATACTGATGATCACCATTGCCCGGTTTGCAGGCGCACTGGCAGATAAGCACGGCCCCCGATGGTTGCTTATTTGCGGACCGGCCACGGCGGGCCTTGGCTTGCTTATTCTCTCCTTTGTACAACAAACCAATGGCCCCGGCGATTATTGGACAACCTTTTTTCCCGGTGTAATTGTGTTTGGGTTGGGCATGTCGTTCACGGTGGCGCCGCTTACCACGGCGGTAATGGGTTCGGTAAGTGATCATTTTTCGGGCACGGCATCGGGTGTAAACAATGCCATAACCCGTATTGCCAATGTTTTTGCTAACGCGATATTCGGCGCCTTGGCGGTGCTGTTCTTTACAGGGGCTTTAGAAACACAGGTGAAAGAAATTCCCATCAACACCAAACAAAAGCAGGAAGTAATGGCCGCAGCGGCCGATTTGGGGAATGCCAAAGTTCCTGCTGATATCAGTGACAATGATAAAATGGTTATAGAAAAGGCCTATCATCGAAGCTTCATCAGCGCTTATGGCAGCATTATGCGCATCTCCGCCGGTTTAGGTTTCTTAGGTGCATTAATGGCTTTCCTGTTTATCAGGAATGATGTTGTTAAGAAGGAGCCCTTATGATAGAGTAAATTTTTTGGAGCAAATATTGTAATTAGGTAGAAACAAAGCATCCGGCTTACAGCCTTAATCAGCTACAGATACTTCATCTCTACCCAAGAACAGGATAACAAAAATTATATTTAATAGGCAATCGTCACCTCATTACTATCATTTGCCAGCAAGCTATTCAGTTTTACAGCCTTTTCGTTAACTGTTAACGCTTTCAGGCCCTTATCAAAACCGTGCAATACCAACTTTATTTTATCAAAGCGGGATATAAAACTGCCTTCTACTTCAGATAAGGTGATGGTTTTTGCCTGCGGATCGAAGCTGATAGTACGCTTGTAATAGGTGCCGTTTTGGTGGTTATAGGTATCACCATCATCTTCGTAGTAAACATATTCGGTTGCGTCGTTACCGTTCCAAATGTTGAGTTCGAGGATGCCGTCGCCTTTTTCGCTGGTGCTTTGTATTACGCTTTGCATCGGTATAATGCTGCCGCCTTTTACAAACACGGGCAAATCGGTTAGCGGTGCAGGCACAACAACGGCCTGTGCTCCCTCATACTGCTCTCCTGTAGTTAAACGGTACCAGTTGCCTTCGGGCAGGTAAACGTCGGCCAGCAGCTTGGTGCTTTCTACCGGGGCTACCAGTAACGCGTCGCCAAACATAAACTGGTTTTGATATTTCAGGTTGAATACGTTTTCATCATTAGTGTGATGGATAGCCAGCGTGCGGCTTAGCGGCAAGCCTGTTTGGGCAGAGTGGTAAAAACCCGAATAAATGTATGGCAGCAATTTATAACGCTGTTCAATATCCTTTTTAATTACTTTTTCATTTATATCGCCCCAGTGCCATGGCTCGCGCATGGCAGTGCCAATTTCGGCATGGTTACGGAACATCGGGATGTATACGCCCAAGGAGTTCCAGCGCAGCATCAGTTCGGGTGTCGGGTTGCCGGTATAACCGCCAATATCCACACCCGCGAACGACATGCCTACCAACCCCAAGCTATTGATCAATCGCTGACCGTATAACATGTGTTCGTCGGTAGCGGTGTTGTCACCCGTCCATACCGCGGAGTAACGCTGTGTACCACAATAGGCCGCGCGTGTTAATACAAACGGGCGTTTATTACCCAATATTTTGCGTGTACCATTGTAAGTGGCTTTGGTCATTTCCATGCCGTATACGTTACGTACCTCGCCAATATATTTATCGCCAAACTTAACGTTAAGCGGAATGTTTTGCCCCCAGGCGGCGGGCTCGTTCATGTCGTTCCAAAAGCCCTCGATACCCGGCTCGGTAAGCGCGGTGAACGATGCACCCCACCATTCTTTTACCTCATCGTTAAAAAAATCGGGAAAGTAGCAGCGGCCCGGCCAAACGCTGGCGATGTATTTATCGCCGTTGCTGTAAGTGGCAAAGTAATCCTTCGCTACACCTTCATCGTACTGCTTGTAACCTTCCTCCACCTTTATACCGGGGTCAACAATACTTACTACCTTAAAGTTGATGGCCTTGAGCTGGTCTATCATGCCTTTCGGGTCAGGGAAAGCCTCTTTGTTCCAGGTGAAGATCTTATAGTTGTCCATGTAATCAATATCGCAATAGATCACATCGGCAGGTATTTTCCTCTTCCTGAAATTGGCGGCCACATCCAGCAACTCTTCGGCACTCATGTAGCTGTAACGGCATTGCTGATAGCCCAAACTCCACAATGGCGGCATATCCATACGACCGGTTAACCAGGTATAATCCTTTATAATTCCGGCCACGGTTTGCGCACCGAAAAAGTAGTAGTTCATATCCCCGCCATCGGCACCAAACCAGCTCATTTCATCATCGGTAGTAGCGCCAAAATCGAAATAGCTTTTATGGGTATTATCGAAGAATAACCCGTAAGTCAGCCCATCATGCAGACCGATAAAAAACGGGAAGGTTTTATACAACGGATCGGTTTCAATGGTATGCCTCGATGCATCGGTATTCCAGTTCACATAATGCGTACCGCGGCGGTTAAGCCCGCCTGTTTTTTCGCCCAGGCCAATAAATTTTTCATCGGCATATAGCTTACGGTAATTAACCACCCGTTCACCCTGCCAGTTCACACCGAAACGGCTATCATCCTCGCTTAAAACCTTACCATCGGTAGTGTAAAAGTTAAAACGCAGCGGTGCCTTACCTACAATCAGTTTTAACGCGCCGGTATCAATGGTGATATCATTGGCGGTTTCGGTATACTCAATATCCGTTTCCGCGTTTTGTATCACCGCGAAAGAGGTATCGGCCTTATCCGGATTACGGGTAATATTAACCTTGATAATTGCCGCATGATATACCGATATTTTAGCCGTTGCCGTGGCTGTTTTAAGTATTAAAACATTGCCTTGTTTAAGTATATTTTCTACGTTGCCTGTTTCTGTCATGTCGCTCGGTTTTATTATAAACAGGTGTTGAAAAGACCAATTTTTTGTCATTTCGAACGAGGTACGAGGAGAAATCTTCTGCTCCGGGCAAGTAGCAATATGCATTGCGAAGAAGATCTCTCCCTACGGTCGAGATGACAAGTAGTTTTCCCAACACCTGTGGGTTTTATTATAGAGCGTCATTGCGAGGTACGAAGCAATCTCTACACATGCAAATCAAATAAGCATAGTTCAGAGATTGCTTCGTACCTCGCAATGACGATGATGAATAATGATAGCCTTATTAAATGCAAAAATCCCGCCGTGTGGGGCAGGATCTTTGTTTTATTTTTAAATTATGCCCAAAGGTTGGCCGGATAAGTTCCGTTATTTACCAGCTCAGAGATATTTTCCTGTACAATTGGCTTGTCTTCTTTGTAAGTTACACCAAACCATTTGTTGGCAGTTGGGATAACCTTGAATGAAGCTACGCCGGATTTGATCAGTTCATCAGCTACCAACGGAATAAAGAACTCTGCTTTAGGGTTAGTTTCATTAGCTTCAACAAACTTTTTGAACATTGGCTCGCTTTGTTTGAACACAGCCGGAGTAAAGCCCCAGAAGTTCATTGATACGCGGGTATCGTTCGGTAGCGGGTACTCAACACCACCATCTTCGTAAACTACGCTGCCATCCTCTTTAAAGTATACTTGTGTACGCTCGTTGATCTCTATCATGTTGCCATCTTCAACTTTACATACACCACGAGATACCGAACCGTTTTCTGATAAGGTTTTATCAATTTGGTAACCTACCAGTGAGTAAGTATCGTCAGATGCTTCTGTAGTTAAAAATTTAGCCATTTTTTCAAACGCGTCGAAACCGTAAAAGTCATCGGCATTGATAACGCAAAACGGCTCTTTCACCTGGTTGCGGGCAGCTAATACAGCATGCGCGGTACCCCATGGTTTAGCACGTTCCACTTCTTTCTCAATACCGAAAGGTTTAAGATCAAAGCCTTGAAACACGTAATCAGTTTCAACCTTACCTTTTAATTTAGGCTCAAATATGGTTTTAAAGTTTTCGGCAAACTCTTCGCGAATGATGAAGCTTACTTTACCGAAACCTGCTTTAATAGCATCATATATTGAATAATCGATAATGGTTTCGCCGTTAGGGCCAAAGCCATCTACCTGTTTCATACTGCCATACCTGCTGGCCATACCTGCAGCTAATATTAATAACGTTGGTTTCATATTTTAAATGTGATTATGATGTGTGTCAATTTACCGTATTGATCGCCAATGATAGGTGTTGATGATTAATTCAGCGTATTTTATGCTTTAACAAATTATTTATTACCTGATGTACCTGAAATCCTGCCCGGCCTCAATGGTGAGCAAGCTTTCGTATATCAGGCGTATTACATTATCTACGTCTTCCTTGTGTATCATTTCAACCGTAGTGTGCATGTAGCGCAGCGGCAGCGATATTAATGCCGATGGCACACCGCCGTTAGAGTAAGCGAAGGCATCGGTATCGGTACCTGTTGAACGTGACGATGCCTGGCGCTGAAAAGGAATATTAGCCTTTTGCGCGGCAGCTATCAGCAGCTTGTTCAGGTTGGTTTGCACCGCCGGGGCGTAAGATACTACCGGGCCACGACCGCAAGCCAAATCTCCCTGGGTAATCTTGTTGATCATCGGCGTAGTGGTATCGTGCGTAACATCGGTAACAATGGCTACGTTTGGCTTAATGTGATGCGCTATCATTTCGGCACCGCGTAAACCTATTTCTTCCTGCACTGCATTTACTATATACAGGCCGAAAGGTAATTTGATATTGTTCTCTTTTAATAAACGGGCAACCTCGGCAATCATGAAACCACCGGCACGGTTATCCAGCGCGCGGCCAACATAATAGCGGTCGTTCAGCACCATAAACTCATCCTCATAGGTAATTACACAACCTACATGAATTCCCAGTTTCTCCACTTCTTCTTTTGAAGTAGCGCCGCAATCAAGGGAAATGTTTTTCAGGGTTGGGGCTTCTTCCTTTTCGCCGCCACGGGTATGGATGGCAGGCCAGCCGAAAACCGCTTTTACCACGCCGTTATCGGTATGGATATTTACACGTTTCGATGGCGCAATCTGGTGATCAGAACCACCGTTGCGGATAACGTAGATCAAACCATCGCTGGTAATGTAATTTACAAACCATGATATTTCATCGGCATGCGCTTCAATTACTACCTTGTACTCGGCATCTTTATTAATGATACCCACCGCGGTACCGTAGTTATCCACATAATGTTCATCAATATATGGTTTGATATACTCAAGCCACATTTCCTGCCCTTTCCACTCGAAGCCGGTTGGAGAGGCATTATTGATGTATTTTTCAAAAAATGATAATGATGTTTCGTTAACTACTGGAGTATGTTCGGGCGTATCCGTTTTCTTTTTAGCCATGTTTCTCACTTAAAATAGACTTTTTAGCAAAGCCTATGGCAAATATAATAAAGCTGATGAGCTTTGAAATTTATTGCAATGCTTTTTGCAATATTTCATAATCAAACCCGCCACGGTTAAAAAAGTTTCCGGTTTGTGTAAATCCCGCGCGGGTATAAAATTTAATGGCCGATAAACGCGCGTTGCACCATAAGCGGCTGCCGCCTTCGGTTATGGCAAAGTCGGTAATGTATTGCAGCATGGTACTGCCTATGCCCTGCTTTTGCAAACCGGGATCAACCGCGAACTTGCGGAACTGAAAATCCTTGTCATTCTGAAACAGCGACACTACGCCGATAAGCTTGCTATTTAAAAAAGCGCCGAAATGGATGCCATTGGTATCTTCATCCATCTTCATTTCGGCAAGGTGTTGTTGCGGGTATAATACCTCCTGGCGTAAGCGCCAGGTTAGTTCGGGGCGTATTTGTTCAATAAATAATTGCGACATAGTATATAAAAACGAATATCTGCATAGATGTTATGCATATCAAACAAAAAAACCCGGACGAGCCGGGTTTTTCCTAATTATTTTTTCCAAACGTTATTGTCAGGGTTTACATCAGGTAATACTTTTTCAGGGTCGTAGGTAACTGACTCTATCTCCTCTGTCGATGGATGTTTATAGATGAAAGTGCTATTACGCTCCCAAATCTCTACCGGCAGGTTTACGCGGTCAACCTTGCCGCTTTTCAATTTAATATCCAATATGGTTGGCATTGGCAATTTTTCCATGCTAACCAGGGTGATCAGCGCGCCTTTTGAAGCATCGCCATCAATGTATTTAAGATCGGTTACGGCAACATCATGTCTCCAGTTGTTCACAAACCAGCCTCTCCAAAACCACTGTAAGCTTTCGCCCGCGGCGTTTTCCATAGTACGGAAGAAATCATCAGGTGTAGGGTGCTTAAACGCCCATCTTTCCACATAGGTGCGGAAAGCGAAATCGAAACGCTCTTTACCTAAAATTTGCTCGCGCAGTAAGGTTAAGCCGGTACCCGGTTTAAAGTACAACAGTAAACCGTTGTTACGCTCTTTAAGGTTGGTTGGCGCGCTCATTACGGTTTCCAGATCAGGTTTGGTCAGGTAATCACCTACACGTTCCATATCGGCTGGCTTTTTCGGCGCATATTCGCCGCTGTTAAAATCGGCAGTGGTAAGGGTGTTGATAAAGGTGTTGAAACCTTCATCCATCCATCCGTATAAACGCTCGTTCGAGCCTACGATCATTGGGAACCAGGTATGACCGAACTCGTGGTCATTTACACCCCAAAGGCTTCCTTTTTTTGCTTTGTAACCGCAAAATACAATACCCGGATACTCCATACCGCCAACAATACCGGCAACGGCTGTAGCAGCAGGGTAAGGATACTCAAACCATTTTTTAGAGTTAAACTCTACCGATTTCTTTACGTATTCAGTTGATCGGCCCCATGCATCGTTGCCATCACTTTCTTCGGGGTAAGCCGAAATAGCTAATGATTTTTTGCCGCTTGGCAGGTCCATTTTAGCAGCGTCAACAATAAATGATGCTGATGAAGCCCATGAAGCATCACGCGCGTTCTTAATTTTAAAGCGCCATGTTAGCTCTGCTTTACCGCTTGGGCGGGATGCCGGGTTGGTAACTTCTTTAGCCGAACGGATGATCACCGTTTTTTCGCTCACAGCCGCTTCTGCCCAGCGTTTTTGCTGCTCGGCAGTATATACTTCCTGCGGGTTCAGTAACTCGCCCGATGCTACTACGATGTGGCTTGCCGGAGCGGTAATGCTCAGGTCGAAATCGCCATACTCCAGGTAAAACTCACCCGGACCGCTGTACGGTACAGTGTTCCAGCCTAATACATCATCATATACGCACATACGCGGGTACCATTGTGCAATGGTGAATACTTTTCCGTTTTTGGTTGCTAGTACGCCTGTACGGTCTGATCCATAATCAGGAGACACAAATGAGTAATCAATTTTAATTTTGATCTGTCCGCCGGCCGGTGCAACTTCTTTAGGTAAGAAGATCTGCATGCGGGTATCGTTGATCAGGTATTTCAGCTCGGTATCGGTACCGGCAATTTTAACCGATTTAATTTTATAACCTGCATCAAACACCTGCCCGTGGCCGCCGTTACGGCTACCGGTAACCGGTACAATTGCAGAACCGCGCGAATCTTGTTTAAACAAGTTCTGGTCGAGTTGCATCCACAGGAAACCTAATTTTTGCGGACTGTTATTGGTATAGGTTAATATTTCAGAACCTGTAATTTCACTTGTTTGATCGTTCAGTTTTGCGCTCAGCTGATAATCGGCGCGGTTTTGCCAGTATTGGGCGCCCGGCGCGCCATCTGCCGCACGAAATTCATTACCGTTTTTGGTGTAGAAAAGAGGGGCGAAAGCGTCGTGATAGTTATACTTAGATACGGGTTGCCCTCCTGTAGCCGACTCCTGCTGTGCCTGCACTGAACTTGCAATACCCAAGAAAGCCAGTAGCAAACCAGCCGTGGATTTAAAGGTCATGTTAATTAGTTTTTGTTTTAAAAGGCAAGTATACTACAAATTGCCTTAACAGGAATAAGCAGTAAAGCTTTTGTTACCAAAATATTTATTCAAAGCCAGTTATGCCGGCTCCGAATAAATATTAAAAAGAAAATTAGTTATCAATAACAGCACGCAGAACGCGTGCTGCACAGGGAAATTGCTTTTAAAGTTTTATCCCCTCTTGAGAGGGGGCGGGAGAGATTGAGCGTTGGCGGGGTGTATATTTGAACATTTCTATTCCAAAAGACACACCCCTTCACCCCTCTCAAGAGGGGAATCGCACAATTCCGTTGCGCAATGTTTTAAAAGCGATTTCCCTGATGTTCTGCTTGTCTTATTTTTTGAAGTGATCTTTATAAACAGCTTCATCAAAACCGAAGAACAGAAAATCGCCATCCTCAATTACGGGGCGTTTTATCATGCTGGTTTTTTGCTGCAATAATTGCAGGGCATCTTCTTTGGTTTTTATGGTTTCTTTAACCGCGGGGTCAAGCTGTTTCCAGGTAAGGCCCTGTTTGTTTAAAAACTTTTCGTAACCAGCCTTGGCATCCCATTTTTGCAGGGTATCGTTACTTATACCCAGTTTTTTAAAATCCTGAAAATCGTAAGCCACGTTGTTGGTCTTCAGCCAGTCGAGCGCTTTTTTAACTGTATTGCAGTTGGTTATTCCGTATACCTTCATGCCGCAAAATTAACCATTTCCGCCACTTTTACTCGCTCCACCTTTGGTGTCATCGTTATTTATACCGCGCTGGTTCTTTTTAATATCGCTGCTCAGCTTACCAAACTTATAGTTAACCCTGATAGCGAAATGGCGATAAGGCTGTACAAATGCCGATGACTGGTAAAAATCGGGCGTATTGGTTGATGAAGTACGAGTCCATTTATTACTGTATGGGTTATTAGCTACTAATGAAATAGATGCCTTTTTATCCATAAACTCTTTGGTAACCACGTACGAGTTAAAAATGAAGTATTTTGATTTACCCTGTAAAGTTACGTTACCGCTAAAGTAACCCGCGTTTAAGCCTACACGGTAGCCGCTATCAAACTTGTAACCCAAATTCGCGAAGGCATTACCAATGTATCCATCGTTTTTGTAAGGTGTGCCCCTGTAGGTACCCTCAAGCCATACATGCGAAACTTGTCCGTTAAGGCTGATGGAGAATTTCTTGGTGATATCCAGGTTGGTATTTACACTAAAGCCGAGCGTTTTATTACTGCCTAAGTTTTGGTAAGTAGTAAAGGTAACCGTATCGGGCTGGCCATTAATGGTGGTTGGCACCAGGCTGGTTACATTTTGAATGGCGTTGTTTGAAAAGGCATAGCTTAGGCCCAGGTTGATAGAACCCTTAGAGAAGTTACTGTAAGTTAACTCGAACGAGTTGTTCAGCTCGGGTTTCAGATCCTGGTTACCGGTGCTGATGAATTTAGGGTTCGAGCGGTCAACAAAGGGGTTCAACTGGAAAATACCCGGACGCTGTATACGCTGGGTATACCCCAGGTTAATACTGCTGCTTTTTAAAGTACGCTGAATTGATACCGATGGAATTAAATTATCATACCCTGTATTTAAAGGCGTACCTGTAGATTCAAAGTTGGCATCAATTGTAGTATGCTCTAAACGCAAACCCGCCTTGGCCGCCCACTTGTTCACCTTTAACTGGTACGAGTTATAAACGCTGTAAACGTTTTGCTGATAATCGAACACATTAGTTTGCGACTGATTACGATCATAAACACCGGCCGACACCAGGGTATCGGTAGAGAAATCGCTAAAGTTGTTGCGCAGGATGGCCTTACCACCAGCCTCAACATTGATGGCTTTAAACGGATGCACATAATCTAACTGCACAGTATGCTCGCGGGTACCCTGCCTGTTGTTTTGCAGGTAATCGGGGTGACCAATTACGGGGTACTGTATCCTGTCGGAAAACATATTATCGGTAAACTGTGTACCCGGCGAGTAGCTGTATTTATACGACAGGGTAAGCAGCTGATCTTTGCTGCGGGTAAAGCCCAACTGGTAGTTGAGGGCAAGATCCATACCTTTATAATGGCTATCGGTACTGTTATTTAAGCGGTACTGCTCGGTAATATCGTTATTACTCAATAACTGCTGCGAAAGCTGGCTGCCCGATTCGTCGTTGGCTTCTTTGTACATTTCAATTGAACCCGTAAGCAGGTTCAGGGTATCTATCTCATAACTTAACTCACCATTCAAATAATTGTAGTTACCGCCAAACGAGTTATCGCCCAATTGCTGCAACACCGAGTTATCCGATTTAAAAGTTTGAACGTTTTTTGAAGTATTGCTGTTACGGCGCTGCTTGCCAAAGCCTGCATAGCCCGAAAAACCAAACTTGCCCTGTTTAACGGTACCGTTAAAGTTCATACCCGAACCCCATACGGTGTTGTAACGGGCGTTGATACCTATGTTATAACCGTTGTCGGCATTTTTTGTAGTGATGATGTTGATAATACCGGCCAAACCTTCGGCATCGTATTTGGCGGGCGGCGTGGTAATTATCTCTATCTTTTGGATGTTGGTGGCCGGCATGGCTTTCAATACATCCGATGGGTTTTTAGCCATCAGGGCCGATTCTTTACCGTTGATGAGGATCTTATAGCTGCCGCTGCCTTTCAGTTTGATGGCGTCTTCGGCATCAACACTAATTAAAGGCACTTTGCGCATCATATCCAGCGCGGTAACGGCTTTGCTTTCAGGGTCGGCCTGTACATCGTAGCTGATGCGGTCAACCTCCTGCCTCATTACCGGCTTTACAGCGGTGATAGACACCTCGCCCAATTGTTTGGTAGCTGATGAAAACAGGATACGGCCCAGGTCGATCGTTTTTTTGCTGCTATCCAATTTGATCACCTTATTGGCATAACCCACATAAGCCAGTACTAATTGGTAAGCTTTACCGCCCGGAGCGCTCAGCGCGAAGCTGCCATCACCTTTTGACAGGTCGCTTTTTACAGACTGGCTGGTTTTAGCATCCTGCAAGGCTACGGTAACATAATCAAGCGCTTTGTTGCTTGCCGAATCAATAACGGTACCTTTTACCGTTATGTTTTGCGCCAAAAGTGACGACGCAAAAAGGCAGCATATTATTGTGAATAAGGATTTTCTCATAAAAAAGTGGTAGAACTATTGCAAGTTAATCAGGGGATATTATTGGTATATTATATTTAACACAATTTAACTTACTGATGCTCTATTTGTTAAATCGGGTCATGGTTAGTTCGGTACCGGCTGTGGCAAAGCTCTTTATCATTTCAATAGAGCGATCTATCAGCGCGGGTAGTTCGGGTTGTTCGTCATCATCAAAGCCGCTCAATACATAATCAACCTGGCGGCCTTTAGGGTAGTTATCGCCAATGCCAAAACGCAGGCGGGCGTAATTGTTGTTACCCAGTGTAATTTCAATATGCTTTAAACCGTTGTGGCCGGCCGCGCTGCCTTTAGGCTTAAGGCGCAGCGTACCCAGCGGTAAAGCAAGGTCATCAACCAGTACCAGTACATTTTCAACGGGTACTTTCAATTCGTTCATCCAATGATTTAAGGCCTTTCCGCTCAGGTTCATGTAAGTGGTAGGCTTTATCAGGTGCAGTGCACGCCCTTTGTATGATACTTCGGTATAATAAGCGTGGCGCATGATGTTAAATTTGGCACCTTCCTGCTTTGCCAGTTCATCCAGTATCATAAAACCAATGTTATGGCGCGTGTCGGCATATTCAGGGCCTATATTTCCTAAACCTACTATAAGATATTTCATACAGTTGTTGTGCTTGGCACTATCGGACAGTTATTAGTTAGCATAGTTAACAATACAAGAGACGGCTGAAAAAACATTATGTTACACTTTCGCGTACATTTTTATTGTTTTTTTTATCGTACTAAACATTACGCGCAAATGGTTTTATTGGGGTTTTATGCCGCAAAAGTAGCTCTTTGTATATCGGGGAATGGTAAATGCCACGTAATATTATTGTAGCAATACATTAAAAAATCAGAGACAAAAAAACAGCGGCAGAAAAATTCTGCCGCTGTTAATCACGTTAAAAAGGTGATAACACCTTAAAATATTATTTTTTACCTGCTGCTTCTTGTTCAGCCTGACGTAATGCACGTGAAGTAGTTACCGAAACGATAGTATCTTCTTTAGCATTAGTGATATACAGGTTATCTAACTTAAGGTCAGATACACGTACTGATTTACCAACTTCTAAACCTTCGATGCTCACTTCGATAAAATCCAGGTGATCTTTAGGTAAAGCTTTGATACGCAGTTTACGTAATTTTTGAACTAATTTACCACCCATTTTAACACCCGGAGAAGTACCGGTTAATTTAACAGGGATTTCGATAGTTACCGGTTTATCCTGATCAAGCAATAAAAAGTCAACGTGTAAAAGTTGCTCAGTTAATGGGTGAAACTGGATGTCTTTGATGATAGCTTGTGATTTAACACCGGCAATATCAAGATCGATGAAATGAACAACCGGGGTATAAACTACGGCTTTCAAATCAGCTGCGGATACTGAAAAGTGGCTTTGAGTTGCACCACCGTAAAGTACTGCCGGAATCTGGCTCAGATAACGCAGCTCTTTAGCATCTCTTTTCCCTACGTTCTCTCTCGGAGAACCGCTAATAGCAAATGATTTCATTTTTAATTATTTATTGTTATTTATTTAAAGCCTCGCCCCAATCTCTCTCCGCCGGAGAGGGACTAAAAGCAAGATATTTTTAATCTTCTTTATCAATCACTGACCATTGACTATTCACCAATGATCACTGACCAAATTAGTCTACCTTAAAAAGCTGGCTTATTGAGCCGTGTTCGTTAACGTTCATTATCGCTTTCGCAAACAGATCGGCAGTTGATAATACCCTTATTTTATCGCTATGGCGTTTCAAAGGGATAGTATCAGTAACGATCAGCTCTGTTAAAGCAGATGCTTCGATGGTTTCGTAAGCCTTGCCCGATAATACCGGGTGCGTACAAACCGCTCTTACGCTGCGTGCGCCACGTTCCATAATTAAACCGGCAGCTTTTGACAGGGTACCCGCGGTATCGCAAATATCATCTATCAATACAATGTCCTGATCGGTAACATCACCAATAACGGTCATCGATTCAATTTCGTTGGCACGTTTACGGCGTTTATCGCAAATAACCACCTCGGCGTTAAAAAACTTAGCGAAGGTACGTGCGCGGTATGAGCCGCCCATGTCCGGCGAGGCAATAGTTAAATTACCAAGGCCAAGGCTTTTAATATAAGGTACAAATATCACGGCGGCATCCAGGTGATCAACCGGGATGTCAAAAAAGCCCTGTATCTGCGCGGCGTGCAAATCCATCGTCATGATGCGGTTAATGCCGGCTGCTACCAAAAGGTTTGCAACCAGTTTAGCGCCAATGGCCACACGTGGCTTGTCTTTCCTGTCCTGCCTGGCCAAACCGAAGTAAGGGATAACCGCGGTAACATAGTGAGCAGATGCACGGCGGGCCGCGTCAATCAGCATCAATAGTTCTATCAGGTTATCAGAAGGCTGGTTGGTTGACTGGATAAGGAATACATCGCTACCGCGAACCGATTCGTTAAAGTGTGGTTGAAACTCGCCATCGCTGAAACGTGAAAGAATTACTTCACCAAGATCACGCCCGTAACTGGCCGCTATTTCGGTAGCCAACTCTTTTGAACCTGAACCGGAAAATAATTTAACCGGATTAAATTGTAAAGGCATTTTATTTCGGATTTCGAGTTTTCATTTCCGGATATTTTTAATGCCCCCGAAACTGATGTGCTAAATTTACCAAACCTATAAAACACAATTCGGATTTCGTTTTTCTAAATCCGGCATCTAAACCGACGTTAAAAATCGAAATCCGAAGTTGAATTTTGTTGCCCGACCAGGATTCGAACCTAGACAAACGGTACCAAAAACCGTCGTACTACCATTATACTATCAGGCAATCTCCGCTCCGTATCATTGCTTCTGCGAAGGGAATGCAAATGTAAGACGTTTTTTTAATTCTCAAAAGTAATTTTTAAAAAAATATTCGCCCCTATGTTATGTGCTGAAAATGTGCGTTAAAAAATGTTAACGGAGTAGATTTTTTTAGTTCATACTAATAGTTTTGCTAATTTCGTCAGCTTATAAATATGTTTCGTATTTGTATTTGAACAGATGAATTACAACAAGCTCAACAACATTTTCGGCTGGGCAGCCTTCCTGATTGCCACCGTAACGTACATTTTAACACTTGAACCCTCTGCCAGCTTTTGGGATTGCGGCGAGTTCATAGCCTGTATTTACCGCCTGCAAGTGGCCCACCAACCCGGTGCTCCATTGTTTACCATGATAGGTAAAGTGGTATCACTACTATCATTCGGTGATAATACCAAAGTGGCCTATTATACCAACATGGCATCGGCACTGGCCAGCAGCGCGACTATTTTGTTCCTGTTTTGGACCATTACCGCGCTTGCCAAAAAGCTACTTGTAAAAAAACTGACCGACCTTACCAATACCAACCTTATATTAATAATAGGTTCGGGTTTGGTAGGCGCATTGGCTTATACTTTTTCTGATACCTTCTGGTTTTCGGCTGTTGAGTCGGAAGTTTACGCGCAGTCGTCACTGTGTACTGCCGTAGTATTTTGGGCCATATTGAAATGGGATGCCCATGCCGATGAGCCTTACGCCAACAAATGGATCGTTTTTATAGCCTACATTATGGGCTTATCAATAGGTATCCACTTACTTAACTTACTGGTTATACCGGCCATAGCGTTGGTTATTTACTTCCGCAAAGCTAAACAGGTTACTACTAAGGGTACCATTTACTGGTTCTTGGGCGGTATTGTGGCTGTAGCATTTGTACTGTGGGGTGTTATCCAGTTCACGGTTAAAGGCGCTGCCTTTTCCGATCTGTTATTTGTAAACACACTTGGCCTGGGCTTCGGCACGGGTGCCATCGCTTTCTTTGTATTACTGATCGTGTTGATCACTTCGGGTATATATTATACTATTAAACCTGTTAAAACTATCATATTGGTTACCGCGGCCAGCTTTGTATTGCTTGCGGGCATCAGCGGTGGTGTTATAGGTATTATAGTTGCAGCAGCTGTTGTCGCTTTGTTAGAGTATGTGGTAAAAATTCGCGAGAAGCGTTTTGCCCTTAACAGTTTCCTGGTTTGTTTGGCCTTTATCCTGTTCGGTTACAGTTCGTTCGTGATGATCGTTATCCGTGCTAAAGCGGGTACTAACTTAAATAACAGCGATCCGCAGGATGCCTTCGCCCTTAACGGTTACCTTAACCGCGATCAGTATGGCGATACTCCTTTATTGTTCGGCCAATACTTCGATTCAAAACCGGTTGACCAAAAAGACGGCGCAAACATCTACCGTCGTGGTAAAGATAAATATGAAATTGCAGGCAAAAAGGTAGTTACCGTTTATGACAGGAACACCATTTTCCCGCGCATGTTCAGCGATAAACCGGGCCATGCGGCGTTCTACCGCGACTGGACACATCTTGGCGAAGGCGAACAACCATCGTTAGGTACCAACCTTAGCTTCTTTATGAGCTGGCAGGTAACGCAAATGTATACCCGCTACTTTTTATGGAACTTTGCCGGCCGCACCAACGAAATGGATGGCCAAACCAGTTCTACCGGTATCGATGGTAACTGGATAAGCGGCTGGAATTTCAGCAAACCGCTGCCATACTCGGTAACCGAAAGTAAAACATATAACCGTTTATTCTTCCTGCCTTTAATATTGGGCTTATTAGGAGCGGTTTACCATTTCCGCCGTAATCAAAAAGATGCCGGTATTGTAGGTGTGCTGTTCTTCTTTACGGGTTTGGCCATTGTGCTTTACCTTAACCAGGATCCATTACAACCACGTGAACGTGATTACGCTTACGCGGGTTCTTTCTATGCCTTTGCTATATGGATAGGTTTGGGCGTATTGTTCCTGGCCGATCTGCTAAGCAAAAAGCTGAATGCAAAAACGGGCGCTATTATAGCTACAGTAGTATCATTACTGGCCGCGCCGGTATTAATGGCTAACCAGGAGTGGGACGATCACAACCGTTCAACCAAACTTACCCCGCACGATATGGCTTACAACTACCTTAACTCGTGCGCGCCTAACGCTATATTGTTCACCTACGGCGATAATGATACTTACCCGCTTTGGTATTTACAGGAGGTGGAAAATGTTCGTCCGGATGTGCGTATTGTGAATTTGAGCTTGCTGGGAACCGACTGGTATATCCGCCAGATGAAAGTAAAGATGAACGAATCGGAGCCGTTGCCTATCACCATGCCTAACGAGAAATTTGTGGCCGGTGTGCGCGATGTGATCTATTACAGCGATAACCAGGTACAAGGTCCGGTTGAGCTGAAAGAGGTATTTGATTTCATTACATCAGATGATGACCGCACCAAGGCAGAAACCAACAGCGGCGAAAAAATGAACTACCTGCCAACTAAGGATTTCAAAATTACCGTTAGCCCTGATGACGTAGTAAAATCAGGTACTGTACCTGCCGATAAAAAAGACCAGATATTACCTGCCTTAGAGTGGAAATACCCGGGCAACTACGTTACTAAAGATAACTTAGCCCTGCTGGATATTTTGGCGCACAACAACTGGAAACGCCCGATATATTTTTCGGTAACAGTAGGCAGCGATAACATGATAGGCCTCGACCGTTATTTATATAACGAAGGTTTTGCTTACCGCCTGATGCCATTAAAACCCGATACCAGCGCACAAGCTTTAGAGAGCACCAATACTTTAAAGATGTATGATAACATGGTGAACAAGTTTAAATACGGCAACCTGAAAAAAGCCAGCTACCTTGATCACGAGTCGTTAACGATGTTCTACCCGCTGATCAGCCGTTTGTTCCTGAATTTGGCCGATGACCTGGCTAAAGAAGGCCGCACAGATCTGGCTAAGAACGCTATCAAAAAATCGGAAGAGGTATTACCTACTACCATTCCGGTAACTGAGGTGGCTATCCGTAAATATTACATGATTGAGGTTGCTTACCGCACCGGCGATATTAAAACAGGTAACGCCCTTGCCGAGCAGATTGACAGGTATTTGGATAACCTGTTAACATACAACTACGCGCTGATACAAAAAGGCGAAACCGATACCAATAACCGCGATATACAATTATCAATGTCGTTATTGAATGGGTTGATCGGTTTAACGAAAGACTTTCACCAGGCGGCCCTTAACAAAAAGTATGGCGACCAGTACAAAGGTTACGAAGCTAAATTTGGCTTAACACAAAGGCCGCAATAATAGCAGCCTGCATAATAAAAAAGAGCGATCCGGTTTGATCGCTCTTTTTTTGTGCTTTAAGATCTTTAAAACAGGGTAATACCCGCGCTGAAGCCTAACCAGCCTTTTAGGTTATTATTAAACTTAACGGGTAATAATTTATCGCGGGTGATCTGTGCCTGCTCGGTAGGCGCTTTGGTATCGCCCAAATCATGATACAGGGTGAACGACGGCCCGGCGAAGAAACTCACCTTCGGACCGGCTTTTATATTCAGCAAGGCGCTTACCCGGTTAAGCTGGTGCTGATTTTTCCAACTACCCGATCGCAGCGTTATTGATGAAGCTTCGGCCGATAATACCA
The DNA here is from genome assembly GCF_039541195.1 of Mucilaginibacter gynuensis. Classification (NCBI taxonomy): domain Bacteria; kingdom Pseudomonadati; phylum Bacteroidota; class Sphingobacteriia; order Sphingobacteriales; family Sphingobacteriaceae; genus Mucilaginibacter; species Mucilaginibacter gynuensis. The sequence goes on from NZ_BAABFT010000012.1 coordinate 32,209, forward strand.
TGTTCTTATTCAAAATAAAATCGTGCCCTATGGCCAATCCGTAGCTGAAATATCGTACGCTATCGGTAAGGTTAGCGCCGCCTATGAGACGGGTATATAGTTTTTTATTACCGCTTTTGTAAGAGAGATTAGTGCTGAAGGTTTCATCGGTATAAGCAGATAGTTGGTGATATCCATTTTTTGAGAAACTGATCAGGCCAATGGCGCAGCCATCCAATGTATCGGCAATGTTCACTATACTAAAATGCACGCCCTTCATCGTCCGGGCCTTGTTAAAAAGGCCGGCCATTTGAAAGCCTTTGGCTTCGCCCCCGGTAATATTGCCAATACCCGCTATTTGAAAACCCTTGCTGTTTTGTTTGGTGTAGTTCAGTATCCCAGCCATCTGCGCCCCTGTAATAATTTTAGATGTATTGAGCACACCCGCCACTTGCACGCCGCTTACACTATCCTTAACCCGGTTAAGTACGCCGCTCATTTGCACGCCCGATAGTTTTCCTCTCACTACATTGTACACACCCGCCGCCTGAAAGCCTTTTACATCCTTATAAACATGGTTGCCCACACCAGCCAATTCAACACCGCGCACATCGCCACCTACTAAATTGAGTACACCGGCTGCCTGCACCTGCTTTACGTCGCCTTTATCAATATTGAACACCCCGGCCAGCTCAACACCGTTCACCCCGGCTGTATAGCCGCCAATAATATTCAGCGATAAATGATTAACCAGTTGCGAGCTCATCATTCCCTGCGAACTAAGACCGGGCGTAAGTGAGGTTTGCACCGGAACGCTGCTTACAAAGCCACCAAGATTAATGCCCTGTATCTTTTGTTTTGATGAGATAAACAGTCGCCCAAACCAACCGCGTTCCAGTTTACTATAGGCAGTATCGGCACTGTAATAATAATGGCTGCGCGGCTTGGAGTATACAGCGATATCGCTCAACAGGTTTACGCTGGTATCGCGGTACATCTCTTTACTAACCGTGAGGGTTAAGGCACCGGCATGTTTTATTTTCAGTTTGAAAAACCCGTTCTGATCGGTAAGGGTGGATATGAGCAGGCTTTTTTCGTACACGCTGGCGTTGGCCAGTTTCTTCCCCGTGTTATCATCAACCACATACCCGCTAATGATGTACAGGTTATCGGGCGTGCCCACGCTATCCGGGTATACCGAAAGACGATAAGGTGCAGGGCGCAATATGATGTAGCCCGGGGTTTCTTTATAATCAACCTTGCCGTTAAACAGGTCATCGAGCAAAGTCCTTACCGTTTTGTTACTTGCGGATACGGTCACCACGCTATCGGTAGCCACCAGGTTGTTACCGTAGGCAAAGTAAAAACCGCCCTGCTCGCCTATAATGGTAAGCAGATCGGCTATTTTTTTGCCTTTTATATTCACCGTAATATTACGGCTGAGGTTATTTTGCGCCAGTACGCCGCATGTACAAAAAGTACATACGGCTATTAATGCCCGGCGACACAGTTGTTTAAGTTTTAACATTAGCTGAGGCAAATGCCCATTATCTTTTCTGAATAATTATTTTATCACCCTGTTTTACTGCCTTGGTAAGCAATGCATCGTTGATCACCTTTAACCCGCCTGCCAGCGAATCATAATTTAAAGTGGCCGTAAACGGCTCTTTACCCAGGCGCTTATCGGGCACTACAATGTTTACATTATAGGCCTCGTTTAGCACCTGCGCCACACGCCATAAAGGGGTGTTGTTAAAAATGAACTTGCGTGTGCGGTAGTAATTGTACAGTTCATCGGTACGCAGTGCTTTATCGTACTTAGCCGAACCGTTGTTAATGGTCACGCTCTCTTTAGGTTTCAGCCTGATCACCAGTTTCTTTTTAATTACCTGTACAATACCTGTAGCTACAATTACCTCGGTTTTGTTACCTGTACCTTTAATGTTGAATGATGTACCCACCACCTGCACCAATACATCGTTCACCTTTATCATAAAAGGCTTGCTTTTATCATGGGCGATGTCAAAAAACGCTTCTCCTTTTTTTAGCCTAACCTCGCGGATATCGCCAGTAAACTTTTCGGGATAGCTCAATGCCGAATTTTTATTCAGCGTGATAATTGAGCCATCGGCAAGGGTATCGGTAATGGGTTTATCAATGGTTTGCAGGGTAAGCATCATTGGTTTGCCCGGTTTTAACAGGGTGTACAGCAAGGCGGCGGCACCCAGTATCACTATCCAGGCGGCGGCTATACGCATCCAGCGGTTACGGCTGGCGTGCATCGGTTTCACTACCGCGGTTGCCATATCCTGCCTGGCAGCTAACTGCCTGAACGCGGTCCACGATTGATCGGCATCCAGCTTACTTTCTGTTTTAAGGGATTTGCTGGTATCCCATATCAGCTTAAAATGATCGAAACGCTTGCGGTTCTCTTCATTTTCGGCAATCCACGCAGCAATGGCTTCACCCTCTGCCGCGGTGGTTTCGCCTAACATATATTTTGCCAATAACTCGTCCATCATATTCAATGTTTTTATATACTTCTACTGATCAACCAAATAATTACCGGCAGATAATCAACCAATTTTAAGCGCAGCGTTTTGAGCGCCTTACCCATTTGGGTTTCTACCGTTTTTATAGAAATGCCCAACTGATCGGCAATTTCCTTGTATTTCAAATCCTCAAACCTACTTAGCTGAAAAATGGTACGGCATCTTTCGGGCAGTTCGTTCAAGGCTTGCTGTAGTTTCTCTTTCAGGTCAAGCAGTTCCATACCTGCATCTGTTTCACTATCCTGTTTCATGGTATAAGCTACGTGGCTTTGGTGATTGATCTTTACTTTTTGGTGGCGCAGGTGGTTTAAGCACTCATTATACACGGCGCCGTACAGGTAAGCCTGTATTGAGCCGCTGAGGCTAAACCGTTCGCGGCGTTCCCATAGTTTCAAAAAAACATTCTGCACCATTTCGGCGGCGGTATCTTCATCCTTCAGCATATTGATGGCGTACACATGCAGCGGCTTTAAAAAGTATTTGTATACTCGCTCAAAGGCCGGTTCGTCGCCCTGCAACAGCAAAGGGATCAATTGTTCGTTATCCGGGTTCAATGTGTTAATTGTTTGAGGTTAGCACGTGTATTATATTTCTATACGGTAGTTGATGGTAGGCACCATGCCTATCCATTTGTTTTTTTCAATGATGCGTTTGCTTTGGTTATACCATAAGCCGGTATTATTGCGCCTGTTAAGCACGTTCTGGATATCCAGCAAAATAAAATGCGTTACCCTTTTACCATTAATGCGATAGCTTGCCGAAAAATCCATACGAATATAAGGATCGGCAGATAATGTGTTGATGCGTGCCTGGTTAATGATCTGTTCATCTTTTTCAAATGATTCGGCCACCAGTATAGGCGAATACTTTCTGCCGCCGGCGTAAATGAATTTGGCATTCAGCCCGAACATATTTTTGTCGCTTTTACCCACGGCCCACTCTTTACCGGCCAGCAGGTTGCCTACATAACGGGTATTGTAAGTGGTGTTAAATTCCTGTCCGCTTAAGGCTTTAAACTTTGAATCGAACAGTGAGGAAGTGATGATAAAGTAATAACCCTTACTTAACGATTTTTCCAACGACAACTCCAGTCCATAGTTCTTACCGGTGCCTTTGTTTACCAGTGAACGATAGTCTGACGAAGCGATACCGATATTATCCGACTCGTTCAGCAGCGAATAATTGATAGTTGGATCGCTGGAAACGGGCACATCATACAGGTGCTGATAGTAAACCTCACTCTTAAATTTCAGGTTGCCGCTAAACAGCTTCTCATAACCCAAAACCGCCTGTGCCGATTTGGTGGGCGTAAGTTTGCCATTGACCTGCTGCTGTGCCGGTGTTGCCGATTCATCCTTAGCGAAATAGAACGACAAGGGCTCCAGCCTGCTATACAAACCCGCGCCTACCGAAATTTGCTGATCGGGAGTTAGCTGCCAGTTTAAGCCCACTCTCGGTTCAATGCTCCAGGTTTTGCTAAGGGTAAAGTAATTGGCGTGCACACCGGTGTTAACGGTAACGTTACCGCCAAACTCGTGCTTGTTTTGAATGTAGCCATCAAAAGTGCTGGTGTTGCCTTTTTGGTCTATAAGTTCTTTCAGTCCATTTTGCTCCTTTTTGTATTCGAGCGCGTAAAAGTTGTAGCGTAAAAAGCCCGCGTTTACCCCGGTGCGGATGGTGTTGTTACTGCTCACCCTGTAGTTAACCGTACCGGCATAACGCACCGCCGAATTTTCGAACCGGTTGGTGCGGTACAAACTTGGCTGAAAGGTATTGGTTAGCGTATCCGTTTTGTAGGCGCTGCGGCTGTTGGAGTACGATATGATATTGTTGATATACAACTTGCTGTTGGCGATAAATAAATGCTTTAAACCCGCGCTGCCTGCACGATAACTGTAGCGATTATCGTACGCGTCAGAGCGCTCTTCCCATTTGCTTACATCGCGTTCGGCATCATTGTTAAGCGCGCCTAAGCCGCCCACACCGAAAAGCGAGAAAGTACCCGCCTTTTTTGTAGGCACCACAAAGTTGAAGGAAAGATCCTGGTACTCGGGCACACCGGCATCTGATATTTCAACCCCTGCTTTTTTCAATAAGCCTAACGATGAGTAGCGGTAGCTGACCAAATATGAAGCATTGCCGCCCTTTTTAAACGGCCCTTCTAATGTTAGGCCTGCACCCAAGGCACCTACGTTTAAGGCATATTCGCGTTTATCGGTATTGCCTTTACGAAACTTAAGATCAAATACGCCCGAATTGGCATTGTTATACTCGGCAGCCAGGGCGCCGGTATAAAAATCGGATGTACCCAGTACGGTAGTGTTCAGCATGCTTACGCTGCCGCCCGCCGCCCCTTCGTTGGCAAAATGGTTGGGGTTGATGATCTCGATACCTTCCAATCGCCATTGCAGGCTCTTGGGCGAATTACCCCGTACAATGATCTCGTTATTATCGCCCCCGGCAACTACACCCGCGAAACTTTGCGCCATACGTGCCGGATCAAAAAACGCCCCGGCATAACGGTTGGTTTCCTCCGGCGAGAACGACCTGCCACTGGCCATTGCCATTTCGTTAAGCGGCCGCTTGCCCGATGTGCCGTTCACCCGAACCTCGTTAAGTTGGGTGCTCAGTGGTTCGAGTTCTACATTGAGTACCGATTCTTTCCCGGTGGTTACCAGTATTTCGGCAACAACTGCGGTTTGGTAGCCCATGTAGCTTACTTCTACCACGTGCCTGCCAACCGGCACACCTGTTATACGAAACACGCCATCAATATTAGTGCTTGTAGCTTTTAACGGCTGTACGGTGTTTAACCTTATGGTAACCCCGGGTAGTGTAAGTTTCGAATCTTTATCGGTTACGATACCCTTAATGGTTTGGGTAAATTTGGTTTGTGTTGAGTCGGTTACCTGCGCTTTTACCTGCGTGACAAGCACCAGTAAAAACAGCATTATCAATTGAGTGATCTTTTTCATTGTGATTAATTTCCCCTAAAACACGCTTGCAAAGGTTTACCCTTACGCGGGTTATAAATTTTTTTTTGATGGGGATCAACTCACCCGGTCTACGCTTCGCTGGACCGCCCTCTCTGCTTCGCAAAGAGGGCTAAAAAAACATACCCTTCTTTCCGCTTGCGGAGAGAAGGGTGACGAGCGAAGCGATGTCGGGATGAGTTAATGTATCGATGATATTTACTATTCAGGTAAACCTTCTCACCCCAAATGTTAACGTTTGTTAAACAATTATTTACCGGCCGGTAAAGCCTTTATATTTAGGCTGCTTTAGCAAATACCTTAACCCGAATAATTAACTGCCGCATGCGTTTACTGTGTACACTTTTGTTGTTACTCCTTTCTGCCCGGCTTTTTGCACAACGTGTAACCGGCCTGGTGATCGATAGGGTTACAAAGCAGCCATTAACCTACGCCAAAATAAGTTCGCCCAAGTTGTTGGGGTATACCAATTACGCAGGCTGTTTCAGCATTAAGCCCAAACCCGGCGATACCGCTTTAATCACCCTGCCCGGCTACAAGCCCTACCATTTAATTATCGGTTATAAAAAACAGGATACCATTAGGATCTATATGGAGCAGATCTCCATTATGCTGAAGGGCACCACCATCAGTAAACGGCGCGATTTTACAGCCGATTCAATGCAGAATCGCAAAGATTTCGCGGCGGTGTTCGCACATAAAGAAATGGGGATAAAAGATGCCTTTATCGCCCATCATTATAACCCGTATCTGCCTTACGATCAAATTTCATCGCCCAATACGGCTACCTCAATTGTAAGCGTGAATGTGCTGTCGGTAATAGGTTTCTTCAATAAGAACAAGCAACCGGTAACCAAACTGCAAAAAATACTGCTCAGCGAGGAGGAAAGCACTTTTGTTGACCACCGCTTTACCAGGCAACGTGTAAGCAATATCACCTCGCTCAAAGGCGACTCGTTAAGGGTATTTATGGACCGCTACCGCCCGGCTATCGATTCGGTAAAAGAGATGACGGATTACGAACTGCTGCTCTACATTAAAAAATGCTACGCCAGCTACCGTACATCAACCGAAAAAGCTACCTCACCACTATTTAAAGAATAACATGTTCAGAAACTACATCAAAACAGCTTTTCGCAGCCTGCGTAAAAACAAAGGGTTCACCTTTATCAACATTATGGGGTTAACCCTGGGGATAGCCAGCTGCCTGCTTATTATATTTTACGTGGTAGATGAGTTAAGCTACGACAAGTACAATACCCATGCCGACCGCATTTATCGTGTTAACGCCGATATTAAGTTTGGCGGCAGCGCATCGTCAAATGCTATTACCCCGCCACCGCTTTCGGCAGCTTTGATGAGTAATTTCCCGGAAGTTGAAAAGGCTGTGAGGATGTACCATGATGTAGGCGTACGTGTAAAAAAATCGGGCGAGAGCATACAGGAAGATAAGGTTGTGTATGGCGATGCCGGTTTGTTCGATGTATTTACGCTGCCCTTTGTTGAAGGCAATCCTAACACCGCGCTGGCCGAACCGCATACCGTGGTAATTACTGAAGCTATGGCCAAAAAATATTTTAACGATACACATGTCATCGGCCAAACGCTAACGGTAAATGATACCGCTGTATATAAGATAACCGGCGTTATGCAGGATATCCCCGCACAATCACACTTTAATTTCGATTTCTTTTTTTCGATGGCATCCCGCCCCGAATACAGGAGTACCGACTGGTTTACTTACAGCTGCGGCACTTACATTTTGCTAAAGAACGGTGCCGATGCGGCTAAACTGCAAGCCAAGTTCCCGGCACTGATCAGGAAAGCGACCGAGAACCAATCGGCAGAAATGGATATGGCGGCTTTTGAAAAAATGGGTAACTACTTCCGGCTTAACCTTACGCCGCTTACCGAGATCCACCTGCAATCAAACCGGATGTATGAGTTGGGCGTGAACGGCAATATGCAGTACATCTACATATTTTCGGCCATCGCGCTGTTTATATTGCTGATAGCCTGCGTAAACTTCATGAACCTTTCCACCGCACGTTCGGCCAACCGGGCCCGCGAGGTGGGAGTACGTAAAGTGCTGGGCTCACCGCGCAAGTATTTGGTGGCGCAGTTCCTGTCCGAATCACTTATCGTAACACTTTTCGCTACGCTGATAGCCATTTTGGCAGCGTGGATATTGCTGCCATATTTTAATGATATATCGGGCAAAACGCTCTCTATTAATGCACGCACATTAGCATGGCTAATCCCATCGGCCTTTGTTGGCGTGCTTGTTATCGGGGTATTGGCGGGGGCGTATCCGGCGTTCTTCCTATCGGGTTTTCAGCCTATCAATGTATTAAAGGGGAAGCTTTCGACCGGATTTAAGGGCGGTGGTTTGCGCAGCTTTTTGGTGGTGTTCCAGTTTTCGATCTCTATCTTCCTGATCATCGGCACGCTCATTATTTACAATCAATTGCAATACATCCAAAACAAAAACCTTGGCTTTAACCGCAATCAGGTACTTACCATAAAAAATACGCATGTGCTGGGCAGCCAGGCTAAAATATTGAAACAGGAAATTAAACAGTTACCCGGGATATTAAATGCTACGCTAAGCGGCTACTCACCCACCAACGGCGTCCGCAACCCCGATGGCGTTTTCAGTCAGCCCGATCCTGCACCTAAAAATGCTTTATTTACTGAAATTTGGCCTGTTGACGAAGATTACCTGCCAACTATGGGCATGAGCATGGCCAGTGGCCGCAATTTTTCAAAAGATCTGGCCAGCGATTCGGCCGGGATTATTATTAACGAGGCCGCGGCAAAAATGCTGAGTTATTTGAATGATCCGCTTAATAAAAAACTGTACCGCCCCATTAACGAGCATATAAAGGAGTACCACGTAATAGGCGTGGTGAAAGATTTCAACTTTGCATCCTTACGCAACAATGTGAGCCCGGTAGTGATGGTATTTACCGAAGATAACGGCGCGCTCAGCATCCGTGCCAACGCCGCAAATATTACCGGCCTACTAAGTACTCTCCGGGCCAAATGGAAAACCCTTTCGCCCGATCAACATTTTGATTATTCGTTTATGGATGAAGATTTTGATGCCCTTTACCGTTCCGAGCAACGCATGGGTAAGCTGTTCATCGTGTTTACTTCACTGGCGATTATTATTGCCTGTTTAGGTTTGTTCGGCCTGGCTGCTTACGCTGCCGAACAGCGGAATAAAGAGATCAGCATCCGTAAAGTTTTGGGCGCAAGCATGGGCGGCATTGTGGCCATGCTGTCAAAAGATTTTATTAAGCTGGTGCTCATAGCCCTTGTAATTGCCGCGCCTTTGGCCTGGTTGTGCATGCAGCAGTGGCTACAAGGTTTTGCTTACCGCACCAATATACAGTGGTGGGTATTCGCGCTGTCGGGCGCGGGAGCTATCGCGATAGCTTTTGTAACTATCAGTTCGCAATCATTAAAAGCGGCATTGGTGAACCCTATAAAAGGTTTGCGGAGCGAATAGCTTTAGCCGGCATGGCTTCGGGTTTAGTATAATTTATGTTAAGCTAACAATTATTTAAACGCGAAGCTATACATTTGCGGGCTATGAACATCCGCCCCCTATTTATAGCACTAATTTCCAGTTTTTTAGGCACCGCAGCAGCAGCGCAGTCACTTACCGCCAACCGAGGCCACAGCCATAACGATTACCGCCAGAACATACCCTTTTTGCAGGCTTATTTTGCCGGAGCAGGTTCTATCGAGGCCGACGTATTTTTTATGGACGGGCAGCTGTTTGTAGCGCACGAAAAAAACGAGATAGCCCCCGGCCGTACTCTTACCGAATTATATTTGAAGCCGCTCGCGGCCATGTTCAGCAAAAATGGCGACAAACCTTACGCCGATTCTACCCGGTCGTTACAATTGGTAATTGACATTAAGGAAGATCGCGCGCATGTGATTCCCGCGTTAATTAACGCGCTGAAACCATACAAACAAGTATTTAATAATCCGGCCAATAAACACGCCGTAAAAATAGTTTTGAGCGGCGATATGCCCGAACCTGCCGATTTTAAACAATACCCGGATTATATCAGTTTCGATGGTCGCCCATACAATACCTACACTGCAGACCAGCTAAAGCGTGTAGCCATGATAAGCGACGACCTTGGCGAATACACCAAGTGGAATGGCAAGGGCACGCCGACCGCGCCGGATTCGGCCAAATTGCAGGGCCTTATCAATGCCGCGCACAGCAAAGGCAAACCCTTCCGCTTCTGGGCTACGCAAGACAGCCCCAATACATGGATAAACCTGGAGAAAATGGGTGCCGACTGGATCAATACCGACCATCCGCAGCAACTGCACGATTTTTTGGTGAACCGCGCCAAACTCGAATATATTAATCCCGGTCCGGCATACCCTGTTTACCGCCCTACCTACAAAACCGACGGTGCCAATAAGAAGATCAAAAATGTAATACTATTGATTGGCGACGGCATGGGTTTGGCGCAAATACAAGCTGCCTTAACCGCCAATCACGGTCAACTAAACATGCTGCAATGCCGTAACATAGGCCTTTCACAAATAAAGGCTGCCAATAGCGACAATACCGATTCTGCTGCCGGGGCCACGGCAATGGCCAGCGGACAAAAAACCAACAACCGTTATTTAGGTATGGATAGCCATGGCAAACCGCTAACCCGCCTGCCCGATACACTGGCCCATTACGGTATAAAAACAAGCATTATCAGCTGTGCCGATATTACCGATGCCACCCCCGCTGCATTTTACTCGCACGTGCAAGACCGCGAGCAATCGCTTAACATAGCCGCCAACTTTTTGGATAGCCACGTGGATATCCTGATAGGATCGAACCAAAAGAGCTTTTTTGAGAATACCGATAAGGCACTGGTAGATAAGATTGCCAAAAAAGGCTATCATGTAGCCAAAACAATGGACGAATTGAAAGCATCGAACAGCGACAAACAGGTTATCCTGCTGAATGATGCCGAAACACGCCCGGTTAAAAATGGCCGTGGCGATATGCTTAAACAATCGGTATTGCAAAGTATCCGTTTACTGGCAGGCAACAAGAATGGCTTTTTTATGATGGCCGAAGGCGCGCAGATAGACTACGGCGGCCATGCAAACGACCTTCCTTATGTAATTACCGAACTGCACGACTTTGACCAAACCGTTGGCGAAGCCCTAAAATTTGCTGACGAAAATGGCGAAACCCTTGTAATCGTTACTGCCGACCACGAAACCGGCGGACTTACCCTGCTGGATGCCTCGACCGCCCAGGGTATGGTGCTCGGCAATTTTAGCACTAACGATCATACCAGTATTAGCGTACCCGTATTTGCCTACGGCCCGCATTCGGCAGAGTTTAACGGCACTTATCAAAACACCGAAATCTATCATAAGATATTGAAATTGATAACTGCGGGGAGATAAACTACTCCTGTTTTATTTTTATATTGGATGAAATTAGGTAGGGGCGGATATGCCAATTTGCTGGCGCACGCGTGCCGCGTGTGACGCTTTAAGTCTGAAAGTGTTAAGGCACACGCGGCACGCGTGCGCCAGCGAAGGTGCGTCAGCGAGGATGCTGTCAACATAAATACCCTTTAATTACCACAATCTATCATTTGCGTACTTTTATAAAATATAGTATACCTTCCTGTCCTTTTACTATCTTCCTTTCGTCATCAATACTAAAAAAGAAATCCGCACTATCGGGAACAGAAGAACTTAAGAACCACAGTCCCTTCGCAACAAATTTATTGTCGTTGATAACAAAGGTTACTTTAGGGTTTTTGAGCGAAAGTATTTTTTCAAATTTCCTATCGTTCAAAACCTGTAAGTTCACATGCATTGTATCGTAATTAATGATGTATTCCTTTGGTTTTAAAACTACCGTCTCCGTTTTACTTATAAAAGTAACATTGTAATTTTTAGGCTTAAAAGGGATTATTATAACTGCTATAAAAATTATTAATGCTTTTAACTGTCCCATCGTGATAAGGTTTTAACAGAATAACTAATACTTCTTATTTAAATGTCCGTTAATTACCCGGAATAAAAAAATAACCTGATATTTAACATCTAACCTAACGATAAATTAAATTATGGGTGTAAAATTTGGTGCTTCTATCCTGTCGTGGATACCTCCTTTGTGGACTGCCGAGGGTGGTTTGTATGCTATTGAAAAAACGGCGGCCGCAGGTTTCGACGTGCTGGAGATCTTGTTGCCAAGGGCTATGGATATCGACACGCGCACAGTAAAAGCGCAGCTAAAACAGCATGGCATCGAAGCTATTTGTTCACTGAACCTGTCGGCGGCTCACCATATTCCCTTTCGTCCTAAAGAAGCTACCTCCCTCATCAAAACCGCTTTAGATAAAACCGCCGAACTGGAGGTAAACCTTTTAGGCGGCGTACTGCATGGCGGTATCGGTGTATTCAGCGGACATGCGCTTACACCCCAAGAAGAAGATATTGTTTGCGAGGTGTGGACCGACGTAGCTCATCACGCCGCAAAACTGGGTATCGATATAGCCGTTGAACCCATTAACCGTTATGAAAGTTATGTATGCACCACTGCTGCCGACGTGCTGCGACTGGCCGAACGTACCGGCGTTGCCAACCTGGGTGTACATCTGGATACCTTCCACATGAATATTGAGGAAAGCAATTTTTATGATCCGGTGATCAGTGCCGGTTCAAAACTCAAACACCTGCACATGACCGAAAGCGACCGCGGCATGCTGGGCGAAGGTAACGTACACTGGGATGACCTTTTCCGTGGATTGGCGGATATTAACTATTCGGGAGCTTTGGTGCTTGAAAATTTTTCTTCATTAGTGCCCGGCATGGCCGAAGCCGTAAGCCTGTGGCACCCGTCAAAATATGATGCCGACGCGTTGGCAAAAGGTAGTTTGGAATTTATGAAAGTGAAGGCAGCGGAGTATGGGTTGTAAGCTATAAATAAGGATCGGGATTTGATTCCCCCCAAACCCCGATCCTGAATCCACACAACTTACAACCCAAAACCTACAACTTACCACCCTTCGCCCACTTATTCAATAAGGTTATCGCATCAAATAATACGCCTGCTTCGCCGCGGAAATCGCCTGAACCTTTTGGGGCGCCGGTTTGTACATCGTACCATTCAAAAAAGCCTTTGTTGGCTATAGCTCGGTTAACCATCGGGACGATGTTTTCGTAGGCTTCCTGCGGCATGTTGTATTTAAGCAGGGCTTCGGTCATGCGGCCGCCAAACCATGTCCAGTCGCCACCGTTTTGGTAAACGTAGGGATGATCGTTCGGATATTCTTCTTTAGGGTATGGCGGGTAAACCGTCATGCCGATGGTAGCATATTTCTCTTTGGCGGCCATAGCGATCAGCTGCCTGTTGATCTCCTGTACCTCGGCACGGGTATTAAAACCGGCCAAAATAGCGCAGATAGAACCGCCACTGTAAATGATCTCATCCTCGTTGAACGATTTAGAGAACGGACTGCCATTAAGGTAAATATGCGGTTTGTATTTCTGTTGTTTAGCCATCCACAAGTGCTTGCGTACGTTGGCCTTTATATTTTGTGCTACCATACCCCAATTGCGTTGGGTTTTATATGATGCAGGCTTGAACGACAGGAAATTGTTGATAGCGATAACAAACATGGCATTATCGTAAATATCAATAGCCCACTTGGTTTTTTGGTTAATGGCTACACCCCAGCCGCTTTCGGCCTGTACATCGCCCCAGTCAATAGTGGTAGCGCCGGTAACCAGGCCATACTTTGCCGACCAGCGGTCTTTCATTATATAGTTCATGGCATCCTCTATGCGTTGCAATACAATGCGGTCGCCAATTTTTTCGGTAAGGATGGTTTTGTCGCCGGTTACGTCGATATATTTTTTTATGGCTTGTATCAACGACGATTCCTGGTCGGTTTCTACCGTGTTTTTGTGCGCGGCCCAGCCAGGCAACAATTTTGAATAGCGATACTGGTAGCCCACGCCTGCTTTGGCACTGTCAACCACACCATCCACAATATTACCGTCGGTGCCCTGTATCTGAAAAAACATCAGCAACATCTTTTTTACTTCCTCTTTCGGATGCGCAACCAGCGAGCCCTTGATGAAGGTATTAAAATCGCGGATCCATACCTCGTTATAAGAAGTACCCGCCGAAAAGCCATTCAGCAGCTTTTTTGCACGCACGGTAATGGTATCGAAATCTTTATTTTCAACAATGGTTTTAGCCAGTTGTTGGTTATGCTTTACTTGCGCGTTAGCACTAAAACAAAGGCAAAATAAAATTGCCGGGATAAGTAGTATACGTTTTTTCATTTACAGCGAAGATTAAACTAATTGGTTGATAGCTTACAGATCGCTGTAAATGTATGTACATATAATAATACTTGCAACTGTTATTATACTTTTTGTGTAGATATGGTTTTAATCACTCCGTTTATTTTAACCTTTACCTTGCTGTTTTGTGGGTTAGTGATATGATAATAAGTTATTTTACCATTTTTCCAGCGCATATCAATAGTGAAGTTTCCGCGTGCTTTTATGCCTTTAACTTCGCCGGAAGGCTTCCATATATCAGGTATGGCAGGCAGTAATTCGATATAGCCCGCGTGACTTTGTATCAACATTTCGGCAATGGCAGCGGTGCCGCCAAAGTTACCGTCTATTTGAAACGGCGGCCCGGCCGATAGCATGTTGGGGTAAATACCGCCGCCATCGCCATAGTTCATGAAAGTGGCCAGGGTTGGCGATATAAACTGGTTGAAGAGCTTGTACGCCCGGTTACCATCGTGCAGCCGTGCCCACCAAAGCATTTTGTATACGATAGAAAAACTTGGCCCATCGTCGCCGCGTGCTTCCAGCGTTTTCTTGCTTGCCTCCGCCAAATCGGGCGTGCTTTCGGGGGTGATGAGCGGGGCAGGATACAGGCCATACAGGTGCGAGATACAACGGTGATGCGGCTCCAGTTCTTTGTAATCTTCCAGCCATTCCATCAGTCGACCATCTTTGGCTATCACTCCGGTAGGTGGTATCTTTTTAAGCTGTGCCGATAGCTCATTGCGTAGTTGGGCATCTACCCCTAAATCCTTAGTGGCGGTGATCACGTTATTGAACAGCTCACGGATGATCTGGTTATCAATAGTTGGCCCCATGCAAATACTGGCGTGGGTATCGGTGCCCGGCACATAAAAACCATTCTCGGGCGACGACGATGGCGAGGTAACCATCCACCCGGTTTTAGGATCGTGAATGAGCATGCTGTTGTAAAACTGGGCGGCACCTTTCAGTATAGGGTATATATTACGCAGGTAGGCTTTATCATTTGTAAACTCATAATGCTGCCAAAGGTTATCGCACAACCAGCCCGAACCTACTTTGGTAATACCCCATGAAGCTGCTTCGCCGGGTTCGGTAAAGCCCCATATATTGGTAATTACGTGCGCTACCCAGCCATCGGCATTATAATAAGCTTTGGCGGTTTTCTCGCCGTTTTTTACCATGCCCTGCACCAGTTCAGCCAAAGGCAGGTTCAGTTCCGATAGGTTCGATACTTCCAGCGGCCAGTGGTTCATCTGTACGTTAATATCGAGGTGATAGTCGCCCGTCCAAGGGGTTACTATCTGGTTTGCCCATAAGCCCTGCAAGTTGGGCGGCAGCAATCCTACACGTGTACTGCTGATGCTGAGGTAACGGCCATATTGGTAAAACAATACCGGCAAGCCATTATCGGCATTGGGGTTAGCGTGAAATTTCTTTAAACGTTCGTCTGTAGGAATACCCTGCATATTATCGGCACCCAGGTTTAGCGTTAACCTGTTAAACAGTTTTTGGTATTTGGCGATATGCAATTTCTTTTCGGTAGCATAAGGTACTTTCATAGCGGCGGCAAGTATTTTGGCGCTGTTCTGTTTGTACAAAGGCTGCTTCAGATCGGTTGCCGCGGATAGGTAGATGATCACTTCCGTCGCGTCCTTAATGTTCAGCGATTGGGCATCAGCGGACAACGTACCGCCTTTCAGCTGCGCTTTTACCCGGGCAATGTATTGCATGCCCTTGCCATCAATACCGTTATCCAACTGACCAAACATTTGCAGCTCGTTTCCCTGCGTGGCGGTAGTCGCCCTTTCGGGGCGGTTCATTTCTATCCTTAAATTCAACTGCCCCGGTTTGTCCGCCGTCAGCCTGATCATATCCGCGTCGGTACCGAAACTGGTGAAATATTCGCGTTTGTACTTTACCCCGTTTACAGTAAAACGGGTGGTGGCTATGGCGTTATTAACGGATAGGTCGCGATAGTAATTTTGATACTTTACAGCAGTATCCGCACCTTTATAACTGAACGATAATTCGAGATTCCCCAAAGTTTGGAAACACCCATAATTGGCACCCTCTGATCCTTTGCCGGTACAGATGAAATCCTTATTGATAATATCCTGCGCTTTATCGTTCTTGCCTTCCAGCAATAGTTGCCTTATTTCGGGCAGGCGTTTATAGGCGTTGTAATTATTGGCATCCTGCGGCGCGCCCGACCATAGCGTGATATCGTTCAGCGTAATTCTTTCGTGCCGCACGCCGCCGTCGGGCATCATACCTAAACGGCCATTGCCCAGCGGCAGGGTTTCTTCCCATTGGGCCGCGGGTTTGGTATACCACAATTTTAAGGGCGAATTTTGGGCGTAAGCGTTAATAAAACATGCGCATACCAGTAGCAGAAAACATAAACGTTTGGTCATATAGCCTGAATGAATTTTCGGTTTAATAATTTATTCAATATTACGCTAAGGCAGGTAAACGGGCTTTCACAAATACAACTATTATTTGCACAAAACCGACCAGCTTATACTTATGATTTGCATATTTGCTAC
Source organism: Mucilaginibacter gynuensis (assembly GCF_039541195.1). Classification (NCBI taxonomy): domain Bacteria; kingdom Pseudomonadati; phylum Bacteroidota; class Sphingobacteriia; order Sphingobacteriales; family Sphingobacteriaceae; genus Mucilaginibacter; species Mucilaginibacter gynuensis. The sequence continues at coordinate 48,634 of NZ_BAABFT010000012.1, forward strand.
ATTGCGTTTATATAAAGCATGAACAAAAGCATATTACGATCAACGTTTTCATTACTCAGTACCGATCATGTCCGCTTAAATAAAAGCTGGAATTATAAGAATGTAACCAGCACTTTTTACCGCCTTTACCTGATAGATGGCGGCGAAGGCAAGCTGTACAATGCTGCCGATACCGTGAAGCTTGAAAAGGGCTACCTGTACCTTGTGCCCAGCTTTACCACCTGCAATTATTATTGCGATAATTACTTAAGCCAGTATTATATCGCCTTTATTGAAGAGTCGGCAGATGGGGCATCGTTATTTTCGGCCAATAAAAAGATCTTTAAGCTACCCGCGAGTGCTTATGATGTTGAATGTGTAAAACGTGTATTACAGCTTAACCCTAACCGCAGCTTGCATGCTTCCTACAATCCATCGGTATATGAAAAACGCCCTGTGCTAAAAAGTTACCACGAGCTCAATAACAACACACTTACCTCGGCCTATATGGAAACCTGCGGAATTTTGCTGCAATTACTCTCCCGTTTTTTAACGCCCGATGTTTTCAGGGTGACAGATAAAAGCGTTATCCATTCTAAAATTGCGGATGCCATTAACTACATTCAAACCAACCTGCAAACCAACCTTACCGTTGCGGATCTGGCTACAAGGGCCAACCATAATGCCGATTATTTTTCGCGGTTGTTTTACGAAAATACAGGCGAGCGCCCGTTAGCTTATATTCAGTCGAAAAGAATTGAGCGGGCACAGTTGCTGCTCATTACCACCAATATGCCGTTCTACGAAATAGCCGCCGAAACCGGTTTCGAGAGTCTCTCTTATTTCTCGCGGGTATTCAAAAACATTACCGGGCAATCACCGGGCGGGTATAAAAAGGATAACCTGATGGTGTAAAAAAAAACCCTGCCTGCGTAATAATAATACCGGCAGACAGGATAGTAGTGATAGAGGAATAATTTAATACGTTATGGCATCACGACCAAAAACCCTGCGTTTTTATTTGCGATGATGAATAACCCTGCTGCTTAAGCATTTTACGCAACTGTGCTACCATGGTATTGTTACCGGCCAGGTAGAATACTGTATTTTCCAGACTGTAATATTGTTCAAGTACCCATTCTATCAGGCTATGGTGGCCGTAAATATCTTTGCGCGGCACGGGTTGCAATGGCGACTTAAAGTATTCGCCGAACTGCTGGCGGTGATCTTCGTTACCCATTACTACCGCTCCCGAAAAACGGGCGACCGGCAATACCATTTGTTGCAGGGCCAGCATGTGGCCAAGGCTGCTCTCGTCGCCAAGGGCAATAACTGCCGATACAGGCTCGGGGCTGTGGTGAGTAAAACCAACTGTTTTAAGGTAGCCTATGATATCGCCTTTGCTTAAACCTTTGGCCCAGTTACTGCCGGGTCCGTTGTGGGCGGCATCAACAAAAATGGTGCAGGTATTGGTTTCGGCATCCCAGCCCGATGGGGTATAATCGCGGAAGGTTAGGTCATCAACCCTGAATTTGATGTAGGGTACCTCGTCCCACTGCTGCATGTTAACAAGAGGTAAGTGCAGGTCGATCTCCACAAGGGTAGATGGCTCCCACTGCCTCACTTCAAGTACGGTACCGCTTTGCAGCAATTTATGTTCGAGGAAACGGCTGGCCGTTTTGCGTATTTTATGTAAAGTGGATGTTTCCATGTGTGATAAATTTAATATCACAAAGAAAGCGCATAAGCACTTCGTCAACAATGGCACACTTAAGGTAATGATTGGACTATTTGCGGTAATGCGTTCTGAAAGCTAAAGGAGTACTTCCCTCGGCCTTCTTAAAAATGCGCGAAAAATAGGCATGATCTGTATAGCCTAAAGCATGCGCTATCTCTTTAACATTCATCTCGCTGTAATAGAGTAAGCGCTTGGCTTCCAGCATTACTTCGTGCTGTATCCAGTAGCTTACCGATAGGCCGGTCACCTTTTTTAATGACTCATTAAGGTAACTCTCGGATACATTCAGTTTTTCGGCATAAGCTGATGGACTTTTAAGCGTACGCAGGTTTTCTACCAGTAACAGTTTAAACTGCTGCGCCAACTCAACCGGTCGCGATATGGTGATGCCCTGATTGCTCGAACAGCTAAAGCAGCCGGCAGCCATCCCCAAAAACGATTGCAGCAGCGAGTGCATCACTGGCAGGCAAAAAGGTTGTTTCTCATCCTCCGCGTATTTTTCAAATAGTAAACCAAGCACCTCGCGGCATTGGCGCAGCTGCGTATCATTTAAAGCGTAAGGTTGCTGCAAGAAAAGCTGATTTTCGAAGATCTTTCGGTAATCGGGTGGTATCAGCAAGGTATCTATCGCCATAAACCAGCCGCCTGCTACTACATTATTAATGCGATGATGCACCTGTCCGGGTAAAACATAGTACAGGCAGGGTGGCGAAAAGCGGATCTCGTGGAAGTCGATCATCAGCGAAGCATCGCCGCTTTCTACCAGGAAAAATATATAATGATCGTCGCGATGGGCACCGAGTGTTTCGGACTTGTAATGCGAATCACCGGGAACAAAGTGAAACAGTTCCATCCCGGAGGTGGCCCTGTCTTTTAACTGATGTAACGGGATATCTTTCATGTAGCGCTCAAATGTAAATAATTGTTGTGAGTTGTGAGGAGTTGTAAGTTGTGGGTTGTAAGTTGTAGGAAAATTGACAAGCAAAAACGAACACATGGTGTAACGTTTCCGAACGAATATTGTTGATTAATCACTATTAAACTATTGTCAATTAGACTTTTATATTATTGGCACGAGTTTGAATGGTATTGGTAACGTTGAGGTAAAAGCTTGTGAATTAAACCGATCTTTTAAAAAAGCATCATCATGTTCAAAACCTATTTTAAACTCGCTTACAGAAATATAACTAAGGATAAAGCTTATTCTATTATTAACATAACGGGATTGGCGATAGGCTTGGCATCGAGTATATTGATATTGCTTTGGGTGCAAAATGAACTGAGTTACGATAAGTTTCACGCCAATGCCGGGCAGATCTATCGCATAGCCTGCGATTTGGGCGACTCAAAAACAGTGGGAACCCCGGCAGGTATGCCCGCAGGTTTAAAAGCGGAAATGCCGGAAATTACAAATACCGTCCGCGTGCAACCCAGCAACACCATGCTGCTGGAAACAGGCAGCAAAAAGTTTGAAGAGGAAGGGGTGATCTATGCCGATGAGAGTTTTATGGATGTGTTTTCGTTCCCGCTGGTAAAGGGCGACCGGGCTACTTCCTTAAAGCAGATAGATGGCGTTTTAATAACCGAGGCCATGGCCGCAAAATATTTCGGCACCGACGACCCTATTGGCAAGGTAATACGGAAAGACAATAAAGAAAACGTAATAGTGACAGGTGTGCTGGCGAATGTACCTGCCAACTCCGATCTGCAATTCGATTTCGTGCTCCCGATGACCTCATTGGCAAGAACCAATAACGACGTGAAGAATAGTGTATGGAGTAATTTTAATTTTTACGATTACGTACAGTTAGATAAAAGTTTTGATGCATCAGATGCCAATTTAGCAAAGCTGGAAAAGCAAATTGACGGCATATTTAAAAAACACGACGAAATGAAGGCCTCATTTCAACTACAACCACTGACCAAAATACACCTCGCGCCCGAAAAACTGGGTGATATGCCGGGCCACGGCAACGCGCAATATGTGAGCATATTTTTCATTATCGCCATTCTAATACTGGTGGTGGCCTGTATCAATTTTATGAACCTGGCTACAGCGCGTTCGGCACGCAGGGCCAAGGAGATTGGTTTGCGTAAGGTAGCAGGCGCGGTAAGGGGGCAGCTCATCTTCCAGTTCTTAAGCGAATCGGTATTTATCTCGTTCCTATCTTTAATACTCGCGGTAGTTATAGTTAGTTTCTTTTTACCGGTATTTAATGAGTTGGCCAACAGAAAGCTAACCATCAATATAACCGATGCCAAACTTTGGCTAAGCCTTTTCGGTATTGCCCTGTTAACCGGGTTGATCTCTGGCAGCTATCCGGCCTTGTTTCTTTCGGGCTTTAACCCGGTTAAGGTGCTCAAGGGAAATGTGAAGTCGATGGGCGGTAATTTACTGTTCCGCAATACTTTGGTAGTAGTTCAGTTCATGGTGTCTATTGTATTGCTGGTAGGTACGGTGGTGATCTATAATCAGCTTAAATTTATGAGGGAACGCAACCCCGGTTTTGAAAAGGCCAATTTATTATATGTGCCGATGACGGGGGATATCTGGAATAAGCAGCAAGCGTATCAAACCGAATTAAAACAAAACCCGCTTACCAGCGATTTTGCCCTGATTACCGATCTGCCCCTTAACCTGGGCGGTTGGACCGTAAGTGTTGACTGGAACGGTAAAGATCCGCACTCACAGATAGCCGTGCCTGTGATGGCCGTTAATGAAGATTTTGTGCGCACGTTCAGGATGAAAATGGTAGCTGGCCGAAGCTTCTCTCGGGCATTTAAAACCGACTCGAACAATTACATGGTAAACGAAAAGATGCTGAGCATTATGGGCCTGAAAACGAGTGATGCCATAGGTAAACCTTTAACGCTATGGGGCAACAAGGGCACCATTGTTGGTGTTGTGAAAGATTTTAATTTTAAACCCGTCCAGCAAAATATAGAGCCGTTAATTATGCCTTTTAATAAGATAGGCGGCTATGCGGTGGTGCGCACATTACCGGGCAAAACCAACGCTACGATAGCGGCTTTAGGCAAAATAAACGCGGGGCTCAATCCTGCGCATCCTTTCAAATTCGACTTTATAGACCAGCAATTATCCAACCTTTATAAAGGCGAGCAGCAAATGGGAAATATTTTTAACCTGTTTGCATTGCTTGGTGTTTTTATATCTTGCTTAGGGTTGTACGGCCTGTCGGCATTTATGGCCGAACAGCGTACAAAAGAGATTGGCGTACGTAAAGTATTGGGCGCATCAGTACTGAACCTCGTATACTTATTGTCTTTAGGCATTACCCGGTTAATCCTGATCGCTATAGTTATAGCCATCCCGCTGTCATGGTACGCGGTGAACAGTTGGCTGGCTGGCTTTGCTTACCATATACATGTAAGCTGGTTAGTGTTCTTTATAGCCTCCATAGCCGCGTTAGGCATTGCCTGGCTTACCGTAAGCTACGAATCAATAAAAGCCGCCATTGTTAACCCTATTAAGAGTTTAAGAACGGAATAATGTTTGAATGCTTTGTTGGGGGTTTTGTGAAGCGTATTTTAATTGTTTGGACTCACCCCGCCTACGCTTCGCTGGGCGACCCTCTCTGCTACGCAAAGAAGGTTGATGGAATTTTATATTTAGCTGCTGCTGTATAGGCAGACAATGTTAGAGCTATTAAGCACTTACAACCCAAAACTCATAACCTACAACTCACAAAAGCCTCTCCGTTTTGGAGAGGCTTTTCTATGTTATTCCTGGTCGCCTTCGATAACTACGCCCATGGAGCAGAATTTATCTATGCGTTCGGTTACCAGTTCGTCGATGTTTTTTTCTTTGAGGGTTTTCAAATCCTTCAGCAATTGCTTTTTAAGGATGGCTGCCATAGCAACGGGATCCTGATGAGCGCCGCCAAGCGGTTCTTTCACCACGCCGTCAATTAACTTATTTTTCAGCATTTCGGTTGAGGTAAGCTTTAATACCTCTGCCGCGCGCTCTTTATTCTCCCATGTTTTCCACAGGATGGTTGAGCAGTTTTCCGGAGAAATTACCGAATACCATGAGTTATCCAGCATCAACACCCTATCGCCAATGCCTATACCCAATGCACCACCCGATGCACCTTCGCCAATAATAACGCAAATGATAGGCACTTTAAGTACCGACATTTCTAACAGGTTACGGGCAATAGCCTCACCTTGTCCGCGTTCTTCAGCTTCAAGACCCGGAAATGCTCCCGGTGTATCTATCAGGGTAACTACAGGTTTGTTAAATTTTTCGGCCAGTTTCATCAGGCGTAAAGCCTTACGATAACCTTCGGGGTTAGCCATACCGAAGTTGCGGTACTGGCGCTCTTTAGTGTTACGGCCTTTTTGGTGACCGATGATCATTACTGTTTGGCCATTGATGGTGCCAAAACCGCCTACGATAGCTTTATCGTCGCCAACGGTACGGTCGCCGTGCAGCTCAATAAAATCATCGCAAATCAGCTCAATATATTGCAGGGTGTATGGTCTTTCCGGGTGACGCGAGATCTGTACCTTTTGCCAGCCGTTAAGGTTGCCGTACACTTCCTTTTTTGCTTCTTCAAGCTTAATGTTAAGCTCTGCCAGCGTAGCCGACATATCCAGTTTGTTCTTATCTTCTATCTGTGTAACCTTATCAATCTGCGTTTGCAGTTCGGCTAAAGGTTTTTCAAAGTCAAATGTGATCTTCATACAATTCTTTCCGGGGCAAATTTAAGTAATTGTAATGGCATATTGTTATTTACCGTTAAGCAAACGTTCAAACTTGCTTATCTGTTTGGGTGTCAGCAAACTTTGCACCTTTACACATGCCTGTAAAATGGCATTGCGCAACTCGCCATGGTATATACCATAGCGGTTAGTGAAGAAGATAATGTTGCCGTCGTTTGCTTTTTTAGTGCGGAAAAGGCTGTCAATTACCCGCTCATTTTTAATGATGAAGCTACCCATTTCTTTCTTCTTGCGGATGAGTTCGGTATTGATAGTCGTAAGCTTTGTTACCTGCTGCGGACTAAGATCAAGCTCTTTCTTATAATCGAGTATTTTACCTGGTGACGGATAATGGTTAAGCTCACCGGCCAGTGCCATATCGTATACATCTTCGCCTTTCAGCAGGGCATCATATAGCTTCAGGTTCAGTGTTTTTACCGGCGATCGTGTTGCCGAGCTATCAACAATAGTTTGCGCGTAACCTGCTGAAGCAACGGCCATCAGCATAAAAGAAAATAGTGGTTTCAGCATAGATGTTTTTTTTTTTGCTTAAACGGTAATAGGCCGAAGGTAGTATTTATAGCGATATATGTTTAGCCTGTAATCAATTTAAAACAAAGGAAGAGGTATCATTAATCGTAGATGCTTATTACTTGTGTTTTGTATATCATGTAATTATTTTCGTCGTTTCTCTGCCAATTTACCTTGATAACATCATAGTCCTTTCGTTCGCCTTTTTCGCCACCAATCACCGGAAACATAAATTCCCAAAAGAATTTTTCCTGTCCTTTATCATAACTAAAATGCACGGTATATCCTTTTTCATTGAATTTAAATTCAACTGCTTTTTTTAAGACAAAGTATTCTACAGACTTTACATCCCTGAACTTGTTTGTCGCCGGATGAGCGCGCGGCCAGTTAATATGGAGAACCTGGCCATATTCATCCAATTGAAGAAAAATGGTATATAACTTTATTGCAGAAAGTGTGTCTTTCAGCCTAAAAACAAGGTCATACTTAGGTATAATACCGTATTTTCGATTTAAAGCATTTGAATCTGCAAAATACTTTTTAAGGTTTACTATTTGGCCGTCCCGAAATGTAATGTATGGATAGAAATCTCCAAATGTTGATCTCATGATCCTATCTACGTTCTTATTTACTTTAGGGGGCAATTGGCTGAGCAATGCTATCTTTTTAGAAAAGCCTTTATACGAGTATGAAGTAGCATCTTCATAAACCTCCATCTTTTGCTGGCATGTAGCGTTGAAACTACATGTGGCAAATAATACTATGAAGAAGCAGGTTTTAATCATGTTATAATTGATTTAGGTTTCATCAAACTTAGTAATAATCCCCAATACAAAAAACGCCGGAGCATTAGCCCGGCGTTCTGTTTATAACAATAATATTCTCTTACAATCCGAAGGCTTTTTTCAATTCGCCAACGGCATACATTTCGGCTTCCATAGCTTGCGGTACTACCGCGCCCATGCCAAAAAACTCATGCGTTACACCGTCGTAATTTTTACTGTCAACGGTTACACCGGCAGCTTTTAACTTATCGGCCAGCATCATACCATCGCTTTGCAGCGGATCTATCTGGGCGGTAATAATGGTAGTTGCAGGTAAACCTTTCAGTTTGGCAGCCACCAGGTTAATGCGCGGATCTTTTGCTTCGCCCATATTGTTCAGGTAGTTTTTAACAAACCATAGCATCATCGGTTTATCCAATGGTTTGGCAGCCGCGTTCTTTACGTACGATGGTGTGTTCATGTCCGCGCCTGCAACCGGGTAAACGGCCAGTATATGTACAGGTGCCTGTATGCCTTTATCGCGTGCGGCAATGGCGGTATTTACGGCAAGGTTACCACCCGCGCTTTCGCCTGCTACGGCAATCTTTTTGCTATCGCCTTTTATAGAGGCCGCGTTATCCACCACCCATTTATAGGCGGCGTAAGCATCATTATGCGCTACCGGGAATTTATGTTCAGGTGCCAAACGATAAGCTACTGATACCACAATGGCCCCGGTTTTATCAGCCAGTACATTAGCCGACGCGTCATACACATCCAAATTGGCGATAACGAAACCGCCACCATGGTAATAAACAATTACCGGGAATGGACCGCTGCCCGATTTTGGCGTGTAGATACGTAAATGAATATTGCCACCTTCTACAGCGATATCCTTGCCGGTAGTATCTACATTAAATACAGGCGCAGGTATTTTATACTCGGCCATTACGTCTTTTACCGCATCGGTAGGGGTGTGGTTTTTGCGTGCTTGCACTGCTGTAAGCTGTGGGATAGGTTTATCGCCATACGAGGCTAGTTTTTCAATTACCACCTGCATTTGCGGTTTAATATCAGGCGCCCAAGCCGGTGCGGCTCCTTTGGGTTTAATACTGTCGACAGCGTTGGTTGCCGAGCTGTCGGTTGCTACCGTAACAGAGTCGGTAGTGTCACCGGCTTTTTTTGATTCGCAGGATGCAAATATGGCCATACCAACCATTGCTGCATACGTTAATAGTTTTGTTTTCATGTTTGTTGATAGATGTTTTTCGATTTAAAGAACACCGCTTTTCAGAAAAGGTTAGCCAACTTGCGCTAAACTCCAACAACTTAAAGTTGTGTTTAATGAAAAAAAATTAATTAATTTGAAAAATACTGGCATGGTAACTGCACTGTTAATATCGCCATGCTAATAAATGCTGTTAGCGGCTGAATCAACTTTTTAAAGTCTTCTTTAATTAAGGATGAGGGAAACCTGCAAATGCAGGCGATTCTTTATCCCAATTATAGAACTAATGGGGGCATCGGCAACGGTGCCCTTTTTTGATGCCTGTAATTTTAATCGCTGTAAATCAACAGATCACTTTGAGCATCGGCATCAATTTATAACTTTACGGCAATTTATAATTCAGCATGATCATCGTTATCCAGTGCCGCGACCAGGTGGGTTTAGTGGCTTCCATATCTGCCCTGATGTCTAAACATCAATACAATATTATCTCGCTTGGCGAGCATGTTGATGTTGCCGAAAACCTGTTTTTTATGCGCCTGGAAGTGGCCGGGGATACGGTTAGTCCTGATTTAGAACAGGAACTGCAATCCATATTACCTGCCGATGCTGTGATCAAAATAAACCCACAGCCCGATAAAAAAGTAGTGGTGCTGGTAACCAAAGAGTACCATTGCCTGGCAGATATACTGATCCGTAATTATTTTGGTACGCTGGGGGCTACAGTGCAATGCGTAATTGGTAATTACACCGTGCTGGAAGATATCTGCAAGCGTTTTGATGTGCCCTTTCACCATGTATCGTACGAAACGCAGGATAAGCTGCAAGCCGAACAGCACATAACCCAACTGGTGCAGCAGTACGATCCGCATTACATTGTGCTCGCCAAATTTATGCGGATACTGTCGGCAGATTTTAATAAGTATTTCCCGATGCGGATCATCAATATACATCACTCTTTTTTGCCTGCCTTTGTGGGAGCAAACCCTTACCGTAAGGCCTTTGAACGTGGTGTAAAACTGATAGGCGCAACGGCGCATTTCGTATCCGACGAGCTGGATGAAGGTCCCATCATTGCTCAGCAGATCATCCCCGTAAACCATACCTACACCGCCGCCACCATGATGAACGCAGGTAAAGAAGTAGAAACATCCGTACTGGCACAGGCGCTGAAACTGGTATTTGACGATAGGGTATTTGTGTACAATAATAAAACCGTGATTATAGAATAACTATTTATTTGCCACCGCTTTTTGTTTTGAGGAATAAGTTTTAAGGCAGATATACCCGGCAGATGCAGCCAAAACAGATGCTATCAAGATAGCAAACTTGGCTTCGCTTTGGAGGGCCGGTGTGTTAAACGATAGCAGTGCGATAAATATCGACATAGTAAAACCGATGCCTGCCAGCAAACCCATGCCTGCCATGTGTATCCAATTTGCCTGCACAGGTAGTTTGCTTAATTTCGATTTTACCGCCGCCCAGGCCATTAGTAAAATGCCCAATGGTTTACCCAAAACCAATCCGCAAATTACTCCCAAACCTAATGGGCTAAATAACTCGCCCAACATACCACCCTCATACCGGATATTGGTATTAGCCAGAGCGAATAACGGGATAATTAGAAAATTCACCGGGTTTGATAATTTGTGTTCCAGCGCTGCTACCGGCTGGTAACCCGAGCGTGTTTTTACCGGGATAGCCATGGCTGTTAACACTCCCGCCACCGTAGCATGTACACCGGAGTGATGAATAAAATACCAGATGAATATTCCTGGTATCAAATAAAATACGATATGTTTTATTTGAAAGGCGTTAAATATCAACAATAGCGCGAAAAAGCCTCCTGCATAAAGCAGTTGATCGTAATGGATTCCCTGCGAGTAAAAAACAGCGATAACTACTATGGCGCCCAAATCGTCGACAATGGCCAGCGCCGTTAAAAACACCCTTAACGATGCAGGAATGAACTTTTTCAGCACATTTAAAATGGCTATGGCAAAGGCTATGTCGGTAGCCATGGGTATTCCCCAACCGGCCGATGTAGTGAGGTTTTGATTCAGTAAAGCGTAAATAGCGGCAGGGAATAGCATGCCGCCCAATGCGCATAATACAGGTAAAGTAGCTTTTTTAACATCTGATAGTTCCCCCTCCACTATCTCCCGTTTAATTTCAAGCCCGGCCATCAAAAAGAAGATAGCCATCAGTCCGTCATTGATCCATGCGGAAACGGAAAGTTCGGTACCGGGATGGCTGTTCAGGATATTGTTCAAGGCGTCATTCAAAGATGAGTTAGCGATAATCAGCGAGATAATCACACAGCTTAATAAGATGATTCCGCTTGATGATGGATGCTCAATGAAATCAATAGCCCGCTGCAATCGCCGTAATTTAGCCATAGCTGCAAGTTATAAATTTAAGAGGGAAACAGGGGAGCATGTTCCTGATTTAACTACAAGGAATATGAAGGTTTTCACAGAATTGCATCCACCCAGCACCCGATCGCGGAACCTGAAACCTCGAACCCCAATATCCACAACTTACAACCCACAACTCAATACTTCTCCGTAATTTTACATAACCGATGGATAATGAAACCACCACTACTTACCGCAAGATAATCCATATTGATATGGACGCATTTTACGCATCGGTTGAGCAGCGGGATAATCCCGAATTGCGGGGCAAACCTTTGGTAGTTGGTGGCCCGCCCGAGGGCAGGGGAGGCGTGGTGGCTACCGCGAGTTATGAGGCACGTAAGTTTGGCATCCGTTCGGCAATGCCCTCAAAAAAGGCTTTGCAGCTTTGTCCGCATGCTTTGTTTGTGCGACCACGATTTGCGGTTTATAAAGAAGTGTCGCAAAAAATAAGGGAGATCTTCAGCCGGTATACTGATCTGATAGAGCCGCTATCGCTGGATGAAGCTTATCTTGATGTTACCGATGACAAGCTGAATGTGGGATCGGCCATTGAAATTGCCAAGCAAATAAAACAGGCTATAAAGGATGAATTGCAGTTAACTGCCTCCGCAGGGGTATCTGTCAATAAGTTTGTGGCCAAAATAGCGTCTGATATTAATAAACCCGATGGATTGAAGTTCATCGGTCCATCGGCTATTGAGGCATTTATGGAGCAACTGCCCGTAGAGAAATTTCATGGCGTAGGCAAGGTAACGGCCGACAAGATGAAGAAAATGGGGCTACACACCGGTGCCGATTTAAAGAAGCTCACACAGGATGAACTCACAGGCAGGTTCGGCAAGGTTGGCAAATTCTATTACCAGATAGTGCGTGGTGTAGATGAGCGTGCGGTACAGCCTCACCGCGAAACCAAATCGATGGGTGCAGAAGACACCTTCGCTTACGACCTTACCACGGTTGAAGAAATGAACGACGAACTGGATAAAATTGCTCAAGCGGTTTACAACCGCCTGCTGAAATACAACTTAAAAGGCCGTACCATAACCCTCAAAATAAAATATCACGATTTCCGGCAGATCACTCGCAACCAATCTTTCCCATTCCCGGTAGGCGATCTCGAAACTATTGGTAACACTGCGAAGCAGCTCTTGCTGGCATCTGGTATTGATGATAAACGCATCCGCTTGTTAGGAATCTCGTTATCAAATTTTGGAGAGGCGGCTGTTAAAGTTAAAGGGGATGAAGTGAGTGAACAGTTGAAGTTGTTTTAAGATTTTTTCTTACTCAAACCCATAAGAAACCTGTCATGCTGAGGTACGAAGCATCTGTACACATCAAGCTGTCATCATTATTAAATCAATCGTGTCATTGCGAGGTACGAAGCAATCCCGTCGCGTTTTTTCTGCTTCTTTCAGAGTTTGTGCTGTAATTAACGTCAGTCTGCTCATTGCCGCAGCGGCTACTACTTTTGGCTGTGCCCCAAAAGTAGCAAAAGGTCATGTCCAGCAAAAGGCTTCTTGGCCGCACAAGGCCATTCCCCTGCAAAACAGTCAGAACTTAGGGCTGGAACTTTTGCCCCGCCGCGCCATTCCTCCCCACATGCAACAAGTTCGCTATGCCCGCCTTTGCGCTCATGGTCTTCACAGTTCTGCCCGTTTTCGCCCGAAGCTGTTTGCTGACGACACATTCAACAGGGCGGTTCGTTAGTCTCTCTCGCTGTCGCGGGGTTGCACCCCGTGACCCGGCATGTTAGCAGCTTTCAGCTGCCGGTAAGCTGAAAGCTTACACCATATTTGGTCACGAGTTTAGCAAAGCTAAACTCGTGACAGCATTGCCTATTTTATCCTGTCTCCTGAATCTCTACTCTTGCATCTATCCTTAACCTTTCTTATTCTTATCAGCATAACTAAACACTTTTTGCAGCAATGGTGTTGAGCGAGCCGATAGGTTTTGGCGGATGTTCAGCTCTTCTTTGGCTATCTCTACAAACAGGCCTTCAATAGCTTTTTGGGTTACGTAGGCGCTGATGTCGGGGTTAAGTTTGGTGCTAACCAGTGGTACTTTGTTATAGGCTGTAACTACATCGCTATAGTATTTAGTAGCGTTAACCTTGCTTAAGCTTGCTTGTATCACCGGTTTAAATTTTTCGGTAAGCTGGTTAACGGTAGTACGTTTAAAGTATTCGGTAGCGGCGTCTTTATTACCGAACAATATGTTGGTGGCATCTTGCAGGGTAAGCTGTTTTATTGAATTGATGAAGATAGGTTTTGCTTCTTTGGCGGCATCTTCAGCGGCGCGGTTAAGTGATAATATCACGTTATCGCATAAACTGTTCAAACCTAAAGAGCGTAATGTTTTTTCAGCTTTTTGCGCTTCGGGTGGAAAAAGTATTTTCACTACCGCGTTCCCGAAGAAACCATCTACTGCCGATAACTGGCTTGAGCTTTTGGTGGTGCCCTGCTCCAAAGCCTGTTTTAGGCCCGATGCTATTTCTAAGGCTGATGGGTTGCCCAGTTGTTGCCCGGCAGTTTGTGCTACCTGGTTAAGGGTGTCGCAGCCAGATAGTGGCGCTAACAATAATAATGCGGCGGGGATTAGTAAAAATGCTTTTTTCATATGTAGTTTAAACCTGTATAAAGGTAAATGGTTTAGCGTTCATCTCGAAATACTTAGTGTAACATGCCCGCTATAAGTATATTTTGAAACGGGTTAAAAACAAAAAATCCCGGTTTTTGTGGCCGGGATCATATATTGTGAATTGATTCAATATTGTTAAGCGAATACGCGGAACAGCGAATAAACACCCGCGGCTATCAGTGCCGAAATAGGGATGGTGATGATCCATGCCCAAACCAGGTTAATGGTTACACCCCAGCGTACAGCCGATACACGTTTGGTTAAGCCCACACCGATAATTGAACCGGTAATGGTGTGCGTGGTTGAAACCGGTATACCCAAACGCTCGGTGATGAACAATGTTACGGCACCCGCGGTTTCGGCACTTACACCTTCAAGCGGGGTTACCTTGGTAATTTTGGTACCCATAGTTTTAACGATCTTCCAACCGCCCGACATGGTACCTAATGCGATGGCGCTGTAACAGGTAAGCGGGATCCACTCCGGCATTGGCATGCCATCGGTAATTACGTTAGTAGTTACCAGCGATACGTAGATGATACCCATTACCTTTTGCGCGTCGTTACCACCGTGTGCAAAGCTCAGCGCGGCAGATGATACCAGCTGGCCTCTTTTAAACCAACGTTCGGCAGTAGAGGGCTTGGCATTTTTACACAAGTGTAATATAAGTATGGTAATAATATAAGCGATAAATAAACCGATGAACGGCGCCAATACAATGTAGGATATGATCTGGATCACATAATCCATTTTAACAGCGCTTAACATATTATGACCCATGTATAAGGCATTGGTCATACCGGCACCGGCAAAGCCGCCTATAAGCGTGTGCGACGAGCTGGATGGGATACCGAACCACCAGGTAATTAAGTTCCAGGTGATGGCGGCAATTAAACCGGCCATAATTACATGGATGGTTACATAATCGTGCAGTACAATTTTGGCAATGGTGTTGGCTACTTTGTGGTCTTTTATAACAAAGAAAGCCAAGAAGTTAAAGGCTGCTGCCCATAACACGGCCTGAAAAGGCGTAAGTACTTTTGTTGATACGATGGTAGCGATAGAGTTGGCGGCATCATGAAAACCATTGATGAAATCGAAAATGATTGCCAGAACTATTACTACAACAAGCAGGGAAGTAACCATGTGTGGTGGTATAAAGGAAGTTACGCGTTTTTAACTAAAATTGATTCCATTACGTTGGCGGCATCCTCGCACATATCTGTCGCGGTTTCAAGCGCGGCATATATCTCTTTGTATTTTATCAGTTGGATAGCGTCTTTCTCGTACAGGAACAGGTCGGCAACGGCGCGGTCAAATACATAATCGGCCTGGTTTTCCACACTGTTTATCCTGATGCATGAATCAGCTATGTTACGTACGTTCTTAAGGTCTTTCAGTTCCCTTACGGCTTTTTCAAGATCGATGCTGGCCTGTAGTATCAATTCAGATAATTTGCTGATATGATCGTTAGGGGCATCAATACGGTAAAGGCTCATACGGTTAGCGGCACCGTGTATATAATCGGCTACGTCGTCAATTGCGGTTGCCAGCGCATGTATATCTTCTCTGTCGAAAGGAGTAATAAAGTTCTTGCCAAGTTCCAGGTAAATCTGGTGGGTTATTTCGTCGCCCTTGTTCTCTAACTTATCAATTTGCTTAAAAAGCTCCTCTTTAGTAGCAACATTGTTTAGGTTAACTGCCTCTACTAAAATGGTTGCCATTGCTACCACATTGTTTGAAGCCTGCTCGAATAATGGAAAGAAAACCTTTTTATCTTTAGGTACAAAGTATTGAAATATACTGTTTAATGACATCGTAATCGTATTTCCGACAAAGGTAACTTTGCAATGTTAAGTTAATGTTAACTTTTTAGTGTTGGTAAACTCGGGAAGGGCAAATTCTGCTTGGCTTTTTGCAATGTGAAGCCAAAAGTTGAACCTAATCCTTCGGTACTGCGCACGTTGATGGTTTGCTGGTGCGCCTCTATAATATGCTTAACAATGGCCAGTCCCAAACCCGAACCACCTATCTGCCTCGAACGGCTGGTATCGGTACGGAAAAAGCGTTCGAACAAACGCGGTAAAAATTTCTCTTCAATGCCGATGCCATCATCCGTAATTTCAACCAGTACCTGCTCGTGCAAATCGAACAGACTAACGGCCGTGTTGCCACCTTCTTTTCCGTATTTTAAAGAGTTATCTATCAGGTTAATGAGCACTTGGCTTATCTTCTGCCTGTCGGCATATACCAATATGGAGTCGTCGTATTTTTGCTTGAATATCAGCTTAATATGATGTTGTTTGGCTTTCATTTCCGATGCCTCGATCACTTCGCGCAGCAAATCGTTGATCTTAAATTTAGAGTAATTGATCGGTATCTCACCCGATTCCAGTTTAGAAATTTCATCAAGGTCTTTGATCAAATAGCTCAACCTGTCAACATTGCGGGCTGCCTTTTGCAGAAACTGGCGGGCCATATCCTTGTCCTCCAGGTCATCATCCTGTATGGCATCAATATAACCCTGTATAGCAAACAGCGGGGTTTTAAACTCGTGCGATATGTTCGACAGGAAATCGCGGCGGAATTTCTCCTGTTTGCGCAGCTCGTTGATCTCGTCCTTTTTTTGCGCTGCCCATTCTTTTACCTCGTGCTCCACATCGTTAATGGGGTCGGCGCTTACGTGTTCGCCAAGGGCATCGCGCAGGTCGCGGCCCAGTTTAAGGTTGTGTATCAGTTTGTAGATCAGTTTTATCTTCGAGTAGATATACTTCTCTATCAGGTAATAAA
Source organism: Mucilaginibacter gynuensis (assembly GCF_039541195.1). Lineage (NCBI taxonomy): Bacteria > Pseudomonadati > Bacteroidota > Sphingobacteriia > Sphingobacteriales > Sphingobacteriaceae > Mucilaginibacter > Mucilaginibacter gynuensis. The sequence continues at coordinate 65,446 of NZ_BAABFT010000012.1, forward strand.
ATATCAGAAAGCTGATAATAAGCGCTACCGAAAAGGTAACGATCACAGCATGCCAGTTATGTTGAAAATAGTAGTTGGCAACAGATAAGGTAACAGCAACGGCAAAGGCGTTGATAAAAACAAGTACACGCAGTTTCATACCGTAAAGTTAACCTTTAGAGGGTATTAGTTATCAACTAAACTTTATGAAATTGTTATTTAGTAATATCAGCCTCAATAAAAACGGTTACCTCGTCGCTTAACACCATGCTGCTGCCGCCTACATTAAAATCGTTACGGTTTATTTTAAAGCTGCCTTTAAAACTGGCCGTGTTGCCGGTTTCGGTATAAGTGAAGGTTACATCAACCGCTTTGGTTTTGCCTTTTATGGTAAGGTTAAATTTCGACTTGAAGTTATTACCGCTCTTTTGCTGAAACGAAACCGATTTTAGGGTAATGGCTGCATAATGTGCCACATCAAAAAACTTCTCGCTGCGCAGGTGCTCGTCGCGTTTGGTGTTTTCGGTGTTGATGGAGTTGGCATCGATCGATGCTTCAATGCTGCTGGTAGCCAATTGTGCCGGGGTGAATTTTATATCGGCCTGTAAGTCGCTAAACTTACCCTCGGTAGTAATACCCATATTTTTTACTTCGTACCTAACTACCTGGCGGGTTATAGTAGTTTTGGTTTGCGCGTACGCTGATGACATAATGAACGCGCAAACCAATAAAAAACCAAATTTTTTCATGCTCAATTAACGGTAATAAAAACGTTTTTATATAAATAGCTTCCTCTTATTTTTCTTTAGCGATGCGCGTAGGCGTATCCTTGCCGCTTACTATAGTGCGCGAGCTTAAAGCGATAGCCCTGATGGTTGAGGTAATATTGCCTGCATCCAGCGAGCTGAACTCATCTTTTACTGTGTGGTATAGCTTATCGCTGTCTATCTGGTCGGTTGAAATACTGTGTGCCGGTACACCTAAACGAGCCAGTGTGGCATTATCGCTGCGGTAAAAAAGCTCCTGCTCCGGGTAAGGATCCGGGTGAAACTGGAACACGGTACCTTTTAAGTTCTTTTGCAAAATGGTACCGAAGTTTGACCTTTCGTAACCGGTAATAAATGCCGAGTTAGTACCGAACTTTGAAGCCTTGCCAATCATTTCGATATTGAACATGGCTACAGTTTTTTCGGGGTCAACTTTTTCTGAGAAATGGCGTGAACCGTAACCGCCAATTTCTTCGGCAGTAAAGGCTACGAAAATTAAGGTGCGGGCGTTATTGTTTAGCTTTTTGTAATACCTGGCTAATGAGATCACCGCCGTGGTGCCCGACGCATCATCGTCTGCACCGTTGGCTATGCTGTCGCCATCCATTGGTTTGATAATACCGAGGTGATCATAATGGCCCGAAAAGATCACAAACTCTTTGGGTTTGGTTTTACCTTTTAACACACCAACAACATTGGCCAAAGGCAGTTCTTCGGTTTTACTTTCGTAAGTTACAGTGTAATTCTTTACCTCATCATACTTACCCAGTACAAAAACAAGGGCTTGTTTTTCGCTGCCTTTCGCTACCAGTTGACCATCAGACGAGCGCTGTTTTATCCGTTTAAATATGGCATGGAATGAAGTATCAACAACGATGATCATCTTTTTGCCGCTCTCTATATATTTAAAATATTCTTCCCTGAAGTTGGCTCCCGCTGCAATTTTTGCCACCTCCGCGCCGCTGTTGCTGTCCCATGTAAAGGATGCCCCGGCAGCTACGAATGCCGAATCGGGCGATAATTCAGTCCCGTTGATGTTTACTGTTGCTTTTAACGGCGTTGAACGGTTAAGGCTGAAGCTTTGCAGATAACCCTTATTGCCCGTTAATGGCGTAAGGCCTATCTGTTTAAATTCATTAGCTATAAATGTGGCTGCCTTTTCAATGCCCGGTGTAAATGTACCACGGCCCTGCATGTCATCGGCCGAAAGGGTTTTGATAATGCGCTCCACATCGGCGCGTTTTATCAGCTTGTTAACATTTTGCCCGAAGCTGTTAACCGATAAGGCAACGAGTGCCGAAGCGGCTATAATATGTTTTATGTTCATGATAGTATTATTTAACTTTTGATTGTAACCAATTATTACGGAAAGCTTCCTGATCTGCCGTTAATGTTTTGCCCGCCTTTTCAAACGGCACGACTTCAAAATACGGGTTTTCTTCTAACACGATAGTAGTTTGATGATCACCTGTACGGTTCTTATAATTCACTACTATTTTATCGCCCGGTTTTTTGGTCGCTACGATATCGTTAAACTCTTTTTGCGTTTTTATACTCTTGCCATCTGCCTTCAATATCACATCACCGGCATCAATGCCTGCTTTGTAAATAGGAGTACCTTGTACGGTACTCGTTGCTATGAACAAACCACTATCAGCCACTGCCGAATGTGCCTGCCCTGCACGGCTGCGGCCAAAATTGTTAAACAGCGGACCAGCCCACGCCGCGCCCGGTTTTGCCTTTTGCATAGCAAAGCCCGCGTTGGCCAGTAGCGGTACATAATTGTTCTTCTCGAACCCATAAATATATTGCTTGAAGAAATCCGACGCGAAGCCCGGCTCTTTGGTGAGCTGTGCGAGCGCCAGTTGCAGCATTGGTATGGTATAGGCCCTCTCTTTTTTGCCGTATAGCTGCCAAACCTTGCGCATATAATCATCCAGGGTAAGGTTAAACTCGCTGCGCAAACGCAGATCGAGCGCTAAGGCAGTCGCGCCGCCATATACATAGTACGAAGTGAATATGTTGGGGTTATTATTGGCATCAATAGATACACCTGCATCGGCAAATACCGCGTAGCGGCTCATTTGGGCCGGTGAATATTTAGCCGCGGCAGGCATGTTCAACACCGAATTAACCAAACCGGCTAACACCTTGCCATAAGCTTCATCATCATGAAAACCGGCGCGGCGCAGCAGCATTTCGCCATAGTATTGCGTAAAACCCTCGGCAAACCAAAGTTCGGCACTTACGTTGGAGTGCTCAAAGTTGAATGGTTCTAATGATTTTGGGCGGATGCGCTCCACATTCCAGCTGTGAAAGTACTCGTGCGAGAAAGTGCTTAACACATCAACCTCGTTACCACCAATTTTATCAATAGGATCGGTAATAATGGTGGAGTTGCGGTGCTCCATACCATCGCCGTTTACGGTAGGGTGTACGTTGTTGATGAAGGTATATTCGCCATAATCGTAATTTGGCAGTTCGCCGTATATCGCTTTTTCTTCCAGTACTACCTTTTGCACCATTTTGGCGAAGTTATCTACCACCTGCTGACTATCATCGGAATATACATGCAGGTTCACCTTTTGCCTTTTACCATCCGGATTTACCACCTCCCAAGATGCCGATTTAAAGTTCGACAGCTCGGTAGGGCTATCCATCATGTATTGCAGGTTGGGCGCGCTGTACACGTTATCGCCCTCGTTCTTTAACTGGGTTGATACCTTCCAGCCGTATTTTTCAATGCCGTTGAACTTGAATTTTACAGGTCTTTTGTCGAGCCCTGCTACCCACATAAAACTGGCGGGCATATTCAGGTGTGCCTGCCCGGCATCAATACCGGCATAAGTACCATCAACCCAATTGCCAAACAACGTATAGCTAATGTTTACGGTTGAAGGGTGCATGGCTACTTCGTACACATCGCCCTCAATTTGCTTAAGAGGAAGTTCGGTGCCTTTATCGGTAAATGCCTTTACGTTGTATATATTCTTGCCAAACTCGTGCGTGGCGTAACGCCCCGGCGAAGAACGGCTCATGCGAAAACGCATTGGGCCGGCAGGTGCCTGCGGTACGGTAATTACAATCTCGGCCTCGTGGTGTACCGCGTTAGGGAACGATACATTATAATATACAGGGGCTTGTGATCTTTTTTGCGCGAATAACGCGGATGTGCCTATACAGGCCACCGCCACTAATAGAAGTTTTTTCATGAGAACCAGTTAACAGGCTGAAATTACTATAATTTTTCAATAGCGGTAAAAAGCGCCCGCCTGTTAACCGATTATTATTGTAAAAGATGTAATACGTATGGTATAAGCTATTGCTTATCAGCCGAAACATTAATCATAGCTATGCCTGCCCAAGTCATACTCTGCCTGGCCGGTAATCATTTGCTTTCGCTTGTTTACATCGGCATCAAGATGGTGATCGTATACGTTATCGGTAACGGCAATGTCGCGGTCTTTATCCTTTTCGGCATGGTAAATATTAGCTTCGGCTATTTTGGCGATGGCTGTATCATAAGGCCCTTTGGGCGACATCAACTTTACAAATACCGGTAAGCACTCAAACAAAATGAACAGGTAGCCAATGAACGCTATGGCAAGATAAGTATCCAGGTCGCGCGTGCCGTTCTCATTATATGAGAGCTGCCCCAGGGCCCAGTTACGGTCGGAGAAACCGGCCACACTGCTGAGGCTGTCTAGTTGTTTTTCGGAGAAAAGACGCGTGCTGTTCAGTCCTTCGTAATCTTTACGGGCGCTGAGGTATTGGTCCATCTGTCCTAAATTATCGGTAACGGTTTTCAGGCGGGCCTGCTTTTCTTCTAATACCGACTGCTTTTGCTTGGCATAAGTGCCGTAGCCCGATATGCCCGAAGTTTGGTTGGTTTTATCGCCAAAAACCTCCTGGTTAAGCTGGTAACGTGAGCGATTAATGTCTTTCTCTAAGGAGTCTTTCTCTTTTTTCAGCTCCACGTTTTTACCCAGCTCCATAGCATATTTTTGCTGATAGGTTTTTTGCAGGGTATCAATTTTACGGTGCTGACCTTTCAGGTAAGATGTTTTTAACTTCTGGCGTATTTCTTTATCAAATATCTTGAGTTCGAGCGGGCGCGATATTACAACACCTATCATAATAGCCAGTAAAATACGCGGCGACGCCTGCAAGATCTGATGGTTGGTGCTGCCTTCTTTATTTATGCTTGATACGATATACCTGTCCATATTAAAAATGGCGGTACCCCACAGCAAGCCGAACAGTATGGCAAAGCCAACCGCGAAAGCGCTGCCACTGAACACGAAATACATAGCATAACCGCCGGAAAGTGCTGCAAATAAGGCGGTAAAGAATATGGTGGCACCTATACCAACATACTTATTATGTTCAATGGGGTACTTTTTTAGGGTATCAATATGCGCTCCTGAACAAAACCAGAAAAAGCGGGTAATTTTCTTCATCAATAATTAAAATTACTTTAACTACTATAAAACGCCTTTACTGCCTGATTGTTACAGCACAAAAGGTCAAATATTTGCAATTTGCCTTAAAGGGAACGGTTATGGTGTTTTAAGTAAGAGCAACGTTAATTATAAACATTTAATGCTATTGTAAATATTTATTGGCCACAATAGCCATTTTGATTGTTTGCTATATAAAAAACATACATTTGAAAATTAAATAATTATACCATGAACGAAATTACCGTACAGGAATTAAAAGAAAAGCTTGACAGGGGCGAAGATTTCCAGCTGATAGATGTAAGGGAAGATTTTGAATACGAAACATCAAACATTGGCGGTCAGCATATACCATTGGGTGGTATTTTAATTGAGAAAGATAAATTATACAAAGATAAACCGGTAGTTATTATGTGCCGCAGCGGTAAACGCAGCGCGGTAGCAGTAGCGCAATTAGAGCAGCAGGGTTTTACCAACCTGTACAACCTGCAAGGCGGTATATTAGCCTGGCAAGCCGAAATTGACCCGGATATACAAGTGTACTAAGCCATGGGTAAAAAGATTGCACTTAACGTACTGTACAACGTAGGTATAGTAATAGCTATTATTATAGGTTACTGGGGCGTTGAACATGGCCGTTACGAATTTTTACTTGGCGCGATATTTATTGGCGGGGTATTTATAGCCCTCAAAATAAGGCTGCGTAAAGAAGTAAAAGAGCTGATAGATCAGCACAGAAATAACTCGAAAAATTAAGCTTGCCATATTCCGGCCTTACGAAGTTTTCAAAACTTCGTAAGGTTTTGGCCGAGATGCCAACGCTGGTCACTCTGAGCTTGTCGAAGGGTGCGTGCGAAGGCCTTTCCGCGCGATCCTTCGACAAGCTCAGGATGACCACCCCACAGTAACTCAATAACAACCATTCCCCCAACACTCACGATGGACTATAACGATACCCCCTTTAAATCATACGAATTTGAATTTGACGGTTACCCGGCGTTCGCCATTATCAATTCAACGCTCGATGGCTTTGATAACAAGGCGGCCTATCCGGTATCGGTTTTTATAGGTATTGAACCCGAACAGGTTGATGAGAATGGGCACCCCAGCGATGCGGAATACGAATACCTGGAGGCAATAGAATCCAGGTTGTTAGAGAAGTTAAAACCGTACGATGTGATCTACGTAGGTCACACAACCATACCTCAACGCCGCGAAATTATATTTTACATACCTAACGATGAATCGCTTATCGCCTTTTTTGAAGAATGGGGAACTACTACCGGCAGGCTCACCGATGTTGATATTGAAGAGGATGCCGATTGGGAAAATATACAGGCTTTTATAGATTAATACCCAAGCCTGGTTCGCTGTTCAATACCCACCTGCCATTTTCAAAACCGGGTTGCCGGTAAGGATTGTTTACTGTTAAAAATGGCCCATCGAGGTCGGCCCAGTCGCATTGCGGGGCGAGGGCTGCCGCGGCGAGGGTGGCGCAACTGGTTTCGCTCATGCAGCCTATCAGTATTTTCAGGTTCAGTTCGCGGGCTTTTTGTATCATCAGCCCGGCCTCATACATTCCTGCCGATTTCATTAGTTTTATATTGATGCCATGGTAAACACCATAAGCTTTCTCTACGTCGGCCAGCCGCTGCACGGCTTCATCGCCAATAATGGGGATTGGGCTGCGTTCGGTAAGCCAGGCATTGCCGTCAATGTCAGCCTTGTCCATAGGTTGTTCTACCAGTTGTACCCCTTGTTCGTGCAGCCAATGCAATAAGTCGAGGCTTTGGTGGCGGTCCGTCCAACCCTGGTTGGCATCGGCATAAAGCGGGGTATCGGTTACGGAACGTATCGTACTGATCAATTCCTTATCGGCATCGCGGCCCAGCTTTACCTTTATTACCTTAAACCCTTCGGCCTCTTTTACCTTTTGTCTTATTATTTCGGGCGTATCCATACCAATGGTATAGCTGGTTACGGGCATTTTTGCAGGATCACTGCCCAGCAATTGCCAGCAGGGTTGTTGTTTGATCTTTCCATCCAGATCATGCAGCGCAATATCAATGGCCGCTTTTATGGCCGGGTTGCCAGTGGCAAGACTATCCAGGTAGGTAATGATCTCCGCAAAATTAAAAGGGTAAGTAAACCGGTTTACATCAACCTTATTTAAAAATGCTGCGGCGCTTTCGTGACTTTCGCCCATGTAAGGTACCATAGATGCTTCGCCATAACCTATATAGCCCTCGTGTTTAAGCTGTACCAGCATTAAGGGCGTAGATGTGCGCGTGAAGCGGGCTATGGTAAAAGGGTGCTTCAGTTGCAGGTCATATGGCTGGTAAGTCAGTTGCATGTTATAAAATCAAAGCTAAAAGTTTCCAATCAATTTCATGCTTATCTTTGCGGCCATGCCGGCACAAATTTATAATCCGTTCGAGAAGTTTAATTTTAGTAACAGAAACTGCTTTTTAACCGGGCAGCAACTGATCAGTGAGGAAGAGAAAATCCAGGTTTTTCCGCAATGGCTAATGAGCCGTTTTAATTTACAGGATCAGCCTTTTAAGCTGCTTGATGAAAGCATGGCTACTTATAAAGACCTTAAATTACCCTGCTCGGCACAAATTAACCACGACTACCTCGAACCCCTCGAAAACGAAATAGCCGAAGCCTTTGAGCGTGGTTATGATGCCGTTAAACAGCTGGAGGAGGTAAAGCTTTTTCAATGGGCGGGCAAGTTATTATATGGTATCATTTTTAATGAGATACAGGCCGGCATACGCCAGCAGCATAATAATGGCGAAGATTTTAACATGTCGCAGGCTATTATACACCGGTTTAGCCATTTGCATTTGATGCTGCAAAGCCTTAACCTGCCTATTATATTTGACGAGTTTACACCCTTCAGCCTATTTCTGTTCAAAGTAAATAACAGCGAAGATATTTTTGGCTACCGCGATGAGATCAATACGCTTACATTTTCGTTACGTATTAAAGATTTCGGCCTGATCATTTGTTTGCAGGATAACGGCACCAACAGAAACTACCATCACGAAGTACTGGCAAAAATGGGCGACGAGTTATTGCACCCTATTCAATTTGAAGAAATGAACGCGCGGTTGTTTTATTCGGCCTACCTGTTTAACCGCCTGCCCGAGTACAATATATTACCCGTTAACGAGGATATTTATATTGAAGCTATGCCCCTGCGGGGTATGAGCAGCAAACCGCTGTTTGACCACTGGATGAACAAAACCTATGGCCAGGTACTGGAAAATTTCTGGAAAAACTGGGGCTTTTTGCTGCTGGAGATCATCAAAGATCCCGAACACCCGGTAAGCTACCTGCTTGATAAAGAAGGTGAGTTTATTAAAGCCAACGATATTACCCTCGCACTATAATCTTATCCCGAACTGACTCAAACAAATAGCGATAACATCGGGATTAAGCGCAATGGTGATCAATAAACCGCTAAGCGCACCATATAAGTGGGCATCGTGGTTAATGGCATCGTGTGAGTGTTTCGAGGCGTAGGTACAATACAATAAATAAAGCCCGCCAAATATATATGCCGGTATTGGAAATGGGATAAACAGTATACCCATCTGGCTTTTAGGGTAATACAATATAAAGCCAAAAATAACCCCGCTGATAGCTCCCGAGGCGCCAAGACTGTGATAGCCATAATTATCGCGCTGTTTATAAATAGTCGGTAAATCGCTCAATACCAATGTTGCTATATATAGCAAGCCAAATTGCCAGTGCCCTATGGTTGCTTCCAGCATAAAGGCGAAGAAATAGTAGGACATCATGTTAAAGATGAGGTGCATCCAGTCTTTATGGATCAGTCCGCTGGTAAAAATGGTATAAATGTATTGCTTGCGCGATACACTATACGGGTGCAGCATAAATTTACCGTAAAGCGTTTCGTTTGAAAACACCATTAACGAGGTAATAATTGTAATTATAAATATGAGTGCCGCCACCGGGGCCATCTGAAGATATTCAATCATTTAAGGTCGAGTTTGGTATCGGTCAATAACCTGCCGATAGGGTAGCGAAGATATGTTTTTTCGAAATAAGGTGAGTTGCGGTACACAAAATATAGCTGTGCTTCGGCATCGGTGGCCAGCTTGCTATCTTTCGCCTTGGCATCGTCGAGTTTCTTGCGTAGTTCAGGGTCTTTCTTTAGCAGGTCGGCGGCCATGTCTTCAAATACATAATCGGAGAAATATTCCTTTTGCCCCAATACCGAATCAAAAAAGTTCCAGGTAAAAAATGAATCGACACCCTGGGGTTCCAGCGTTTCAACAATATAGCGGTTTACCGGCTGGTTGGTGTACACTACGTAATCGCCGGCGTAAAACTTAATTTTGGCATCAACCGGGTTTAGCTTTACACCGTTATGGGTATAATGCCCTTCATACGGACGAGCCGCTGTTTTATAATCATCAATATAATACATCTGCAAAGCCAGCGTGGTATCGTGGCTTAGTGTCTGCATCTTTACGCCGTTAAGTTTAAACAGGTCTATCACTTTACCCCAGGCCTGCGGTATAACATAGGCCACGGGTTTATCAACACTTACTATTGGTTTATAGGTATTATAAAACTTTACGGTTTTGGTGTAAGGACTGTTCCTGTCGTAATACAAACGGTTTAAGCCGCTTACTTCACTGGTTTTATATTTGGCTTCGTAGCCTTTAAAGGTGATGGTATCTACCTTCTCCATATCCAAAGTCCAGGTAAGCGGGAAGCTTTTCTGCTTTTTAACCTGCTCATCTGCCAGTTGTTTCAGCTCGCCAATCTGTTTTGCATCGCGGGCAATGGTGTTAATAAAGTTTTGCATCAGCGCGTAGGTGGCATATACCCGTTTATCAAAGGGCTTTAACATGTGGGTTTCGGCCATGTAGCTGATCATATTGTGTAATACCGCGTAGCCTGTTGAAAACCTCGGCGATTCCATAAAACTCACAATGCCCGAATCCGGCAGTCCGGTTTCGCCCGCGCCATAAGGGATCATTTCAAAACCATCCTTTTTCATACCGCTATACAAGGCAGGGGTGAGGGTTTGGGTAGTATAATCAGCCAATAGAGGGATCTGCTTGTCTTTTTGGGTTTCAATCAGTGTCATTACATACTGATAGTCGGCGCCATCGCTGGTATGGTTATCCAGCAGTACTTCGGGCTGCCAGGTGTTGAGGATCTGCTCAAAGGCAAGTGCGTTGCGGCTATCGGCCTTAATAAAATCACGGTTCAAATCTAAATTACGGTAATTCCCTCTGAAACCGTGTGCCCGTGGTCCGTTTTGGTTGGCGCGGGAAATACCGCGGTTCATGCTACCGTCAATATTATACAAGGCAATAAAACACAGCACTGCATTTTTGGGCAGTTGTTTCTTTTTCAGCAGATCGCGTACCAGCATCATGCTGGCATCAATGCCTTCCGGCTCACCGGGATGGATGCCGTTATTGATGAGAAATACCCGCTTATCCTGCTTTTTTATCAGCAACGGGTCGAACACCTTATCAGCCGATAATACGACTAAAGTAAGTGGTTTGCCTGCATCGGTACTGCCGTAATTAATTAACCGCATTTGCGGATATTGGGTAGCCAGCTTTTTGTAGTAAGAAATTACTTCGGGATAAGCAGCGGTATAGTTTTTATCCTTACTTTGTTCAAAAGGAGTAAGCTGGGCAAATGTGCCGGTATATATAATGCTGAAAAAGAGGGCGGCTAAAAAACGTTTCATCAGTTAAATTTAACCAAATATACCGCTCAGGTAGTAGCCTCGTTAATTTCGGCCTGTAATTTTTTGGTTAGGCCTTTAAATACCATGTCGTACGAGTGGTCAACCATATCAAACAACTGTTTACGGGTAAGGCTGCCGTTAATAAAAACGGTATTCCAGTTGGCCTTGTTCATGTGATAACCGGGCTGTACTTCGGTATGGCGTTCGCGCAGATCAATAGCCAGTTCGGGATCACACTTTACATTAAAACGATCGCCTTGCGGCAGGCCAGCCAGTAAAAATATCTTATTGCCAACCTTAAATACCAGTGTATCATTATCAAAAGGGAAGCTTTCGGTTACACCCGGTTTGATAAGGCAATGGTCGCGTATTTCTTCAATGTTCATTTTACCTTATGCGTCTTATAAATTTATTATAAGATACCTCCCTGCCAAAATCGTACCTTATTCCTATGGTGATCTGGTTGTACTGATCGGGCTGATCATTCTTGAAAATTTCGGGCGGATCGTTATAGCCATCTAAACCTTCGCCGAACGTAAAGTTGTGCACATAACCTATGGTAATCCGCAAATACGGGTCGTCATAAGCATCAAATATCTTAAATTCATAACCAAAGCGTACGGGCACCATAAAATTACTGCTTTTATCTACCCCCGGAAACCTGTAGCCCACATTGGTACGGCTGTAGCGGTTTGTTTTATTATTGTTCATGATAAAGCCTACACCAGTGCCTCCGTAAAAGCCCTTAATCGCATCCAGAAAACCACTGTATGAATACTCAATGAACGAACCAAGTTGTACATCGCCGTAGATCAGGGCAGCTTTGTAGTTATTAGTGAATTGGCGGGTATCCTTATCGCTAAAAATATCGCCGCCCGAAAGCCGCCCGAATTGAAATTCAGCAGTAAGCGGTATGTATGGGTTATAGTTATACGTAATAGTTGCCCCGCCCGAATAGCCAAAATCTGTTTTTTGGAGATCGCAAAATGGTTTGGTCATGCCACCGGTTATACCAATAGCCCATTCGCGGTAATTATAACTCTGCTGGGCCATTACTTTTGCAGTAACAGCAAATAGAAGGAGTAAAAAAAATATTTTTTTCAAGGTTCAAGGGGTATTAAAATGATAATTTAGCATTGGTAAGATAAGCTGAAAACGGGGTTATCTGCCCTAAATCAAATATACATGAATAACCTGAATAACTACACCGTGACCGAACGGTTTTTAAGATATGTAACGATAGATACCCAATCAGACCCTGAATCGGAGACTTTCCCATCCACCGAAAAGCAGAAGAACCTGGGCCGTGTATTGGTAAAGGAGCTATTGGAAATGGGCGTTGCCGATGCGCATTTAGATGAGTTTGGTTATGTATATGCCACCATTCCCGCCAATACTGATAAGGCTGATGTGCCGGTGATCTGCTTTTGCTCACACATGGATACTTCGCCCGATTGCAGCGGCGAAGGGGTGAAGCCTATTATTCATGCTGATTATAACGGGGCTGATATTGTACTGCCCGACGACGAAACACAGGTGCTTCGCCTTGCCGATCACGCCGACCTGAAGAACCAGATAGGTAATGACATTATCACCGCCAGCGGTACCACTTTGTTAGGTGCCGATAACAAAGCAGGCGTAGCCGAAATTATGGATGCCTGTTATCAACTGATCAATAACCCGGCTATTAAACATGGGAAGATCCGGATATTATTTACCCCTGATGAAGAAGTTGGTAAGGGTGTAGATAACGTAGATATTGAAAAGCTGGGCGCTTATGCAGGTTATACCATTGATGGCGAAAGCGCGGGCAATATGGAGAACGAAACCTTCTCGGCCGATGGTGCTAAGCTTACCATTAACGGCATCAGCACGCACCCCGGCTTTGCCAAAGGCAAGATGGAAAGCGCTATAAAGATTGCCGGTAGAATAGTAGCGGCTTTGCCGGATAGCCTGTCGCCCGAGCATACTGAAGACATGCAGGGTTTTATACACCCGGTTGGCATACAAGGCCATGTGGAAACAGCGGTGATCGACTTCATCATCCGCGATTTTGACGACGAGGAACTGCATCGGCATGCCGAAGTACTGAAGCAGGTGGCAGATGATGTGCTCACAGAGTTTCCCGGTTCATCATACTCATTAAAAATAACCGCCCAATACCGCAACATGAAAAAAATGCTCGACCAGCATCCCGAAATAGTTGAGTACGGTATGGAGGCCATCAAACGCGCCGGATTGAACGCCAAGCTATGCAGCATCCGCGGCGGTACTGATGGTTCGAGGCTATCATTTATGGGCCTGCCATGCCCCAACATATTTGCCGGTGAACATGCCTTTCACAGTAAACAGGAATGGGTATCGGTACAAGACATGCAAAAAGCGGTAGACACCATATTGCATTTATGCGCGATATGGGAGGAGCGGGCTTAGTTGGTTGTGAGGTTTCGGGTTCGGGGTTCGGGGATTCAGTGTGTGTTGATTGGGGCCGTGGATCGGGGATTGAAGTTGCAGGGGATGGAGGATAAAAACCTGAGAGCTCCATTAGAATTACCTATCCGGTCTTAGCTTCGCTCGACCACCTTCTCTGCTGCGCAAAGAAGGGATAGCTGTACTCCGCCCTCTTTACGAAGTAGAGAGGGGCGACCAGCGCAGCGAAGTCGGGGTGAGTTAGTTACCCGTTTACCGCAATACAAACGCTAACCCATATTAAGCACACGTCGCAGACGTGCGCAAGCAAAAAAGAAAAAGGGTTACGAAGTTTTCAAAACTTCGTAACCCTTTTTCTTATCCCTCGAAAGGTCCTGATTCCTGTATCTTAATTCTTGAATCTAATTACTCTCCTGCTTTCTCCGCCAGCAAATCATCCGTTAGTTTTTCAAATTCGCTGATGAATTCGGTGTAGTGGGCGCCTGTAGCCGGGCCGTTAAACCCGGTGTGTATTTTGCGTACTTCGCCGTTTTTATCAATGATAATAGTTGTTGGGAAGCCCACTACTTTGCTCAACGCGGGTAAGCTTTTGGCTGTTTCTTTTTTGTCGCTGGTGTAACCGGTTACCAAAATTGGGTACGGAATATTAAACCTGGCTTTCAACGGCAGCAATGCCTTTACCGATTTGTCGAAATCTTTGGTGCGCTCATATGCGAGGCCGACCACCTCTACACCTTTAGCCTGGTATTTTTTGTAGTAATTAACCATATAAGCGGTTTCGTCCATACAGTTTGGGCACCACGAACCTAATATTTGTACAATAACCACTTTGTTTTTGAAGCGATCGTCGCTGGTGGAGATGGTTTTGCCATCTAACCCGGGGAAGCTGAACTCCAATTTTTTATAGCCCGGGTTTAAAGCTGTCAGCGAGTAAGCATCCGGGAGTTGGGCGTTCTCGTTGCGTACGGCTGTCCAGGTGGCAGAGCCTGAATAGCCCGAATAAAACCTGCCCGATGTTAGTATATTGGCATCGCTGATTCTCGCCTTAAACAAAAACGCGTGGCCGCCATCAAAGCACGAAAGATATAAACTATCGGCAGCTACAACGCCCTCTAAAAAGCGGTAATCGCCGGTGGTAGTTAAAAATGTACCTGTAATTTTTTGTCCGCTTTGCTTAAATTCACCTACTGTGCTGTCGCGCCCTTCGCCCTCACCAAACACTGCCGACCAGCGGCCTCCTAAATTTTGCGCGGGTTTGGCCGGTTCTTTAAAAAAGCGCCAGTTGGTGTTGGGGGTAGCGGTAAAATCGGTAAGTACATCGGCAGTCGCGGTATGTTTTACCCATTTACCGGTGAGGTTACCGTTGGTTTGTTTCAGCTTAAACTCGGTGTTAAACAACGGCATCTTTATAAATACCGAATCGCCTTGTGTAGTAACGTCGGTCACTTTAAAATGCTCGTTACCGTTAATAATGGCCAGTTGTGGTTTGCCACCTTGCTGACTAACCTCGAAGTTAAAAGGTATTTCATTGCCCGACGCGGTTTTTAAAGCGCCACGCCAGGTGCCTGTTTTTAGTTGTTGTGCAAAGCCTGCGGTAAATGTAAATAGTGCTGCCGCGGCTGTTATAAATATTTTATTGATCATCCCTCTTGAAAAAAATCTACCAAGTTGATATACTTTCTTCCAAAGGTAAATAAAAAGCCCAATTACTTCAGCACTTCGCGGGAAATGACAATCTTCTGAATTTCGGAAGTGCCCTCGTAGATCTGCGTAATTTTGGCATCGCGCATCAACCGCTCCACGTGATTTTCTTTTACGTAACCATATCCGCCATGTATCTGCACGGCTTCAACAGTGGTTTTCATGGCCGTTTCGGAGGCGAAGAGTTTGGCCATCGCGCTCATTTTGGCGTAGGGTTGCCCGTTATCTTTCAGCCATGCCGCTTGCAGGCAAAGCAGGCGTGCCGCCTCAATTTCGGTAGCAATATCGGCCAGTTTAAATTGAATGGCCTGGTGTTCAGCAATAGGTTTTCCGAACGATTTACGTTCTTTAGCATATTGCACCGCCAACTCGTAAGCCCCCGACGCTATGCCCAGCGCCTGCGCGGCGATGCCTATACGGCCGCCCTCCAAAACCTTCATGGCAAACTTAAACCCGAACCCATCCGCACCAATACGATTCTCCTTCGGCACTTTAACATCGGAAAACATCAGCGAATGCGTATCCGACCCACGGATGCCCATCTTATTTTCCTTTGGCCCTACGGTAAAACCGGCCATCTCTTTTTCTACTATAAAAGCGTTTATTCCATGATGCTTTTTCGCGGCATCGGTTTGCGCGATAACGATATAGGTTGATGCCGAATTACCGTTGGTTATCCAGTTTTTGGTGCCGTTGAGCAGGTAATGGTCGCCCATATCAATAGCCGTGGTACGTTGCGAGGTAGCATCAGAACCGGCTTCGGGTTCCGACAGGCAGAACGCGCCTATGTGTTCGCCCTTGGCCAGCGGCACCAGGTACTTCTCTTTTTGGTAGTCGCTGCCGTATTTTTCCAGCCCATAGCAAACCAACGAATTATTTACCGATACCACTACCGATGCAGAGGCATCCACCTTTGAAAGCTCTTCCATAGCCAGCACGTACGATATGGCATCGAGGCCGCTGCCGCCGTATTGGGGCGCTACCATCATGCCTAAAAAGCCCAGCTCGCCGAGCTTCTTAATTTGTTCTGCCGGAAACTTCTGGTGTTCGTCGCGCTCAATTACGCCGGGTTTTAATTCGGTTTGTGCAAAATCACGCGCGGCCTGGCGTATCATCAACTGCTCTTCGGTTAATTGAAAGTCCATCGATTTATAATTTAATTGAAGGTATGCGTTTGGTATGCAAGCATAGTAAATTTTAGTCAAAAAAAAAGAGAGCTTTTTTGAAGCTCCCTTTCCCCTAATTAATTTAAACTATTGATTAAACCCAAAACAAAGAACATAAAATCCCAGCCTGGGCGTCTGAGAATTCAAAAACAAAGTTTTTCAAAGGTAGATGTTGTTTTATATTTCTTCACAGATGATGCAAGGTCGGTAAGGGAATAACAAACACGAAGCCACAATTTGTAAACTTTGAAAAGGGGAGGTAACTAACCTGTTACAAATAGGCGGAATAAAATATTTTAACTGAAAAATTAACCTGATTGTAAATTTTTTAAGAAGAATTTATTTTGACAAATAATACATGTTACAACCTTAAAATATACGCTATTTTGTACACTGTATGTTATTTAAAACACATTTATGTATTTTATTCACTACAATGTCTTATTTTGATGGCACTTTTTGAGTAGTATTTGTGTGCAATGTTGTGTTGTTAACGTTTTGCTGCCATTTCGTTGAGGTTAATATAAATGCTTAACATGTTATATTTGGCAATAATGAACATCAGCCAGGAATTAAGCCAGTGGTGGCACCAGCAAACAGCTATCGAAATGGCTGGCTTTGTAACCGGCCTGGCCTGCGTTTACCTCGCGGCCAAAAACAATATCTGGAATTGGCCTTTCGCCATTGTTAATGTGAGCATCTACATTTTCATTTTTTTCAAGGCGCACCTTTTTGCCGATATGTATTTGCAGGTATACTTTTTATGGATGAATATTTACGGCTGGTATTATTGGAGCCATAAGCCCGGGGCAGCACTTAAAACCCCGGTAAAATTAATCACCCGGCAACAGGTATTACTGCTTTCGGCAGCCGTAATAGTGTTCACCATTATATTAGGCAGCGTTTTAAAATACACCACGGCCTCCTACCCATATATCGACAGCTTTTGCGCTGCTTGCAGCATGGGCGCGCAAATATTAATGGCCCGCAAGGTATTAGAGAACTGGCTGATATGGATATTTGTTAACGTAGTATATGTAGGCGTATACCTGTTTAAAGATCTTCACCTCACTGCAATAATGTACGCCGTGTACATTGGTATAGCATTATTAGGCTATATTGAATGGCGACGGGATTGGAAGAAGCAGATGGAGTGATGGTGAAATGTGGGTTACTCGTCAGCAAACAGCTTCGGGTGAAAGTGGGCAGAACTTTGGTGGCCCAAGAGCGAAGGCGGGCATAGTGAACTTGTTGCATGCGGGATGGAATAGCGCAGTGGGGCAAAAGTTCCAGCCCTAAGTTCTGCACGGTTTGCAGGGAAGGCCTCGTGCGGCAAAGAAGCCTTTTGCTGGACAAGGGTTTTGTTACTTTTGCCCTCAAAAGTAATGGGGCCCTGCGCCCAAGAGCAGACTAACATTGATTACAGCACAAGCAAAACCTAAGTGGAGATTGCTTAGTACCTCGCAATGACAATCATCATTATTTTTTAATAACAAAGCATAAATGAATAACCCCTCTATAATAAAAATAGCCATCGTTGGCCCCGAGTCAACGGGTAAATCAACCATGTCGGCATACCTGGCGGAGCATTATCATACGATATGGGTGCCCGAGTATGCACGCGGCTATTGTGAAAAACTTACCGAACCCTGTACCTGGCAGGACGAGATCAACATGTTTTACGGACAAATAGCTTTGGAAGAAGAAATGCTGTCGCAGGCCAACCGCATATTAATATGCGATACTACCTTTATTACCGTAAAAATATGGAGCGATGAAATATTCGGTCGTTCCCCGCAGGAGGTGTTGGATGAATTGCCAAAACACCCTTACGATCTGTATCTGCTGCTGGATATCGATATGCCTTGGGCAGACGACCCGCTGCGCAACTTTCCCGATATGCGTGAGCACTTTATGCAGGTTTGGCATAACGAGTTAAAAGCCCTTAATGCCAATTACCAAGTGATCTCCGGCCTGGGCGATGAACGTTATCAAAACGCGGTAAACGCTATCGACGCGTTTATTGGCTAACTATTATTACTATGCTTTGGTAATATGCTTATTTTTGTAATTGTTTGATATTTAGCTGTATTAATAAAATATTAAATAATTTATCACTCTCCGTGCAACGTTGGTAAATATCATGTGTCATATAACCAGAAAGCTTGATATCACAGTTGGAAGCCATATATATAGATAAACATTACGACCTGGTGGTTGAGTGTAAGCAGGGAAGCAAAAAAGCCTGCTACGAGTTATACCGCCTGTATTCTAAAGCCATGTTGAACGTGGCCTTCAGGATATTGGGAAATATTGCCGAAGCCGAAGATATTCTTCAGGAGGCTTTTCTGCACGCCTTTAACAAGGTGCACGATTTTAGGCAGGAAACCACCTTCGGGCTGTGGCTCAAGCAAATTGTGGTATCGCGTTCTATCAACCTGTTGCGTAAGCGTAAGCTGGAATGGGCCGAAATGGAAGGCGACGAGCTGGAAAACATACCCGACGAAGTAGCGCCCGACGATGATGAAACGCAATATAAAGTGGCCCAGATAAAACAAGCCATGAACGAATTGCCCGAAGGTTACCGTGTAGTATTATCGCTATACCTGCTTGAAGGCTACGATCATGAAGAAATAGGACAGATTTTGAATATTACAGAAAATACATCAAGAACGCAGTTTTTGAGAGCAAAAAGAAAGTTGAGTGAAATTTTAAACAGAAAGGGAATTAAACAATGAGCAAGCGATTAGAAGATTTCATTAGAGCTAACCATAACGAGTTTGATGAGCTGGAGCCCCGCATGGAGCTTTGGGATAACATTGAAAAGCAGCTGACATTAAAGAGCGGCGATCAGCCAAAAAAGCAAGAGGCCAAAACATTCTCGCTTGGCTTTGTGCTCCGGGTGGCCGCTTCCGTTATCGTTGTGATGGGTATAGGTTTCGCGTTGTATCTGCACAACGGCAAAAAACAAGGCGTAGACCTGGCCGCTATTAACCCAACTTATGCCAAACAACAAGTGCAGTATGCTTCAATGGTGCAAACCAAGCGTACCGCTTTAAAAGAACTGGCAAAATCAGATCCGCAGCTATATAAAGAATTTAATGCCGAGTTGACGAAGATGGATTCGGCTTACAAAAAATTAAGTGTTGATTTAGGTACCAGCCCTAACCAGGAACGTGTTTTACGTGCAATGATCCGGAACTTGCAAATACAAACCGAAGTGCTTAATCAGCAGCTAAATGTGATAGAACAATACAATCAGATGAAAAAGGAAGAGAAAAATGAAATCAAAAGTATATAACCCCGCACTTTTTGTACTTATGGCTTTTTTGGCTATCAGTACACCCGGCCTGGCACAAAATGCCATTGCAGTGCCCCCAACACCACCTGCAACTCCGGCTCCGCAGGTAAACCCGGTTCCGCACGTTATTGTGATACCGAAAGCCTACGACATTAGTAAGGATAAAGATTACCAAAAGAGCATGGCCAAATTGCAAACTCAAATGAAAGAGCTGCAAAAAAAGATGAGTAAGCTTAAGCTGGATAAGAACCTGAACAAGACCCTTACTTACACTTTTAAAAATTTGGATAAAACTATTACAACCAGTGTTAACAGCAGCTTAAGCAGCGTCAATACCGATCTGGATATCAACTTTGATCATTTTGAACCGCTGGCATCTGTTAATTATGATACCAATTCAAATACGATATTGATTAGTGGCGACAATAACATTCAAACGCAGGATCTTGATGAGCAGGTGAAAACCTACAGCAAAAGTTACGCTGCCGATAGGAATGATGTGCTGAGCATTGATAACCGTTATGGTAAGGTAACCATAAACACATGGACCAAAAACGAATTTAAGGTTGATGTGCAGATAAAAGTAGGTACCAACCGCGAAGGCGAGGCCAAAAAGATGCTGGATAATGTGAACATCAGCGATGGTAAGGATGGCGAAACCGTATGGTTCAAAACCAAAATTGACGATGAAAGCAATGGCGGCTCGTGGTCATCACTCTTCTCGGGCAGAAAAGTGGTACGTAAAATGGAGATCAACTATATCGTATATATGCCGGTTAAAAATGGACTGATAGTAAGTAACCGTTATGGTGCTACCGTACTGCCCGACCTCACCGGAAAGCTAAATATCAACAGTGCTTACGGCAACCTTACCGCGAAAAATTTGAGTAACCCCGATAACGTGATCAAGGTAAAATACGGCAGTGCCAATATCGAAGGCCTGGTAGGCAGCGACCTCGATGTGGCTTATGGCAGCCTTGTACTGGGTGCCAGCGATAAACTAACCGCCAACGTAAGCTATGGTTCGGCCAAAATTGGCAGCATCAAAACATCGGGTAATATCAATGTGCGCTACAGCGGCACGCTTAATATTGCAACGCTCGATAGAAACCTGAAGGCCTTACAGGTAAATTCATCCTACTCGGGCGTAAAGGTAGGCATGGGCGCCTTAGATAATGTCGACTTTGATGTAACCGTACATTACGGAAGCTTTAATTACGATAACAACACCGTAAGCGTGGTTAACCAAACCCCATCCGAAGAAGAAAAAGGCTGGAGCTCTACCAAAAACTATAAAGGTAAGCTGGGTAAGGGTAATGGCGATAAAGTGATCACCATTAAATCAAGCTACGGCAGCGTGAAATTTGAATAAGCCCCTTTCGATTTTAATTAATATACTAATTACCGCAAACCCTTGCCCCACGGCAGGGGTTTTATTATTTTAGGCACTCCAAACACTCACACTGCCCATCCTATGGAAATATTTTCGAACCCGGAAACGTGGATCTCCCTCATTACCCTTACTGTGTTAGAAATCGTATTGGGGATTGATAACATCATCTTCATCTCCATACTTGCCGATAAGTTGCCTAAAGATGAACAGAACAAAGGCCGCAAAGTAGGTTTGGGCATGGCTTTGATCACCCGGATCTTGTTATTACTGTCTATCAGCTGGGTAATGAAACTCACCTCGCCGCTATTCAACCTTTCAGGTTTGTTTGGTATTACCAATGCCGAATGGGTGGAAAAACTGGCTATCTCCGGCCGCGATCTGATATTGCTGATAGGGGGCTTGTTCCTGATCTATAAGAGTACTCATGAGATACACGGAAAAATTGAAGGCGAAGAAGAAGAAACCAACGTTAAGCCGCATTCATTTTGGGGAACCATCTTCCAGATCATGATATTGGATATCGTTTTCTCGCTCGATTCGGTGATCACCGCCGTAGGTATGGCCGAACACGTGGAGATCATGATAGCGGCAGTAGTTATCGCGGTGGGGATCATGATGTGGGCATCTGAAAGTGTGGCCAGCTTTGTAAACAAGCACCCTACGGTAAAAATGCTGGCCCTGTCTTTCCTGTTGCTTATCGGTGTATCCCTGCTCGCCGAAGCGTTAGAACAGCACATCCCGAAAGGATATATCTATTTCGCCATGGCTTTCTCGGTACTGGTTGAAATGCTGAACCTGAAAGTTAAAAGTAAAAGCCAGGCAAAGAAGGCAGCCAAGAAATAAAAGAATTTGAAAAGCATCCCTCCCTCGGGAGGGCAGGGAGGGGTCTATAAAAGCGACCTCAACCATCAAGTAACGTCATATCAAACTCTGATGGCAGTTTGCATCCCGGCGTTTTCTTTATGAGCTCAATAATAGTATACGTAATTGTGCGGGTAACATTAAGCCGGTCATGTTTTACTTCAGCTTCGTTAAAACGTAAAACGGTGATGCCATAACTTTCCAATTTACTTTGCCGATGCTCATCGTGATTAAACGTAATCTCATTATTATGTGAATGACCATCTACTTCAATCACCAGCATTAAGTCTTTACAAAAGAAATCAACAATATAATTATCAATGCACCTTTGTCAGTCAAAATCAAAACCCAGGATCGCATTCTGCTTCAACTCGTTCCATAGCAACACCTCACCGTACGTCATATTTTTACGAAGCTTATTTGCTAAAGCCTTATTGGCCGGGTTGTATGGGATGATTTTATTGGTCATTATTTTCAGAATAGTTCATTAACCCCTCCCTGCCCTCCCGAGGGAGGGATGCCTTTCAAACTAATCTCTCCTCTTCCAAATCTCCCTTAAAACACCCTGCACAATAACCCCTTCAAATATTCACCTTCGGGGAAGGATGACCTCACGGGGTGGTCTTCGGGTTGGCAAAACTGATGGATGAACTGTACCTGTTTACCGGCATCCAGCGCGGCCCAGGCCAGTACTTGTTTAAAGGTTTCCATATCCATAGCGCCCGAGCAGGAGTAGGTAGCCAGCAGGCCGCCTTCGTTTAGCAGCAGCATGCCTACACGGTTAAGGTCTTTATAGGCACGGGAGGCACGATCAAGTGCGGAGCGCGATGGCGCATATTTGGGCGGATCGAGTATCACGATGTCGAACTTTTCGCCTTCTTCTTTAAACCTGCGTAACTGCTTGTTTACGTCAGATTGTACTGAGGTATGTTTACCCGTGTCGAAATTATTCAGACGGATGTTTTCTTGCAGGGTTTCAATGGCCAACGCCGAACTATCCACACTACATACCGATGAAGCGCCGTTTTTGAAGCTGTTAAGCGTAAAGCCGCCGGTATAAGAAAAACAATCGAGCACCTTTTTGCCTTTGGCGTATGATGCTACAATGCGGCGGTTATCGCGCTGATCGCAGTAAAAGCCCGATTTTTGCCCTTCGGCGATATTGATGCCATAGGTTATACCATTCTCTTTTACCTCCACCAGTTCGGGCGGATGTACGCCGGCCAGCAAGTTATTTACAGTTTCCAATCCCTCGTGCGCACGGGATGAAGCATCGCTTTTATCAAAAATACTTAATGGGTTGAGCAGCTTTTGCAGCTCATCGATAATTACCGGCATTACATTTTGTATGCCCGATGTAAGCACCTGTACTGCTAAATGATCGGCATATTTATCAACGATAAGTCCGGGCAGGTAATCGGCTTCGCTAAAAATTAGGCGACAGGTATTGGTGCTGCCATCTTCTAATATATGCTTACGGGCGACCACGGCGGTAGCTACTTTTGCACGAAACCAGGCTTCGTCAATGGCTGTTTCCTCGTTCCATTCCAGCAAGCGTAAAGCAACCCGCGATTGATCGTTATAAAAACCGTAAGCCATAAATATGCCTTGCGCGTTCAATAACTTTACCACATCGCCATTGGCCGGTTTACCCTTTACCTTTTCAATAGCTCCCGAAAATACCCACGGATGACGTTGTAAAACCGCTTTCTCTTTACCCTTTTTAAGTATAGCATTGATCATAACTGCAAAGGTAACGAAATTAAGAGCAGGCAAATAAGAATTAAGTATTAGCGATATTAACCGCGAATACGTTTTTTGTTACTTTTGAACATTGCCTTTACCATTACATATTATGAAAAAGCTTATTTACGCGTTATTGATTGTCATTCTTTACGCTTCGTGCCAAAGTAAAACTACACAGCAGGATGACGATACCTCTAAAATTGTTGCACCTGTAGCTAATGCTGCGCCGGAACTTATAAATACTTTTAAGCCTATAATCAATGGCATTTGGATTAAAAAAGATTATATCGATAAGATTAGTAAAACCAAATCGCCATACGCGGCAAAAGATCTGGCCGAAGGTATAACAGGGATGGAGATCAAAGTAGGCTCTATTAAAGATGATAGCCTTATGGTATTAGTTGGATGGAATAATCACGATGCTGGTGAGATGCCTTTGAAATTTCGCAAAGGGAAAAGGCCATTTACAATTTTGCTTGGTGGAAACGATTTTGGATACGAGATAAAGGGCAAGGATACCCTGCTTGTTTTGTACTATGCGGAGGGAAATGTTAACCAAACTATTAAATTTATAAAGGCGCCCAATTTAAGCCCTGATGCTGGTTTACAGCCAGGTTTGGATAAATTAGTAAATCAAGTTATAATAACAGGTACTTACATTTTAAACGATAGCTTAAATGTGCATAATAAAGTACATTTTACTACGGATGGTAAGGTAAATGGCTTAAGCAATTTTGAATTATATAATCTCCAAACCGATTTTAATTCAGGCCCAATGAATAATATGGATGAAATAGCTTTCGATGAGTATAAGAAAAATCAAGCTAACTTCATTTTTTTAATAAATAGGGATACATTGAATATTTATGAAACGCTTGCCAATGCCGATTCTTCAGAACTGGTTTTAGGGACGTTAAAGTATAAATTGGTCAGAAAGCAGGAACGATAATACTACTCCGTTTTCCTGAACTTGATGCTCAGCTTGATCTCTTTAGGTTCGCCGTTGAGTTCGCCAATCCATTTTGGGCCTTCCTGTACCAGATCTATAGCCTGCTGATCAGTTTTAGGGCTTACGCTTTTCAGTATCTTAAACTCGCTTAAATCACCATCGGGTTCAACAATGAATGATAGTTTAACGGTTCCCTGTTGGCCATCCGGCGATTCGGCTGTTTCGCCGATGTATTTGTTAAATTCTTTCCAGCCAACTTCAGGGTGCGCGCTTTTAATAGGCTTTTTAGGTCTGCTGTAACCGCTAACTACTACCTCCTGTAATGCCCTTTTGTCTTCTACCATAGCTATCATCAATGTGTCGAGGTTTTTAACCTTTACACGTTTAGATTCAAAACCTATAAAAGCAATATCTAATACAGATTGATTTGGCACAACAGGAAGGGTAAATTTGCCTTGCGCGTTGGTTTGGCTTACACTATTGCTATTGGCAACCTTTACAGTAGCACCCGGAATAGGAGCGCCCTGTTCATCAACAACGGTTCCGGTTATAGGCGTAGCTATTTTGTTTTTATCGGCGGGAGAAACAGATAGTCCCGCAACCCTGCCCTGTAAGGTATTGTTAAGTGCCGGAGCCGCTTTTTCGACAGTTACATCGCTTGGTTTTATTGTAGTTACAGCACTGGTAGTTGATTCTTTCTTTTGTGTTGCATAACCCATCACAACCATTTCTTCAAGCGCGTTGGTTGTGTCACTTTTGTTACCGCTTTTGTCAAATAACGGTACGCTTTCTTTTACTACGGGAGGGGCAAATTTTTTAGCCCGGTATCTGGTAGGGATGTATGCTTGTGCGGGAGGTTCTGCTTCAATTATCACTTCATCATTTGTAGCAGAATCCGGTTTTTTTTGCAAATCTACAGGTGGTGGCGGAGTTTGCTGTGCTTTTTCGGCCAGCGCTATCTTAGGTTTTTGCGCGCTTTGTTTAGTATCCTTATTTAATACCAATATACCTACAGTTAGCACAACCAGTACAGACGCGGCTATAGAAATTACCTTCCAGGGGATAAGTCTTTTTACAGGTGGATTCAGGCGTTGCTGTAACCGGGCCTGTATATCGTTTAGGTTAGTTTGTTGATCGGTGGCCGCTTTTTCGTACCCTTCTATGGCATCTGCCAAAAAAGGATCGTGCAGTGCTTCGCGTTCCAGTTGGTGCATAGCACGGGCATCCAGTTCCCCGTTAAGGTATTGGCTTATTCGCTGCGATATGTCGGTTCGTTTATTCACTGTTCTTCTCCAGGCAAATTTTAAGGTTGCGCTTTCCGTTTTGTATATAACTTTTTACTTCGTTTAAGGTATAACCGGTTGCTTCGGTAATTTCTTTGTAGCATTTTTGCTGCAAATAAAATTGATTTACGCTTTCTTTTTGCGCGCCGGGTAACTTATCCATACATCGTTCCAAAGCTTTAATGTGCTCTTCACTATATTCATTATCAGGATGCAAAACGGGAGTGAATTCCATAAAGTCGTCCAAATTAACGGTATCAACCTTTTTGGCCGACCGCAATTGCATCAGGCAATAATTACGGCTTAGTACATATAGCCAACTCCGGAACTGCTTAATATCGTGTTGTTTAGCTTTGGTTATCAGTTCTTCAAATATAGCCATTACAGCATCT
The DNA here is from genome assembly GCF_039541195.1 of Mucilaginibacter gynuensis. Taxonomy (NCBI): domain Bacteria; kingdom Pseudomonadati; phylum Bacteroidota; class Sphingobacteriia; order Sphingobacteriales; family Sphingobacteriaceae; genus Mucilaginibacter; species Mucilaginibacter gynuensis. The sequence goes on from NZ_BAABFT010000012.1 coordinate 91,623, forward strand.
TTGGCAGCATCTTCATTGGGCAGATACTTTAAACAAACACCATAAACTATAGAGGCATATTTTTCATACAGCGAGCCTAAAACCGACAGGTTACCACTGCCGCGGTAGCTGTTCAGCAACGCCGTATCATCCGCGTCGTCAGGTTTATTGGTTCGTTTAAAAAAGTTCATTTATGGCGTCACAAAATAAATTTTTTAAATGGTTTATGGAAATCTGCTTTTGGTTGCATCCTATCAGCAAAACCAGTAATCATGAAAAGGATCATTATCATTATTTTGCTGTTCACCGGCTTAACGGCGTTTAAGCTAAACGGCAGCCGAACTATCAGCGGTACGGTATCTGACAGATCGGGCGTAATACCCGGCGCGTCGGTAATTGTTAACGAAACAAATATCAGTACAGTTACCGATGCAAAAGGCCATTACAGTATTACCGTACCCGATGGCAAAAAATATCTCACTTTCAATTTTATAGGTTATCTGCCGCAAAAAATAAAGATCGGCTCGGTTAATACCATCAATGTTATTTTAAAAAACGATAATATGGCGTTAAATGAGGTTGTGGTGGTGGGATATACTACCAAACAAAAGAGGGTTACAACAGCTTCTGCTGTATCCGTTTTAAATGGCCGGGTTGCCGGAGTGTATGTATCTCCAAGTGTGTCTGAAAAAAGTTATTATGCCCCACCGGCTATGGCCGAAAATACCGAAAGCTACAAGGGCATCACCGAAAATGGCTTTAATATAGCTAAGAGCAATCCGTTATCCACCTTCTCGGTAGATGTGGACGCGGCATCATACAGTAATGTTCGTCGGTTTATAAATGGCGGTCAATTGCCGCCTGCCGATGCAGTGCGCATTGAGGAGATGATCAATTATTTCAATTACAACTTGCCTGGCCCTGCTGGTAACGAGCCGGTGGCTATCCACACCGAGCTATCATCGGCACCATGGAATAGCAAACACCGCCTGCTGCGCATCGGCCTTAAGGCTAAAACTATACCTACTGATAACCTACCTGCTTCGAATTTGGTTTTCCTGATTGATGTTTCGGGGTCAATGGAGAGCGAAAATAAACTGCCGCTGGTAAAATCATCTATGAAAATGCTGGTGAATCAGTTGCGTGCTAAAGATAAGGTAGCCATAGTGGTATACGCAGGCGCGGCAGGTTTAGCTTTGCCACCAACCGATGGCGATAAAAAAAGCACTATTAACAATGCCATTGATAACCTGAACGCCGGTGGCTCAACAGCCGGCGGCGAAGGGATTAAACTGGCTTACCGTGTAGCTGCCGAAAACTTTTTAAAGGAGGGCAACAACCGCATTATACTGGCTACCGATGGCGATTTTAACCTAGGCGCTTCCAGCGATGATGACATGGAGAAACTGATCACCAAAAAGAGAGAGAGCGGTATTCACCTATCGGTATTAGGTTATGGTATGGGTAATTATAAAGACAGCAAAATGGAAACCCTTGCCGATAAAGGCGATGGCAACTATGCTTATATAGATAACATTACCGAAGCGCGCAAAACGCTGGTCAGCGAGTTTGGCGGCACCTTATTCACCGTGGCCAAGGATGTTAAGTTGCAAATTGAGTTTAACCCGGCCAAAGTACAGGCTTACCGTTTGGTGGGTTATGAGAACCGGATGCTGAATAAAGAAGATTTTAATAACGATAAAAAGGATGCCGGTGATATGGGCAGCGGGCATACCGTTACCGCCTTATACGAAATTGTACCGGCCGGGATAAAGGATGACTACAGCGGTTCGGTTGATGCTTTGAAATACCAGAAGACCGATGAAAAACCGGCGGCATCAAGCTCTGATGAAATGATGACCATTAAATTCAGGTATAAAGATCCTAAATCGTCTGCCAGTAAGTTAAGTCAGGTTGTTGTGAAGGATATGCCTAAAGATTTCAACAGCACTTCTACCGATTTCAAATTTGCCGCATCTGTAGCCGAAATAGGGATGTTGCTGCGCGATTCGCAATTCAAGCAGAACGCTACTTATGATCAGGCCATCCGCATAGCCCGTTCAGGCAAAGGCGACGACCACGAAGGATACCGCGCCGAATTTATAAAACTGGCCGAAAGCGCGAAGCTATTGGCGAAAACAGAGTTGGCCGCGGGGAAATAGACGCTTTAGAGTCAAGAATTTAGATGCAAGAGACAAGACAAGATGTAAGACGGGAGCAGATAGACAAGAGTTAGCTCGAAGAACCTACTTAAACCATATATATCACAAACAGAACCAGCGGTGGGGGATCCACCGCTGGTTTGCTATTTTACAATTTTGTCATTGCGCTTTTTACATTGATCGTCATTGCTGTAAGGAGGAACGACGAAGCAATCTCTAAACTATATAGAGTGGCTCTGAAAGTCGGGGATTGCTTCACTACGTTCGCAATGACGATAGGGGAATATTGTTAATCAGACCTTTCGGACTTCCCGTCTTTCCGACTTCCGGACTCCCGCAAGAAAGACTATTTCTGTTTCGCTGCCCAGGCGTCCATTTTAGTTTCGAAAACGCTTAGTGGCATGGCACCGTCTTTTAATACCTGATCATGGAATTCGGCGAGGTTGAATTTGCTGCCCAGCAGGCTTTCGTAACGGTTGCGCAGTTCGCGTATTTTTAGCGCGCCGGTTTTGTAGCCTAAGGCCTGTGCCGGGATACCCATGTAACGCTCAATTTCGGCGGTAGCGCCCTGCTCGCTGATGGCTTCGTTATCCATCATATATTTAATAGCTTGCTCGCGGGTCATGCCTTTGGTATGGATGGCCACGTCGACCACTAAACGGATAGCGCGGTGCATTTCATCGCCCAAAGCACCCATGTGCTGATATGGATCGGTGTACAAGCCAAGCTCCTTACCTAACGATTCGCAATACAATGCCCAGCCTTCTACGTAAGCGTTTTCAAATATCAAGAACCTGCGGAATTTTGGCAGCGAAGTATTCTCCTGTGTTAACGAGATCTGGTAATGATGCCCCGGTATAGCTTCGTGCAGGAACAATGATTCCATACCCGAAGTAATATTGAACTTGGTAGCATCCAGTATAGGCACATAGAAAATACCCGGCCTTGTACCATCTGCCGAACCCTGGTTATATTCCGCGCTTGCTGACGCGGCACGGAAGGCTTCGGTTTGCCTGATCACGAATGGTGTTTTAGGCACGTGGTTAAACATTTTCTTCAGGTTGGGTTCCATACGTTTATGGATGTTCTCGAAGGCATCCAGCACCTCTTTAGGCGTTTTGTAAGGCGTGAACTTAGGATCGTTCTTCATGTATTCAAAAAACGCCTTTAAGTCACCTTTAAAGCCTACGGCATTTTTAATGCTATCCATCTGCTTGTTTATGCGGGCCACTTCATCTAAACCTATCTGGTAAATTTCGTCGGGTGTACGGTCTGTAGTGGTTTGTTGTTTTACCAGGTAAGCATATTTAGCAGCCCCATCAGTAACCGACGATAAGCCGGATGTGTTGCGGGTGTGTGACAGATAATCTTTTTGCAGGTAATCGGCCAGGCGTTTGTAAGTAGGCACGGCCACTTCGTTTATAGCTTTGATGTAGGCATCGGTAACGGTCTTCTTATCGGCCTCGCTAAATTCTTTCGGTAAGTTTTTCACCGGCTCGTAAAACAGGCTCTTGGTAGCATCGGTAACCACAAAACTTTGCATTTGCGGTATCATTTTTACCACTAACGATTTTGGCAGTACCACACCTGTTTTAACACCCTTGTTAAAGTTGGCGATGGCAGTATCGGCCCAAACAGAAAACGCGCCGAGGCGTTTCAGCCAGTCGTTATAATCTTTAACGGTTTTAAAAGGCTGCGCGCCTGCTCCCGAGCCCAGCTGCCCAATAGTAAGCGGCAAGGCGAACATCTGGTTAAAGGGCAGGTATTCGAGGTGGTGTTTAAAGCCATCAAGCGTGGTTTGAGTTTCGTAAACAAATATATCGTACGATAGCTTGTCGTTATCGTTGAGTTCTTCGCGGTTAAAGGTTTTTACGCTATCAAGATAGGCGGTATAAAAATCGTGTGATTTTTTGAGGAAGTCGTCAGCGCCGTTATTGGCCAGCTGATCGTTATAACGGGTATCGCCAATGTAGGTGGCAGTCAGGGGATCAAGCTTTAAATAGCCTTCATAATAATTGTCGAATAGCTTGGCGAGATCTTTATTCTCTTCGCCCGTTGCGCTGCCCGATTTAGGCTGCTTACAAGCCGCGAAGGCGCAAGCAAGGCACAGGATTAAAATTGGTTTTTTCATTATTGCGGTAAGTTAATAACGTAAAGCTAATGATTGTGACGGGATTATCAATCGGGCGATTGGAAATCACCCTTTATGGGGGAGAAGGGGATGATTCGGGCAAATTTTTCACTTCACTCACCCTTTACAATGCTGAGTTCTTATGCGATTGGTTTTTGCGTCGATTAGTTCTTCGTTAGGAATGTTTCTGCTATTATTATCGTTAATGGATGTTACTTTCTTTTTTCTCTCAAAAAAGAAAGTAACCAAAGAAAAAAGTCGCGGCTGCGCAAGGAACTATGTTTGGGTTATGCTTAGGCAGGGTTTGTGCTACCCGTTCCTTACGATGCCGCATTTTTCGGTTATTGAAGGGCTGTGCGTTTGCATAGGTGTTGAGTAGACAACCTTTGACAACTTTTTAAAAGTTGTCAAAGGTATCATATAACTAATTCTGTTTCTCTCTAAAACCCTCAAAACCTCCGCGTAACTCCGTGAAAGCCTCTGCGCACTCTGTGGTTAAAATAACAAACATCCCCACAAAACAAAAAAAGCGATGAGCCTGAACTCATCGCTTTTCAATATGCTAATTCCTGGTTGATTAGATCAGTAACCTAACCGGTTCTTCAAGGAATGATTTTAACGTTTGCAGGAATGCTGCGGCTGATGCGCCGTCAACAGTACGGTGATCTGCACTCAGGGTAACTTTCATGATATTACCCGGTACTACCGCGCCATTTTTAACTACCGGTACTGCCTGTATACCGCTAACTGCTAATATACATGAATCAGGAGTGTTAATGATGGCGGTAAACTCGTCAACACCGAACATCCCTAAGTTTGAGATAGTGAAAGTTGAACCTTCCCAGTCAGATGGCTGTAGTTTTTTATCTTTCGCTTTCTTGGCAAATTCTTTTACCTCGGCAGATATGTGGCTTAATGATTTACCATCGGCAAAACGTACAACCGGTACTAATAAACCTTCGTCAACCGCAACGGCTACACCAATGTTCACATGCTCGTTAAAGCGAATTTTATCGCCCAACCATGATGAATTGATAATCGGGTGTTGTTTCAATGCTTTAGCAGTAGCTTTAAGCACTAAATCGTTGAAAGAGATCTTAACCGGCGCAACTTCGTTCATTTTGTTACGGGCCACAATAGCGGCATCCATATCAATTGACATAGTTACGTAGAAGTGAGGCGCGGTGAACAAGCTCTCAGATAGGCGTTTGGCAATTACCTTACGCATTTGAGTAACCGGTTTCTCGGTGTATTTCTCTTCGCCAACGTAAGCAGGTATAGAGATGGTTTGGCCACCTTTGGCTGCTTCTTTAGCAGGCGCTTCTGCCGGTTTGCTTGCAGCGGCTTCCTGTACTTCTTTGGTAGAAGGGGTAAAGCCTTCAATATCTTTCTTAACAATACGGCCGCCTTCTGCGCTGCCTTTTACATCGTTAAGGTTGATACCTTTATCTTTAGCTATTTTGCGTGCCAGCGGAGATGCTTTTACACGGCTGTCATCATCAGATGAACCACCGGCTTGAGCAGTTGCCTGCGGAGCGCTTTCTTTAGCTTCAGGAGCAGCTTCTTCTGTTGCAGTTTCAGCAGCAGGAGCATCGCCACCATCCTGTAATAATGGAGTAATATCGGTACCTTCTTTACCTACAATGGCAATAATGCCATTAACAGGAGCAGCTTCACCTTCTTTTACGCCAATGTATAATAATGTGCCTTCTTCATAACCCACAACCTCCATGGTAGCCTTATCGGTTTCCACATCGGCCAGTGAATCATCGGCCTTTACTTTATCGCCTACTTTAAAGTTCCATTTGTTGATCACACCTTCTGTCATGGTGTCGCTCAATAATGGCATGCGTATTACAGCAGCCGGGATGCTTGAAGTATCAACTTTTTGAGCAACCGGCGCAGGTTTTTTATCTTCAGTCGGTTTTGATTCGGCGGCAGGTTTTTCTTCTTTGGTTTCGGCAGCAGGAGCGCTTCCTTCGCCTTCTAAAGCGGCTTTATAGTCTTCGCCATCTTTACCTAAAACGGCAATTACAGCATCAACCGGAACTGCTTTACCTTCCTCAACTCCAATATACAATAAAGTACCATCCTGGAATGATTCGAAATCCATTGTGGCTTTGTCGGTTTCCACTTCGGCAATTACATCGCCTGATTTTACCTTGTCGCCAACTTTTTTATGCCATTTAGCTAATACCCCTTCGGTCATGGTATCGCTCATTTTAGGCATTTTAACTACTTCAGCCATATTAATTCAGATGTATATAATGGGTTAGTCTAAAATGTAAGGATAATCTTTTTGCACGTAAACATCAGTGTATAGTTCTGATGCCTCTGGCCAAGGTGACTCTTCGGCAAATTTTACCGCTTCATCAACAGTGTTTTTTATTTTGGCATCAATTTCCTCAATCCATTTCTCATCAGCATAACCTTCTTTTAATATGGTTTGTTTTACCACCTCAATAGGGTCTTTGGCTTTGTAGCTTTCAAGCTCCTCTTTGGTACGGTACTTTTGCGGATCAGACATCGAGTGACCTTTGTAGCGGTAAGTACGCATTTCAAGGAAGGTTGGGCCTTCACCTGCACGTGCACGTTGCGCGGCTTCGTCCATAGCGTTATGTACAGCTACCGGATCCATACCGTCAACAGCAGATGATGGTATACCGTATGGTAAGCCTAATTTATATATGTCAGGTTGAATTGTAGTACGTGCTACTGAAGTACCCATGGCGTAACCATTGTTTTCGCAAACGAAAATAACCGGCAGTTTCCAAAGGGCAGCCATGTTAAAGGTTTCGTTAAGCGCGCCCTGGCGTACGGCGCCATCGCCCATGTAGGCAACGTTTAAAAACTCGGTACCTTTAAATTTTTCGGCGAAAGCGATACCGGCACCCAATGGGATTTGACCGCCTACAATACCGTGACCACCGTAAAAATGGTTTTCCTTATCAAACATGTGCATTGAACCACCTTTGCCTTTTGAACAGCCGGTAGCTTTACCATACATTTCGGCCATAATGGCTTTAGGGGTTGTGCCTTTTGCAAGGGCATGAGCGTGATCGCGGTACGCGGTGATCATACTATCCTCGTGGCGTAATACCGACATGGCACCGGCCAAAACAGCCTCCTGCCCAATATATAAGTGGCAAAAGCCCCTTATTTTTTGTTGTCCGTATAATTGTCCGGTTTTCTCCTCGAACTTACGCATTAGCATCATCGACTCGTACCACATCAGGTAGGTGTCTTTATTTATTTCGATTGAACTCATTATATTTTAAAAGAACCAGTTTTGTGTTAACAGAAGCGCAAATCTAACTATATACTTTAAATTATGAAAATACATTACAAATGTTACTTACAATTATCCGGGTACGTAATGCAGGCTGCAAAAATTACATTAATTTAAAAAAAGTGTGCCATAAATTTGCAATTTTAAAATGTTTGGATAGCTTTGTATTCAACAATAGACACACTGTATAGTTTAATAAACAATCTGTTGAACCCCTATTAACAACAAGGTAAGGATTAAATGAAGAAAATTACTATTGCTATTGCACTAATTATCAGCGTGCTAAGTGCAAGTGCACAAACAAAGCCAGCCACGGCGGCTACTGATAATGCGGCAGATGATCAGGAAAGTTTAGCTAAAACATACCTCTCTCAAATAATGGGTGTAGCTTTATCGGCCACCTCAAACTTAAAACTTTTTGAATTTGTTCATGATTGGATCGGTACTCCGTATCGTTTCGGCGGAACTTCGCGCAGGGGCATCGATTGTTCGGCCTTTACCAAAGAGATGTACAGCAAGGTTTTTAACCTGAGCATCAAACGCAGCTCACGCGATATTTTCAGCATGGTTAATCCTGTTAGTAAAGATGAGTTGAAAGAAGGCGATCTGGTTTTCTTTAAAATACACAGCCGCAGCATATCACACGTAGGCGTGTATTTGGGCAACGGCAGGTTCGCGCACGCTTCATCAAAAGGTGTTGCCATATCAAGCCTTGATGATAACTATTACAACCGCTACTTTTATAAAGGCGGCCGTTTACTGGCATCTTACAAAGATCAGCTGGAAAACGAAGAAGAAGATGACAGCCAATAAGATTTTTATATCTTTGAATTAATATTTGAATCCTTTCGTTATAACGAAAGGATTTTTTTTTGACTATGAAACCGTACCTGAACCTTTTACTGATCACTCTGCTACTTTCGGCCTGCCGGTTCAATAACGAACAAGCGCAAAAGCCCGATTCCGCGAATGTTCTTCAAAACGATACTGCCACCAAAACAGTGGTTAAGCACTCGGCCGATTCTATATGTATTGCCGCCGTTGGCGATATTATGCTGGGGACATCATATCCAGATAAACAAACTTTACCGCCTGATAGCGGTAAGAACAGTTTTAAGGCTGTGGCCGATGAGTTACGCAGTGCCGATGTTACTTTCGGTAACCTCGAAGGTGTACTGCTGGATACCGGCGCGGCTGCCTATTATAAACTGCACCAGGTAAGTAAAGCCTATTTGTTCCGGATGCCGCAGCATTATGCCGATATTTTGAAGGATGCAGGCTTTGATGTGTTGAGTATAGCCAATAACCACGTAGGCGATTTTGGCCTTGCCGGGCAAAAGAGTACCGTTAAAATGCTCGATTCGGTGGGTATAAAATATGCCGGATTGCACAAATATCCTTCCACCATATTTAAAATAAATGGGGTTACTTATGGCTTTTGCGCCTTTTCGCCCAATGCGCCAACGGTATCACTGCTCGATCATGCCAAGGCAGCCGCTATCATCAGCGAATTAAAGCAGCAGGTTGATGTAGTGATCGTATCTTTTCATGGCGGTGGAGAGGGAACCGATCATGAACATGTGCCTTCCGGGCCTGAATCATACAAAGGCGAACACCGCGGGGATGTGCGCCTGTTTGCCCATAACGCCATTGATGCCGGTGCAGATGTGGTATTGGGGCATGGTCCGCACCTTACAAGGGCTATGGAGAAATATAATAACCGTTTTATAGCGTATAGCCTGGGTAATTTTTGTACCTATAAAGGTGTAAACACCACTGGCGTTTGCGGCATTGCGCCCCTGCTTAAAATTTATATTAACAAAAGTGGAGAGTTTTTGAGCGGCCGTATCATTTCAACCCGGCAATCAATGCCGGGTGGTTTACGTGTAGATACTGCTAACCGTGTAGTAAAGCGCATAAAAATGCTCAACGCTATTGATATCCCCGAAGCCGGCCTCAACATCAGCGACTCCGGGGTTATTACACCCGCGGGTTAGGCTTCGTCTTTGGTGTTGCGCACAAGGCCAACGCCTGTAAAAAAGAAAATGATAGCGATTATGCCTACTACTATTAATGTAGTAACGGCTGCGTTTTTTTGTATCACACCCAGGCCGGTATAAATAAGCCCGATGATGCCCAATATGGTGAGTACAGTGCCGAAAGTACGTTTTAAGTTCATTGATTTTAGATTTACATTGTTAAAAAAACAAATTATACACCAATAATTAATTTATATTTATTCCGTAATCAATTATTAATCATGGCGTCAACTATAAGCATTTCAATAGTAGTTTTTGTTTTAATTATTATTTTGTTCAGCTCGTTTGTAACTGTAAAGCAGGGCACTATAGCTGTAATAACGGTATTCGGGAAGTATCGCCGGATACTTACACCGGGCCTTAACTTTAAGATCCCGCTGATTGAGATGATCTACTCCCGAATCTCTATACAGAACCGTTCGGTAGAGCTGGAGTTTCAGGCCGTAACTTTTGATCAGGCCAACGTTTACTTTAAAGCCATGCTGCTTTATTCGGTACTCGATCAAAATGAAGAAACCATTAAAAACGTAGCCTTTAAGTTTGTGGATGAACGTAACTTGATGCAGGCGCTGGTGCGTACCGTTGAGGGCTCCATCCGTGCATTTGTAGCCACCAAACGCCAGGCAGATGTATTGATACTGCGCCGTGATATTGTGGAGCACGTAAAAGAGCAACTGGATAATATACTGGAGAGCTGGGGTTATCACCTGCAAGATCTGCAATTGAATGATATTACTTTTGATGATGTGATCATGAAATCCATGAGCCAGGTAGTGGCCTCCAACAACCTGAAAGCCGCTGCGGAGAACGAGGGTCAGGCTTTACTCATCACCAAAACCAAAGCCGCCGAGGCCGAGGGTAACGCCATCAAAATATCTGCCGAAGCCGAGCGCCAGGCTGCTCAACTACGCGGACAAGGTATCGCGCTGTTCCGCGAGGAAGTGGCCAAGGGTATGACGGTAGCCGCCAAAGAGATGCAGCATGCCAATATGGATACGTCGGTGATCCTTTTCACCATGTGGACAGAGTCGATCAAGCACTTCTCCGAGAACTCGAAAGGCAACGTGATCTTCCTTGATGGCTCGGTTGAAGGAATGGAACGCACACTGAAAGAAACTATGGCATTAAACCTTTTAAAACAGGATGACGTCAAAAAGTAAAAACTAACTTTTTGATGTATGTTTTCTACCATTAAAAAAGCGATAGCAGCAAGTGTATTGCTGCTGTCGCTTTCCTCAATAACATTTGCCCAGGGCTACCGCATACTCACCGCGGCCGATTTTCAGGGCACTCCCAAAATAACTAATTATGGTGCCGTAGCCTATACCAATTGCAGCATCAGTTATAATTACCAGGTTCGCCGCTTAAACGGTGTGTTTAAGCTCAATTTTAACGTGCAAATGGTAATGAATAAAGGGCTATCGTGGCTCAACCGCAGCAAAGTAACCAATGATATACTCCCCGAAGTATTAAAGCACGAACAAGGCCATTACATTATAGCCTACCTGCAACAGCAGGAAGTATTGCGGACATTTAGCCAGACCCGTTTCGGCAGAGATTACAGTATCGTTGTTGCCAATATTTTCAACCGTATTGATGCCAAATATCACCAGCTCAATCTCGACTACGAAGCAGACACCAACCACATGCAAAACCGTGTACAGCAAGTAAGCTGGGATAAGTATTTTGCTAAATGTTTAGATAATATGCCGGTGGTAGGGGCAGGGTATTGATGATGGAATATGAGTTTGCGTCTTGCGCTCGTTTGCAACGAGTGCTTCAATGTGGGTTAACGTTTGCAACGTTATTATATAGTAGTTGCGATGCAATCGCAAGACCATGTTAAGCGCTCGTTGCAAACGAGCGCAAGTAACAATGACGAGTTTCCTCCCAAACGCAAAACGGCCCGGCTGAGTAATCAGTCGGGCCGTTTTTATATATGATGAGTTATATTATTTTACCTCTTCATAATCAACATCGGTAACGCCATCAGCGTTGCCTGCTTGTGTACCAGGGGCACCGGCATCAGCGCCCGGTTGTTGACCTGCTTCTGCCGAAGCTTTGTACATATCTTCAGAAGCTGAAGTCCATGCAGTGTTCAATTCGTTTTGAGCCACTTCAATATCAGCCAGATTCTTAGATTCGTACGCTGCTTTCAATTTGGTTAAGCCTTCTTCAATTGGGGCTTTCTTGTCAGCAGGAATCTTATCGCCATACTCTTTCAGTTGTTTTTCTGTAGAGAAGATCAGGGCGTCAGCAGCGTTCAGTTTTTCAACTTCTTCTCTTGCTTTCTTGTCCGATTCAGCATTTGCTTCTGCTTCATCTTTCATTTTCTTGATCTCGGCATCAGTTAAGCCTGAAGAAGCTTCGATACGGATCTTTTGCTCCTTACCGGTTGCTTTATCTTTTGCAGATACGTGCAATATACCGTTAGCATCAATATCAAAAGTTACCTCAACTTGTGGCACACCACGCGGTGCAGGTGGAATACCATCTAAGTGGAAACGACCAATAGTACGGTTGGCAGCAGCCATTGGGCGCTCACCTTGTAATATGTGGATCTCAACTGATGGCTGACTGTCAGACGCGGTTGAGAAAGTCTCCGATTTTTTAGTAGGGATAGTAGTGTTAGCTTCGATCAGTTTGGTCATTACACCACCCATAGTTTCAATACCTAATGAAAGCGGGGTAACGTCAAGTAACAATACATCTTTAACTTCACCTGTTAACACACCACCTTGTATAGCGGCGCCAATAGCTACAACCTCATCAGGGTTAACACCTTTTGAAGGCGCTTTACCAAAGAATGATTGTACAGCTTCCTGAATTGCAGGGATACGGGTTGAACCACCTACCAAAATAACCTCGTCGATATCAGAAGTGCTTAAACCTGCGTTTTTCAATGCAGAACGGCAAGGATCGATAGTACGTTTGATCAGGCTATCAGCCAGTTGCTCAAATTTAGCACGGGTTAAAGTTTTAACCAAGTGTTTAGGCAAACCGTCAACAGCGGTAATATATGGTAAGTTAATTTCAGTTTGCGCAGTGCTTGAAAGCTCAATTTTAGCTTTTTCAGAAGCTTCTTTTAAACGTTGTAAAGCCATAGGGTCTTTACGCAGATCAATACCTTCGTCGCTTTTAAATTCGTCAGCTAACCAGTCGATAATTACCTGGTCAAAGTCGTCACCACCTAAGTGAGTATCACCATCGGTTGATTTTACTTCAAACACGCCATCACCTAACTCAAGTATTGATACGTCATGCGTACCACCACCGCAGTCAAATACCGCGATTTTCATGTCCTTGTGTGCTTTATCCAAGCCATAAGCAAGGGCAGCAGCAGTAGGCTCGTTAATGATACGACGTACTTTTAAGCCTGCAATTTCACCGGCTTCTTTAGTAGCCTGGCGTTGTGCATCGTTAAAGTAAGCAGGCACGGTAATAACCGCTTCTGTAACTTCAGTACCTAAGAAATCTTCAGCGGTTTTCTTCATTTTTTGAAGCACCATAGCCGAAATTTCTTGGGGGGTATATTTACGGTCGCCAATTTCAACGCGTGGTGTATTGTTTTCACCCACAACTTTGTATGGTACACGTGTAGCCTCTTTAGTAACCTCGTTAAACTGGTTACCCATAAAGCGTTTGATAGAATAAATAGTTTTTGTAGGATTGGTGATCGCCTGACGTTTTGCCGGGTCACCCACTTTACGTTCGCCGTTGTCAACAAAAGCAACTACTGATGGCGTAGTGCGTTTACCCTCGCTGTTGGCAATAACTACAGGTTCGTTACCCTCCATTACTGCTACGCACGAGTTTGTTGTCCCTAAGTCGATTCCAATGATTTTAGACATATGATTGTTTTTTCTTATTTAATTGTATTTACCACTGCTATTTATCAATGCTTGTGCCAATTGGCAAATGGCAGTAATACTGCTTTATAATGGCATTTGGCAGGGATATTTTTGCAGAAAAGGTGTATAGTGAAATGACAGGTTGTCAGAAATGGGTTTGTTGTGGCAATTCATATTCCTTAGCCAATAGCGTAAAACGTGCCATTGAGAGAATTTAATCCTTTTTGACTTTGGAGGTAAAATGACGACGTATCCCCCACTCCACTGTCATGCTGAGGAACGAAGCATCTATCGCAGATAGGCATAACGAAGAAGATTCTTCAAACGTTCAGAATGACAGTTTTTTTAATACGTCATGGATAGGTACGAAGCAATCGCGAAATATGTTGAGCTGTGGTAAGTAAGAGAGTTGGTTACACTTGGGTTTTAAGGGGCATGTTGTAATTGATGATATAAATGTGCGATGGAGGTTAAATAATGGGAGCTTATCAGAAGGAGGTAAAGGCCTTATGAAATAACTTTCAGCAAGCTACCTCACCTGATGTGTTTAGCCTCACCCAACCCTCTCCATGGGAGAGGGCTTTATATCTTTCATTTAATTCCTTTTTCCGTCAGCAAACAGCTTCGGGCGAAAACGGGCAGAACTGCGGAGGCCATGAGCGCAAAGGCGGGCATAGTGAACTTGTTGCATGCGGGGTGGAAGCGAGCGGTGGCGCAAAAGTTCCAGCCCAAAGTTCTGCGCGTTTTGCAGGGAAGGCCTTGTGCGGCAAAAAAGCCTTTTGCTGGACAAGGGTTTTGTTACTTTTGCCCTCAAAAGTAATGGGGCACTGCGCCCAAGAGCAGACTAACGCTGATTACACCACAAGCATAGCCTAAGTACGAATTGCTTCGCACCTTACAGTAATGACGTATTTAAAAAAAACTGTCATTCTGAACGTTTGAAGAATCTTTCTTCGCTATACTTATCTGCGATAGATGCTTCGTTCCTCAGCATGACAGTGGAGAGTGGGTGTGGGCAATCGTCATTTTACCTTCAAAGTGCAATTATGCATTTTTCCTTACAGCCATTACAGGGAGTAATTACACTAATAAGAGGAAAAGTTCTGCGAATTCAACAGGGGCGAATTTATTATATATCCATTATCAGGGCGTTACCTTCGGTCCGGGTTATCCGCTCATACGCCTGCAGGCCTTATGCGCATGGCCGGTATCCGCTACTACCCCTAACGCGAAACAGCGAAAATATTATAGCATACCTCAGGCGATTGAAAATGCAAGTGGCTATTAATTAAAAAAACTGCCATAAACAAAAAACGCCCCACTTAAATAAGCGAGGCGTTTTTGTATTGATCTCTTTTAAAGATTACTCACCCTTTTCAGCGTTTTCTTCTTTATCAGTTGCAGCTGGTGTTTCAGCGGCAGGAGTTTCTTCAGTTGTTTCTGCTTTTGGAGTTTCTTCAACTACTACTGCTTCTTCAGCAGGAGCAGCGTCAGCAGTTTTAGCTTTACCAGAACCACCACGACGACGTGTTGTTTTCTTAGCAGCAGGAGCAGCGTCAGCACCGTAAACAGTGTTATAATCTACTAATTCAATTATCGCAACTTCAGCGTTATCACCTAAACGGTTTTCCAGTTTGATGATACGAGTGTAACCACCCGGACGGTTAGCTACTTTTTCAGCTACTTCGCGGAACAGGATCGAAACAGCATCTTTATCTTTAAGATAGCTGAATACTGTACGACGTGAATGTGTAGTATCGCTTTTTGATTTTGTTATCAAAGGCTCTACATAAACGCGTAAAGCTTTCGCTTTAGCTAAAGTAGTTGTAATACGCTTGTGTAAAATAAGCGAAGTAGCCATGTTACTTAACATCGCCTTGCGGTGACTGTTGGTACGGCCTAAGTGATTTACTTTTTTTCCGTGTCTCATTGTTTTTTGTTGTTATGGCACGTGCATACCGTTGGGCGGCGTTACCGTCAAGCCCTCGGAATTATGCCGGGTTAAATTTATTTGATTTAAGAATAAAGAGCCAGGGTGCAAGACAGAAGTCCTGATCCCTGACTCTTTGCTCTTTATTTCTGTTGATTATTCTTCGTCTAATTTAAATTTAGACAGGTTCATACCGAATGACAGGCCTTTTGATTTAACCAGGTCCTGAATTTCAGTTAATGATTTTTTACCGAAGTTTCTGAACTTTAACATATCAGCTACATCATAAGAAACCAGGTCTGCAAGGCTGCGGATATCGGCAGCTTTAAGGCAATTTAATGCACGAACAGAAAGGTCAAGATCAACCAGTTCAGTTTTCAGGATCTTGCGCATGTGCAGTATCTCTTCGTCAACCTCTTTGGTTTCTTCTTTAGCTTGTGCTTCAAGCATCATGTTCTCATCAGAGAATAGCATAAAGTGTTGGATAAGGATCTTAGCCGCTTCTTTTAATGCATCTTCCGGATGGATTGAGCCATCAGTAGCAATATCAAGTACCAGTTTCTCGTAGTCGGTTTTTTGCTCAACACGATAGTTCTCGATAGTGTATTTTACGTTTTTGATAGGGGTGAAGATCGAATCGATAGCGATCACGCCTATGTTGGCATCAGGGTTCTTGTTTTCTTCGTTTGAAATGTAACCACGGCCTTTGGCAACGGTTAATTCAACTTCAAGTGTAACTGATGAATCCATATTGGCCAAAACCAAATCAGGATTTAAAACAGTAAAGTTATTTGAGAATTTAGTGATATCACCGGCTTTGAAAGTATCCTGACCGTTGATGATAACAAATACTTTTTCGTTGTCGCCTGATTCACCTGTCTTTTTGAAACGAACTTGTTTTAAGTTCAAAATGATTTCGGTAACGTCTTCAACAACGCCTTTAATCGTTGAAAATTCATGCGTAACTCCTGAAAAACGAACAGAAGTAATAGCAAAACCTTCTAACGAAGAAAGTAAGATACGACGCAGAGCATTACCAATGGTTACACCGAAGCCTGGTTCTAACGGACGGAATTCAAACGTGCCATCAAAATCAGTTGATTTTTGCATGATAACCTTGTCTGGTTTTTGAAATGCTAAAATTGCCATTTATATCCTTTGTTTATTGTTTTTAATTGAATTGATTTAAACCACAAAAATGATTGGTTTAATAAACCAACCATTATGCGGATAAGTATCATTACTTATTTAGAGTACAACTCGACGATCAGGTTTTCCTTGATATTTTCAGGGATCTCATCACGATTTGGATAGGTTAGGAATTTACCTGTTAAGGTGTTAGCATCCCATTCTAACCAGCTATATTTATTGATCCTGCGGCCTGCTACAGAAGTAGTGATAGCCTCAAGAGATTTTGATTTTTCGCGTACGGCAACTACATCACCAGCTTTTAAAGCGTAAGAAGCGATGTTTACCACTTCACCGTTTACAGTGATGTGTTTGTGACCTACCAACTGACGGGCAGCTGAACGGGTTGGAGCGATGCCTAAACGGTATACCGCGTTATCTAAACGAGCTTCTAAGAATTTAAGCAAGTTTTCGCCGGTGATACCTTCTTTTGCTGATGCACGGTGAAACAAGTTTTCGAACTGACGCTCTAATACACCGTAAGTGTATTTAACTTTTTGTTTCTCTTGCAATTGAGTAGAGTACTCAGATTGTTTTCCTCTTCTTTTAGAGGCGCCATGCATACCCGGTGGGTAATTTTTTCTTTCCAGTGCTTTATCCGGACCGAAGATCGGCTCGCGGAAACGACGTGCAATTTTGGACTTTGGTCCTGTGTATCTTGCCATTTTTGTTTGTTGTTTAAAGTATCAGGCAGCCTGTAGCTGCTGAATCTTAGCTTTAAAAATCGAATTAATTAAACTCTTCTTCTTTTTGAAGGACGACATCCGTTGTGCGGAAGCGGGGTGATATCTTTAATGGTAGTTACCTCGATACCGGTTGTTTGTAAAGTACGGATAGCCGACTCACGACCTGAACCCGGGCCTTTAACAAATACCTCTACTTTACGCAAGCCTAAATCATAAGCAACTTTACCGCAATCGGCAGCAGCTTGTGAAGCAGCGTAAGGAGTGTTCTTTTTTGAACCTTTGAAACCCATTTTACCTGCAGATGACCATGAAATAGCCTGTCCGTTTTTGTTGGTAAGGGTTAAAATGATGTTGTTAAAAGTAGCGTTGATGTGTGCTTCGCCAACCGGCTCAACAATTACGATACGTTTTTTGGTAACTTTTTTAGTTTTAGCCATTTTTTTAATTATTGAGCTAACGAATTACTGGATCAATACTATAACCCGGACCCGTTGAGCTGTTTT
The DNA here is from genome assembly GCF_039541195.1 of Mucilaginibacter gynuensis. NCBI lineage: Bacteria > Pseudomonadati > Bacteroidota > Sphingobacteriia > Sphingobacteriales > Sphingobacteriaceae > Mucilaginibacter > Mucilaginibacter gynuensis. The sequence continues at coordinate 109,381 of NZ_BAABFT010000012.1, forward strand.
ATAATTTATAGTCCTGGCAGGCGTTAACCTGCCAATCAGTTATTACTTAGTAGCTTTTTTCTTGTTAGCAACTGTTTTACGTTTTCCTTTACGGGTACGTGAGTTGTTTTTAGTGCGCTGACCACGTAATGGCAAGCCCTTGCGATGACGGGTGCCGCGGTAGCAACCAATATCCATTAAACGCTTAATGTTAAGCTGTACTTCTGAACGCAGTGCACCTTCAACCTTTAAACGGTCGTTAATGATACCACGGATAGCGCTTAACTGCTCATCGGTCCAATCCTGTACTTTAATGTTAAAATCAATACCTGCCTCAGTCAAAATGCTTTGAGCTGTAGTACGGCCGATACCGAAAATGTAAGTAAGTCCGATCTCTCCTCTTTTATTTTTTGGTAAATCAATACCTGAAATCCTTGCCATATTTTTTTATTTGTTGATTTGTTGAATTCATGAACATTGAATTCACTCATTCAATTCTTCAATCCTTCACTAATTGTTCTTAGCCCTGGCGTTGTTTAAATTTTGGGTTCTTTTTGTTGATCACATAAAGTTTCCCGTTGCGGCGGATGATCTTGCAATCAGCACTGCGTTTTTTAATGGATGCTCTAACTTTCATCGCTTTATTTTATTTGTATCTATAAGTTATTCTGCCCTTGGTTAAATCGTATGGGCTCATCTCCAGTTTCACCCTGTCGCCAGGAAGAATTTTGATGTAGTGCATACGCATTTTACCAGATATGTGTGCAATAATCTCGTGGCCGTTTTCCAGTTCAACCCTGAACATTGCATTTGACAATGCCTCCCTAATTGTACCGTCCTGCTCAATCGAAGATTGTTTCGCCATATTTTGTTGATTATTACTTAATTATCCAGCCCTAAAAGCGGGACGCAAAATTAATAAAATTTTTTTAATTATTATTTTTTTCTTTTAAAACATCATCAATGTATGAAAACGTTGATAAGATGTCTGCTTTCCCCTTTTTTACCGCAACGGTATGCTCGTAATGCGCTGATGGTTTGCCATCAACAGTTGATACTGTCCAGCCATCGTCCCAAAATTTAACCCCGGCGCGGCCGGCGTTGATCATCGGTTCAATTGCTATCACCATACCTTCTTCAAGCTTAATGCCTGAGCCGCGTTTACCGTAGTTAGGTACTTCGGGCTTCTCATGCAGCTGTAAGCCTACACCGTGGCCAACCAGTTCTTTCACCACACCGAATTTATGCTGTTCAGCATGCTCCTGTACCGCGCTGGCTATATCGCCTACGCGTAAACCTGCTACGGCTTTCTCAATGCCTTTATCAAGGCATTCGCGGGTAACACGCATCAAAGTCCGGGTAGTTTCGTCAACCTCGCCTATGGCGAAGGTAAAGGCCGAATCGCCGTAATACTTATTCAGTATCACACCGCAGTCAACCGATATCAGGTCGCCGTCAACCAGTTCTTTTTTACCTGGAAAACCATGGACCACCTGATCGTTAGGCGAAATGCATAACGAATAGGGGAATCCATGATAATTCAAAAATGCCGGTACGCCGCCGTTGTCCCTTATAAAGGTTTCGGCAAGCTCGTTTAGTTTTATGGTTGTTACACCCGGTCCAATTACTTTGGCTACCTCTGCAAGCGTTTTGGATACTAACAAGGCGCTTTGCCTGATTAGTTCTATCTCCTCTGCCGACTTGTAATGGATCTTAGACATCGATAATTAGATAGCCGGTGGAACAGTGCCTGTAGCAGCCGGAACGGCTGAACGGCCTTTAATTCTACCTGTTTTCATTAAGCCATCGTAATGACGCATCAATAAGTGGCTTTCAATCTGCTGTAAAGTATCAAGTACCACACCCACTAATATAATCAGTGATGTACCTCCAAAGAATCTTGCGAACAGGCTGTTTACACCTACAACACTTGCCAAAGCAGGTATGATAGCGATAATAGCCAGGAAGATTGAACCTGGAAGGGTGATCTTTGAAATTACATCATCAATATAATCTGCAGTAGTTTTACCCGGTTTAACACCTGGTATAAATCCACCGTTCTTCTTCATATCGTCTGACATTTGGGTTGGATTAACCGTGATGGCAGTATAGAAGTAAGTGAACAGGATGATCAGCACTGCAAACAACACGTTATGTGCCCATGAGTTGTAGTTTGATAATGACATCAGCACACTGTTAGTAGCTAAGCTTGGTACAAACTGAGGGATAGTAGCCGGAATAAACATCAGCGCCTGGGCGAAGATGATCGGCATTACACCTGCAGCGTTTACCTTTAACGGAATGTACTGACGTACACCACCGTATTGCTTGTTGCCCACCATACGTTTAGCATATTGTACGGCAATTTTGCGCGTACCCTGTACTATAAGTATGGTAAACATTACTACCAGTATCAACGCTACAATTTCAACAATGAAGGTAATTAAACCACCACTGCCGCTTGTACGCGTTTGAAACTCGGTAACAAATGCACCAGGTAACTGCGCGATGATACCCACCATAATGATGAGCGATACACCGTTACCGATACCTTTATCCGTAATTTTTTCACCCAGCCACATTACAAATAAAGTCCCAGCGGTAAGTACGAAAGTACTTAAGATAGTGAACAATGGTTCGCCTATCAGTTTAGCTTCAGGTGTAATTTGTGCACGTGAGTAGGCTATTGACTGTGCTATGGTGATAGCAACTGTCAAATAACGGGTCCACTGATTGATTTTGTTACGGCCGCTTTCGCCTTCTTTTTGCATTTTAGCAAAGTAAGGTACAGCAATACCTAATAGTTGCACTACGATAGACGCCGATATGTAAGGCATTACACCTAATGCAAAAATAGAGGAACGTGAAAACGAACCTCCTGCAAACATATTCAGCAACCCAAGTAATCCCTCTTTAGCATTTTGGCTGTTAAGCGATGCCGGATCTACACCCGGCAGAACCACGAATGAGCCTATACGATATATTAAAAGAAATAAGAGTGTGTTAATAATACGCACTCTTAAATCTTCAATTTTCCAGATATTGGATAATGTAGTGAATAATTTCTTCATTGAAATTTACAACTTAACGATGGTACCACCAGCTGCTTCAATTGCTTTTTGCGCAGTAGCAGTAAATGCATGAGCTTTAACGTCTAACTTGGCTGTAAGTTCGCCACGGCCTAATATTTTAACAAGGTCGTTTTTTGAAGCCAGGCCATGCTCTTTCAATGTATCAAAATCAACTACGGCAATTGAATATTGCTCGGTTAATTTTTGAAGCACATCAAGGTTTACACCTACGTACTCAATACGGTTAGGGTTTTTGAAACCTACCTTTGGTACACGGCGTTGTAATGGCATCTGACCACCTTCAAAACCAACTTTAGTGCTGTGACCTGAACGTGAACCGGCACCTTTGTGCCCGCGTGTTGAAGTACCGCCACGGCCTGAACCTGTACCACGGCCAATTCTTTTTCTGCTTTTGGTAGAACCTTCAGCAGGTTTAAGATTACTTAAATTCATAATATTAAATGCTTTCTATTGCTACCAAATGATTAACTTTTCTTACCATACCGATGATAGCCGGAGTAGCTTCAACTTCCACGCTATGGTTTATTTTTCTTAAGCCCAGTGCCTGCACTGTCTTTTTCTGGCGCTCACTTCTATCGATCACGCTTTTAATCAGGGTTATTTTGACTTTTGCCATGATGATTATCCGTTAAATACTTTACCTAAATCTACACCACGGTGCTGAGCTACTGTAAAGGCATCACGCATTTGCGCTAATGCTGATACGGTTGCTTTAACCACGTTGTGCGGGTTTGATGAACCTTTTGATTTTGCAAGTACGTTGTGTACACCTGCTGATTCTAATACAGCACGCATCGCACCACCTGCAATTACACCGGTACCATTTGCAGCCGGTTTCAAGAATACGAAACCACCTGAAAATTTACCGATTTGCTCGTGAGGTATAGTGTTGTTGATAATCGGAACCTTTACCAGGTTCTTTTTAGCATCATCAATACCTTTGGCAATAGCCTCGGTAACCTCTTTTGCTTTACCTAAACCGTAACCAACTACACCGTTTTCATCACCTACTACCACAATGGCAGAGAAGCTGAAAGTACGACCACCTTTAGTTACTTTGGCAACACGTTGTATGCTTACCAAGCGGTCTTTTAATTCGATCTCGCTTGTTTTTACTCTTTTTATGTTGATTGTTGACATCTCTTGTTTCGATTAAAAGTTTAAACCACCTTCACGTGCACCTTCAGCCAGTGATTTAACACGGCCATGGTACAAATAACCATTTCTATCGAAAACTACATCTTTGATGCCAGCCGCGATCGCTTTTTCAGCTACCAGTTTGCCTACGGCTACTGATTGATCTGATTTAGTGCCTTCTGCTGCTGTAAAATCTTTTGATAAAGATGAAGCTGATACTATAGTTTTACCGGTTACATCGTCAATGATCTGAGCGTAAATACCTTTGTTGCTCCTGTATACTGACAAGCGCGGACGCTCTGAAGAACCTGAAATACGTTTTCTGATTCCTCTTTTAATTCTGTCTCTTCTTGATAATTTACCTGCCATGACGATTATTTTTTAGATGCTGATTTACCTGCTTTTCTTCTTAACACTTCGCCAACAAATTTAATACCTTTACCTTTGTATGGTTCAGGAGCACGTAACGAACGTATTTTCGCAGCTACCTGACCGATCAACTGTTTGTCGATAGACTCCAGAATGATAGTTGGGTTTTTACCCTTTTCAGCAGTAGTTGTAACTTTAATTTCTTGTGGTAATTCAAATACATAGTGGTGAGAGAAACCCAACACTAAATCTAAAGTATTACCTGTATTAGTTGCACGGTAACCAACACCTACAAGCTCTTGCTGAACTTTGTAGCCTTCAGTTACACCAACAACCATGTTGTTTAAAAGCGAGCGGTATAAACCGTGCAGCGCTTTATGACGTTTTTGATCAGAAGGGCGTTTAACTAATAAGTTTCCTTCTTCTTGCTCTACCGTGATATCCCTATCAACAGCTTGATGCAATTCACCTTTGGGGCCTTTTACAGTTACTACGTTATCTGCTGATACGGTAACTGTTACGCCAGAGGCTAATGCTATAGGTGCTTTTCCTATTCTTGACATTGCTTAAATTCCTCCTATTAATAAACGTAGCATAAAACTTCACCACCAACATTTAACTGACGGGCTTCTTTATCGGTCATTACACCTTTAGAAGTTGACAGGATGGCGATACCTAAACCATTTAATACCCTTGGCATGTTAGCCGTGCCTGCGTATTTCCTCAAACCTGGTTTACTAATACGTGAAATGCTGCGGATTGCAGGAATTTTAGTGATAGGGTGGTATTTCAAAGCTACTTTAATAGTGCCTTGTACACCAACTTCTTCAAACTTGTAATTAGCAATGTAACCTTTGTCGAAAAGCACTTTCGTGATTTCCTTCTTCAGATTTGATGCAGGAATTTCAACAACCCTATGGTTGGCTTTAATAGCATTCCTTACTCTTGTAAGATAATCTGCGATTGGATCTGTATTCATTATTGTTGTTTATGATGGTGGTTTCCTTCTGCTTCACAGCGACGACCTTCCATCGGTTAAAAAATTCATTAATCGGCAAGCGCAGGTATATGTTGCGAATTGCCGGCCGCAAAGGTAAGAATTTAATTCTCAACCTGCAACCGGCAATTCGGTACCTGCTTTTTGTATTACCAGCTTGCTTTTTTAACTCCTGGTATCTGGCCTGCTAATGCCATTTCACGGAATGTTACACGTGAAATGCCAAACTGGCGCATATAACCACGAGGGCGGCCGGTTAGCTTGCAACGGTTGTGCAATTTTACCGGTGATGCTGCTTTAGGTAATTTATCAAGAGCGATATAATCACCAGCTTCTTTCAAAGCAGCTCTTTTTTCAGCATATTTAGCTACTAACTTAGCACGTTTTACTTCACGTGCTTTTACACCTTCTTTAGCCATTAGTATTTTGATTTTTAAATGGTAATCCAAATTGTTTAAGCAATTCCAAAGCTTCAACATCGTTGGTAGCTGAGGTTACAAAGGTAATATCCATACCTTGAATTTTATTGATCTTGTCAATATTGATCTCAGGGAAGATAATTTGCTCAGTGATACCTAATGTGTAGTTACCTCTGCCATCAAAACCTTTATCGTTGATACCTTTGAAGTCACGGATACGTGGCAAAGCAACAGCGATTAAACGGTCAAGAAACTCATACATTGTATTGTCACGTAAAGTTACACGTACACCTACCGGCATGTTTTTACGCAATTTGAAGTTTGAGATATCTTTTTTAGATTTTGAAGAAACCGCTTGCTGACCGGTAATGGTTGTTAACTCGGTGATTGTGTTCTCGATAAGTTTTTTATCGGTAGTAGCACCACCAACACCCTGGTTGATCGCGATTTTTTCAAGCTTAGGAACCTGCATTACGCTTTTGTACTGAAATTTATCTTTCAGCGCGGTGCGAATTTCGTCCTTATATTTTGATTTTAATCTTGGTACGTAAGTCATTACTTAATTTCCTCCCCTGATTTTTTTGCTACCCTTACCAATTTGCCGGCATCGCTTAATTTGCGGCCAACGCGGGTTGGGTTACCTGTTTTAGGATCAACCAGTGCTAAGTTTGAGATATGGATAGCAGCTTCTTGCTTAACTATACCACCATTAGGGTTAGCAGCATTAGGTTTTGTATGTTTTGATACCAGGTTGGCACCTTCAACTACAGCCCTGTTAGTTGCTGTGATCACTTCAACTATTTTACCTTGTGATCCTTTTGAATCACCGGCAATAACCTTAACAAGATCTCCTTTACGAAGCTTAATCTTGCCGGTTTCTACTTTCTTTTTATATGCCATGTTACAATACCTCCGGTGCTAATGATACAATTTTCATAAATTGTTTCTCACGCAGTTCTCTTGCAACCGGGCCGAAGATACGTGTACCTCTTGGCTCATCCTGGTTATTTAACAAAACAGCTGCGTTGTCGTCGAAACGGATATATGAACCATCTTTACGACGGATCTCTTTTTTAGTTCTAACCACTACGGCTTTAGATACGGTGCCTTTTTTAACGTTACCTGAAGGTATCGCGCTTTTTACGGTAACAACAATTTTGTCACCTATCGAGGCGTATCTTTTACCTGTACCACCTAACACACGGATAACTAAAACTTCTTTAGCTCCGCTGTTATCGGCTACATTTAATCTTGATTCCTGTTGTACCATCTTATTTAGCCCTTTCTAAAATTTCAACTAATCTCCAGTTCTTACTTTTGCTCAGCGGGCGGGTTTCCATAATTAATACGGTATCGCCAATACCACAGGTATTAGTTTCGTCATGAGCCATAAATTTGGTAGTTTTCTTTACGAACTTACCATAGATCGGGTGCTTCACCTTCCGCTCCACAGCTACAACAATAGATTTTTCCATCTTATTGCTAACTACCAGACCGGTACGTGTTTTTCTTAAATTTCTTTCCATTTTTTCGACGTTTAAAAAATTAATTTTTATCTGAAGCTGACGCCGCTTTACGCTTTGTTATTTCAGTATTTAAACGAGCGATGTCCTTACGCACTTTAGTGATACGGGTTGGGTTTTCAATAGCCGATACCGCATGAGCAAATTTCAGTTTGGTAAGATTGGTTTTCTCCTCACCGATCTTCGCAACCAATTCTTCGGTCGAAAGCTCTAAAATTTCTGAGTTCTTCATTTTCTTTGTTTGTTATTCGTTGTAATGTTGCAAAGTTGTAATGTTTAATGTTGCCTGTCTTTTCAAATGGCAGGTGTAATTTAACATTACAACCTTTCAACATTTACAACCTTTCAACCTCTTTATTTATGCCTCTACGTAATCTCTACGTACTATAAATCTCGTTTGTACAGGTAATTTTTGCGCTGCAAGGCGTAGTGCTTCTTTAGCTACTTCTAAAGGCACACCTTCTGCTTCAAAGATGATCCTTCCGGGGCGTACTACCGCTACCCAGTATTCAGGGGCACCTTTACCTTTACCCATACGTACCTCTGCAGGTTTTTTAGTTACAGGCTTGTCAGGAAATATCCTGATCCATACCTGTCCTTCACGTTTCATAAAACGTGTTACAGCGATACGGGCTGCCTCGATCTGACGGCTGGTGATCCATGCCGCCTCGAGTGATTTTATACCGAAAGATCCAAATGAAAGTTCAGCACCACGGGTGGCTAAACCTTTCATTCTGCCTTTTTGCATCTTTCTGAACTTCGTTCTTTTTGGCTGTAGCATTTTTTTAAGCTTTTATATCTAAACGATGTCTGTCTCGACTTTGTTAATAATTATCTTCTACCTGGTCCACCCGGGCGGTTTCCACCACCCTGTCCACCACGATTCTGACCACCTTGGCCACCACGATTTTGTCCACCCGGACCACGGTTGTTACCACCCGGGCCACGATTGTTTCCGCCACCTCTGTTATCGCGACGCTCACCGCCTCTTTCGCCGCCGCGCTCATTGCCACGACCGCCAAAGCCTGCGTTACCTTCCGGACGGCCACCTTTGCCGCTGCTGCTGCTGGTGCCACCAATGTTAGGTGATAAATCGCGTTTTCCGTATACTTCGCCTTTGCAAATCCATACTTTAACACCTATTTTACCATAAGTAGTTAAAGCTTCGGCCAATGCATAGTCAATATCAGCACGGAAAGTGTGCAAAGGTATTCTGCCTTCTTTGTATTGTTCAGAACGGGCCATCTCCGCGCCGCCTAAACGGCCTGAAGTCATTACTTTGATACCTTCGGCACCCATTCTCATGGTTGCTGCGATGGTAGTTTTCATGGCTCTACGGAAAGATATACGAGCTTCTAATTGTTTTGCTATGCCTTCAGCTACTAATTGCGCGTCAAGCTCAGGACGTTTGATCTCGAAAATGTTGATCTGAACTTCCTTTTTAGTAAGTTTTTTCAACTCTTCTTTGATCTTGTCAACTTCCTGGCCGCCTTTACCAATTACGATACCCGGACGGGCAGTGTGGATAGTTACAGTGATACGTTTTAAAGTACGCTCGATAACTACTTTTGATACACCACCTTTATTGATACGTGCTGATAAGTATTTGCGGATTTTTTCGTCTTCAACTAATTTGTCGGAGTAGTTGTTGCCACCGAACCAATTAGAATCCCAACCTCTGATGATTCCTAATCTGTTACCTATTGGATGTGCTTTCTGTCCCATTTCAAATTAATTGTTTTCGTTTTTACTATCCACAATAAGGGTTACGTGGTTTGAGCGTTTACGGATACGGTATCCTCTTCCTTGCGGAGCAGGGCGTAATCTTTTTAACTGACGACCACCGCCTACTGATACTTCTTTAACGAATAAACCAGCATCTTCGGCTTTTTTGCCTTCGTTTTTAGCTTCCCAGTTGGTAATTGCTGATACCAGTAATTTCTCAACACGGATAGCAGCTTCTTTATTTGTAAACTTTAATATGTTTAAAGCTGCAAATACATTCTCACCGCGTATCAGGTCAACCACCAAACGCATCTTGCGTGGTGATGTTGGGCAGTTCTGTAACTTAGCAACAGAAGCGCCGCCTTGCTGAGCTTTTTTCTCAGTTTTGCGCTGTGCAATCAGTACAGACTTTTTAATTTTTGTTGTTGCTTCCATTGCTAATTATTTTTTCTTCTCTGCGTGACCGCGGAATGTACGGGTTGGGGCAAACTCTCCCAGCTTATGACCAACCATGTTTTCTGTTACGTACACAGGTATAAATTTATTACCGTTGTGTACTGCAAATGTGTGACCAACGAAATCAGGAGAGATCATGGAACGACGTGACCATGTTTTTACAACTGATTTTTTGTTTGTATCATTCAAGGTAAGAACTTTTCTTTCCAGGTTATGATCAATATAAGGTCCTTTTTTAATTGAACGAGCCATTATTTCTTCCTTCTTTCAATGATGTAGCGATCCGATGTTTTCTTTTTGTCGCGGGTTTTGTAGCCTTTAGCTAATAAACCTTTGCGAGAGCGTGGGTGACCACCTGATGAACGGCCTTCACCACCACCCATAGGGTGATCTACCGGGTTCATGGCAACACCACGAACTCTTGGCCTTCTGCCCAACCAGCGTTTACGGCCGGCTTTACCTAATACCTCATTTGCTTTCTCTGCATTTGAAACAGAACCAATGGTTGCAAGGCAGGTTGACAGTATCATACGTGTTTCGCCTGAAGGCAATTTGATAATGGCGTATTTGCCATCACGTGCTGAAAGCTGCGCGTAAGTACCTGCACTACGTGCAATAGTACCACCCTGACCAGGGTTTAATTCAATATTGTGAATAATTGAACCCAATGGTATGTTTTTCAAAGGTAAAGTGTTACCAACCTCTGGGGCTGCAGTAGCGCTTGAAAGTACGGTTTGACCAACTGTTAGGCCTTCCGGTGCTATCATGTACCTTTTTTCGCCATCTACGTAAAACAATAATGCGATACGTGCTGAACGGTTTGGATCATATTCAATAGTTGCAACCTTTGCAGGTATGTCAAACTTATTGCGTTTAAAGTCGATTAATCTGTATGACTGTTTGTGACCACCACCTAAGTAGCGCATGGTCATCTTACCACTATGGTTACGACCGCCTGATCTTTTGTGCGATACAACCAGTGACTTTTCAGGCACGTTGGTTGTTACGTCCGAATAATCAGCACCTACTCTGAAGCGGGTACCCGGGGTAACTGGTTTAAATCTTTTTACTGCCATCTCTCTTTTTATATAGTGCTATAAAAATCTATTGTTTCACCATCTTTCAACGTAATGATCGCTTTTTTGTAAGTTGCAGAGCGGCCTTGTACGGCACCTGCCTTAGTGTTGCGGGTTTTCAGTTTTCCGATGTACTTCATGGTGTTAACAGCTTTTATGTTTACACCATACATTTGTTCAATTGCTGCCTTGATCTGAATTTTGTTGGCTCTGTGGTCAACTTTGAAAGCATAACGGTTAAGCTTCTCAGTTAATTGAGCTACTTTTTCAGTAAGTAAGGGTTTCTTTAAAATTTCCATATTACTTAGCTAATGCTTCCTCCAAAGTTTTAATAGCACCTTCAGTTAACAAAAGTTTACCGGCGTTAAGCACATCATATGTGTTTAATTGTTCAACCGAAATAACTTTGGTTTTTTTCAGATTTCTGCTTGATAAATAAACATTGTTGTTTTCAGCAGCTGCTAATACTAATAATGTTTTATCATTAGTAACATTAAGATCAGCTTCCATTTTGATGTAAGTTTTAGTTTTGATGGTATCAAAGCTAAAATCTTCCAATATTACAATGTTGTTGTCTTGTGCTTTATATGATAAGGCTGATTTACGTGCCAATGATTTTAACTTCTTGTTTAATTTGAAGCTATAATCGCGTGGCTGCGGACCGAATACACGGCCACCACCATTAAACAATGGTGATTTTACGCTACCTGCACGGGCACCGCCTGTACCTTTTTGCTTATATAATTTGCGGGTTGAACCTGCAATTTCGTTACGTTGTTTTGATTTGTGCGTACCCTGACGTTGGTTAGCAAGAAATTGCTTAACATCAAGATAGATCGCATGATCATTAGGCTCAATTCCGAATACGGACTCAGGAAGCTGCACCTTGGCACCTGTCTCTTTACCTGAGATGTTTAATACATTAATCTCCATCTTATTTATCCACTATTACGAATGAACCCTTAGCCCCAGGGATTGAACCTTTAACAACTAACAGATTATGCTCCGGGTAAACTTTCACAACTTCTAAGTTTTGAACTTTTACACGTACATTACCCATTTGGCCGGCCATGCGCATACCTTTAAATACACGAGAAGGCCATGATGACGCACCCAAAGAACCCGGCGCACGTAAACGATTGTGCTGACCGTGAGTTTGCATACCCACACCACCAAAACCGTGACGCTTTACCACACCCTGAAAGCCTTTACCTTTTGAGGTACCAACCACATCCACAAAATCACCTTCAGCAAAAATCTCAACGGTAACAGTGTCACCTAATGATTTTTCGTCTTCGAATGTTTTGAACTCAACCAGTTTGCTTTTTGGAGCAGTACCGGCTTTTTGGAAATGGCCTTTCAGAGGAGCAGTAGTGTTCTTCTCTTTTTTGTCACCATATGCCAGCTGAACAGCTGCATATCCGTCTGTTTCTACAGACCTAACCTGTGTAACTACACAGGGGCCAGCTTCGATCACAGTACAAGGGATATTTTTCCCCGACTCGTCGAAAATGCTGGTCATTCCTACTTTTTTACCAATAATTCCTGACATTTTCTTATTTAGTTTGTGCCCATCGAAGCAGTAGGGCTTCGTTCAAGGCATATTATTCCCCTCGAAAGGGACGGCAAAGATAGAAATTTTAGATTAATTGTCAAATAGTTAGCAAGTTATTTTTAAATATTTATTTACAGACGATTAAACCAAAACCACCGGTGCCGCCATGTACAGAAAAGACAGGTGGAATGCGCGTGAAGAGGGTCGCGGTATTTTTATTTTCAGGCGAAATATTTTTTACTCCGTCATTAGCCGCCTAATGAGTTCGCCGCTTTGTTTGTTGCCCTCGGCAAGGCGGTCTTTAAAGAACGCCTGGGTTTCATTAAAATGCTTTTTATAGCCTTCCATATCGCCATATCCTATTATTGCGGCCCATTCGCGCACGGCCGAATGGAACTCCAGATCGTCGCCCCTAATGGTTTTATCATATAATGCCGTTTCAATGGATTCTTCCAGAAGTTCTTCATTTTTAAACAGATACTCGGCGATACCCAGGCGCAGTCGGAAAGGCGGCGTTTGCCCGATCAGGTTATCATAAGGGTTTACATCTAGGTGGTACCAGGCATCAACCATGCTTAATATGCTCAGATGCGAGTTGGGTTTTTGAACTTCGGCATTTTGCGATAACGAAAATTCTTTCATTACGCTATCGTTCAGCATAATAGGCTTACGGCTTTCATGAAAAACAAACTCGCGGGCACGGTACAGCCGCTCCCGAAATTCGTCTTCCTTCTCCATGATCATCAGCTTAAACAATTCCGATTCGGATTGCGCGTAGCGTTTAACCTGCTGCCTTGCATAAGGGTTAAGGATAGCCAAACCTGCATATACGTGTGCCTTGTAACTGAATATACGCAGCGTGGTGAGTATCTTTACATTATCGATACCTCCTATGTACGAGCTATTATCCCAGGGGAAGAAACCGGCTGATTTCCAGGCGGTACCCATACTTTCAAACCCTACGTGTGTTACGGCCTGTGTATCGGCCACAATTTTATCATGCTCGTGGTAATCCTTCAGTTCTACAATGTCCGATCCTATGGCCGTAAACAAGTCCAGCATGCGCTGGTAGGCATCGCCGGTTGAACGGTGATTGATGAGGATCAACTTCTGATTTTCGGGCTGAAAGCCGGGCCCGTGCATAGCATGAAAGGTGATGATGTTGGCATCGGCAGGCAAATGCTTTTCAAACATGGCAATCTCGGGCGATTTTACCGAAGTTTGCCCTGCCACAATTGCACCGTATTTGGTAATAGGACCATATTGAGCAACCACCTGTGGCAGTTTTTCGGCCTCGATAGAATAAATGATGAGGTCGCAGGTGTGTGATACCTCTTTGCCGCTTTCCAGCAGTTTTATGCCAAGCGGACTAAGCTCTTCTTCGAGTTTCTCGCGGTTTTGGGGCATATCGCATCCGCACACATCATAGCCTGCTTTGGCAAAGGCCTTGGCGTATAAACGCCCCATATCTCCTAATCCTATAATACCTATTAACATTCGTTTATTAAAAAGGCTAAATATAATAAGGCTTTTTCTCAATAAGTACAATTAGGTGTGGTATTTTGTACATGTGGGGATAATAAGCCGGTCTTATTGTTCATTGGCCAACCTATAGCCGATTATTGAATAGTTTTTATAGTTTTGTTAAAAACAATGTCAATAATTGGCAATAATTTAATATTAAAATTGTTTTTTAGTACGATATATCTATTTAAGCCCATGATGAACAAATTAGTAAATACCCCGCTACTGGTTTTAATTGCACTTATTACTATTATATCAAACGTGTACGCGCAAGATTCTGTAAAGCGTACAGGCGTTGTTAAACCCACTACATCGCAATATGTGAAACCGGCAGTACAACAAGGTGCTAAACCAGGTACGCCGCAAACTGCAGCAAAACCTGTTTACACCCAGCAACAAGCGCAGCAAGCCCCTGTATTGAATACCGACCGCACACTTAACGGTCAATACCGTTACCTGCTTACCAAAGTATACAACTACCAGCAACCGCTTGTAGCGGCACTGTACCGCAACATGACGGATACGCTTAAAATAGCCCGTGCTGAATTGCAGAAAGCCAAGTCTACCGTTAGCAGCCAGGCGGCTACCATAAAAGGCCTGAATGCTGATGTAAGCACTAAAGATGAAACCATATCGGCCTCAAATGCCCGTGTAGACGAGATTCGTTTGTTGGGGATACCTTTTACCAAGGCAACCTACAATTTGTTAATGTGGGGACTGGTTATCGGTTTCGGTGTGGCATTGGCCATTGTAATATTTACTACCGCGAGATTTAAGCACGAAGCAAAGTACCGTATTAAACTTTACGATGAGCTATCATCAGAGTTTCAAACCTACAAAGCCAAAGCCAACGAAAAAGAAAAGAAACTTGCCCGCGAACTGCAAACCGAGCGTAACAAGCTTGATGAGTTGCTGGGAAGATAGGTTTGAAGAGAGACAAGAGATAAGGATCAGGAGACAGGACGCTTTTGATTATTATGCCTGACTGATTTCCTTTTTCTTTGATTGGGCGATTCCCCACTTATAGGCTACATACAGCAGCATACAGGTAACGCTTAATTGTACAAGAGCTATGGCCATAATAGTGTTGCTTATAACGCTGGCCTTCTCTATAGTAAAGGGATGCAGTTTGGGCAATGCGTACGATGGAGGGTATATGGTGGTATGCCAGCCTGCCGTTACATGAGCGGGTGTTATTATCCTGGTGCTTAATGTGACGATCATCTGCTCTGCCAATATGATTTGCGCAAGCAGAAATAACCCAGATAACATGATGATGCTATTGGAAAATGGCCTGCTGAATTTTTTGAAAAGTTCCTTTATAAAAAATATCAGGAACACCACAAATGTGAATATCAGGGTTACTATCGTGGAGTTTTTGATCACGAAATAGGTATCCTGTAAATTGATATCTAAACTATAATTACCGGCAATCGTACCAAGGAAAGGGTATACTATTAAAATGGTGATGCTGCCTGCAATAGCCAGCCAGGCCAGCTCTATTAATACAATTCGGTAGATAGGTTTCATATAGGTGATAGATGCGATAAGGCACCACAAGATAATAATTTGCGGCATTAACAACAAAAACAGATTATCCCCGCTGTACCATGGCTGCCAGCTTTTTTGGCGCTACAAGGCAATACGCGGTTTTAAGAGCATCAGTTAGTAGTTGCTCGTTCACTTTAGCGAGGTTTACAATTGTCCAGCCTTGTTTGCCCCATTTATTGGGCACGGGGTAAATGATGGTATTATCGGCCAGTGAAAAAACGTCCTGATCAATTTCAGATAATTTAAGCGAGGCTAATCGCGTGTGCACATCTACAGTGGCAAATATTTTTTTATTAACTCTGAAAGATGTTTTTTCAAAATGGGGCTGTTCACTCACCTCGGGGAGCGATAGTGCAATTTGCCGGAATAGATCGATGTTTACCATTCACCAAGATAAAAACTAATTGGCAACATTTCTGCGATGAGTCACTGGCGCAAATGCCCCCTTAAGTTGACAGTATTACACTCCGGTTTTGCCATAAATAGGCGCTATGTTTGAGTAATTAAAAACACTAACATTATGGCAAAGCAAATTTTTGTAAACCTACCGGTAAAAGACCTGAACAGATCTGTTGAATTTTTCACCGCTATAGGATATACTTTCAATCCGCAATTCACCAATGAAAATGCAACCTGCCTTATACTTGGCGATAATATCTTCGCGATGCTGCTGGTTGAACCATTTTTTCAATCATTTACCAAAAAGGATATTGTGGATACAGCTAAAGGTAACGAAGTGATCGTGTGCCTGTCAGCCGATAGCAGGGATGAAGTTGATGCGTTTGTTAGCAAGGCCGTAGCTGCAGGTGGTACCGTAGCCGGTGAAAAGGAAGATCACGGCTGGATGTACGGCCACGGCTTTCAGGATCTTGACGGACACCTTTGGGAAATGTCGTATATGGACATGAGCGCACTGCCGCAATAAAGGCCACTTATGCTGTCGCGAGTTTAACGAAGTGTAACTCGTGACAGTGCATGATGACGAGTAAAATCAGATAAAACCATGGCCTGTCACCCTGAGCCTGTCGAAGGGTGCGTGGGTGATGGCCTCTAAGCATTATCCTCCCATTATTAAAACGCTGTCATGCTGAGGAACGAAGCATCTGTCATATGCTTAGCTGCGCGAAGAAGATTCTTCACGTTGTTCAGAATGACAGGGCTGAAGAGAATGCCATCTTCATTAAAAGCACAAAAAAAGACCATCCGTAAAACGAATGGTCTTTTTTATATCGAAGGTAATCTTGCCTATCAAACTTTGATTTCCACTTCAACGCCACTTGGCAATTCAAGTTTCATTAGGGCATCAACAGTTTTTGAGTTTGAACTGTAGATGTCTAATAAGCGTTTGTACGAGCACAGTTGGAACTGCTCACGTGCTTTTTTGTTTACGTGCGGTGAACGTAATACAGTGAAAATTTTCTTTTCGGTTGGTAACGGAAGTGGTCCGCTAACTACAGCGCCTGTAGGCTTTACTGTTTTTACGATCTTCTCGGCAGATTTGTCTACCAAGTTGTAATCGTAAGATTTCAATTTGATCCTGATTCTTTGGCTCATTGTTAATTTAATTGTGGGATTTCACCGTTTATGATGATTTCACCGATTTGTTAATTGACTACCCTAAGAGCTATTTATTAGAGCAATCTTATTTATGTTAAGATTACACCGACAATCTGTGAAATCACATATTAATCGGTGTAATCAAAAAATCATTTATGCGTTTTGAGCAGCTTTTTTGCCTTTTGCTTTAGCAACTACTTCTTCCTGTACGTTACGTGGCGCTTCAGCATAGTGATCAAACTCCATGGTTGAAGTAGCACGGCCAGAAGTGATAGTACGTAATTGAGTTACGTAACCAAACATTTCTGAAAGTGGTACAGTAGCTTTAATTACCTGTGCACCTGCACGTGAATCCATACCTAACAGCTGGCCACGACGACGGTTCATGTCACCGATTACATCACCCATGTTTTCTTCAGGGGTAAGGATCTCGATCTTCATGATCGGCTCAAGCAATACCGGTTTACATTTTGGCAATGCCTCACGGTAAGCCATCTTAGCAGCTAACTCGAAAGATAGCGCATCTGAATCGACCGCGTGGAATGAACCATCAATTAAACGTACTTTTAAGCTGGTTAATGGGTAGCCGGCTAATACACCGTTTACCATTGAAGCTGCAAAGCCTTTTTCAACAGATGGGATAAACTCACGTGGAATAGAACCACCGCTGATTTCGTTAACGAATTGTAAACCTTCTTTACCTTCATCGTTAGGTGAAAGTATAACCTGGATATCAGCGAATTTACCACGACCACCGGTTTGTTTCTTGTAAGTTTCGCGGTGTTGTACAGTACCTGTGATAGACTCTTTGTAAGCTACCTGTGGCGCACCCTGGTTAACCTCTACTTTAAACTCACGTTTCAAGCGGTCCATGATGATATCTAAGTGAAGCTCGCCCATACCTGAAATTACAGTTTGGCCGGTTTCTTCGTCAGAGTTTACACGGAAGGTAGGATCCTCTTCGGCTAATTTACCTAAAGCCATACCTAATTTATCTACGTCGGCCTGTGTTTTAGGCTCAATAGCTAAACCGATAACCGGCTCAGGGAAATTCATCGATTCAAGTATGATCGGGAATTTCTCGTCGCAAAGGGTATCACCTGTTTTAATATCTTTAAAGCCTACTACCGCAGCAATATCACCTGCACCTACGTTAGGTATAGGGTTTTGCTTGTTAGCGTGCATTTGGAATATACGTGATATACGCTCTTTGTTGTCAGAACGCATGTTGTGTACATACGAACCAGCCTCTAAGTTACCAGAGTATACGCGGATAAAGCACAAACGACCTACGAAAGGATCGGTCGCGATTTTAAATGCTAAAGCTGCAAATGGCTCTTTAACATCCGGTCTGCGTAAAATTTCTTCGCCTGTATCAGGGTTAGTACCAATAATACCTTCAACATCCATAGGTGAAGGAAGTAATTCCATCACATAATCAAGCATGGTTTGTACACCTTTGTTTTTGAAAGATGAACCGCAAACCATAGGAACGATCTTAGCATCTAAAACAGCTTTACGTAAAGCGTCAAGTACTTCACGCTCAGTAATAGTTTCAGGAGCGTCAAAGAATTTCTCCATCAGGCTTTCGTCATACTCAGCTACTGATTCCAGTAATTTCTCTCTCCACTCGGTTGCTTCCTCAATCATATCTTCAGGGATAGGCACTTCAGTAAAGGTCATACCTTTATCATGCTCATTCCAAACGATACCTCTCCAGTTAATAAGGTCAACCACACCTTTAAAGCTTTCTTCAGCGCCAATTGGCAATTGCAATGGTACAGCGTTGCTGCCCAACATGCTTTTTACCTGTTTTACAACATTTAAAAAGTCGGCACCAGAACGGTCCATTTTATTAACGAAACCTATACGGGCAACGTTGTAGTTGTTAGCAAGGCGCCAGTTGGTTTCAGATTGAGGCTCAACACCATCAACAGCCGAAAACAGGAACACCAAACCATCCAATACACGTAACGAGCGGTTTACCTCTACGGTAAAATCCACGTGTCCCGGAGTATCGATAATGTTGATGTGGTAGCTATGATCTCTGTATTTCCAGTTTACAGTTGTAGCTGCAGAAGTAATGGTAATACCACGTTCCTGCTCTTGTGCCATCCAGTCCATGGTTGCAGCACCTTCGTGCACTTCACCAATTTTGTGGCTCACACCAGCGTAATACAGGATACGCTCGGTAGTAGTGGTTTTACCGGCATCAATGTGGGCGGCAATACCTATGTTTCTTGTATATCTAAGATCTCTTGACATCTGTTGTTATTTTGATTTCTCTGATTCTTTAAATGATTTCACCGATTTTGTTTCGATTTAAATGCAATCCTAACAAAATCGGTGTAATCAAATATTAAATCGGTGTAATCCTTTGATTAAAATCTAAAGTGTGAGAACGCCTTGTTAGCCTCAGCCATTTTGTGCGTATCTTCTTTCTTCTTCACAGCAGCACCTTCACCTTTAGCAGCAGATATAATTTCGCCGGCTAATTTTTCCATCATGGTTTTTTCGCCACGTTTACGAGCGTAGCTGATCAGCCATTTCATACCTAAAGCGATTTTACGCTCCGGACGAACTTCTGTTGGAACCTGGAAGTTTGCACCACCCACGCGACGTGATTTTACTTCAACGGCAGGCATTACATTGTTTAACGCTTTTTTCCAGGTCTCTAAGCCGTTTTCACTTGTCTTTTTCTCAACAATTTCAACAGCGTTATAAAATATAGAGTATGCGGTTGATTTTTTACCATCATACATCATGTTATTTACAAACCTTGTTACCAAAGTATCGTTGAACTTTGGATCAGGAAGGATAATTCTCTTTTTTGGTTTTGACTTTCTCATTGCTTGCTATCCTCCTTTAATTATTTCTTTTTACCTTTTGTAGGAGCAGCAACAACCTGTCCTGGTTTAGGGCGTTTAGTACCATATTTAGAACGACGTTGGTTACGGCCCGCAACACCTGAAGTATCTAAAGCACCACGAATGATGTGGTAACGTACACCTGGTAAATCCTTAACACGGCCACCACGGATCAAAACGATAGAGTGCTCTTGTAAGTTGTGACCTTCACCCGGGATGTAAGCATTTACTTCTTTACCGTTGGTTAAGCGCACACGGGCAACTTTACGCATTGCTGAGTTTGGTTTTTTAGGGGTAGTGGTATACACGCGTGTGCATACGCCTCTTCGCTGTGGACAGCTGTCCAACGCTGGTGACTTACTCTTGTCAACCATAGCTACTCTACCTTTTCTAACTAATTGCTGAATAGTAGGCATTTTTTCCTTTTTGTATTTACTGTTTTATCCTTATTTTAAGGACTGCAAAGGTAGGTACAATTTTTTTATTTTCAAGTAGTTGAGTGAAAATAATATAACTATATAAATTTACCATTCGGGTAGGTGCGTTAACGATAGCTGATATGAATCATATTTGAGCAGCAATGTATTAGTGAAAACGCAGGTATATGCAGTGGTATCTTCTTTATAACCATTTTTTTGAAAAGCAATACCTGTAGCGCTTTTGCCGGGCCTGTTCCTGCTTCCCGCTCATACTGCACAGGCCTTAGCCACGTTGGCCGGTATACGCTGCAATCAGGTTTAGTTGTGAACGTTACTACATTAAGCCACGGAATCGCCGGAGTTAATACCCGCTTTGAACTATAAGCTTTTGTATGGTGGAGCCTTCAGGTGCCCATTGTTTTGCTTTTGTGCCCCATGTTTTTGCTTCTTCTTTATTATTAAGCCTTTCGTAGCATTTTGCAAGGTTTATGGCCATTTCTGCCTTGTTGGCCAATTGCTTGTCATTACATTTTTCAATTCCATCTTTGTAATATGGAATTGCTTTTGCAGGTTCACCTTTTTCGAGGTAGGCATATCCAAGTTCGCGGTAAGTAAGTATATCGTCAGGCCTGGCTTTGTGTACACCCTCCAAAAATTTTATAGCCTCGTCATATCTCTTTAAGGCATTATAAGCAAACGATATCTCAAACTCCAGCCCTTTAAAATTCGGATTCTGCTGGTAAGCGGGCAGTAGGTAATCTAGAGCCATCTCACTATCATTAATGTCATTGTACACCCAGCCCAAGCGGTAGTTATGTGCTACAGTATCTTTATAAGTATAATAAATTTTAACCCAATCGGGTTCTTTTTTGATGTTTAACTCTTTAAAATGCGAAGGTGGCAAAATGGCAACGTTATTCCAGTTGGGCGATATTCTGTATTTAATGGTATTATATTTCATTGATGAGGTATCGCCAATGTATTTGCCACTTCTATCAATTGTGAAATGGCCCTTTAAATCGAAGGTGAAACCCGCTATTTCATCAATATAAATGTAGCCATACATATAGCTTTTAGCGGTGTCTGCTTTATTGAGCACTACCCATTTCTTTTCGCAGCGCGAAAATCGTTGATCAAATTTTAAAGTATCGGCAGATGTGGCTGCTTTAACAAAAGGAGATAAAAGCAGAATGAAGGTTGCAGATAAAATAAGGTTTTTCATGATTATGAATAGGTTCAATAAATATATTATTTGCTGATTTTAAAAGCAAATAATATTACCGCATTATTTTTCAGTCATTAAAGCTGAAAGGCCGGGTGGGGTCGCCACGTGAACATTGTTTTTATCATCAACCGTTACCGGCACAACTGTAAACTTACCTTGATAATACCAAAAAAATTGATTGGATACCGGTGCGGTACTTTCTGAATATGATTTATTAATTAAGGGCAGCATTCGTTGTATAAACTTAACAAAGTCAACAGGTTTTGCCTTGCTTATCTTGCAAATCGAAATTAATCCTTTATTAGGTATAGCAACCACAGAGCCCCATTCGCCCACCAATGCAGGCTTATTTATTGCCAGGTTAAGTGCATAACTTGCTGCATAATCTTCATTCTCTAAAAAAGTAAACTCTATTTTGGCGCCATCAATATCTATTGTTGGGGAAGCGCTTGCCATTTGTTTATTAGCTACATTAGCAAGTGCATCTGTAAACACATCATCTGTGTGTTTTTGCCATGCCTCAAATTGTTTTTTGGACACCGGAGTGAATGCATCCGGAAGGTCCAGCATCAGTAATGATTTTGTACCGGCGAGATCGGTTCTGGCAACCAGTGTTTCTGTACCGCCTCTTTGCGCTATAGTGGCATCATTATAAATGCGTACACTTAAATAGGGCTTTATCTTATCGTAATTAAACGCATCAATACCCTTTTGTGCTTCAATTGAGCTGAATATGGCGTTAAAATGCGCTTTTATAATGGCCGGCCATTTAGAATGGTCTGCTTCTTTACTACACTTTAATATTAAATTATCTAAATTAAAAACCTGCATCCCCTGGCCGCTTGCAAGAGTGATGGTGCCATTTTTTACGTTGTCAATTTTATAACGTTTGGCTATTTCTGTAATGGCGGTATCAACAATGGTTTTATATTCGGCTGTGTTAACCGTGTTTTTAAAGCCATCGGGCAGGTTGTAAGTAATTGTTTGAGCAAATAAATTGCAGTGCAGTAAAACTGCCAACAAAAGAGGAGCGAATAATCGTAATCTCATGGTAATTATTTACAGCTTCATATAAAAAGACTATTTACTCAGCTTTGCGCAAACTTCTTTTATACTTTGGCTCACTGGCTTAAACTCAATACCGATAGCTTTTTTGATTTTGCTGTTATCAAACTCTTTTAGCATTACTGACGATTGCGCGGCTATTTTATCGATAAAAGGATCTTTACCGGTTATGGCGGCCACAAATGCGGCTATGCGCCACGCGAGGCCCATCATCCATGGTTTAGCTTCGCTGGCCGGTGGCTTTATGCCGAAGCCTTGGGCAATTTCTTCTACCAATTGCTTGTAACTGCGGTTTTCGGCGTTGATAATATAGCGCTCTGCGGTAATGTCGGTAGCCATCAGGGCGATCATGCTTTTGGCCACATCGGCCACATCTACCAGTCCGGCGGTGCCGGGAGTGTAAAACTTAAGCCCTTTACGTACGGTTTCAAACAGCTGCCCTGTACCTTCGGTACCGGCATCGGCACCTAAAATAAGTGATGGGTTTACTATTACAGCATCCAAACCCTCGGCAATGCCACGCCAAACTTCCATCTCGCTTTCCAGCTTTGATATGGCGTAACCATCGTTTTCGGCAGTCTCTTCAAGATGATGGTTTTCGGTGATCAGTTCGCCGGGCTTGGCCAGGCCCAATGCCGCTATCGAACTTACATGCACCAGCCTCGCGTTAAACCGGATACACAGGTTAACGATATTAGCAGTGCCCTCAATGTTGGCAGCGATCATCGGTTTTTTATCCTTGGTTTTTAACGATACCCAGGCCGCGCAATGGTATACCTGCGTAACATTTTCAAAAGCAGCTTCCAGCGCGAAAATATCCAGTATATCGGCTTCGGCCCATTCAATTAAGCCCTTATAAGGTTGCAATATGGCAGGTATAGCAGATGAAGCCCGTTTAGTACAACGGATATGCTCGCCTCTTTGTGCCAACTGCCTTGCTACTTCGGCCCCAAGAAAACCGGTTGCGCCTGTAATTAGTATCATATTTTTGGATGTGCAAATGTGCTTATGTGCAAATGTGCATATTATTGACCATGATTTTGGATCAGAATTTACAGGATTTGAGAATTTACAGAATAAGTAATTAGGATTTAAGAATTTATAGAATGGGGATCAGAATTTTCAGAGACTTGTGTTGTTTTTATACAATTTAGATAATTACGTGTGTAAGCTAAACCATTTAAAATGTGCTGACGTATAATTCATTAATTCTGTAAATTCTTAAATCGTGTAAATTCTGATCAAGATTTCGCACATTTGCATACCGCCATTACACAATGATGTCATTAGCTGATTTTTTTACACCCATCGATATAAAAAAGATAACTCCTAAAAAAGGTTATTATACCAGTCAGTTGGGGCAAAAAATTGAGCACCACTCTGTTGACTTTCCCGATCTGGAACAAAAAGTGGATATCGCCATTGTTGGGGTACAGGAAGACAGGAACGGCACCAATAATGCAGGCAGTTCTTTAGCGCCCGATTATGTGCGAGAAAAGCTGTACTTGTTGCATGAGGGTAGCTACACTACCAAGATCGTAGATCTGGGGAATATTAAGCAGGGCGCAACCGTAACCGATACCTATTACGCCCTTAAAACGGTGGTAGAGGAGTTGATCAAGAACGATATTCTGCCAGTCATCATCGGCGGCAGCCAGGATCTTACATACGCCCAGTATCTCGGTTACGAAAACCTCGAACAAAAGGTAGACCTGGTAGTGATCGATTCCCATTTCGACCTTGAAGAAGATATCAACGAGGGTAGCATTGCCACCACATCAAGCTCATTCCTTAATAAGGTTTTCCTGCACGATCCTAACTACCTCTTCAACTACAGTAATTTAGGTTATCAAACCTATTTTAACAGCCAGGAGAGTTTGCGGGTGATGGAGAAGCTGTATTTTGATGTGCACCGCCTGGGCGAGTTAAGCGGTAACATTGCCGTTACCGAACCGGTGATCCGCAATGCGAACATGATCAGTTTTGATATTTCGTCTATCCGTTCGGCCGATGCCATGGGGAATGCCAACGCCAGTCCGAATGGTTTTTATGCCGAAGAAGCCTGCCAGTTATGCCGCTATGCCGGTTTCAACGACAAGTTAAGTTCTATAGGCTTTTACGAGTTTAACCCGGCTTATGATAACAATGGCCAAACCGCTATGCTGCTGGGCCAAATGATATGGTGTTTTATCGACGGCTTTTATAACCGCAAGCGCGATTTTCCGCTCAATCCCAAATCGCAATATCTTATTTACAAGACCAGCCTTAAGCATGAAGATCATGAACTGGTGTTTGTAAAAAGCAAAAAATCAGACCGCTGGTGGATGCAGGTGCCTTACCCTACAGCGGGTTCGCTCAACGAGCGTTTTCACCTGGTGCCTTGCCGGTATGACGATTACAAGACCGCTGTATCCGGTGAAATGCCCGATCTTTGGTGGCGTACTTATCAAAAATTGATCTGATAAGGCAATCCCTAACCTGTTTATCCGTTAAAGTAGCTCAAGTTTTTAAATTGATGAAGAAGATATTCTTTTATATAGCGGCTTTTGTGCCGGCATTATCCATGGCGCAAACAGCGCAGCCTTTTACTATTGATGCCAAAATTGGCAAACTGAACACGCCTGCCAAAGCATTTTTGGCCTATCGCGTGGGCGGTACTAACATTACCGATTCGGCCACTATCAGCAACGGTGCTTTTAAGTTTAGCGGTACGGTTGCTGAGCCAGCCAATGCCACGCTGTTTATTGATTATAAGGGTGTAGGTTTTGCCAAATACGTACAGCAAAATTTCCCGGATGGCGGCCCGTCAAAAACGGCCGATGCCCTTACCTTTTTTGTGGAGAAAGGTACCATCAACATAGCGGGTGCTGATTCGGCTAAGAAAGCCGTGGTTACAGGTTCGCCGGTTAACGACGATAATAAGAAACTCATAACCCTACTCAAACCGGTTAACGATAAAGCGCAAAAGTTAATGGCCGAAAATAAAGCGGCTACCGACGTGCAAAAACAATCGGCCGATTTTCAGAACGCTATGCAAGCCAAATTTAAGGTATTGCAGGATGAGCAAAAAAATGTATTGCGCGCTTTCATCAAAGCCAACCCTAACAGTTACATGAGCCTGCTGGCTTTAGGTTCGTTAGGTGGCCCGTCGCCAAACCCTGCCGAAATTGAGCCGGTATTTAACAGCCTGGCACAAAATATACAGGAAACCAACTTGGGCAAATCGCTTAAAAGCTCGTTAACCGTGTTGAAAGGCGTTTCGGTAGGTTCTATAGCGCCCGATTTTACACAGGCCGATGTTGATGGTAAAGATGTATCGCTATCATCATTTAAAGGCAAATACGTATTGCTCGATTTTTGGGCATCATGGTGCGGCCCATGCCGTATGGAAAACCCTAATGTGGTAAAGGCCTACAATAAATACAAAGACAAAAACTTTACCGTATTAGGGGTTTCGTTAGATAACGAGAATGGTAAATCTGCCTGGCTGGCAGCCATTAAAAAAGATGGTTTAACCTGGACCCAGGTATCCGACCTCAGATACTGGAATAACGAGGTTGCCCAGTTATACGCCGTGCAATCCATCCCCCAAAACTTCCTTATCGACCCAACCGGCCGCATCATCGCCCGCGATCTGCGTGGTGCCGATCTGGAAGCTAAACTGCTTGAGTTGTTTGGGAAGATATAAGGTTTTTGATCTCTTTAACTGTCATCCTGAGCGTAACGAAGGATCTATCATATTTAGGTTCTTCGTTAGGAATGGTAGTGCTTTAATTGAACGTTAGTGGAAGTACTTTTTTCTTTTCTCTCAAAAGAAAAAAGTACCAAAAAAGAAAAGTCGCGGCTTCGCAAGGAACTATGTTTGGGTCGTGCTTGGGCAAGGCTTGTGCTCCCCGTTCCTTACGATGCCGCATTTTTTGGAGTATGTTAGGGTTGTGCTTTTGCATTGGCGATGTAGCCTATTATTCCCGCAGCCGCTTGGCTTCGGCCAAGTGGCAACTATTCCGCGGCGTCCCGCCGCTGTACTACTAAAAAGAAATGCCACGGTTGAATAAAATCAGCTTTTCAAAAAAATCAGTGAAATCACCAATAAAATCGGTGTAATCCCAATAAAATTAAAAACCTTTCTTCCTCCTAATACCTGCCGGGCGCGCTTTCTTCTTGTCAGGTTCTTCTTCTTCGCTGCCGATGTCGGTACCATAGCGGCGGGCCATTTTGGCTACACGTTCTTCGAGGGTTTCGGTGGTGAGTTTGTCGCGGCTCAGATTATCTACCATTATAGGGAAGGCGAACGGGGTAGGGCGTTCTATGGTTTTCAGGATGATGCTTTGCTTTTCTATCCGTTGCAGCGCCATCCTCAGCCTGAACTCTTCGAGCTGAAAGGCGAGGGCTTCGTTATAGGCTTGTCGTATCAAAAGATTATCGGGCTCATATTCGCTGAATACCTCGAAAAGCAGGGAAGTTGATGCCTGTAAATGCTTGTTCTTGATCTGCTGACCGGGGTAACCGGTGAACACCAGGCCGCCGATGTGGGCAATATCCCTGAAACGGCGCCGGGCCATTTCGTTGGCGTTTAAGCTATGAAGAATATCATCTAACAGGTTATTGATGGAGAAAAAGTCGGCATCTTCCAGTATTTCTTCAATGGCGATGTCTTCGTCAGACAGCAGCTCAAACCCGTAATCGTTCATGGCGATGGAGAAGCTGGCCGGTCGTACCTTGGCAATGCGATAGGCAAACAGCGAAGCCATGCCCTCGTGCACCAAACGGCCCTCGAAAGGGTAAAATATAAGGTGATGCCCCTCGCGCGATTTAAACGACTCTATCAAAAACTCATGGCTTTGCGGCAGGTGCGAAAGTTCAGCCTGTAATTTAAACAGCGGTTTCAGGGCAATTACTTCTTCGTCGGTTTCGCCGCCATGGGCCACCTCATCCAGCTTATCCCTGAAAACGGCGGATAACTGCGATGATAGCGGCATTCGTCCGCCTGCCCAACTGGGAATCAATCCTTTTTTTGCATTCGATTTCTTTACAAAGGCCGTCATCTCCTTTACGTGTAAAAACTCCAGGCTGCGGCCCGCGAACCAAAAGGTGTTGCCCGGTTTCAATTTTGATATAAAGCCCTCTTCAATAGTGCCCAAACTACCGCCGCTAAGCCATTTCACCCGGATGCTAAGCTCGCTGGTAATGGTACCAATGCTAAGTCGGTGACGCATGGCCACCCTACGACTGTTTACCTTGTACAGGCCTTCTTCTACCTCTACCTTTAAAAATTCATCATATTGGGCGAGGGTTTTGCCGCCGTTGGTAATAAAATCAAGCAGTTGATTGTACTCGTTGCGATTCAGATCGGCAAAGGCGTAAGTTGATTTTACTTCGTTGAACAATTCATCTGCCCTGAAACCATCAGAAACCGCCAGCGTGACCATGTATTGTATCAGCACATCCATGGTAAGCAGCATAGGATCGCGGCTTTCAAATATGCCTTGTCTTATGGCCTGCTTAAGCGCAGCGCCCTCCAATAGTTCGAGCGAGTGGGTGGGTACAAAATAGGCCTTTGATACCGCGCCGGGGTGGTGACCGCTTCGGCCTGCACGCTGCATAAAACGGGCCACGCCTTTAGGGCTGCCCACCTGCACCACGGTATCTACCGGCCGAAAATCGACCCCCAAGTCTAAGCTCGAAGTACATACCACTGCCTTCAACGCTTCGGCATGCAGGGCCTGCTCTACCCAGTTGCGCAATTCATTATCCAGCGAGCCATGGTGCATGGCCAAAATGCCTGCATACTCAGGATAGTTATCAATGATGGCATGGTACCATATTTCTGCCTGTGAACGGGTATTACAAAATATCAGCGTGGTTTTGCTTTTGGCCACCAACTCCATTACCTGCGGCAAAAGCTTTACGCCGATATGCCCCGTCCACGAATAGTTTTCGATATTAGGGGGAATAACCGAACGGATATCCAGTTTCTTTTCCAGGTTAGCCCGCACCATCTTTATCTTATCTGCCGGGAAGGTATTGCCTAATAATACTTCTGCCGCTTGTTCCAAATTGCCGATGGTGGCGCTGATCCCCCAGATTCTTAGGTGAGTTGTGGGGGGTAAGTGCCCGTTGCTTAGTACTTTTAGTTTGCTTAGGCCCAGTTCTACTTGTACTCCACGTTTGGTGCCTAATAATTCGTGCCATTCGTCAATTACAACTACTTGCAGGTTTTTAAATATCTTGGGATATTCCTTTTGGGCCAGCATCAGGTGCAGGCTTTCGGGGGTGGTAAGCAGTACTTCGGGCAGCTTGCGTTTTAGGGCTTGCTTTTCGGCGGCAGATGTATCGCCGGTACGTGTACCAATGCGCCAGGGCAGGCCGAGCTCGTCGCAGGCTTCCTGCATGGCTTTGCGGATGTCGTTGGTAAGTGCCCGCAGCGGGGTGATCCACAGCATTTGCAGGCCATTATCCTTACGGGTTGAGTAGGTATCGGGGTGCCGGTTAATATAATCGGCCACGAAGGGTAAAAACAGCGCGAATGTTTTGCCGCTGCCGGTAGGGGCGTTCAGCAAACCGGAGTAACCTTGCAGGTAGGTGGCCTCCATTTCTTTCTGAAACGGAAACTGCCTCCAGCTTTTTTCTTTATACCACGCTTTTATTACCTGCTGCCCTTTACTGCTCATATAATGCAAATAACAAAATAAGGTTGATTTGGTTATATATCTGTTATACCAAAAACTACAACCATGTTAAAACGAACTTTTGTTATACTTTTTGCACCGCTATTGTTTGCCTGCAATCAGCCCGATAAAAAAACTGAAACTACCGATACCTCAGTAGCCAATTCGGCCGATACAGCGGTTGCTACCGTTAAAGAGAATACCGCCAACCAACTCATCAGCCCGGGGCAGGGCATCGGCCATTTGCGTGTTGGTCAGCCTGCCGATAGCGCCATTGTGCTGCTGGGCAGACCCGATTCGTCCGATGCGGCTATGGGCAGCTCGCTGATGGCCTGGTATGCCAAACACGATAGAAAGGGTTATCGCACCGCCATCTTCGCGCATCGTAACATGGGCGGTAAGGATGAAAATACCAGCTACATTAAAAAAATAATGGTGAACTCGCCATGGTTTAAAACTCCAGAAGGCTTATCAACAGGTGCCGGATTAGAGGATATCAAAAAAGCTTACACGCTAAAGCAGGTAAGCAGTTTTACTGCCGATGCTAAAAAGGTAATTGTGTATGATGATAACGCCAAGGGAATTACTTTCGAGGTAGATTCGGTAAGTAATAAGTGCGTGGCCATAGTGGTGTACAAGCCCAATGAAGGCTCGGGGACTTATCTGGATATGCATTGATTAGATGCAAGAGTTAAGATTCAGGAGTCAAGAATTAGAATAGCAATTACGTTGATTAGATGCAAGAGTTAAGATTCAGGAATCAAGAATCAGAATAACAATTACATGGATTAGATGTAAGAGTTAAGATACGGGAAACAAGATAAATTGTTGCACAAAGAGAAAGCCGGTTGTTTTGCAACCGGCTTTCTCTTTATCTGATGAGTTCTATCCTGATTCCTGAATCTTAACTCTTGATTCTTACCAGGATTACTTCTTCTCCGGCATTAATATCAGTTTAATGAGGTTTTTGCCATTCAGGTAAGTGTTGGCGGCCTCTTTAGTGCTTTGTACGGTAACTTTGGCAACCGTTTTATCGTGATACATAATGCGGTGCGGATCTTCCTGATTTTGTGAGCCACCGGCAAGGTAGCCTGTCCAGAAGTAATTTTCGCGCAGTTGTACCTGGGTTGAACGCAGGTCTTCGGCAGCAAACTTTTGAATGTCGGTTTGTACCGCGCCGTTTTGTTTCAATTTGTTTATTTCTTCAAGCGTGGCGGCAATCAGCTTGTCAACATTTTCGGGAGCGCAACCAAAAGATACCGTGATGCTGTACTTGCTTTTCGGCGTTTTATTGTAATGCGCGTTTACCCCCGGCGCGTAAGCACCGCTTTCCTGTTCGCGTAAGCGTTCGGTCAGTTTAATGTTCAATATTTCTTCAAGCGCATCTATCTGTATGTTGTTATCCTCGCTGTACTGATAATCGCCGCTGAAAACAAGCTGCACATTGCTCTTATCACCAATACCTTTGTACACGGTTTTGGTAACTTGTCCGCTTACAGGGTACATATTCAGGTCCTTAAAAGTTTCTTTACTGTTGCTTGATGGCAGGCTGGCCAGGTAAGTGGTTAATAACGGTTTTATTGACAGTACGTTAAAGCTACCCACCAGTGTAAAGGTGAAATTGCTGGCGTCGGAAAAACGTTTGTGGTAAAAATCGAAAGCTTTATCAAGCGATGCCGCACTCAGTTTTTCAACCGTAGGCACCATTGCACGCGGATTGTAATTGTTCATTACAGCGCTCACGGTATCCTGATATACGCTACCCGGATCAAGGCCGCGATTGGCTAAAAGCGATTTGGTTTGCGAGATACTTGACTGCCATATATCCAGATCCTTACGTGGCTGGGTAAAATACAGGTTGATCAACTGAAACGCGGTTTCCAGGTCTTTTGGTGCCGCGTTACCCGAAAAGCCTTGTGTATTATCGCTGATGTATGGATTGATGGTAACGTTTTTACCTGTAAGCAGTTTGTCCAGTTGAATCTGGTTAAACTCGCCCACACCGCTGCTTGATACTACCTGTCCGGCAAAGCTGGCAGAAGTGAAATCCTGATCAGCAGCCAGCGACGTACCGCCAAAGCTGTACCCGGTAATTACCACCTGGTCGTTTTTAAAGTTGGTAGGTTTAAGTATCACCTTAACACCGTTTGATAACGTAATGTTGGTAACACCTATTGAATCATCTTTTTGTTCATCAGTAATAGTACCCGCCTCCGGAATTTTCTCCATCAATGGCTTGGTGCTTACGTTATCCACATAAGGGGTAACGGTTTTACCAGCGGTATTGATCCAGCTTAATAGCGTAGCTTCATTTGGTAACTTATCTTTTTCCTTATCTGGCGCTTCAACAATAATAACACGGTTTTGGTCGGATATGAATTTGCCCGCCAATGCGTTCATTTGCGCCAGGGTGATGTTGTTGATATTGCTTACATAAAAGCTGTATTCGTAATCGATACCCGGTATAGCCTGCCCTGTAAGGAAATGCTGCTGGTACTCACCTACAAAATTAACAGAGCGGGTTTTATCACGTTCTTTCCACGAGTTACCAATTTGAATCAGCGCGTTTTGTTTAGCGCGTTCAAACTCGGTAAGGGTAAAGCCGAACTTGCGGGCTCGTTCTATCTCGGCAACGAGAGTTTTCACCGCACCTTCCAACTCACCCGGACGAGCAACTACTACCGACGAAAAGGCATCTAAATTAGCCAAAAAGCCGCCGTAGCTGGCGCTGCCGTATAAAAATGGCGGAGCTGGTTTTTGCAACAATTCGTTTAAGCGGGCATTAAGCATTTGGTTAAACAAGGCCACACGCATATTTTGCAGGTAATCGGTAGTGGTTTTAACGTTTGTTTTGGGATGCTTAACAATAATTTGAGCCAGCGTGTACGGAAACTCGCCATCGGTAGCAAATTTTACAATGGTACCCGGCGTAGCAGGTACGCTGTATTCGGTGCGCGGCTTTTCGCCGGCAGGGTTTTTAAGGCCTGAGAATTTTTGTTTGATAAGTTCCTCAACACGTTTCGGATCAAAATCGCCCACGGCAATTACCGCTTGCAGATCGGGACGATACCAATCCTCGTAAAAACTCTTAATGGTAGCTAAGTTGAAGTTCTTAATAATATCTTCTTTACCTTTTGGCAAACGCGATGCATAGCGCGAATTATTAAGCAATACCGGCAAGGTTTGCAGTTGCAGGCGTT
Source organism: Mucilaginibacter gynuensis (assembly GCF_039541195.1). Classification (NCBI taxonomy): domain Bacteria; kingdom Pseudomonadati; phylum Bacteroidota; class Sphingobacteriia; order Sphingobacteriales; family Sphingobacteriaceae; genus Mucilaginibacter; species Mucilaginibacter gynuensis. The sequence goes on from NZ_BAABFT010000012.1 coordinate 141,785, forward strand.
CCTGGGCGTTCTTTCCGCGTAAGCGAAGTTCTTCCAGTACCACACCGCGTTCTTTATCCAGTTCAGCCTGATCAAAGCTGACATAACCTGCCCAGTTGGCCAATATGTCAAAGCCTTTTTCAAATACCTTTACGCTATCAGTAGGTAAGGGTAACTGGTATACGGTTTCATCAAATGAAGTGTAAGCGTTAAGATCGGCGCCAAATTTTACGCCTGCACTTTGCAGATAGTTCACAAGCGCGTTCTTTGGGAAATCGCGTGTGCCGTTAAAGGCCATGTGCTCGGTAAAGTGGGCAAGACCTTGCTGCGCGTCGCTTTCCAGTATAGAGCCTGCTTTGTTTACCAAGTAAAGCTCTGCCCGGTTTTGCGGCAAATCATTCTGACGGATGTAATAGGTAATACCGTTTGGCAACTTACCGATGATCACATTTTTATCGGTAGGTAATACAGCCGCTTTTATTTGGGCCTCGGGAGCGGCCGGTTTATTTTTTGGCGAAACGACAGGCTTTTTTTTAACCTGCGCGAATGCGCCTTGTGATGCCACGAACAGTGCAAGGGCCGCTGCGGTGAGCTTTAAATTAATATGCATATTTTTAGTTAATCGGGGAGTATACAATATTCTATAAACGAAACAATTAGTTGCCAATATTAATCAATTAACATCTAACTTAAAATCAAAAATAAAATTGTTGCTAAAGTATTTTTAGAGTGGATGTGATGCATTTGGTTTAGTGTAATTATAAAGCTAAACTACACTTTTATAATGATCTTTTTGCGGTACAGCACCCACATAATTACCCATAACAACATCACCAGTGCCACCGCGGCTGCCAGCGACGCGTTCACCGGCGAAAAGTATGGCTCAAAAGCAAGCTGGTAAATGTTCTTTTCGCCCGATGCGGTATGGAAGGTTATTTTGTACAGATAATGGGGGATATAACCAGAAAGCACGTAGGCCGTAATAGCGTTAATGCCGAAAGGGATAAATATACCGCTGAACCTTTTGTAACCCTGCACATCTATCAGCCAGTAGCAAAATGCTAATCCCATGGTTGCCAGTCCGCCGGTGTAGAGTACGAAGGAACTTGTCCATAAGGCTTTATTGATGGGAAAGAATAAGCCCCAGGCTAAGCCTGCTACGGCAGCCGCGGTTCCGTAAATAAAGAGCCAGCTTACTTTTGTGCCATCATCGTGCTGTTTGCCTTTTAACCAGCTGCCCACCCGTATACCGAAAAGCCCAGTGGCAATGGCAGGTAATGTGCCCAGCAAACCTTCCGGGTCCCAGGTGCGCGATTGGCTCCAGAGGTGGTTCTCGGTAAACACCAGCCTGTCTACCCATGCGCCAATATTGGTTTCGGGTTCGAGATTGGCATGGCCGAAACCCGGTACGGGTACAAAGCACATCATGATATAGTAGCCGATAAGCAATATGCCAAATAGCCAGTCGCGGGTTTTTTGTGAGGTTTTAATATATAATACTGAGCATATAAAGAACACCACACCGATGCGCTGCAACACGCCCGGAAAGCGCAGGTGCTCAAAACCGGGATGAAAGATGAGTTGCGTAACAAGGCTGATGATGATCAATATCAGCGCACGGCGCAATGCGCTCAATATCATTTTAGTATGATTGGCAGGCGTTTCCTTTTTGCTTTCCATAGCATAAACAATAGATACGCCCACGATAAACAGGAATGACGGAAAAATCAGATCAGTAGGGGTACAACCATTCCAAACGGAATGTTCCAGCGGTGGATAGATGTGGCCCCAGTCGCCGGGATTATTAACCAATATCATGGCTGCAACGGTGGCGCCACGAAAAATGTCGAGAGAAAGCAGTCGTTTAGCGGGTAATGCCTGGCTCATTTAGGGTATTGTTGATATGTAAACATAGTTAAAAAAAGTGTTTGTTTTGGGGTATTGTCGGTGCAAAGAATGAAGCAATCTCTACGTAGATTAGGTTTGTGCTGTAATTAACGTTAGTCTGCTCTTGGGCGCAGGGCCCCATTACTTTTGAGGGCAAAAGTAACAAAACCCTTGTCCAGCAAAAGGCTTCTTTGCCGCACAAGGCCATTCCCCCGCAAAACGTGCAGAACTTAGGGCTGGAACTTTTGCCCCTCCGCTCATTTCCTCCCCACATGCAACAAGTTCCTATGCCCGCTTTTGCGCTCCAGGCCACCAAAGTTCTGCCCGCTTTCGCCCGAAGCTGTTTGCTGACGAAACGTAAAACAAAGAGGCTTCCGCAGGGAGCCTCACAACTCACAATTTAAATTTTTAAATAACTTTGAACATGATACCGCTGAACACTAACCTGCAATACCTCGTTAATATCGCTCAAAAGCCCGAACGTATTGGTATCGGTCTGATGTCGGGTACATCGTTGGATGGCTTGGATATTGCTTTGTGCAGGTTTGCAGGCAGTGGTTTGCAGACGGAATTTGAGCTGTTGAAGTTTATCACTATCCCTTACAATGACCATTTTAAGGACGAGGTACGGCAGGTGTTTGCTAAACGGTCGGCAGATATGGAAAAGCTTTGTTTGCTCAACGCCTATATCGGCAATTTCCATGCGGAACTGATATTGCAGGCGCTTGATCAGTGGGGTATCAAAACCATCGAAGTCGACTTTATAGCCAGTCACGGGCAAACGGTTTACCATGCACCGGCACGTGCGCACGGGCTGGTTAATTACCCCAACAGCACCCTGCAAATTGGCGACGGCGACCATATCGCCGTAAAAACAGGTATACTCACCATCAGCGATTTCAGGCAGAAGCATATTGCTGCCGGAGGCGAGGGTGCTCCGCTGGCTTTGTACGGTGATGCCATACTGGGCAGCAAAAAAGGTGAGAACCGTATTTTGCTCAACATGGGTGGTATAGCCAACCTTACTTGGTTGCCGGGCGACGATCTGTCGGGGATAATTTGTACCGATATTGGGCCGGGGAATACGCTGATAGATGCCGCCACGAAAAAATATTTCAACAAGCCTTATGATGAAGACGCGCGGATAGCTTATTTGGGCACCATCAATACAGCATTGTTGGATGCCTTGCTGGATAATCCTTTCTTCTGGGCTGACCTGCCCAAAACTACCGGTCCCGAACTGTTTAACCTTGCGTATGTTGAGCAGGCACAGCAACGAAGTGATACCACAAACATTAGTCCGGCCGATCTGATCACTACATTAAGTGCTTTTACAGCCACCGGTATCGCGGCCTTTATTAACAAATACCTGCCAGGCGAAGATATTAAGCTGTTTGCCAGCGGAGGCGGAGCGAGCAACCCATTTATTATTGAACAGCTACAAAAGGCATTACCGGCTTTGGTGATAGCCGACACCCGCGCTTTAGGGATAGACCCGGATGCCAAAGAAGCGATATTGTTTGCCTTATTGGGTAATGAGGCCCTGATAGGCAGTCCGCTGAAGATTGGGGATAATCCGGCTGTATTGATGGGTAAGTTTAGTTTCGCGGGTTAAATACTCGATCTACGCTTCGCTGGATCACCCTCTCTGCTGCGCAAAGATGGTTAATTGCAAGATGAATTTGGCTAACTCCCTCTTTGCGCAGCAGAGAGGGGAGTCGAGCGCAGCGATGACAGGGTAAGTTATCATCTAAAAGCAACAAAATTTCGTTACGCTTTTCAGTTGCTTACTAAGCCATCAACCCATGATTTAAAACTTGTATATTGGCGCAAAATTTCTTACACATGAACTTATACAACATCTTAAAGCAAGCACATTCCGGTTTCAGGTATATTGTGTTCTTTCTAATCGTAATTGCCATTATAAGAGCTGTTGCCGATTGGTTGGGAAAAAAATCATATACCGAGGGTAACCGCAAATGGAATTTGTTCACCCTCATATCTGCTCACGTGCAGCTTTTACTGGGTTTAGTGTTGTACTTTTTAAGTCCGTTTGTGCAATTTACCAGCCAAACCATGAAAAATGCCGAAACCCGTTACTGGACAATGGAACACGTGGTAATGATGATATTGGCAATAGTTTTGATCACTATCGGTCACAGTAAATCTAAAAAGATCGTACTTCCCGAAGGTAAACACAAAACTATCGCGATATTTTACGGGATGGCTTTATTGGTAATTATTGTGGCAATTGTGCAAAGTGGCCGACCATTATTTGGTGTTTCGCACTAAAAAGTTCACAAAAAGTTTGGTAATTCAAATTTCTTTATAAATTTGCCACGCAATATGATCAAAATCACTCAAATAAACATTTGGTGGCACCAATTAACCTTGGCAGCCGGATGGAGTATTTGATACAAACTACTAACCAATTATAAACCTACTTGGAACCCGGCGAACACCAATTCGACGGGTTTTTTTATTTTTAAGATTTTAACGGATGAAAAAATATAAAATTGTAACTACACACAAAAAACTACTGGCCGATACCACAACGCCGGTGAGTATATACCTTCGCCTGCGCGATGTTTACCCAAATTCGCTATTGCTGGAGAGTTCCGATTACCATAGCCGCGAAAACAGTATGAGCTATGTTTGCTGCGAACCCCTTAGCGGACTGGCGCTTAACCAGGGCGAGCTTAAAATTCAATATCCCGGTGATGATAAAGCCACGTTTAAACCAGGCGAGTTTGAATTGCTGGGGCAGATCAACGATTTTTTATCGTTGTTTGAAACTACCGATGGTCCGGCAAAAATGATATCGAACGGCTTGTTCGGCTACTTTACGCACGAGGCGGTAGAGCACTTTGAAACCATTAAGCTAAAACAAAGCAGCGATACTACCCGCCAGATTCCCGAAATGCAGTATTACATATACCGCTACATTATCGCTATTGATCATTTTAAAAATGAGATGTACATTTTCCACAACCAAATTGAGGGCGAAAAAGAAAATGGCGGTATAGAAAAAGTGGAATACCTGATTAAAAACAAAAACTTCCCCGAGTATACTTTCCAAAGCAAGTCCGACGAAAAATCGAACCTGACCAACGAGGAGTTCATTGCCATTGTGGAGAAGATGAAACAGCATATTTATCGCGGTGATGTTTTCCAGATAGTGCCTTCAAGGGCATTTTCTAAGGAATTTACAGGCGATGAATTTAACGTGTACCGTGCACTGCGTTCCATCAACCCGTCGCCATACCTGTTCTATTTTGATTATGGCGATTTCCGCATTTTCGGTTCATCGCCGGAGGCACAGATCACCATCAAAAACCGTGTAGCAAGCATTTTTCCAATAGCGGGCACCTTTAAACGCAGCGGCGATGATGAGCGGGATGCCGAGCTGGCACACAACCTGGAGAACGACCCGAAAGAATCGGCCGAGCACGTAATGCTGGTTGATTTGGCCCGTAACGATCTGAGCCGTCATTGCGAGCAGGTTGAGGTAAAGGCCTTTAAAGAGGTTCAGTACTATTCGCACCTTATCCATTTGGTATCGCATGTGAGCGGCAAGCTGCATCCGGGCGCATCATCGTTTAAAATTGTGGCCGATACCTTCCCGGCAGGCACATTGAGTGGCGCGCCAAAGTACCGCGCTATGGAGATCATCGATGCGAACGAAAATATAAAACGCAGCTTCTACAGCGGTGCCATAGGTTTCCTGGGGTTCAACGGCGACTTTAACCATGCCATCATGATCCGTTCTTTCCTGAGCAAAAACAATACGCTGCATTACCAGGCCGGTGCCGGTATAGTAGCAGGCTCAATAGCCGAAAGCGAACTAAACGAAGTAAACAATAAAATAGCAGCCCTACGCAAAGCCATTGAGCTGGCAGAGGAGCTTTAGTGAGTTGTGAGTTGGATTATGTTAAGTAGAACAAATCGGTGAAATCCTGTTTTTAAAATCCGTGTAATCGGTGGCGAAAAAATCGGAGTAATCGGTGATAAAAAAACAATAAAATGAGTGAAATAACACAAAATATAAATAAGGCGCAGGGCAAGCGCATCCTGATCATAGATAACTATGATTCGTTCACCTATAATTTGGTGCATTTGGTTAACGAAATTGGCTTGCAGTGCGATGTATGGAGAAACGACCAGTTTGCCATTGAGGATGTAGATGCTTACGATCATATCATCCTTTCTCCGGGACCGGGTATTCCATCTGAAGCGGGTTTATTGTTGCAGGTAATTGAGCGTTACGCGCCTACCAAGAGTATTTTTGGCGTGTGCCTTGGTCAGCAGGCTATCGCCGAAGTATTTGGCGGCAGGTTGTACAATTTAAGTCAGCCGATGCATGGTATCGCTACACCTATTAAAGTTACCGACGACCATGAACAACTGTTCATCGGCCTTCCCGAAAGCTTTAATGTGGGCCGTTATCACTCGTGGGTGGTTGATGAAAAAGCACTGCCCGAAGTGCTTACTATTACCGCTATTGATGAAAAAGATAATTCGGTAATGGCATTAAGGCATAAAGAGTTTGATGTTCGGGGCGTACAATTTCACCCGGAATCGATACTGACCGAATATGGCCGTGCAATGATGAAAAACTGGTTAATTCCGCAGGCTAACTAAGGGAACTAACAGAGAATAAAATAAACTGATTTAATACAATTTTGACATAATAAAGCCTGTTTGCCGGGAGGCAGAAGGCCGGGGGGATTTATGAACATACTTGATAAAATAGTTGCCAACAAAAAGAAGGAAGTAGCTTACTCAAAAAACCGTACATCATATACCAAACTGGAAGAATCTGAGTATTTCCACCGGGATGTATACTCGTTTAAAGATTTCCTGCTCGACGAGAACCGAACCGGCATTATCGCCGAGTTTAAGCGCAAGTCGCCCTCAAAAGGCATCATTAATGATAAGGTGACCGTAAAAGAAGTAACTACGGCCTATGCCGCGGCAGGTGCATCAGCATTATCGGTATTAACGGATAAGCAGTTTTTTATGGGCCGCAAAGCGGATGTAATGCGGGCACGTAAGCTGAACACCATCCCGGTATTGCGTAAAGATTTTATGATTGATGAGTACCAGGTGATAGAGGCCAAAGCAATAGGTGCTGATATTATCCTGCTTATTGCCGCCATACTTACCCCGGCCGAAATACAAACCATGGCATCGCTGGCCAAAAGCCTTGGCTTGAATGTATTGCTGGAAGTGCATAACCTCGAGGAGCTGGAGCGCAGCATTAATCCTAACCTGGATGCCATTGGTGTAAACAACCGCAACCTCGCCGATTTTACCGTGTCTGTAGAAACTTCTTTTCAGCTGGCAAAGCATATTCCTGATGAGTTTTTAAAGATCTCCGAAAGCGCTATCAGCAATACCGAAGTGATCAAACAATTAAAACAAGCCGGTTTCAACGGTTTCCTGATAGGCGAAAATTTCATGAAAGAAGAAAACCCGGGAGCGGCGATAAGGGAGTTTGTGAAGGGCTTGTAGTTTTAAATCTTTAACCTGTCATGCTGAGGTACGAAGCATCTATTATGCGCTTTGTTCTTCGTTAGGAATGGTTATGCTTTAATTGAACGTTAGTGGATGTTGCTTTCTTTTTTCTCTCAAAAAAGAAAGTAACCAAAGAAAAAAGTCGCGGCTGCGCAAGAAACTATGTTTGGGTTGTGCTGTGGCAGGTTCTGTGCTACCTGTTCCTTACGATGCCGCATTTTTGTGGGCATGTTAAGGTTGTGCTTTTGCGTAGCGAAGTCCCATCATTCAGCCGCAGCCGCTACGGCCCCGGCCGAGTGGCAACTATTACGCGGCGTCCCGCCGCTGAACATTGCAAGGTATTAATCCCACCCACAGAAACCGCGATCCTCAAACCTGAAACCTCATCCCCACAACTTACAACACACAACTCACAACAAAAATCATTATCTTTGCAACGTCTTAATAATTACTACAATGTATTTAGTATTCGCTTAGTATTTCAATCCCTGAGTTCAGCTATTCCTATATAGCCGGATTGAAACTTATTACCATTAATTATTTTATTGTGTTGCCGGGTTAACTGTGTATGTGCATTTTATGCTATTTTGGCATACGAGCAACTAAAACAACTTGTTTTATTAACTTGGCATTTAGATTGTAAATCATTTTACTGAATGAAACAAAAATTTTATGATACTGCTGTGAAGCAGGAAAGAGCGATTTTGGTTGGCGTAGTTACCGCTAATGAAACCGAAGCGCAAGAGAAAGAATATTTAGAAGAATTAGAATTTCTGGTAGCCACGGCAGGCGGTGATACGGTTAAGTATTTCACCCAAAAGCTGCAGCGACCGGAGCGGGCTACCTATGTTGGTACCGGTAAACTCGAAGAAATAAAGGAATATGTAAAGGCCGAAGAAATTGATATTGTGGTGTTTGATGATGAGCTTTCGCCATCGCAGCTGCGTAATATCGAGAACGAGCTACAGGTGAAAATACTGGACAGGAACAACCTGATCCTTGATATTTTTGCAGGCCGCGCACAAACCGCGCAGGCTAAAACCCAGGTAGAGTTGGCACAGTTGCAATACCTGCTGCCACGCCTTACCCGCTTATGGACGCACTTGGAGCGCCAAAAGGGTGGTATTGGTATGCGTGGACCAGGTGAGTCGCAAATTGAAACGGACAGGCGTTTGATCCTGAACAAGATATCGTTACTAAAGGAACGCCTGAAGCAAATAGATAAGCAGAACGAAACCCAGCGTAAAAATCGTAACCAATTGGTTCGCGCGGCACTGGTGGGTTATACCAACGTGGGTAAATCAACCATCATGAATATGATCTCCAAATCGGAGGTTTTTGCCGAGAACAAGTTGTTCGCTACGCTGGATACCACGGTACGTAAGGTAGTGATTGAAAACGCGCCGTTCCTGTTATCAGATACGGTAGGATTTATCCGTAAGCTGCCTCACCACTTGGTAGAGTGCTTTAAATCGACACTTGACGAGGTACGCGAGGCCGATATTTTGGTGCACGTGGTGGATGTATCGCACCCTAATTTTGAAGATCAGATCCGTACGGTAAACGAAACGCTTAAAGACCTTGGTGTGATTGATAAGCAAACTATCACCGTGTTCAATAAGATTGATGCTTACCAGCCCGTACAAACACACGAAGGCGAAGAAATGCAGCCATTAACACTGGAAGATTTTAAACATACCTGGATGGGTAAAAACAACAGCCCGGCAGTGTTTATATCGGCATCAACCCGCGAAAATATCGACGAGTTCCGCGATCTGCTTTACCAGAAAGTGAAAGCCATCCATACGGAAAGATACCCGTATGATCATTTGCTTTATTAATAGAACATTTTAGTAAATATTGTATAAACCCTTGTTATGCCACGCACAACATGGGTTTTGTATTTAAGGAAACGGCACCGCCGGATTACGGCCTTTCAAGTACCAATGCCAAAGCAGCATGGTGGCCACCGTTTGGTAAGGTTGCCATGCTTTGGCAATAGCGGCTAACTCTTCTTTGCTTGTACCCGCAGGTATATTTTTCACTTTTTTAAGGGCATTTACGGCGGCAAGGTCGCCTATCGGGAAAATATCCGCACGTTGCAAAACAAACATCAGGTAAACATCAACTGTCCAATTGCCAATACCTTTAAGGGCGGTAAGTTTGCTGCGGATCTCGTCATTGGGTAAAGCGGCCAATTCTTCCAGGTCGATAAGCTTGCTCAACAAAGCTTCGGCAAGGTAACGGGTGTAGGCCGTTTTTTGGCGACTAAAATAGCATGCTTTCAATTCCTCATCGGTAAGCAGTAAAACCCTTGCCGGGGTAATTTCCTGTATCCGCTCACGCAATTTATTAAGTGCTGATAACGCCGAGGCCAGCGATACCTGCTGCTCCAGAATAATATGCACCAACGTTTCAAACGTGTTCGGTCGCGACCACATGGGTGGGTAACCGTAAATATCGATAATCCCGGCCAGATCAGCATCGGCAGCAGCCAGCTCATCGCAAATGGTATGGAAGGTAGATAAGTTGAACGTTCGGATCATTTCTTTATACGGACTTTATTAAATACAGAATCCCGGCATATGATGTTTTTTCCATGTAAAGTCACTATTTCATTTTTAAAATATCCGGATAAAAAATGCGGGGCAAGGGTAATGGTATAATCAGCAGCAGAGCTATCCTTTAAATCAAGTACCAAGGGTTTATAAAAATAAGCCCCAAAATCAAACACTAAATTGTCGTATTTACCCACCTCAACACTGAAATCTCTATAAGTTTTGTGGAAACTGATGCCAATCCAGTTGTCGTTATGCGAAACCCCGGAAATTCCTATAGTCTCACCTATAAGGTTTTTGAAGGAAACTTTTATTTCATTATTATTATTATTTAGGTTTTTGGATAAACGCCAGTATCTGAATACATCGGTTGTATCATTATCGCAATTATTGAGAATTAACTTATTATCATAATTTTTATACCATACACCGCTCGTCGCAGTATGTGAACAATCGTAATTTGCTCTCCTTGATGTATCAGATGGGTTAAAAAACTGGTGAATATCTAATTTCTCATATTGAAATGTATGATCGGCATTAATTTTTAATACATTATAATTACTGTTTTTATAACTGTAAATACCAACAATTTCGGGTTTAGTTGTTTTACAACAAGTGAATAGAATAATGATAAGGTATAAAATAGATCTTTTCATGTTTGGCAACACAATTTACTAACTTTTTTAGGATTTGGCGTTTAGTTTTCTGAATTTTACTCGTATGAATAATCTGCCTCCTTTAGCCGAACGCATGCGGCCAAAATCGCTTGATGATTATGTTGGCCAAAAACATTTGGTTGGCCCCGGCGCGGTACTACGCAAAGCGATAGAAAGCGGTTCGCTGCCATCTATGTTATTTTGGGGGCCGCCGGGGGTAGGTAAAACTACACTGGCTTACATTATTTCGCAGTCGTTATACCGTCCGTTCTTTTCGTTAAGCGCTATTAATTCGGGCGTTAAGGATGTACGGGAGGTAATTGAAAAGGCATCCTTGTTGAAAGAGCAGGGCGAAATATTGCCGATATTGTTTATAGATGAAATCCACCGTTTCTCCAAATCGCAGCAAGACTCATTACTTGGCGCGGTAGAACGTGGCATTGTTACGCTGATAGGCGCTACTACAGAGAACCCGTCGTTCGAGGTAATATCGGCTTTGCTATCGCGATGCCAGGTGTACATTTTGCAGCCACTTGCAGAGGACGATCTTGTAAACCTGCTGCAAAAAGCCATGAAGGAAGATGTGGTGCTGAAGGAGAAAAAGATCAGCATTAAAGAGCATGAGGCCTTATTACGCTTGTCGGGTGGTGACGCGCGTAAGCTGCTCAACATATTTGAACTGCTGATAAACGCTTTCGATAGCAAAAAGATAACCCTTACCAACGAAGTGGTGCTGGAGCATGTGCAGCAAAACATGGCGCTGTACGATAAAGCCGGCGAGCAGCATTATGATATTATTTCGGCCTTTATAAAATCAATGCGGGGCAGCGATCCTAATGGTGCTGTTTACTGGCTGGCACGGATGATAGTAGGAGGGGAAGATCCATCGTTTATAGCTCGGCGGATGCTGATACTGGCATCGGAGGATATTGGCAATGCCAACCCTAACGCGCTGCTGTTGGCGCAAAGCTGCTTTGAGGCGGTAAATGTGATCGGTATGCCCGAATCAAGGATCATCCTGTCGCAAACGGCTATTTATTTGGCTACTTCACCAAAAAGTAACGCGAGTTATATGGCCATTAATGAGGCCATTTCACTTGTGCACCAAACCGGCGACCTGCCTGTGCCGCTGCACTTACGCAACGCACCTACCAAACTCATGAAGAACATTGGGTATGGTAAAGATTATAAATACGCCCACAGTTACGATGGCAACTTTACCGATCAGGACTTTTTGCCTGCCGCCATTAAGGGCCGCAAAATATACCAGCCCGGCAATAACCCTAAAGAATACGAAATAAAAGAGAAGCTTAAAAAGCTTTGGGGTGATAGGTATAAGTATTGATAGAGAAGTAAGAGTAAAGATTCAGGATGAATAAATCGCGTCATTGCGAGGAACGAAGCAATCTCTACTTAGGTTAAGCTTATGCTATTATTAACGTCAGTCTGCTCTTGGGCGCAGGCCCCATTACTTTTGAGGGCAAAAGTAACAAAACCCTTCGTCCAGCAAGAGGCTTCTTTGCCGCACTTGGCCATGCCCTGCAAAACGGGCAGAACTTGGGCTGGAACTTTTGCCCCAACGCATTATCCTACCCACATGCAACAAGCTCCTATGCCCGCCTTTGCGCTCCTGGCCGACAACGTTCTGCCCGTTTTCACCCGAAGCTGTTTGCTGACGGGAAAAGCCTCACCTAAGTCCTCTCCAAAGGAGAGGACTTACTTAGCGCGCGGTATACATTTCACTTGTTCATCAACAAATACCTGAAACCTCATCCTCCCTCACAACCTTCAACACACAACTTACAACTCAACTTAAATCTCTTCAGTAACCTTTTCGCCGATTTGCTGTCTCCACATGGCGTAGTACAGGCCTTTTTGGTTGAGCAGGTCGAGGTGGCGGCCCGATTCGATGATGTTGCCTTTTTCCAATACGTATATCCTGTCGGCATGCATAATGGTTGACAGGCGGTGGGCAATCAGTATGGTGATATGGTCGTTCTCTACCGATACATCGCGGATGGTTTCGGTGATTTCTTCTTCCGTTAAAGAATCCAACGCAGAAGTAGCCTCGTCAAACACCAGCAGGTCCGGACGGCGCAGCAGGGCACGGGCTATAGACAGACGCTGTTTTTCGCCACCTGATACTTTTACGCCACCTTCACCAATTACGGTATCCAACCCTTTATCGGCACGGGCTAATAAGGTTTGGCAGGCGGCACGCTGCAATACGTTCATACACTCAGCATCCGTAGCACCCGGGCGAACAAATTGCAAATTCTCGCGGATAGTACCCGAGAAGAGCTGCGTATCCTGGGTTACAAAACCTATCTTTTCGCGTAGCTGATCGAGGTCGATGTCTTTACTTAGTATCTTGTTATATAAAATATCACCTTCCAATGGCTGATATAAGCCAACCAGTAGTTTCACAAGGGTGGTTTTACCCGAGCCTGATGGTCCAACAAAAGCGATGGTTTCGCCCATATTGGTTTCAAAACTGATATTGCTTAGCGCGTTGCGGTTAGCGGTTAAATGCTTAAAAGTAACGTTGCTGAAGGTAAGGTTAGTCACCTTCTCTAATAATACCGGCTTTTCGGGCTTAACATCAATAGGCGTACTCATTATTTTATGGAAGTTGCCTAATGATACCTCGGCCTCGCGCCATGATAATATTACGTTGCCTAACTCCTGCAAAGGGTTAAACAAAAAGAATGAGTAGAACAAAAAGCTGAAATATTGTCCCGGTGAAATGGTGCCTTTAAATATCAGCATCAACAACACCACAACCATAACACTGCGAACCAGGTTTACGGTAGTACCCTGTACAAAACTCATACTGCGTACGTATTTTACCTTTTTCAGTTCAAGGTCGAGTATTTTATAGGTGGTTTTGTTAAGGCGTTCAATCTCCTGATTAGCAAGGCCCAGGCTTTTTACCAGCTCGATGTTCCTTAACGATTCGGTAGTTGAGCCTGCCAGCGCGGTGGTTTCGCCCACAATATTCTTCTGGATGGTTTTTATACGGCGACTCATGGCCATGCTCACAATGGTAATTACCGGGATGGCCGCAAAATAAACCAATGTAACCTTGTAGCTCACACTTGCCGAGTACACAATTACAAATACCATACCTATCAGCGATACAAACAGTATGCTGATGAACGCAGTAATGAATTTCTCGCTATCCAGGCGTACCTTTTGCAAAATGCCCAGGGTTTCGCCGCTGCGCTGGTCTTCAAATACCTGGTAGGGGAGTTGCAGCGAATGCTTCAATCCATCGGCATACATGGCCGCGCCTACCTTTTGGGTAATGATGTTGGTAAAGTAATCCTGAAAATTTTTAGCTATACGCGATACCATGGCGACGCCAATGGCCCAGCTCACCAGTTTTAAAACATTGTGCAGGTACTCGTCGTATTGTAGTTTGCTGCGCTGCTCAATAACGTGGTCAACAATTCGGCCGGTTATGTATGGATCAAGCAGGGAGAAACCTATGTTGAGGCCCGCCAGTATCAGTGCCAGGGCAACTGTTAAGCGGTGCTGTTTTAAGTAAGATAATAGTACGTTCATATTTCGAGGGGCAAAAATAGAAAAAGGGAATGGCTAAGTAGCTCATTCCCTTTTAATTTGACATTAGTTTGGTTTTATACCGTCATGATGTCTTTTTCCTTAGCTTCTGATAATTGGTCAACCTTAACGATGAACGCATCGGTAAGTTTTTGAACTTCAGCTTCGCCAACTTTTATTTCGTCTTCAGAAACACCTTCTGATTTTAATTTTTTGATCTTCTCGTTAGCATCTTTACGGATGTTACGGATAGCGATCTTACCGGTTTCGGCCTCACCTTTAGCTTTCTTAACTAAATCGCGGCGACGCTCTTCGGTAAGCGGTGGTACGTTGATGCGGATGATCACACCATCGTTTTGCGGGTTTACACCAAGGTTAGCTTCTTTAATGGCTTTTTCAATAGCCGGAAGCAATGATTTTTCCCATGGCTGAACGATAATGGTACGTGCATCGGGCGTGTTTACGCTACCCACCTGGCTTAAAGGGGTTGGGGTACCGTAGTAATCAACCGATACATCATCAAGCATTGATGGATTGGCTTTACCTGCACGTATTTTATTCAGTTCACTGTCTGCGTGTTCAATGGCTCTGTCCATTGATGCTTTAGCATCGCTTATTTGCTTTTTAATGAGTTCGCTCATTTTTAAAAATTTTTGACAAAAATAGTAATTTCTACGATTTTAGCTCACCGCAATTTAGTGTTAATGCAGATATATCGATGTTTCGTTATCAAATAAATTTGCCTTTAACGAATAAAAGCCTGCAATTTGCAAGCTTTATTTTATCGGTATTAGTGCATAATACTTTATTTTACAATGGTACCAACGGTTTCGCCGTTAGCAATGCGCATAAAGTTGCCCTCTTTGTTCATATCAAATACGATGATCGGCAGTTTGTTTTCGCGGCAAAGGGTAATGGCAGTCATATCCATAACGTTCAAGCCTTTATCGTAAACTTCCTGAAAAGTGATCTCTTCGTAACGGGTAGCTGTTGGGTCTTTCTCCGGGTCGGCGGTGTAGATACCGTCAACACGGGTACCTTTCAATACCACATCCGCTTTAATTTCAATAGCGCGTAATGAGGCAGCTGTATCGGTAGTAAAATACGGGTTACCTGTACCGGCGCCAAATATTACAATGCGACCACTATGCAAATGCGTCATGGCACGGCGACGGATATAGGGCTCACAGATCTGCTCCATTTTAATGGCCGATTGCAGGCGGGTTTCAATACCGATATCTTCTAAAGCGCTTTGCATGGCCATGCAGTTGATAACGGTGGCCAGCATACCCATATAATCTGCCTGGGCGCGTTCCATACCTGATTTTTCGGCACTTAAGCCCCTGAAAATATTACCGCCACCTATTACTATAGCAATTTCAATACCGGCATCAAAAACAGTTTTAATGTCCTGCGCGTATTGCTGCACCCGGTTATTGTCAATACCATATTGTTTCTCGCCCATCAGCGATTCTCCGCTAAGTTTTAGTAAGATCCTTTTGTACTTCATCAGATGTGTTTTAGATATATGTGTCAGTTAAATTTTGTTAGTATAGATGATGTTACCCTGCAATACGGTTGCTACGGGTGTAAACTTATCATTAAATATTATAAAATCCGCATCAAAACCGGCCTCAATTTTCCCCTTGCGGGTGAGTGATGCCAGCTGCGCCGGATATAAAGAAGCCATGTTTACAGCTTCGGCCAGTTCAATACCCGCTTTTTGTACCCCGTTTTGTACGGCTTTCAGCATGGTAAGGTTCGAGCCTGATAGGGTGCCGTCGGGCATTACAAAATGATCGCCGTTGAGCCTGTGTTTGTATTCGCCGCCGTTGGCAACCGTTACCGCGTCGGTAATAAAGAAGAGGCGGTCGCCCAGTTCCCGTTTGGCCAAAGCGATCATCGCGAAACTTACATGAATGCCATCGGCAACAATGCTGGTATACGGTCGTTTTTCAAAAATGGCAGGGATTATGCCCGGTTTGCGGTGGTGCATTTGAGGCATGGCATTGTATAAATGCGTAGCTGCCTGTACCTGTCCGCTAAAAAAGGCGGAAGCCTGCTCATAACTCGCATCGGTATGCCCGGCAGAGATGATGATGCCTTGCTGGTTCAGGTAGTCGATCACTTCGGTCTCCTGTAGTTCAGGCGCTATAGTGATCATCTTTATGATGCCTTCGCCTTGCTCAACCCATTGGGTGATCTCGCTCAGCGTAGCTTTCTTAATATACTTTTCGGGATGCGCGCCTTTACGTGCGGCGTTTAAATACGGCCCTTCGAGGTGTAACCCTAAAAAGGCGCCTTTGGCTTGTTGGCTGTAAGTTTTAGCGGCTTCAATGCCCTGCTCAACCACGGCATCGCTGTTGGTAGCAATGGTGGCTAAAAAGCCGGTAGTTCCCTGGTTAATCAGGTTATCTTCCAGTTGCTGCAAGGCCGCAACGCTTGGCTCACCGCCAAAAAACAAAGTGCCAGCGCCATAAACCTGCATATCAATTAAACCCGGGGCAAGATAAGCGCCGTTAAAGTCAACTGTTTGAATGTTTGAGGGGAGAGAGGCTTCATCGATAACAGCGCTGATCTTACTACCATCAATTAATACCGCTTTGCCGGAAAGTATAGTTCCGCCGGATATTAGTTGTATGTTATGTAAGGCTATTACCATTCTTTAATTTAGCGCCGTGTTTATTCCGTAAAAAAGCAATCTCATCGTAATACTGAAATTGCTCAAATGCACCGCGAACCGCGATAACGAAAATATATATCAAAAAAAATCCCCGCCTTTCGGCGAGGATTAAAATATTTAAGCTCCTAAAGCAACTCGCTTGAAGGCGGTAACTGTAAGGCCTTTTTCAACAGTGTTTAAGAACTGTGAAATAGTTTTCGATGGATCTTTAACGAACTCCTGGTTCAATAAAGTTGAATCTTTGTAGAATTTGTTCAGTTTACCGGCAGCAATTTTCTCAACCATTTCTTCCGGTTTACCTTCTGCACGGATCTGATCTTTAGCGATAGCTAATTCACGCTCAATAGTAGTAGCGTCAACACCATCTTTATCAATAGCTACAGGGTTCATGGCAGCAATTTGCATTGATACGTCTTTACCTGCTTCATCAGCACCTTCAGCGTTAGCGCTTAAAGCAACCAATACACCTAAACGGAAGTTACCGTGGATGTAAGCGATCACTCTTTCGCCTTCAACTTTTTCAAATTTAGATACACCGATCTTCTCGCCAATTTTACCGGTTTTTTCGGTAGTGGCTTCGCCGATAGTGATACGTGCAGTATCAACATCGATAGAAAGGTTGTTCAGTTCTTCAAGAGTTGCAGGGTTTTGCTCAACAGCTTCGTTAGCGATAGCGTTAGCGAAAGCGATGAACTCAGCGTTCTTAGCCACGAAATCAGTTTCGCAGTTAAGTTCGATGATCACACCACGTTTGCCATCGGCAGACGTACGTGCAATAACCACACCTTCGTTTGATTCCCTGTCCTGGCGGCTGGCCGCAACTTTAGCACCTTTTTTTCTTAAGAAATCGATAGCAGCTTCAAAATCGCCATTGGTTTCAGTTAAAGCTTTTTTGCAATCCATCATACCGGCACCAGTTTGCTGGCGCAGTTTGTTTACGTCGGCTGCAGATATTTGTACTGTAGACATTGTTAATTTTTTTGTTTTATGTTAAAAAGTTGCGAGTTATAAGCAAAAGTAGGTTACTACTGTTAACTTACAACTCACAACTAAAATAAATTATTCTTCTGAACCTTCAGCAGCAGGAGCTTCTGTTTCGGCTTCAGCCTCAGCAGTTACTCTTTTTCTTTTACCGCCTTCAGCAGTTTCAGGAGCGTCAGCTTTTGCTTTAGCAGCAACTGCTTCTTTTTCAGCTTCGTCTTCTTTATCGCGTTTGCGCTCATCTAAACCTTCTTCAATAGCTTTGATGATGATAGAAGTGATCAAAGAGATTGATTTGGTTGCATCATCATTCGCCGGGATAGGGAAATCGATGTTTGAAGGATCAGAGTTAGTATCAACCATTGCAAAGGTTGGGATATTTAACTTTAACGCTTCAGAAACCGCGATATGCTCTTTTTTAACGTCGATCAGGAAAAGCGCAGCCGGTAAACGGTTCAGGTCGGCAATACCGCCCAAAAGGCTTTCCAATTTGATACGCTCACGCTGAATCATCAGTCTTTCTTTTTTAGAAAGGTTGCTGTAAGTACCGTCTTTAGTCAATTTATCGATGTTTGACATCTTTTTGATCGACTTACGTACAGTAGCGAAGTTAGTTAACATACCACCCAACCAACGCTCGGTGATGAAAGGCATGTTTACTGTTTTTGCTTGCTCAGCAACGATGTCTTTAGCTTGTTTCTTGGTAGCAACAAACAAAACTTTACGTCCTGATTTTACAATTTGTTTTATAGCTGCAGCAGCTTCTTCAACCTTAGTTAAGGTTTTATTTAAATCGATAATGTGGATACCGTTACGCTCCATGAAAATGTACTGTGACATTTTCGGATCCCATTTGCGGGTAAGGTGACCAAAGTGTACACCTGCATCCAGTAAATCCTGATATGTTGTTCTAGCCATTGTTGAGTCCTCCTTAAAATATTAACGTTTACTGAATTGAAATCTTTTCCTTGCTTTCTTGCGTCCTGGTTTTTTACGCTCAACCATACGGTCATCGCGGGTCATTAAACCTTTAGCACGCAGTGCCGGTTTCTTTTCAGCGTCAAGCTCAACAATAGCTTTAGCGATAGCTAAACGAACGGCTTCTGCCTGTCCTTTAACACCACCACCTGCTACGTTTACCTTAACATCGTATTTGCCTGCAACACCTGCAACTTCAGTTGACTGAGTTACAATGTATTGTAAAGGCAATGTAGGGAAGTACTCTTTGTAATCTTTACCGTTAACGATAATAGCGCCGTTGCCATCGTTAAGATAGATGCGGGCAACTGCTGTTTTTCTTCTGCCTGAAGTGTTAGTTGTTGGCATTTCTTTTCTCCTTTGAAATTAAAAAATTAAATGGCTTTTGGGTTTTGTGCAGCATGAGGATGCTCAGCACCTGCATATACATGCAAATTGCCGAATAATGCTTTGCCCAAACGATTTTTAGGTAACATACCACGTACCGCTTTTTCAATTACACGGTGAGGATGTTTTGCCATTAACTCCTTAGGAGAAATGAATTTTTGACCACCCGGGTAACCGGTGTAAGAAACATATTGTTTATCGCTAAACTTGTTTCCGGTCAACTTTACCTTGTCTGCATTGATAACAATAACATTATCACCGCAGTCTACGTTCGGGGTGAAACCAGGCTTGTTTTTTCCTCTGATGATCATAGCGATCTTAGAAGACAAGCGCCCCAAAATCTCGCCTTGTGCGTCAACAACAACCCATTCTTTGTTAACGGTTTTTTTGTTGGCTGAGACAGTTTTGTAACTTAACGTATTCACTTGCTTAAAATTAAATTAATTAAACGTTTATTATACCCCGTAATTACGGGACTGCAAAGATACGTCTTTTTATATCAATGTCAAATGCTTTTTGCGATTTGTTTTTATGCCCGTCAATTGCAGGTATAGGGTTGATTGTGTGATGGGTTATATGCTTCGTTGATGAAGGCTGTATGTTTGGTAAAACGATACTGAGAGAGTGTATTTGTGGAACAACTGTGTGACATATTGCAGTTGTGGATTTTTTTATGAAAATCAATGGCTGTGGTGCTTTTGTTCCGGCAGCCCCGCTTTTCGCTCATACGCGCGCAAGGCCTTGGGCGCCGGGCAGGTATCCGCTTCAATCGGGTTTAGTTGGGAGTTTCAGTGGCGGGGTTTCAGGTTCGGGGGTCGGGTGGGTATGTGGGGTAGGGTTTAGGTTATCAGCGTAAGCAACTCACCCGATCTACGCTTCGCTGGATCTCCCTCTCTTTGCAAGCAAAAAGAGGGAAGGAATAAATTAAAAAAATATGTAAGCCCTCTTTACGCTTGCGTAGAGGTACTGTCTTTAAAAGCAAATAATATTTAATAATTTTGATCATTCAATGAGGGCCTCCACTTGGAAGTTCATCACGTGTAGCCCTGGTTTGCCGGGGCTATTATTTTTTCAGATTGATAGGTA
>NZ_BAABFT010000013.1:0-158046 GCF_039541195.1 Mucilaginibacter gynuensis
TACCTATCAATCTGAAAAAATAATAGCCCCGGCAAACCAGGGCTACACGTGATGAACTTCCAAGTGGAGGCCCTCATTGAATGATCAAAATTATTAAATATTATTTGCTTTTAAAGACAGTACCTCTTCGGCTTTGCCGTAAAGAGGGGGGAATAAAAAAGCAAAAATCCCTTCTCTCCGCAAGCGGAAAGAAGGGATTCGAAGTTCTTTATTTTGCAAGATCATCCAACCCTCTTTGCGCAGCAGAGAGGGTGGTCCAGCGAAGCGTAGACCGGGTGAGTTAGCTATACGATTCGCTTTTGCCGCTAAGCGCATAGTTTGTATTTGCTTCATTGTGGATAGATAATTTCGGCAATACTGCACACGTCATCGCCTCATTTTCCTATTTTTGCCATCGTGACTGTAAAGAAAAAACCTGCCGCTCCTCCACGCAAAAAAACTGCCGTTAAACGTAAGCCATCGCCCCGGAAAAAGAAGAAGACCAACAAGATCAACACCAATCTCATTATTGCCCTTACGGGAATAGCGCTCATTTTACTGTCGCCATTTTATTACGGTTATGTGCTCAATACTTTTTCGTCGGCCTGGCAATGGGTGAGGGATTTCGGAAAAGATCCGCATTACCGCACCTACAAAAGTTTCGATATCAATATCCCCACAAAATATACGGTGCATGGCATTGATGTATCGTACGCGCAGGGTAAAATAGACTGGCACAAGGTAAAGGTTATGCAGGAAGACAGCGTGCACATCACCTTCGCGTTCATAAAAGCTACCGAAGGGGTCTTATTGGTCGATCCGTACTTTAAGCGCAACTGGCGCGAGGCTGCTAAAGCAGGCATCATCTGCGGGGCATATCACTACTTTCGGCCCGAAAAAAGCGGCAAATGGCAGGCACGTTTTTTTATGCAGAATGTAAACGTAGAAAAAGGGGACATGCCCATGGTAGTTGATGTAGAAACCCTGAAAGGCGCATCGCCGGAACAAATGCGTAAAGAGTTGAAGGCGTTTTTAGAAAGCGTGGAAGCCAAAACCGGCACCAAACCTATCATTTATTCGGGTTTGAGTTTTTATAAGGATTACCTGCAAAGCTATTTTGAAGGCTACCGTTTGTGGATAGCCCATTACTACAAACCCGAGCTAAAAGCAGGCCGGAATACCCAATGGTTGTTTTGGCAACACTCCGACAAGGCAAGGGTGAACGGTATTAACCACACGGTTGATTTCGACGCTTTTCACGGCGACTCGATAGCGTTCCGCAATATGCTGATCACCGACTGATTTAGTCGGCGTATTCCCAGGCGCTTTGGTAGGCGTTCATCTTTTCGGCATAGTCAATCAGGTTGGCATAAAACGGCAGTACCGATAGGGTAGAGCTGTCGCCGATGATCACCAGTTTCTTTTTGGCGCGGGTCATGGCTACGTTCATGCGGCGGATATCTGCCAGGAAACCTATTTCGTTATCGGTATTGCTCCGCGTCATGCTGATGTATACCATATCGCGTTCCTGCCCCTGAAAACTATCAACCGTGCTGATCGAGATCTTTTTTAAATACGGTTGCAGTATGGTTGATGCGCTGATGAGTTCGTTAATGGTATAAATTTGCTGCTTGTACGGCGCTATGATAGCTATCGACGGAAATTGCGCCGCCGGGTAGTGCTCGCCTAATTGCGTCGCCATCAATTCGAGATGCTTTAGCAGAAACACCGCCTCTTCGGGATTGGTTACGCTGGTACCTTCCTGTTTTTCGTTAAAGCCGCAACCCGCGGTGTCAATAAACAGCAATGGCCTGTCTTCATTAAACAGCAAATGTTCAGCAACCGATGGATGGGCGATCAGCCTGTCCTGGTAAAACACGCCCGACGAATAACCCATAATTTGGTTATGCATGCGGTATTGCTCTTCCAGCAATATTACCGCTTCGGGATATAGGTTAACGCATTTCTCGAACAGGGTAGTACCCAATCCGTTTCGGGAGGCCTGTATTGATTTTATGGTAGGTTGCAGCTGACAATGATCGCCCGCTAAAATTACCTTTTGTGCTTTTATAATGGGTATCCAGCAGGCAGGTTCAAGCGCTTGCCCGGCTTCGTCAATTACAACGGTGTTAAATTTTAAGTTCCTTATGGTGTAATGGTTGGCGCCCACCAGCGTAGCGGTAATTACCTGCGCTTTTTCTATTACGTCGTCAATAATAAACTGTTCGGCATCGTCGGCTGCCTTAACCAGTTTGCGGGCTTCATTAAACAGGGCATTGCGCTGGTCGCGTTCGGCTTTGCCGAAGCTGCGCTTGTATTTATGTGCCATGTTTTTATACTCGCCCGCCTGTTTGCGCAGCTTTTTTATCTCCTTGCTATCCTTATGCTGGGTAGTTTGATGATCGAGCGTGAGGCTCATCAGCCTCTCAGATACCCTTGCCGGGTTGCCGATGCGCAGCACATTAAGGCCTTGTTCGCTTAGCTTTTCACTTAACAGATCAACGGCGGTATTGCTGGGCGCTACTACCAGTAATTGCTTTTCGCCATGCTGCAAGAGTTGTTTAATAGCCTGTACAATGGTGGTGGTTTTACCCGTTCCGGGCGGGCCATGCACTATAGCCAGGTCTTTAGCCGAAATGATCTTATCAACCGCCGCCTGCTGCGATGCATTGAGGTTAGTAAACGCTATCGGCAATTTTTCATCAGTAAAAGCTGGTGCTATATTGCCCGTTAACACGTTGATGAGGTGCCCTTCGGGTTTACCTTGAATGGTGGCGGCTTGTTTAAGTGCCTTCTGCATTTCCTGGTAAGTATTATCGTCGAACAGCAGGTCGATGCCCAGTTTACCGTTTCGGGTCCAGTCGGGCAGCTCGTCGGTATTGAGGGTGAATTTTAACCGGGTATTGTTTTGGTACACCACGGTGCCCTCAATACGGTCATTTTTAGCATCGTGATTGGAGAATAAGGCCACAGGCACCCCTGTACGAAACTGGTGCGCTATATCATGATGGGTGGTACGTTCAACCTCTACCTGCAAATAATCACCACGCCCCAGTTCGGTATCCCTTATAGCAACAGGGTACCAGGTAATGCCGCTTCCGCGACGATCAGCCGCCGATGATGTTTCGGTAAGTTTCAGATATTGGCTGCGATCCTCATCCCATTCCATCTTCAACAGATCAGCCTGCTCCTTAAAATAATCCATCCGCAAATATATCAGCTTAAATTATCATATAGGTTATTGATATATTGTTTGCTGATTGCAATTACTTAAGTTTGAGTAACCATAAACTTTTAACATGTACAAGATTATTTTGCTGCCTTTGGTGCTCATACTATTCAGCCTATGGTCGGTGTTATCACCGCACCATTATATTTGCTTTTAATACGTAGAGGTGGTGCGGTGATAACACCGACCACAGGTTTGATTTTTATAAGCCTAAAAAGGCATTAAACATTGGCGATATAATCCACCACCTGCTGTTGCTCTTCATGGCTTAGCAAATCGCCTTCGTAATGCCATTTCGCATTGCTTTCTGTGGTTATCTTTCCTAAATAGTCGGGGTTGGAGGCGTCGGCCAGGTCATTGTTTTCCTTGCCTATTTCCAGCGGTTCGGTAAAGAGTATGGTTTTATCGTCGAAGGCGCTTTTGTATAATTTGTAAACGCCTGTTGCATGCACTTGTTCGCCGGCGCTTCTTTCAATTACCGGTTCAATAATCAATTTTCTTTCACTGCCATCGGGGCTAATTACTGTAAAGGTTACGGGGTTGATCATGGGTGCTTGCTTTGCGTTACAATATCAGGACAATTTTATAAATAATTTGTTTCCGTAAAGCCAAGATATGATTACAAAGCGAGATTGAAAAAGTTGAAATATAAAGCATATATTGTAAATATGTACATACATTTATATATTGTTTATTCCTAACTTTTTGGCTATATCGATATGAAAATAAGAGTATTTACTTTTTTGCTGATTTTAACCGGAGTACAAACTTCATTGGCGCAAATTAAAACCAAGAAGCCTGTGCGCAGGGAGGTTATAATAGCTTTAAAATATGTAGGAAATTACGGATTAGGAGATAAAGCGACTACCACTCAATTTGATGATAAAGGCAATAAAATTGTCAAGGCTAATATGCAGGGTGATAATTTGTTTTGGATGCTGATTCCGTACGATAAAAACCAACCTAACAATTTTCATTGGCCGCTAAATACATATCTGAATGAATTACATGCAGAACCTTATCAATATTTATACAAAGATATTTTCTTGATAAATGATATTAACCAAAATGGGATCTATCAAGCTTTTTGCAACGAGTATAAATTTAACAAACAAAAGCTCATTAAAGATCAACCTAAACCGGAAGATTTTGCTCCCGGTTGGAAAGATAATGATGTATACCTGATGCAAACCCAAACCGGCGCAGTAGCTAAAATGTGGATTATTGATGCCTTGTGGGATGAATATACAGTAAATGACAAGCCGCAGTTTTTTAATGGCCTATATCCTCGTACTTTGAATTTTGAACAGTACCACATATTTACCCTCAGAAAGATTATCAGTTTAAAGCCCGTCATCGGCACTAATAATGATCAAGACAATGCATGCATATTGGTAAAGAAAGATGCAGCGTTAATTCCTTTTGAAAAACCAAAAGGCAGATAGTGCTGGATTTTTTATGCGGTATTTTCTGAATCGACAAATTTCAAGATTCGGCACATTGATAGTGCTTATATAAGCTGATCGCTTCCGGTTACTTCTCTTGAATTATTGACAGATTTTATCTCCAGACAATTACCTATAACATTGCATTTAAAGATCATCTGATTCCCCTGTAGACGATCATCAGCCCAAAACATTTTAAATAAAATGCACCTTGTGATATTTGCCTGACACAAATTTTGTGATGATAACACAAGTATGACAAAACCCGTTTTCAATGTCATGGAGGCGTAAAATAGGTTTAAATACGTCAACTTGGTTTACTAATATCGTCAACTTGGTTTACATTTGTACTGTCGTTTTAAACGTTATGAATACACCAGTACACATCAGTAACACAAGCACAATACGCACCCCGGTAAGCGGTGGCAGCAGCTTGCTAAAAAATACCACTACTTACGTAGTAGATGCTTTGGGCGAAGGCCTTAAGCAGAATTTTTTGGGAGCTGATATCAATATGGAGTTTTTAACGCTTGCCATTCGCGTAATGGCATCGGCATCAATAAAAACAATACAGCAAAAAGTGATAAAGCCCATCGCGGCCAAAACACGCACGGCTGTAAAATACCCATCACTTAGTCAACCAGCATTTTAACAACCACCAACACAATTTAGTAATGAAACAGTTTTTCGCCTCCACCATACATAAAAGCCTTACGGTGATAGCCCTCGTGCTGGCATCGTTTACAGCAGGCTTTGCCCAAACAACGGTAAAGGGGGTAGTTACCGATGCCCGCACACATGAAGCTATGGCTTATGTGTCTGTCGCTTTTGCAGGTACCTCGCAAGGTATGAGCACCGACGGACAAGGCCACTACAGCTTAACCACCAACGCAACCGACCGCAAACAGATACAGGTATCTTTTGTGGGTTACCGCACCGTGTTGAGAGATATTGAGGTAGGTAAAGATCAAACCATCAATATAGCATTAACCGAAGAGCGTAATAACTTAGCCGAAGTGCTTATCAAATCGGGCAAGAAGAAGAAATATACCAATAAGAATAATCCCGCTGTTGAACTGATTCGCCAGGTTATTGCTCACAAAGCACAAAACCAGGTAGAAAATTATAACTACGCCGAGTACAAACAGTACGAAAAGATGGCCTTTTCGTTGAGTAACCTGTCGGATAAATTCAGGCAGCGCCGTGTGTTTAAAAACTACCAGTTCCTGTTTCGCGAGCAGCAGGATTCAACAGCTATCGGCGGTAAAACATTGCTGCCTCTTTATATGGAAGAAAAGCTATCGAGCAACTACTTCCGCAAAGCGCCTTATGTTAAAAAACAAATAATTGAAGCCAACAAACAGGTAAAGTACGACGAAAACTTTGTGGATAACCAGGGTTTGGCCGCATACTTTAACCGTATGTACCAGGATATCAACATCTACGATAATAACGTATCCTTATTGAGTAACCAGTTGTTGAGCCCTATTGCCAATAACTCTCCCGATTTTTACAAGTTCTTTATTACTGATACGCTTAAAGATCAATCGCCAAAACTGATTGAGTTGAGCTTTACCCCGCGCAACACCAATAACATGCTGTTTGAGGGTAAAATATACATCACCATGGATGGCAACTACGCTGTGCAAGGCGCGTTCCTAACCGTTAACAAAAACATCAACCTCAACTTTGTGCGCCAAATGGAGGCCTCGCTATCATTTGAGAAAAACAATGATGGCCGTTACCA
Source organism: Mucilaginibacter gynuensis (assembly GCF_039541195.1). Lineage (NCBI taxonomy): Bacteria > Pseudomonadati > Bacteroidota > Sphingobacteriia > Sphingobacteriales > Sphingobacteriaceae > Mucilaginibacter > Mucilaginibacter gynuensis. The sequence continues at coordinate 6,401 of NZ_BAABFT010000013.1, forward strand.
CCTTAGCCAAAGTAACCTGCGTATCGATTTCGGTTTGAACAAAAACAAAGGCGGCGGTATCTTCGGAGAGCGTTTGGTTACCATTAACGATTTTGTGATCAACACCCCACGTCCTAAAGAAACTTACGATGGCCCTGCACAGGTGTTCGTTTCAAATGCGGAGAAAAAGGATGACCTGTACTGGACAGCAAGCCGCCCTGTAAAACTGGATTCGGCATCGGCAATGGTGTATAAAAACATCGATAGCCTGCAAACTATCCCATCGTTCAGGCGTACTATGGATATTGCCACTTTGGTATTGGCGGGTTATAAAAACTTCGGTCCGTTTGAGGTTGGCCCAATCAATACATTTTACAGCTTTAACCCGGTAGAAGGTTTCCGTGGCAGGTTAGGCGGTCGTACCACTACCTCGTTAAGCACACGCTACTATTTTGAAACTTACGGTGCTTATGGTGCAAAAGACCAACGTTTTAAGTACTTTTTAAGTTCAACATATTCGTTAAATAACAAGTCGATCTATTCATTCCCTCAAAACTACATCAGGGCAAGTTTTCAGCACGATACAAAAATACCGGGACAAGAGCTGCAATTTGTTCAGGAGAGTAATTTCTTCCTGTCGTTTAAAAGGGGCGATAATGATATCTGGTTATACAACGACATTTTCAGGTTTGATTATGTGCATGAGTACCTGAATCACTTTTCGTACGCGGTTGGCTTTAAAAAATGGAACCAAAGCCCTGCCGGCGCGTTATTATTCCAAAACTTGATGCCGAATGGCGAGCTTAACAATGTAGGCTTGATCCACACTACCGAGCTGTCATTGCAACTGCGTTACGCTCCGCATGAGAAGTTTTATCAGGGTAAATTATACCGTACACCAATTCCTGATAAGTACCCGATTTTTACATTAAACTATACACAGGGTATTAAAGGTTTCTTCGGTGGCGATTATAGCTATTCAAACCTGGTAGGTAATATCAGCAAACGTTTCTACCTGTCGCAATTGGGTTATACCGATATTACTACCGAGGGTGGTTACCTGTTTGGCAAAGTGCCTTTTCCGTTGCTGGATATTCACCATGCCAACCAAACTTACGCGCTGCAATTACAATCATATAACCTGATGAACTTCCAGGAGTTTGTGAGCGACCACTACGCCAGCATATTTATCGATCATAACTTTAACGGTTACATTTTTAACCGTGTACCATTGCTTAAAAAACTGAAACTGCGTGAGGTTGTTAGCTTTAAGAGCCTTTGGGGCGGTGTAAGGGATGAGAACAACCCTGCGTACGATCATTCGTTATTGCGCTTCCCTAACGCGGGTGGCGGTACCTATTCGTTAGGTTCAACACCGTATATGGAAGGCAGCGTGGGTATAGGAAATATATTTAAACTGATACGTGTTGACCTTGTTAAGAGGTTCACTTATCTCGACCACCCGGGCGCGCCGGAGTGGGGCGTAAGAACCTTAGTGAAATTTGATTTTTAATTGTAGTTTAGTAAACCGGGTTGACGTATTAAATACACAACGGTATAATAATTGCATATTATAATCATATAGTTTTTTAAACACCCTGTTAGTTTAAATATTCAGCGGAGAAAGATAATGAATACACAGAACGAGGATAGTAAGAGAGTTGCATGTAAGCTGGTTTATTTGCTTAAACGCTTTACCGATCAGTGGATGGATAAACGTTTGTGCAGTGTGGGGCATCCGGGTTTTAATAATTCGCACCTGCCTTTGTTAATGAGTATTGGCACTACAGGTATTTCAAACAGCGCGCTTGCCGGCAAGCTTAACGTAACCAAGCAAGCCACCAGTAAAGTAATAAAAGAGCTGGAGAATATACACCTGGTTAAAAGCGAAAAAAGCGCTAATGACGCGCGTGTAGCCATGTTATACCTTACCAACGAGGGCGAAAGCTTTTACCAGAACGTAAAGAAACAGGTGTTTGAATTAGAAGACGAATATAAAAAAGTAGTAGGAGTTAAAAATTACGAGATAGCTATAGATGTAATGTTGAAGCTGATCACTTTTCACGAAGAAAATAACTGTGTTTAACAATAAGAGGCTGGTTTAATACAAACTGATAACCTGCTTTATATTCAAAGACACATCCTATATATCGCCCGGCCGTGGTTTACCACCGGCCGTTTTTTTTGCTTTATAGTTGACTCACCCTGACATCGCTTCGCTCGTCGTCCCTCTCTACGTAAACGTAAAGAGGGATTTTTGTGGTTTTATTACATTGCATTCCAACCCTCTTTGCGAAGCAGAGAGGGTGGTCCAGCGAAGCGTAGACCGGGTGAGTCAGTAGTAAACTAAACTATAAATAGTATCGATATAACGCTGATGAGCAAATGGAAAACGCCCATCACCAGTCTGTCCGACTGTTCATCGTTCAATTTATAATCGAGCGGATTTATCTTTAGTTTGCGTAGTATTAAAATACCCGATACACCTGTTATCAGGGTTAAGCCAATTACCAGAAATTGGGTCTTATCGTAAAAATTCTCGGCCATATCACTTATCTTTTAGGTAGCCTGGTCAGTTACAGGAATATAATTAATACATATTTATATCTAAATATTATAAAGTATAGTATTTATTGTGTTCATTATAATAAACGTGTTCACTTTGTTCATTCTGCCCTTTTTGAGCTCGAAACGGCAATTCTCACTTAACTTTCCGATAAATAAGACCGTATTAAACGGAGCATCAAAATGCCTGCGATGCGTATGATTTCAACAGCGGGAATTTAATAAGGATAGCTGCGATTGATAAGGCTGGTTTTGAAAAACATCTAATCACTATATGATATGAACAACGGAGACATCTTAGCCGATAAACTTGACTTTACATACAAAAAGGAGGAAGGCCCGGGTGAAGTACGAAATTTGGTGGCTATATGCCGTAACTACTGGTACTTGTTTGTACTAAGTTTAATTGCTTGCCTTGGTGGCGCGTTCTTTTATGTGCAATACGCCCCCAACCAGTGGAATATATTGAGTAAAGTAATTGTTGAGGAAGATAATAACTCACCGGCTAAATCGCTCACCAACGGTTTAAATGCCGACATGGCTTCGATATTCGATATGAAGAACAGTGCCGATAATGAGGTGAAGATATTGCAATCGCGTGGGTTGCTGAAAACCGTTATAGCCGATATGCAGCTTAACGTGCATGTGTATGACGACAATGGTTTAAGACAGCACGAATTATTTGACGAAGCGCCTTTCACCGTTACTATGGATTACAAATCTGATTCGTTAAAGCTGGATGGCTATAAGATAATAGTAACCGATGCAAGCCACTACCAAATAGGTAAGCTGAAAAGCGACAATCTGGAAAATGCCACTTTTGGTCAGCCCGTATCGTTTGATCATTATACCGTTACCCTCAATAAAACAAAATACTTTCAGCCGCAAGGCGATTATAAACTGGTTGTAAAAACCATTAAACAAACAGAGAAAGAACTTTCCTCGGCCTTCGCGGTAGGGCTGGATGATAAGCAAGCCACCGTGATTAACCTGCAACTAAGCTACAATAACCCTAAACGTGGCGAGCAGGTACTTGAAAAACTAATGGAAGTTTACCTGCGAAACAACCGCGCCAACAAGATCCGCATTGCCGATAGCACCATGAAGTTCATCAACACCCGTTTGGCGGTGGTTGGTACCGAACTTAACAATGCCGAAAAAACACTGGAACAATACAAGGTAAAAAACAAAATATCAGACATTAACGCCCAGGCGAAGGCGCTGATAACCGGTGCCGACGAATACCAGGGCAAACTGAATGATAACGAGGTGCAATTGGCCATAGCTAACGATTTGTACAAGTACGTTAACGATGGTAATAATCCGCAGGTGGTACCAAGTTCGCTTATTACCAAGGATATGGCATTCGGTACGGCTATTAACGGCTACAATGAAATGCTGCTGCGCAGGGAGCAACTGAAACTAACGCTAACCGAATCGAGCAATATCATTAAAAACCTCGATCAGCAAATTGAGCTGGCCAGGCTGGCGCTGATGTCGAGCCTTAAGAATTACAGGCAGAGTTTGCAGGTATCGTTGTCGGCCTTTAAAAGGCAGAACGCCACCATTGAAGATAAAATATCAAGCGCCCCTGTTAAAGAAAGGATCTACCTGGACTACGCTCGTCAACAAAGCCTGAAGCAGGATCTTTACCTGTTCCTGCTGCAAAAGCGTGAAGAGACAGCCATATCGCAAACGGCTACGCTGGCCAGCTGCCGCGTGCTTGACGAGGCAGAAAGTATTGATGAGCCATTCGCGCCAAAAAAATCACTGATCTATATGATCGCTTTGTTTGCCGGGGTATTTATACCGGCGGCGGGCTTAAGTGCCAAGGAGATCTTTAACATCCGCATCAATACCAAATCAGATATTGAGAAACACACCAATGTGCCGCTGTTGGGCGAGATCAGCCGTAATGTTAATCGTAAAAAGCTGTTGGTGTATAATGATAACAGGTCTATCATATCTGAAGAGATAAGAGCCTTGCGTACCAGTTTAAAATACGTTACCGAAAAAGGAAAGTGTAATGTGATCCTTTTTACGTCAAGCATGAGCGGCGAGGGTAAATCATTCATCTCGCTTAATTTGGGTAACTCCATCGCCTTATCGGGCAAAAGGGTGGTACTGTTAGAGCTCGACTTACGTAAACCACGCCTGCTCGAAAATATTGGGGTTGATAACAATTACGGCTTCACCAATTATGTAATATCAAGCGAAAAGAATGCCATTGATAAACTTATCAAGCCATCAACCTTTAACGATAATTTCTCTTTCATATCATCGGGCCCAATACCGCCAAACCCGGCAGAGTTGCTGATGAGCGACAAGCTGAAAACATTGATAGATGACCTGAAAACCCGTTTCGATTACGTGATTATTGATACCGCGCCGGTAGGTATGGTGTCTGACGCGCTGATTATTGAAGAGTTTGCCGATATTACTTTTTACGTGGTAAGGCAAAACTACACGCTAAAATCGCAGCTGGGAATAGTGAACGATCTGCACAAAACTAAAAAAGCAAAACACCTGTACCTTATAGTAAATGATATCGAAATTAAAAAGAATAGCATAACAGGCTATGGCCACGGTTATGGTAATTACGGCTACCAGATACCCGAACCAACCAGCAACAAGTTTTCGGCACTGATAAAAAGATTAAAGCCGGTAACCAGATAAAGTAAACTTTATGCTGCAAACTATCCAAACCAATCTCCACCGTTATTTTAACAGGGGGCACGAGCGTTCTTTAAAAACAAAAAAGAACATCGTAAAATCCATCCTGTTAAAAGGCGGCAGTGTGGCTGTTTCTCTTACACTGATACCGCTTACTATCCATTACATTAACCCAACCCAATATGGTATTTGGCTTACGCTGAGTTCTATTATTACCTGGGCGGGGCTATTTGATATGGGTTTGGGTAATGGCCTGAAAAATAAACTCACTACGATGATCACGCTGGGTGATGTATCGGGGGCACGCAGTTATATAAGTTCTACTTATGCGCTGTTGTTTATCATCGCATTGCTGATGTTTTTGGTGTTTTACTTTGTAAACCCTTTTATCGACTGGCGTACGGTGCTCAATGCCAAAGGCAGTTCAGGCGCGGAGTTGAGCCGTGTTGTGCTGATCGTGTTCGGCTGCTTCTGCTTCCAGTTTGTGGTACAGCTCATCAACAATGTGCTAACGGCCAACCAGGTACCCGCAAAGGTAGCATTGATAAGCCTGATAGGGCAGATATGTTCGTTGGCGGCTATCCTAATACTCACCAATGTAAAACAAGGTACACTGACAGATCTGGTGATCGTAATAGCAGGTATCCCACTGGTGGTTTTAATATTGGGCAGTATATGGTTTTACCGCGGCGAATACAAGCACATTGCGCCTGGGTTTAAATACGTAAACTTTAAATATGCCAGGCAGTTACTGGCTGTAGGCAGTGCTTTCTTTATTATTCAGATAAACGCGCTGGTATTGTACGAAACTGATAATATAGTGATTACTCAATTGTTTGGCCCTAAAGAAGTAACCACGTTTAACGTAGCCTATAAGCTGTTTTCCATAATACTGATGTTCTTCGTAATTGTGATCACCCCGTTTTGGAGCGCCTTTACCGAGGCTTATACCAAAAACGATTATGAGTGGATCCGCAACGCGGTGAACAAGATCAACAAGCTGTGGCTGGTATTGAGTTTTTGCTCGGTGCTGCTGCTTATTGTATCGCCGTGGTTGTATAAGGCATGGTTGGGTAAAAGCATTACTATGCCTATAACACTGTCAATTGCCATGTGCCTGTATACAATCACCATTATTTGGCAGGCTATACACGTTCAACTATTAAATGGCATAGGTAAAATAAAATTGCAGGTGTATTTGGGGATAATAGGATCGATAGTCAATATTCCGCTATCCATCTTTTTAGGCCCGCTGCTGGGTATAGCAGGGGTTACGCTGTCAAACATCATTCTGTTTGTCATTATGGGCATAACTTTTTCTATCCAAACAAATAAAATAATTAACCGTACCGCTATCGGCATTTTTAATGCTTAGCGTGCTTTGAATAAACAGGTATAAATGTTTAGCGTATGAGCCCGATTTATTTCATCAGGAAGATTTACAGAGGATTACGGTTTTTATATTATAAACTGTCGCGGGGTTACTCGTGGCTTATATCCTGCTTTAAATTTTACCTGAACGGGGTCGACTTTCAACGGGATTTTGTAGGCTATGGCATCCCCATTTTGGATATAAACATGAAGGGGAAGTTCAGCATCGGCAAAAAATTCTGGTTCAATGGCGGTAAATACCATGCCATGGGGGGCAGGCAGCAGCAGTGCTACTTTGTAGTAGCTGCCGGCGGCGAACTTACCATCGGCAACAACGTAGGCGTAACCTCGGTGGCTATTATTTGCCACAACAACATCAGCATTGGCGATAACGTGAAAATAGGCATCAACACCGTAATATACGATACAGATTTCCACTCGCTGTATGCCGATATGCGCAACAGTATCCCCGAACGGCTTGACGGCGTAAAAACCAAACCGGTAGTAATAAAAGAGGGCGCTTTTATAGGCGGGCACACCACTATATTAAAAGGGGTAACCATAGGTAAAAATTCAATAGTTGGTGCAGGATCGGTGGTGTTTCAAAGCATCCCCGATGAGCAGATATGGGCGGGCAACCCGGCGGTTTACATCCGCGATACATCGCCTTATTATCAACCGGCTTTTAAAACAGCATAAAATGGCACAAAGAGTATATCCGCTTTTATTATTGGTATTGATACTGGCATCGTACTTTCACATGCAGGCCATTGTACTGGCTATAGCGCTGTTTATAATTGCCATGCCTATGCAATGGCACTTTACCGCCATAAAAATGGCTCGCTTGTTCGCTGTATTATTGCTGCCTTCGGTATTGGGCCTTATTGCCGGGTATAAAAACGATAACTATCTGATTATAAAAGATTTTTACTACTTCCTGATGCCGGTGCTGTTCATCGCGTCGGGCATAGTGCTGGCCTGCCGTATCACTATCGAAAGCTTTTTGAAAACGCTGGTTGTTGCGGGCACAGTAGTAACGGGTTTGGTTACGGCTATATCGGTATCCTACGTAGGCTTTGGCGCCCTTACCGATCCTTATTCGGCGCATTATGCCATCGGTATAGTAGGTACGCCGGGGCCGCCCATAGCATTCGCGTGCTTGCTGCTTACTTATAAGTTCAATATCAGGCTGTATAAACCTATGATGTTTAACGCATTGGTGGCTATTAACGCGTTCGGTATCTATATGTTCGCGTCGCGTACATATCTCATCATTACGTTATGCTTCCTGTTTTTATTGGTGGCCGATAAAATGAAGAAGGTGTGGATACTGCCTATCATCTTTATCATCGCGAGTATATTCATCGTGTTGCCGTTCAACTTATTGCAGAGCGATTCATCCAACCCCTTCGTAAATAAAATACTGCACTCTTTCTCTGAAATGAGCATCGGCGAATACAATACCGAGCAGGATATTAATACCAAATATCGTGGTTACGAATCATTTATGGCGTTAAAAGGTTATGCCGAAGGCGATGTGAAAGACTGGATCTTCGGCGGTCTGGGTAAACTGATCGATCTTAAAACCTTTGTGAGACTGGGCGAAGATTCTGATTTTCAGTTTATCCCCGTACTGCATAACGGCTGGCTGTATATACTGGTGAAAACGGGTATTACGGGTGTAATGGCCTACATTATTGTATTCTTCACCCTCATTGCCATCAACTGGAAAAAATATGCCGATGCACGCGGAAAGCCTGTAATACGTCTTTTTGCCGCTTTAACGGTAGGCTGTATACTTAGTCTGCTGCTTACCAATTACATAGTTACCGCGTTTTTTAATGTGGAGATGAGCATCATCATGATAACGCTGGGCTATAGTTACCTCAACTTCCACTCGCTGCTGTTTAAGCTGAAGGAGATGGAAAAACCAATTGAAATAAAAGTAACCGGGTTTCAGGCCTCTTAGCTATTAGATATATGAAACAGACAAACACCAATCCTGTAAAAGTTACGATAATAACCATCGTATACAATGCCGAAGCAACTGTTGAAGAAACCATATTGAGCGTGATAGGGCAAACCTACCCGAATATAGAATACATTGTAGTTGACGGAGGATCTACCGATGGCACACTGGCAATTATAGAGAAATACCGCAACAAGATCAGCCGTTTCGTATCAGGCCCGGATAAGGGTATTGGCGATGGCTTTAACAAAGGAATTGCCATGGCCACGGGCGAGTGGATAGGCATGATCAATGCCGACGACTGGTACACCTCAAACGCTGTAGAAGTAATGATGGATAACGTAACCCCACAGGATGTGGTTTGCTGCGGCAATATTATGCTGGTAGGTAATAACGGTTTTGAGAAGGAGAAAAAGAGCAAGGTAGGCTGGCTCAACTTCGGCATGTATATTATGCACCCCACCTGTTTTGTAAGGCGGGAGGTTTACAAGGCGGTAGGCAATTATGATATAGGCCTAAAAATAGCCATGGACTTTGATATGTTTTTACGCATAAAACGTAAAGGCTTCAAAATAAGATATATAGATAGTTTGATTGTGTACATGCGCACTGCCGGTGTAAGCAGCGATACCGCTAAAATGCACCGTGAAGAACTGGCCGTAATGCGCAGGCATTTACGCGGTTTAAATTATATCAGTTCGTACGTGTTCAATTATCTGAACCGCTTGCGCTGGCGCTTTGTGTATAACGATCCTTTCAGAACGCAATTAAACTAACGCTGTCAGCCTGTGAAAAAAAAGATACTGATATCGGCTTATGCTTTATCCCCGGTGAAGGGGTCGGAGTTCGCGGTGGCCTGGAACACGGTTACCAAACTGGCCGATCATCACGAACTGTGGGTGCTCTACGGCATGTCTGACGATCACATGGGCGATACGCAAACCATGCGGCAGTATATTATCGACCATCCGCTGCCATCGGTTCATTTTATTGAGGTGCGCGGGAGTTGGCTGGCCAATACCATTAACCTGCTGAACAAGGTTGGCTTGGGCTGGTTCTTTTACTTCGCCTATTATTTATGGCAAAAGGAGGCTTTAAAAACAGCCCGCGAAATTTTAAAAAGGGTTGATATTGATGTAGTGCACCAACTGGGGCCAATTGGCTTTCGTGAGCCGGGTTTTTTGTGGGAACTGGACAAACCAATGGTTTGGGGGCCGATAGGCGGGATGATATTCACAGATGAACGCCTCTTGCAGGGCAAAGCTCTTTTAACCCGGTTGAAATTCCGGTTAAAGAACAGTATTAATACCTATCAGCTTAATTCGGGCCGTATCAGAACTGCATTTGAAAAGGCTGATGTACTGTTCACCTCAACGCAATCGGGCAGGGAAATAGTAAAAGAAAAGTTTGACAGGGATAGCTATTACTTACCCGAGGTCGGCATTTTAAAGCAAATGCCTTTTGATCGCAATAAGTTTAAAAATATTGCAGATGGAAATGTGGAGCTGGTATGGTCGGGTAGTCATATCGAACGTAAAAATTTGGAATTGTGCCTCGACGCTTTGGCTAAAGTTAAAGCGACCAACTGGGTACTCAATGTGTTAGGCAGCGGTCCGCTTACCGAAAAACTGAAACTCAAATCCAGCCAATTGAATATAGCCGACCGTATTAAATGGCATGGTCACCTAAAACGGGAAGAGGCTATAAACGTAATGGCGCAATCGCATTTACATATCATCACCAGTATTGCCGAAGATAATACCACCGTAATATTTGAAGCCATGAGCTTTAACGTACCCACGCTGGCGCTTAACCATTGCGGCATGCGCGATGTGATTTGCGATAGCTGCGGCATCCGTATAGATATAGACGACCGCGATATGATGGTGAACAATTTGGCTGTGGCTTTAAACGGATTGCTGACCAATCCGCAACGGTTGGAGATTTTGGCCAAAAATACAGGTATTTGCGCCGATTCGCATAGCTGGGATAAACGATTGGTACGGTTAGAGAATATGTACAACGAGGCAATTTCATTGCATAACGAGCGTAAACGGGTTCCTGAAATATTAATGGCATAACCAAATGAAGTTGGACTTAAATAGCAAGATAAAATTAGGTATCGATGCCAAATGGTTCTTCGAGGGGCCGCCGAGTGGTAACATGGTGGTAAAAAACCTTGTAGATGAAATTATACGCAACAACCGTGGCCGCTATGATATTTACCTGCTGCTTACCCAAAAATCGAAAGCGCAGGCTATTGCACATTTCCCGGCAGGGATAAACCTTATTTTTTTGCCAAACGTGCCCAACCTGTTATCCAACATGCTCATCATCCCTTACGTGGCCTGGAAACATAATATCGAAGTAATGCTGTTCCAAAATTTCAGCAGTTTATGGTCGCTGGGTTTGTATACCATTGCCTATATACATGATGTGCTGTTTCTCGATCATCCTCAGTATTACACCAAAGCCGAGCTGCTCTACTTTAAAAACATGAAATACCTCGCCGCCCGTGCAGATATGATCATCACCATATCAGGTACGGAGAAAGAGCGACTGGTAAAAAACCATGTATCCAGCGAGAACAAAACAGCTGTGGTGTATCATGGTATAAACGATCATTTCAAAACACTATCCAGCTACCCATTGCAACAAATGGACGATGTAGCCCGCAAGTATAATTTGCCCGGCCGCTACCTGCTGTGTGTAGGGCGGGTGAACATCCGCAAAAATTTGATCAGCCTGGTGAAAGCGCTGGCATTGATAGACGACCCTGCTATTAAATTGGTGATCGTGGGTGAACAGGGCAGCATTAACTCGCAAATTGAAGATCATATTGAGGCCGGTAATTTGAAGGACAGGGTGGTGTTCACCGGGCATGTACCCGAGGAAGACCTGTACCTGATCTACGCCCGGGCGACGATCTTCTGTTTCCCTTCATTTGCCGAGGGGTTTGGTTTACCGCCTTTGGAGGCCATGCAATGCGGCGTGCCTGTAGTAGTATCAAACCGCACGGCCATGCCCGAGGTATGCGGCGACGCGGCGGTTTATATCGACCCGGATAGTACGTTCGATATTGCCCACAAAATAAATAACCTGCTAAACGATGTAGATTATTACCGCCAAAAGGTTACCGAAGGGATCAACCACGCTAAAAACTTTACCTGGGAACGTTCGGCTAATAATCTTCTCAACATAATTGATAACGCGTATGTTAATTGAAAAGATCATACGCAAACTAAAAGGCAACCCTGATTATAAGTGGGAGAACAGCTACAGCCTGAAGGAATTATTCGTGATCCTGTCGGGACGCTTTAGCCAGTTGCTGCGTGGGGCTTGGGGCAAAATGTTCTTCAAAAGCTCGCACGGACTGGTGTTTATGGGTTCAAACGTAGTGATCAAACACGCCTACCTGTTTTCGGCAGGCACCAACCTGATACTGGAAGATAATGTGTATGTTAACGCTTTATCGTTTGATGGCATCAATATCAAAAACAACGTATCCATAGCCCGCAACTGCACCATTATTTGCACAGGGGTAATATCGCAAAAAGGAAAAGGCATTACCATTGGCGATAACAGCGGCATTAACGCGGGCACATATTTAGCCGGGCAGGGGGGAATTGAAATAGGGGATAACGTGATCATAGGGCCTGGGGTAAAAATATTTTCAGAAAACCATAACTTTTCCGATCTGCATGTGAACATTAAAGACCAGGGCGTATCGCGCAGCGGGGTTAGTATCAAAAACAACTGCTGGATTGGGGCCGGTGTAACCATTTTAGCCGGGGTTACTATTGGCGAAGGTTGCGTTATAGCGGCGGGCAGTATCGTAACCAAATCGGTAGCGGCAAATTCGGTAGTGGCTGGCGTGCCGGGCAGGGTATTAAAAAGCCGCAAAGAACTAAACAGCAGGGATATCCCGGTATAATATTAATTACAGATACAGTATAATAATGAGCAACGGTTTCAATAAGTTTAAAGGATCATGCCTGTTTATCGCCTGCGGCTTTATCAGTTGGCTGCCGTTTCACACGTTGCGTATTGGGCTATTACGTTTGTTAAAAGCAAAAATAGGCAACCGGGTGGGTATTTACAGGGGCTTTGAGGTACGCAGTCCGTGGAAGTTGCGCGTGGGTAATAGTTCTATCATCGGTCATAATGCCCTGCTTGATGCCCGCATGGGTTTGCATATAGGCAGTAATGTGAACATCAGTAACGAGGTAATGATATGGACACTGCACCATGATTATAACACTACGGATTTCGCGCAGGTAGGTAAAACGGTAGTGATTGAAGATTATGCCTGGTTGTGCTCGCGTTCGGTAATTTTGCCGGGAGTAACTATTGGCAAAGGCGCGGTTGTAGCCGCGGGGGCGGTGGTTACCAGAGATGTGCAACCTTATACCGTGGTAGGCGGCATACCGGCCAAACCGATAGCCAAACGAATGGAAGATCTTACTTATGATCTGGGCGATGCCATATTGCCCATTATATAATAATCCGATTTAAAGCTTCCAGCTGATATTTGACTTGAGCACCCGCATAGGGTTTCCGCCAAAAATATTGTTTTCGCCCACCAGTCTTTTAGTTACCAGCGAATTAGCCGCCACAATACTTCCCGAAGGAATAACAGAACCTTTTAATATAGTACAACGGCAGCCCACCCATACTTTATCGCCAATAATTACTTCTTTAGGGTGATTGAATACTTCGCCGTTCTCATCGAATATATGGTGAAAGTCGGTATCCATTACTAATGATTCCCATGAGATGCCGCTTTGGTTACCTATCTCTATCTTTTTGGCGGCTACCAGCGCGCACTCGGTGCTCATGTTAAAATCTTCACCTATGATCAACTGTCCCTCGGGGCCAACATTGATTTTGCAGCCGTGCATAATAAAGGCCCTGCCGTTAAATACCACTTCGCCGTAAACCTCCCAAATAGCCCGCGACCGCTTAAAATCAGATATGCCGATGCGGCCGTAGCCAATTTGCACCATGGCCGTTTTAATGGGGCCGTTCAGCGTAACCTTTCCCTGGGTTTTGTATAAGTATACATTGTTTGATATAAATACAGGCAGCTTAACAGCGGTTTTAAAAGGGAAGTATTTAAGGTTGAAAACAATGGTTTTAAGATTGATCCTTTTCAGCAGTTTCAGCACCTTGCTCATACGTTGATAGTTGTTTAATGTAGCTATACTTTAATTATACCACAATTTATTTACAACTCCAATTCGGCATAATATCTATTCTATTCGCCTGTGAACAAATTCATTCAGTTTGTTCATAACAGCCTGAAACACGGCATTTAAGGGCTTTCGTCCGTATAATTATTAAACTTTTGAAGCCGGGGGATAACACATCATCAGGTACTCAAAAATAGTAATTAATTATATCCGTGAACTAAAACATTTGAGAATATGCGTATCGCCATCATTGGAACCAGGGGAATTCCGAACCACTACGGAGGTTTTGAACAATGTGCCGAATATTTAGCGGCAGGCTTAGCAAAAAAGGGCTATGAGGTTGTAGTTTACAACTCGCACAACCATCCTTACCAGGAAAAAGACTGGAACGGGGTGGAGATACGGCACTGTTACGATCCGGAATTTAAACTGGGTACAATAGGCCAGTTTCTTTACGATCTTAACTGCATAAAAGATGTGCGTAAAGATAAGTTTGATGTGATCCTTCAATTGGGTTACACCAGTGGTTCGGTTTGGGGATGGTTACTGCCGCGCAATGCCGTAGTCACCACCAATATGGATGGCATGGAATGGAAACGTCAGAAGTATTCAAAACCGGTACAAAAGTTCCTACAATTTGCGGAGAAACTGGCGGTAAGGTATAGCGATCATTTAATTGCCGATTCGGTAGAGATACAACGCTATTTGAGTGGTAAATACCACAAACCGTCAACCTATATACCGTACGGGGCTATCGTGTTTGAACAACCCAATACTTCAATTTTAGCCGATTTTGAGCTGGAACCATATAATTACGATATGCTGATAGCCCGTATGGAACCCGAAAACAGTGTAGAGATCATACTGGATGGGGTAGCCAAATCAAACCTTAACCGTAAGTTTTTGGTGGTAGGCTGTACTGATAATACGTTCGGCACTTATCTTAAAGATAAATTTAAAGATCACCATAACATTATTTTTTGCGGAGGTATTTATGATATGGGTAAACTGAACAACCTGCGCTATCATTCTAACGTATACTTCCACGGGCATACAGTGGGTGGTACCAACCCTTCGTTACTGGAGGCAATGGCATCAAACAGCCTGATCTGCTCGCACAATAACAAGTTTAATAAAGCCATTTTAGGCGATGACGCATTGTATTTTGCCAATGCCGATGAAGTGGCCCATAGTTTAATAGCCGCCGTAAAAAGCAGCGGGGTTTATAATAAGTTTTTGGTGAATAATAAGGATAAAATTAACAATATTTATACCTGCGAAAACATCATCAATTCTTATGCAAGCCATTTTGAATCGATAGTTTTGGAAAGAACCAAAGTATACCCGAATGTATCCGGCCGTACCGAGGTTGCTTTAGTGCTTGAAAATTCATAAACCTAACCATATATGCCTATAAAAAAACAGTTTCTTACTTTGCTTTGCCTCATCAGCATGGCCACAGTGTTATTCAGTTCGTGCTCGTACAAGCAAAACCAGGTGCTTTTTGAAAATCCGGTGGGCGCGGCACCTGTAAGCAACACAGGCTACGAAGCACCGATATATAAAATTAAACCACAGGATATTTTGCAGGTGCGTAACCTGCAAAATATCAAATACATAGTTGAAGATGTTTCATCGGCTGCCACGCCATCAGGCGGTGGCTCATCTTCATCAGCCAACGCGCAGGGCCAGGCTTACCAGGTGGAAGAAGACGGAACAGTGGCCTTACCGGTTATAGGCCGCATCCCGGTGGCGGGTTTATCAAGACTGGAAGCTGCAAAGAAAATAGAGGCATCATACAAAGAAAAACTGCTTAAAGACCCCATTATTGAGGTGAAGATAGTTAACCTGAAAGTTACCCTTTTTGGCGAAATAAAAGTGCCCGGCAACTACCCGTTAATTAAAGATAAAACCACGTTGGTTGACATCATCGGCGAGGCCGGTGGATTAACCGATAAGGCGAACGAAAAAACGATAAAGATCATTCGCGGGGGTACATCAAATCCGCAAACCACGGTGATCAATTTGAGTGATATCAATTCGCTCACCAACCCGGCAATTGTACTGCAAAACCAGGACATTGTTTATGTGGCGCAAAACAAACGCGCCATCCGCAGCGAGAAATTACAGAATTTTTCTTTAATAGCACAACCTGCTTTGCTATTACTGAACACCGCGCTAATTATACTGACTTTAGCCAAGTAAAATACACGATTACGGTTGCAAATGACGGCGCGAGGCCTGTCTGTTAACCGTAATCGTTACAAGTTTTATGTTACCCAAGCAAGCTGCTGGTAAAGGTGAGTTTTATTTTAGTTTGAAAATTTTGAATCACCTTAAAGATCTCCTTCAGTGTAACCCGCTCAATTTTGCTCAATCCCGAAATATCTATGTAGTTATCAGGCGATGTATGATCGTGCAGTAGCTGGATGGTTTGGTTTTTAAGCCGCATGCTCATCAAAAAATAGTACGATTGCGTTAGCTCGTTATACTCGGCATCGGTGAAGATGCTTTTCTCTTTCAGCGCTTTCATCCGCTCACCTGTATTTACTTCAAAAATGCTGTTCTTTAGCGCGTAAACCCTCACCAGGTCAACAATGGGCGACATCGCTTTTTTTATATCGAACACCTCGCGGGAGTCTTTAGTAAAGGTGCGGATATTGTTAAAAAAGGTTAACGGCGGCTCGTATTGCAACGCGTTTTTAGCCATGTGGAAAAACAAGCGGCCTAATGGTTCCTGTAACTTTTCGCCCAAAAAATCATGAAGCTCATCCATAATGGTATCATCGCCATAAATGGTGCGGCAATCAAAAAAGGTAGAAAAATTGATCACCGTTTCCGGTACTGATTCATCCATCCATTCCTCGTAATTCTTTTTCCAGTGCGATAGCGAATGCGTCCACTTTGGGTTTTGCGCCATAAAGCCGCCGGTACAAAAGCTAAAGCCAATGGTATCCAGCTTGGTTGATACCTGCGTGGCAAATTCCAGGAAATAATCCCTTACCAGTTCGCGGTGTTCGTTGGCCTTGTCTTCGTAAATAATGGCGTTATCCTG
This sequence comes from Mucilaginibacter gynuensis, assembly GCF_039541195.1. Taxonomy (NCBI): domain Bacteria; kingdom Pseudomonadati; phylum Bacteroidota; class Sphingobacteriia; order Sphingobacteriales; family Sphingobacteriaceae; genus Mucilaginibacter; species Mucilaginibacter gynuensis. Next base: position 23,205 of record NZ_BAABFT010000013.1, read on the forward strand.
GTCGGTTTTAAAGGTTTGCTCTTTACGGCCTTCGCTGCCCAGCACCATAAAAACAAATTTGGCAGGCGGCTGCCCTAAACCGGCAATTACATGCTCAATTACTTTTTGGGCAATGGTATCGGCAATAGTAGTTACTACCTGGTTGGCTATCTGGGCATGTACACCACGCTGTAAAAGCTGGTTTACAAAGGCTGGCACGGCATCCCATTTGCGCTTCAATTCATCATCAGATACAGCCGACTTTACCGACTGGATAAATACCAGCGGCGATTGCGCCTGCTCGCTCAATAACTTGTTGCGGCTTAAAAAACCGATATAATCTCCATCGCGTTTTACCAGCAGATAACGTGTTTTGGTGCTGAACATCATCAGCAAGGCCTCATACACATAAGCCTCGGCATCAACACTTACTACCGGTTTATCCATTACGGTGTTAATGGCATCCTGCGGATTGCGTTGTTGTGCTATCACCTTATCGCGCAGGGTAATATCGGTTACGTAACCTTCTATTTTATGTTGCTCGTTGCAGATGAAAAGGCAGCTCACCTTTTGCGCTGCCATAATACGCGCCGCTTCGTGGATAGGGGTAAGGCTGCTGCATTTTACAATCGAGCGGTACTCAATACTCTCTATCTTCCGCGAATACAGCTGATCCGCAGCCGAATAATCTTCTTCAACGGCTGTGGGGCGCTTAAAAAAATGCACAAACTCTTCGTTCTGCATGCGTTTGCCAAACTCCGACGAAAAGTACTGGAAAAAGGCTTCGTTCGATTTGCAAAGCGCCCTGAAATCGCGGCGGTGCAAAAAGTAAACTGTAGTACCCTTGGTAGCCATTACCGTACGTAATGATTGTCGCCTGTTCAGCAATACGGATACGCCACCATAGCAAAAGCCGGGTTCGTGTATTTCAACCAATCGTTTATTTTGGGCGCTATCGTAAAAAAAGGATTCGTAATGGCCTTTTACAATAATATCCACACCATTCATCTTGGTTATTTCCTGCTGATAAATAATGGTGTCTTTATTATAGCTGATCTCCTGTAACTGATCGGCCACTTGCAGCAGCGTATCTTCGGGGAGCAGGTTAAACGGAGTTACGCTTTTAAGAAATTCCAATCGTTCATTCATACCAGATAAAAGATTAAAATGCCTATCAATACTACTAATAACGCGGGCAATACGCAACCCGTATTTTTGCCTGTAGGATTTCGCCACTTAGCAGCTTCCGCGTTTTGCTCATCAATAAGTTTAGAAGTAATTTCTCCGCGGTTAAGCAGTTCAAAATAGCATTCGGCGGTAGCCTCGGTATCCACCAGCGCGTTATGCTGGCCTTCCAGTTCTTTGTAAAAAAGTACCCTGTATAATTCATCCAGCCGCAGCTGCCGTGGCATAGGGTTGCGGGCCAGGTATTTGGAGGCGAGCATGGTGCAAAAAACGGGCAGGGTATGCAATGGGTTATCAATGCCTGCACGGTGCAGGTCGGCGCTGATCACGTAATAATCGAGCTTAATAAAATGGCCTATAACCATTGGCCTGAACCTCAGCATATCGTTCACCAGTAAATTCATTACCTCGCTGCGGCTTTTGCCATGTTGGGCAAGGTATTCATCGGTAATGCCATGCACGCGCAGGGCCGATTCGCTGATCTCGAAATCAGTATTGCGGATGTAGTGGTCCTGCCGTTTTATTTCCTCACGATCGTGATTGTAAATTATCCATGAAACCTGAACCGCGTGAGGCCAGTTATCGACAGCCGTGTAAGGCACCGACCAGTTTTTGGGCAACCCGGAAGCTTCGGTATCAATAAACAAAAAATAATCACTCACAAAATAGCTGGTTTGGCCATACGGCAGGTTTAGGCAGTGAATTTACAATAATTTACCTTTTATAAGCAAACCACACAAAAAAGTCGCGGTAACTATTATGCTACCGCGACTTTGATTTTTTTGATATAAGATGATTGCCGTTATGTTTTTATACATAAAACAGGATAACCATATTATGAAAATATTAAGTGTTTGTAACATTGTGCTATTGGTGAGCGGCTAACAGTATGTTAAGTTTTTATTAAACTATTTGGAATTCAGGTTTTTATATCTCCATGAGCATCCGTTGCTTTTTTGTTTAAAAGATATTAACCCGTTAACCTATTTCTAATGCACTTGCTTATTAGTTACTTTGTAACTTTTAAAACTACCTTATACCAATGGAAGAGGATATCCTGCTACAGATAAGTAACCGAATAAAAGAACGTCGCCGCGAAAAAAATATAACCGTACAGGAACTTGCCATAAGGGCCAATGTAAGTAAGGGACTTATTTCACAAATTGAGAACAGCCGCACTATACCATCGTTAATAGTATTGATAGATATTATTAAATCGTTGGATATAGATTTGAACGAGTTCTTTAAAGATATCCGCTCAAAAGATAATCAGCAGCCTATACTTATAAAACGTAAGGAAGATTACGATCATTTTGAGAAGGAGCATGCTAATGGTTTCAGTTACCAGCGTATCTTCACACAATCAATACAGCAATCAACCATTGATATCGTTATACTGGAGTTAACACCCGATGCTAATCGTCCGTTGGTAGAAACCGAAGCTTTTGAGTATAAGTATATATTAAAAGGCAGGGTAGAGTATCAGTTTAATGATGACCTGATAGCGCTTAACGAAGGCGATTCGATGCTTTTTGACGGTCGTATACCCCACACGCCACGCAGCCTTACTGATACGGGAGCTACCATGCTGGTGATTTACTTCTTTGAGGATAAAAAATAGCCGGTTTTATTTCGCCATGAATACTTAACTATACTTTAACACAAAATTAGTTTGATTTTAATAAACAAAGTTTAGTATTGTTAAACTTTGTTTGTGCGATAAATGGCAATAAAATTAGTAGTATTTGATATAGCCGGTACCACGGTTAAAGACGACCATGATGTAAGCAAAGCCTTCCAAGCGGCGCTGAAAAAGTTTGGTTACGAGGTTCCGGTCGAGCTGATCGATCCGTTGATGGGCTACGAAAAAAATCAGGCCATCAGGCAAATGCTGCGCCTGCACGAGCGTCGCGAAGAAAAGATCACTGCCGAACTGGTAGGCAAAATACATAAAGAGTTTGTACAGCAAATGATACTGCACTACCGGCAAGCGCCCGGTATTGAGCCATTGCCCAATGTAGAAGAAACATTTGCCGCGCTCCGCGCCAAAAATATACAGATAGGTATCAATACGGGTTTTTCGCGCGATATTGCCGATGCCATCGTAAACCGTCTGCAATGGCAGGAGAAAGGGTTGATCGATTATTTGGTAGGGTCTGACGAGGTAGAACTTGGTCGCCCGCACCCGTACATGATCCAAAAAATGATGGATGCCGCCGGCATTAAAACCGGAAAAGAAGTGGCCAAAATTGGCGATACCGAGGTTGATGTACGCGAAGGCCAAAACGCAGGTTGTAAATATGTGATAGGCATAACCACAGGCACATTCACCCGCGCCGAGCTGGAAGCCTACCATCCAACCCATATAATTGACGATATAGCACAAATTGTTGACATAGTTAGCGCCAAATAAAATGAGTATCATTAACAATTTGCGCGCAAAGGTCGCGGGCTGGCCTTACGCTTTATTATCGGTAATGGCAGCGGTTTCTGCTTTTGGCGCTTACACTTCTATGTACGCTTTCCGCAAGGCTTTTGCAGCAGGTACATTTACCGGTCAGCACTATTTTAATGTTGATTACAAAGTTTGGCTGGTAATAGCGCAGGTGGTTGGTTACACCTTCAGTAAGTTTTATGGTATAAAATTTATTGCCGAAGTAAACCCGGCCAAGCGGGCGCAAAGCATATTGCTGCTCATCGGTGTATCATGGCTGGCTTTGCTGGGTTTTGCATTTGTACCTGCACCTTACAATATAGTTTTTCTTTTTATCAACGGTTTTCCGCTCGGTATGATATGGGGGTTGGTCTTCGGGTATCTCGAAGGCCGCCGCTCAACCGAGTTTATGGCAGCCGTTATGTCTATAAGTTTAATATTCGCGTCGGGTTTTGTAAAAACGGTGGGGCGTACGCTGCTTAGCGCGTTCCATATAAACGAATATTGGATGCCGTTTATCACCGGGGCTATTTTTGTGCTGCCTCTGCTGCTGTTCGTTTTTTGTTTGGAACTGATACCACAACCATCCGCGGAAGATAAACAACAGCGTGCCGAGCGCACACCTATGAACGCCGCCGAACGCAGGCAATTTATCATACGTTTTTTGCCGGGTATTATTCTCACGCTTATCATTTACGTATTGCTCACCATAATGCGCGATGTACGCGATAATTTCGAGGTAGAGATATGGGCCGATCTGGGTGTGAAAAGCAATAGCATTTATACTAATATCGATACGCTTATCTCTGTTATTGTACTGGTAGCCATGAGCTTGCTCATCCTCATTAAAAAGAACTTACGGGCATTCAGCGTTATTCACCTCATGATCATCGGCGGCTGTGTGCTGGTAGGCGTGTCAACCATATTGTTTGATCTGGAAGCCATCAGCGCAATAACATGGATGACTATGGCCGGATTAGGTTTATACCTGGGTTATGTACCTTACAACGCTATTTTCTTCGAGCGGATGATCGCTTCATTTAAATACCGAAGCAACGTGGGTTTTGTGATGTACATAGCCGATGCCGCCGGATATTTGGGCAGCGTAAGCGTATTACTTATCAAAGAACTTGGCAGACCTACCATTAGCTGGGGCGCGTTTTTTAAGGAAGGCGTTTTGATCGTTGCCATAGTTGGCGGCGTAAGCGCGGTAATGTCATTAATATATTTTTTACAAAGTGCGCGAAAAAGTAACAAAAGCGCCAAAAATTTAAACATCATCACGGTATGAAACAAAAGTCGGCAATAGTTATAGGAGCAGGCATAGTGGGCCTTGCAACGACAAGGGCACTGGCTACACGAGGTTATAAAGTCACCGTATTTGAACGTAACGAGCGTGCTGTGGGTGCATCAATACGTAATTTTGGTATGGTGTGGCCAATAGGGCAGGCCACCGGGCCAATGTTTGAAAGGGCCATGTTATCGCGCAGCATCTGGAAAACAGTTTGTACCGAAGCCGATATTTGGCATGACGAAGTTGGCTCGCTGCACTTGGCTTATCACGATGATGAGCTACAGGTAATTGCCGACTATGTGGAAGCCAACAAAAATGACCGCGACTGTGCCTTACTTACACCGGCCGAAGCGCTGCAAAGATCACCGGCTGTAAACCCGGATGGTTTAAAGGGTGCTTTATGGAGCGGTGAGGAAATGATCATCGAGTCGCGGGTAGCAGTAGGGCAGGTGGCCGCATACCTTGCCGGCAAGTTTGGTGTAGAGTTTCACTGGAACACGGCCATAAGCCAAATTCAAGCGCCAAAGGTTTACTCCGGTAAACGTACCTGGGAGGCCGACGAAATATTTGTATGTAGCGGTGCCGATTTTGAAACCCTGTATCCCGAATTATTCCTGCAAACCAATATCAGCAAATGTAAATTGCAAATGATGCGTTTGGTTACCCAGCCCGAAGGTTGGCGCATAGGTCCGTCGCTTTGCGGTGGTTTATCTATGATCCATTATCCGGGTTTTCAAATCGCGGCATCATTGCCTGCGCTTAAGCAACGTTATGAGGAGCAATATGCTGAACATTTAAAATGGGGCATCCACGTAATGGTATCGCAGAATGGCGGCGGCGAGCTCACCATAGGCGATTCGCACGAATATGGTTTGGTGCATGACCCGTTCGATAAGGAATTCATTAACAAACTAATTACCGATTACCTGCATACCTTCGCTACTTTTAAAGACTGGAAACTGTTGCAATCGTGGCATGGTATCTACCCCAAAATGATGAACGGCGAAACTGAATTTATAACCGATCCGGAACCGGGTGTAACCATTATCAACGGTGTTGGCGGCAACGGGATGACGCTGTCATTCGGTCTTTGCGAGCAATATTTTGCGGGCAGATGATCTGCTAATTGAGCTTTTCAACAACCTAAATAGAGAAAAAAGCGTCTGGTTTAATTACCGGGCGCATTTTTATTTAGCTGTAAATCAGTATTAAATAAATTATTTCAAATAAAAACTATAAAATCTATGTAAATAGTAGTTTAAATATGTATGTTTGCATCATAATAATTGTTCTTTATTATACTTATCCAGAAAGACAGAGGGAAAGGCCCTATGACGTCTTAGCAACCTGTACCGGCTCTTGAGCTTGTAAAAGGTGCTAATTCCTGCTCCGCCACAAAGGAGGAAGATAAGATGACAAATATTTTAAGACTCGCTCAGTAGCTTTTCTTTTTTGCCTCTTTTCCGGATAAGTCGATACAAAAACATAACTGTTAACGATTTATAAAAAAGAGAAACAAAATGAGAATTTACCTTGATAACGCCGCAACTACTCAACTCGATAGCGAGGTATTTACCACCATCACCCCTTACTTACTCGAATTTTTCGGAAACCCTTCGTCGCATCACGAGCATGGCAGGCAGGTAAAAAGCGCTATTGAGCAGGCAAGGCAAACCATTGCAGGTTTACTGAACGCCTCGCCAAACGAGATCATCTTTACCAGCGGCGGCACCGAGGCCGATAATACTGCCATACTATCAAGCGTACGTTCTCATCAAATAAAACACGTAATTACTACGCCCTTTGAGCACCACGCGGTACTGCACACACTGGAAGAGCTGCAAAAACAGGGCGAAATAAAATTAAGCTTCATCAATATAGATAGCAGGGGTAACCTTGATATCGATCACCTCGAAACCTTGTTGCAAAACAATACACGTTCGCTGGTATCGGTAATGCATGCCAATAATGAAATTGGTAACCTGAACGATATCGAATTGATCGGCGAGGTCTGTTGTAGCTACAGGGCAATTTTTCATTCAGACACAGTTCAAACCATCGGGCATTACCGCCACGATCTGTCAAAACTAAAAACGCATTTTATAGCAGCTTCGGCACACAAGTTTCATGGGCCAAAAGGGGTAGGTTTTCTTTACTGCCGCGATGGTGTACAGCTTTCGAGGTTATTACATGGCGGCTCGCAGGAGCGCAAATTAAGGGCAGGTACCGAGAATATTCACGGTATAATTGGTTTGGCAAAAGCGTTGGAAATAGCTTACCGCGATATTGATGAGCATCAAAAATATATACAAACATTAAAAAACAGGATGATCTATAAACTACAGGAGCAGGTTGGCGATGTATATTTCAATGGTAATTCGGCCATTGCAGATAAAAGCCTTTACACTGTGCTAAGCGCGAGCTTGCCGGTTAACGCCAATGCTTTCGATCTGTTAGCTTATCTCGATCAAAACAATATATCGGTATCAGGCGGCAGTGCCTGCTCTACCGGTTCGGCATCGCATGTATTACAGGCCATCAATGCCGATGCATCGAGGAACACCATTCGTTTTTCGTTCAGTAAATACAATACCGCTGCCGAAATTGACCATGCAGTAAGCGTATTGGCAGCAGTTTATGATTCGGTTGCCGCATAATTAATTAGGATACAAACAACATAAATACATAATCACCATGAGTTTACGATTAGGAGACAAAGCGCCCAACTTTACGGCGCAAACATCATTAGGCGAAATCGATTTTTACGAATTTTTAGGGGACAGCTGGGGCGTGCTGTTCTCGCACCCTGCTGACTATACACCTGTATGTACTACCGAGCTTGGCCGCACGGCATCATTAAAAGATGAGTTTGATAAACGCGATGTAAAGGTAGTTGCCTTAAGTGTTGACGGAGTAGAATCGCACAAAGGCTGGATACAGGACATTAACGAAACCCAGAATGTGGAAGTGAACTTCCCGATCATAGCGGATGAGCACCGCGAAATAGCCGAGGCTTATGATATGATCCACCCGAATGCATCGCTAACCGCAACGGTAAGATCATTATTCATCATAGCGCCCGATAAAACCATTAAACTGATCATAACTTACCCTGCATCAACCGGAAGGAATTTTCAGGAAATATTACGGGTGATAGATTCATTACAGCTAACCGCCAACTACAGCGTAGCCACACCTGCCGACTGGAAAGAAGGCGAGGACGTGGTAGTAGTACCCGCGATTAAGACAGAAGATATCCCGGCCAAATTTCCTAAAGGTTTTACCCAGGTTAAACCTTATTTGCGCTTAACACCGCAACCCAACAAATAATTTATTGAGCAATTTGATGAATGAGTGCAGGGTGTGATAACAACATTGTAGGTTAATTAGTTATCGTGCCCACTCAATCACTCATTCACCAAATCACTCAATAACACAAAACAGTCGCGTGACCGAGAGGAGAGGTGGGGGTCTGCAAAACCTTATACGGCAGTTCGAATCTGCCCGCGACGTCTGTAAAAATTACTTGCAATGTCAAAAAACCGTTGCATAAGGTAATTGTTGAGAATATGAATACTTTATCTTATAAATTGCAGTTCGAAATACATCATATCAATATAAAGACATGGAAAATAAAAGTCGCCGAAAATTCATACAAACAAGTTTAACCGCTACAGCGGCAATAGCGGTAGGTTTACAGGCCAAAGGCGCGTTTGCCGCCGATGCATTAGCAGGTGCCGAGCCTTTTAAATTTACACAGGTGGCATTGCCATTTAAATATGCCGACCTGGAGCCAAGCATTGATGCTTTAACCAACGAAATACATTATACCAAGCACCACACCGCTTACATTAAAAATGTAAACGATGCCATAGTTGCCGAAAAGATACCCTACACTACCGAAAAGGAATTTTTTGCCAATGCTTCAAAATTATCGGCAAAAGCACGTAACAATGCAGGCGGCGCCTGGAACCATAATTTCTTTTGGTTAAGCCTGCGTGCACCGGGTGGTGCAGGCCCAAACGGTAAACTGGCTGATGCTATCACTGCTTCATTTGGTTCGCTTGATAAATTTAAGACTGAATTTAATGATGCCGCTACCAAACGTTTTGGTTCGGGTTGGGCATGGTTGGTTAATGATGGCGGTAAGCTAAAAGTAACTTCAACCGCTAACCAGGATAACCCGCTATTTGACAATGCCGAAGTAAAAGGTACTCCGCTTTTAGCGCTTGATGTGTGGGAGCACGCTTATTACCTGAAATACCAAAACCGCAGACCTGAATACATCGCCGGTTTTTGGAATGTGGTAAACTGGGATGCCGTAGCGAAAAGATTAGTATAAACAACTACCATAAAAAGCAAAGCGCCGTGTACAAGAAATACACGGCGCTTTGTGTTGTAAAAGGTACTGGTTAAAATCTTACTATTTCCGGCTCATAATGGTACACGATCTGGAAAGGCGTATTTTTAAGTTTGGAGGAGATCTGGCCAATGCGCAGGTCTTCGGGTTGCAGGGTAGGTTCGCATACCGAATAGGTTTTGCCCTTGTAAACTATAGGTTTGCCTACAGGTTTATCAAGCTGTACTGCTATGGTAATGTGTGTAGGATACAGCATGGCTATCATTGGTTTGTTATAGATCTCGCGCACCAAATAAAAGAACAAAGCTGCCCGGTCGTCACAATCGCTGTATTGGGCAAACAAGGTTTCCTCGGGCGACAGGCGTTTTTCCTTGCCATAGTTTTCCTCATCATCTTCATATAAAAAGGCGTAGCGGGTAAAACGCATCAGGTAATCGATGCCTTTCTTTTGGCTCATGCCTTCCAGGTTTATCTTTAATAGCGGAATGAGCGAGCCGTAAGTTTCTTTGCTTAGCGGGATGTTAAAATACGATTCAAAATCAACCCCCGGGTAGTTGGCGAAGATGCTTTGCACGTCCTTATTCAACTTCACATTAAAGTGGTATACCTTGTGCTTATACTCAAACTCCAGCTTTTTCTCTACGTAGTTTTCGGGTTTAAAATCGGGCATGCGGGTAACCTTGTATGAGAACGCTTTTTTAGCTTCTGGCACTATAATATCTACCGGGTAGGGCGGATCCTTATGCAGGTCTGTTTTAGCATAATCGTGGTAATTGAGGCACATGTATTTTTTGTTATTCACCTCAAAAAACGGAATATCGCTTATGTCCTCATCGTTATAAATATAAAATATCACCTTATGGTCGGCAGTAAGCGCCAGCCTTGCATCATAGCCCGATTTGGCGAGCAGGAACCATTTGTACAGGGTATAGCGACTGTAATTATCAGCTTTGGGGCTTATTTCCTGCGCTGTTTTACGAATGAGCTGATAGTACAGCCAATCGTTAAGGTGGTGGCCGTTTTTATAAGCTAAAAGCGAATCCATCAATGGCTGATAGGCTGATTGGTTAATGCTGCTGTAAAAGGCTTTTATATCTGCCGGTTTTAATTCGGCAGGTGCCGTGACAACCATATTGGTGTTGATCTCGGCGTTAAAGGTGCCGTCGTAAAAGTCAATAGAGAAGCTGCGCTTATCTTGCCCGTAGGTAGTTGTAAGTGTTAAAAGGAGTAAAACTGTCCCGAATATTTTGAATAAGCGGTCCATAATTGGTTACGTTAATTATATATAAATATAATAATAAATTAATATATAAATCAAAAGTTTTTATTAAAGAAACTATTTTATGTTTTATTGACAAAATTGTAGCAGAAGCATTGGTGTATTTTTTACACTTTTGTATACATGAATGCAAATACCGACCAAAAATTCCGGGCCCTAAGCAAGCTGGCCGACGGCGATTTCGAAGCTTTTTTATATGATTGTGACGGCACCCTGGCCGATAATATGCCTGCCCATAAAGCAGCTTTTATAAAACTGGCCGCCCAAAGCGGTGTTGACCTGGATGGCGCCGCCATTGTTGACGAACTGGCCGGCTGGCCGGTAGTTAACGTAGTAGAAGAAATTAATAAACGCTTTAACAGCACATTTGACCCGGTAACTTTTGCCGAGCAACGCTATAAGATATTTTTTGACGAGTTTATTGATGACACCTTGCCGATTGATTTTGTGGTAGAGCATTTGAAAGCCAACGCGGGTAAGATCAGGATAGGGATAGTATCCGGAGGGCACAGGCACGCGGTTGAAAAAACGTTGCGCATACTCGGTATATATGAATTGGCAGATGTGTTAGTATGCGCCGGGGAAACCCCGCATGGCAAGCCGCATGCCGATCCGTTTTTGGCTGCCGCGACAGCACTGGGTGTCGATCCGGCAAAGTGTATGGTGTTTGAGGATGGCGATGCAGGTGTAAAAGCCGCCGAAGCCGCCGGTATGCAATGGATTCGTATAGACAAGATATAATTTCCCTCAATATTTCAAAAACCTGCAATGCATAACGCATTGCAGGTTTTTTTGTGTCTTTTGAGGTTTTTTGAAGGATGAAATATTGTGTATGAAGCACTGTTTGACAAATTATTTAACAAAAAATATAAAATCTATAGGATTAGTAGTTTATTTTATATAAGTTTGCTGTCAATTACCACAATGTACTTTCAATAATGAAAAAGCTATCACATACTGTTCCATCTCAATGGCTAAATATTGACAACAATATTTTAGTATGTGTATGTTGTTGTTGCTGATCCCATCCCGATAAGTCTTAAAGTTTTTCAGGTTTTTTAATTGCTCATACCTAACTGTAACTGCTTACAGCTTTGTTTTGTTGCGCCTCGAAATAAATTTTCATGCTACGGGTATGCACTGCCGCCAACGGGGCAGTCAATAAAACATTCAACTTTTACCTGATTTAAAAAGGAGGTTTAACGGAATACAACATTTATCAAACCAGTTAACTGCTTAAACAGCAGTAATAAACATAAAGGAGATGCACGAGGCACCTCCCCAGCATTCAATCAAACTGAAACAGGTTATCAATTGGCGTTGCACCTGAATCAATCATATAATTAAACATTGTAAAAATATGCAAAAAAATGACAATGCCGGGCAGTGGTATAAAACCGCCCTGCAAAGCTCATTAGTAAGCAAAAAACCGGCTTATTCACGTAATTCAACATTTGCAAAGCCGGGTGTTACTAATTTCTTTTCGCTTTTTAACAGGCAAACGGCCCTTGTGCTTATCAGCCTTATATTAACAGTTCCGTTTGCGGCAAAGGCGCAAAACACACCCATTATTAACTCCACACTGGAGGGTAGGGTAGTAGACGCGCAAACCAAAGAAACCTTGCCGGGTGCATCGGTATCAATAAAAGGTACCACCCACCAGGTAGCAACCGATGGCGATGGTAAATTCAAATTTGTTACCGGCCAAAAATTCCCGTACACGCTTATTGTAACCTTTGTAGGCTATACCACACAGGAAACTGTGGCCAACAGCGGCACTATCGAAGTTCGCCTTCAACCGGCATCGCAACAGTTAAATGATGTGGTAGTGGTAGGTTACGGCACACAACAACGTAAAGATGTTGTGGGTTCCATTTCTAAAATAGATCCATCTAAAACAAAAACAATACCCGAGGGCAGCTTCGATGCGCAATTGCAAGGCAAGGCGGCCGGTGTACAAATCAATTCAAACATTGGTGTACCGGGTTCTGATATCTTTATCCGTGTGCGTGGAGCTACTTCAATTAACGCGAGCAATAGTCCGCTATATGTAATTGACGGTGTATTTGCCAATAACGGTACGCTGCAAAACATTGGCCAGGACAGGGCTACATCGCCATTGGCGGATATCAATCCATCAGATATTCAAAGTATCGAGGTACTGAAAGATGCCGTTGCCATAGCTATTTACGGTTCGCGCGGTGCTAACGGTGTGGTTATAGTAACCACTAAACGTGGTAATTACGGACAAAAAACCAAAATAGAGTTTAGCGCTACAGAAGGTTTCGCGAAAGCGCCAGCCGATAGGGTATGGAAAACTACCACTGGTCCCGAGCATGCTTTACTGGTGAACGAATACAGCCGCAATATGGGCAAGGCCGAGCCTTTCAGACCGGCCAGCGAGGTTGTGAATGGCGTAGCAGGCAGGGGATTACCCCAGGATCAGCCTACTTATGATCGTATGAGTTACCTGAACCGTACCGCAAGCCTGCGCGATTATGATCTGGGCATCAGCGGAGGTTCCGAAAAAACGAAGTTTTACTTAGGTGCCGGTTATACCAACCAGGAATCTATCTGGAAACCAATGTCGTTTGAGCGCGAGAGCATGAAGATCAACCTCGACCATAAGATCAGCAGCAAGATCTCTATAGGTACAAGCAATACCCTGAGCAGAAGCTACCGCAACCAGGCCCGCCCGGCTAATGGAGGTAATGGTACACTGTTACAGGCATCGTTAAACATACCAACTTACCTGCCCATATTTGATGCCAATGGCACACCGCTTAAATGGGTGAACTTTGATAACATTGCCACGTTAACCAGCCGTGTTAACCTATGGTCAACCAGTTTGCATTATATAGGTAATACCTATTTAGATATCGAGATCAGCAAGCACTTAAAATTCCATTCGAGCGTGGGTGTTGATTACAACAACTACGAAGAGAACGAATACTGGCAAAAGAACACCATTTTGGGTAATGCCGGTGGTAAGGGTACGCAGAGCGTAACGGCGTTGTCAACCTTGGTTAACGAGCAAACGCTGAACTATAATAACAAAGTTGAAAACCACAGTTTTGGGGTACTTATTGGTAACACCATACAAGGGCAGTTTGTAAAGAACGTAACCGCTACAGGTACCAATTTCCCTAACGACTCATATACTCAAATTTCATCGGCGGCTTTGCAAACAGCATCGCAGTCAAACTCGGTAAATAAGCTGGCTTCGTTCTTTTCGAGGGTGAGTTATGATTATGCCAAAAAATATTATTTAGAGTTTACTGCACGTGCCGATGGCTCATCAAAATTCGGTTCGGATAAACGCTGGGGCTTTTTCCCGGGAGCGGGTGTTTCATGGCGTATTAACCAGGAGAAATTCCTGAAAGATGTACAGCAGATCAGCAATCTGAAACTACGCGCCAGCTATGGTAGCGTGGGTAACCAGGAGGGCATCGACGATTTCGCCTCTCGCGGATTATGGAATGGCGGTTACGGCTATTCAGACCAGGCCGGCGGCAGCGAAGGTCCGGGTACGGCGCCATATCAGTTAGGCAACAGCCAGCTGCATTGGGAACGTACTACACAGTTCAGCGTTGGGTTAGATCTGGGCTTGTTTAACGATCGTTTAGGCATTGAGTTTAACTACTATAATAAAAAAACCAGCGATGCATTATTGAAGATTCCTTTGGCCGCCATAGCAGGTTTCCCAAGCTACTTCAATAACTTCGCGCAGATCAGCAATAAAGGTTTCGAGTTGGGCATTACTTCTACCAACGTTAAAACAGAAAGCTTTAACTGGAGCACCGAGTTCAACATCTCACAAAATAAAAACAATATTGATAAGATCCAGGCCGATATTCCTTTCGCAGGTCGCGATTTGATCCGCCTGCAACAAGGTAAACCACTGTACTCTTACTGGTTATACAAACAACTATCTGTTGACCCTCAAACCGGTGATGCCGTATTTGAAGATGTAAATAAGGATGGTAAAATTACCGCCGAAGACCGCCAGATTATCGGCAGTACCTGGCCTAAGTTCTTTGGTGGTTTAACCAACAACTTCAGCTACAAAAGCTTTGACCTGGGTATCTTCTTTACTTACTCATTCGGTAATAAAGTATGGAACCACAACCGTATGCTGGGCGAAACCGGCGGTACGCTGGATGCCAACCGCGTGTTACTGGCCTCACAATTGGACAGGTGGACAACTCCCGGACAAATTACCGATGTACCAAGGTTAACTGATGCCAACTATTCAAGACAGGAGAACAGCCGCTTTTTAGAAGATGGCTCGTTTGTGAGATTGCGCTCACTGTCATTTGGTTACACATTGCCAAAATCACTTACCGAAAGGGCTAAAATTGAGCGCCTGCGTGTATTTGTTACAGGTTCAAACCTGCTGCTGTTCACCAAATACAAAGGTGCCGATCCGGAATCAAACATCGGTCGCGATAACATACAGGGATACGATTATGGCGTGCCGCCGCAGCCGCGCACCATTCAATTCGGTTTAAACTTAACGCTTTAATATCATGAAAAAATTAACATATATAACACTTTCGCTGATAACGGTATTCGCGCTGTCATCGTGCAAAAAGTACCTTGAAACCGAGCCCAAAAACTTTGTTTCCGACGAAACACCCATATTCGATGCCATTTCCAGTCAAACCGCTTTGCGTGGTGTATACCGCCAGTTAGGCTCAACCGGTTATTATGGCGAAACCTATGTTACGTTAGGTTATTTCCCTACCGGGGATGTGAAAAACCTCACCACTGGCGGCGCGGCTAACCTGGTAAATGTAAATTTCAGGGCTGATGACGTAAACTTTAATACCGCGTGGACGGCTATTTATTACACCATTAACCGTGCTAACAACGTAATTACCCGCGTGCCCGATGTACAAGATCCTTTGTTTACCGACGCTGCCAAGAACCAGGTAGTAGGCGAAGCTAAATTTATCCGCGCGCTGGCTTACTTTGATTTGGCAAGGGCATGGGGCGGCGCGCAGATCATCCTGAAACCAACCACATCCATACAAGACCTGCCGAACATAAAACGCAGTACTTTAGATGAAACCTATGCGCAGGTGTTAAAAGACCTGGACGAAGCCGAAGCTGTATTGCCCGATGCCGTAAACCGCATTCGTGCTACAAAACGTACCGTGTGGGCATTAAAGGCAAGGTTATACCTGTATCGCCAGCAATGGGCATTGGCCGAAGAATTTGCAACCAAGCTGATCGATAAACCGGCCGATTACAAACTGTTGAAGCCTTTCAGCTCGTGGTTTGCCAATAATGTGGTGGCCACGCAGGAGTCGATCTTTGAGTTGGAATACAGTGCCATTAACCAAAGCACCATCCGTGCGCAAATGCAGCATCCTACCAATGGCGGTACCTATCGCTACGCGCCAACAGATAAGTTTGTGCAGTTACTGAATGATCCTGCTGTATCGGGTGGCCGTAAAGCTTTAATAGGCAGCGTTACCCAAGCCGGTAATACCTTGTGGTTTGGTAATTTATACTATCGTAAAGATGCTACCGATCCGGCTTACATTTTCAGGATAGCCGAAATATACCTGATCCGTGCAGAGGCAAGGGCGCATCTTAATAAATTATCAGATGTGGATGGCGCGTTGTTCGACTTGAACCAGGTACGTGCAAGGGCAGAGGTAGCTCCATCAACCGCTGTTACGCAGCAGGAAATACTATTGGCCATTGAGAACGAACGCCGTGTGGAATTTGCCTGGGAAGCACACCGCTGGTTTGATTTGGCACGTACCGGCAGGGCTAAAACAGTGCTGGAAGCCATCGACCCTAACATTAAAGTTGAAGCTTATGAGTTGCTGTTCCCGGTTCCTATTACCCAAATACAGCTCGACCATAACTTAACGCAAAACCCCGGCTACATAGGCAATTAATTTATCAGACCGCTATTAAAATTATAACCGTATGAGTTTTTTTAATATATCCAAAGGACATTCTTCGCAATGGAAGAATTATGAAAAACTGGCGCTGCGCTTCTTCTTCATTTATTTTGTGATACAGGCCGTACCGCTCGACTGGAAGTTTTACCGTGCCCTGTTTTCGATAAACTGGCTGCACCTCAATTTTTACGACCTGTTCAGCCTGTCGAAATACTCGCCGCAATTTTTTTCACTTACCGGCTACAGCAATTGGCTGGTAGCTATAGTGATAGCTTTAGCGGGCACCGCTATATGGACGGCCGTGCAAAAAAAGGAAGAGAATTACGACAGTCAGCTTTACTGGTTGCGGGTAATATTGCGTTACAGGCTGGCTATCGGCATTATCGCTTACGGGCTCATTAAATTGTTCCCGCTGCAAATGCCTTATCCATCGTTAAGCAACCTGCACACAAACTACGGCGATTTTTTTGCCTGGAAGATATATTTTCATACCATAGGTATAGTACAAGGCTACGAGGTGTTTTTGGGCATAGCCGAAATACTGGCGGGCGCGCTGCTGTTCTTTCGCCGTACGGTTACATTTGGTACCGGCATTATACTGGGCTTTACCGGTAACGTATTGGCTGCCAACATAGCTTATGATGCCGGCGAGCAGGTGTACAGCGCCTACCTCGTAGTTATAGCCCTGTTCTTATTCGCTTACGATGCGTCGCGTTTATACAACCTGCTCATCCAGGAAAATTATACCATCGCCAATAAGTTCAACCCTGTTTTCAGCGAAAGCGGGCTGAAGAAATTGCGGATTGGTTTACGTGCAGTGTTTGTGTTGTTTGTAGTGCTTTTAGGTTTTACTACTTATGCCAACTACAATACCGCACCCTATAAATTACCGCAAACGCCGGGCATAAAAGGCACTTATGGCTTTTACAATGTACGCCAGTTTAAGCTGAACAATAAAGAGATTCCATACACCATTACCGATAGCAACCGCTGGCAAAATGTGGTATTTGAAAAATGGGCTACCATCAGTATCAAGATAGCCAAGCCTATTAAGCTGGATGCGGGTACCGGCGATGTATACCATGTAAACGATATCGACCGCGATTTTGAATCGGTAGGGGTAGGCGGCAGGCGTTATTATGCCTACAAGGCCGATACGCTGGGCAAAACCATATCGCTTCAAAATAAAAACAAATATTACCCTAACGAAAAGTATCAGCTTAGCTATCAATTGGTAAACGATTCTACCATTATTGTTCAGGGGGTAAATGAGCACCGCGATTCGG
Source organism: Mucilaginibacter gynuensis (assembly GCF_039541195.1). Classification (NCBI taxonomy): domain Bacteria; kingdom Pseudomonadati; phylum Bacteroidota; class Sphingobacteriia; order Sphingobacteriales; family Sphingobacteriaceae; genus Mucilaginibacter; species Mucilaginibacter gynuensis. The sequence goes on from NZ_BAABFT010000013.1 coordinate 40,943, forward strand.
TATATGCAGTGCTGGACAAGATCACCAAGAAATACCTCTTGTTTGAAGGCCGCAGAAAACCTATAAAACTGTAAGGCCATGGCAGCATACACAGATACAATTGCAGAAGAACCTGTAGCAACAGCAAGCGCCGCCGCTACAGGTTCAGATACGGCAGCCCCGGTTTGGACAAATACCGAAAAGATAGCCTTCCGTATCGCTTTTATCTTCTTTTTTATACTGACAGTTCCGCTCACACTGGAGTACTATCAGCAATGGTTTAATATAAATTGGCTCAATCCTCATATCCGCGATCTGGGAGGCCTTGGTGGTTCTGGTCTTTACTTTACAAGTATTAAATCAGAGAGCGGCATATTTGGATTGGCCAGTTATATCAACTGGGGCATTAGTTTGCTGATCGCCATTATTGGTGGAGGCATCTGGACATTGATTGATCGTAAAACTACCAATTACCGGGTATTGTACTACTTTATTACGGTTGCGGTAACCTTCGCCATGATCACGCGTTTGCAGGGGCTTACCTTTTCAAAGATCTTCCCTTCGCAAATGCCCGAACTGGCCTTAACACAATTGAATACCCCCTTTGGCGATTTTGTAGCGCAAAAACTTTACTGGATACAGCTGAGCTTTGTACCCCGGTACGAAACCTTTTTAGGCTTAGCCGAACTGCTGGTGATGATATTGCTCTTTTTCCGTAAAACAAGGGCATTTGGTGCCGCGCTGGCGGTATCAATGATAGGCAACATCGCCATATCAAACCATGTGTATGATGGCGGGGTGCATGTACTGGCATCGTTTTACGCCCTGGGCGGCACTTTTGTATTGTGGCGCTACCTGCCCGCGATATGGAATTTGCTGGTGCGCGAAAAAAATGTAAAGCCGCAGTTGTACTACTTCCCGTTCAATAAGCCATGGCAAAAGGCTGTCCGCGTTGGGCTTAAAATGTTTACGGTGGCTATTTATTTTGTGCTGAGCGCTTATCTGCATTACGATAACTACAAGCACGACTCGTACAAAGTACCTGCAAGGCTGGGATTGGCCAACTCACGTGGGTTATATGAGGTCACCGAATTTAAAGTGAATAATCAGCCTGTGCCATACTCGCCGCTTGATTCTTTACGCTGGCAAAATGTAACATTCGAAAAATGGTCAACCATATCATTTACCGTGTTCAACACCTTCAATATACATGGCGAAGCGGGGCGGGGCAAGCAGTTTAAAGATGTTGACCGCACGTATGAGTCGGCAGGTACCGGCGGTGGCCGCAGACATTATTATTATGAGGCGGATACCGTGAAAAAGATCCTCGTGCTATATAATAAGAACAAAAGATATAAGTACGAAAAGCTGGTGCTGCATTATAACCGGCCGAATAATAACCGCATTGTGTTATGGGGCAACAACGAGTATAAACAACCCATTTACGTAGTGCTGGACAGAAACGACAAGCAATACGCGCTTTACGAGGGCCGCGAAAAGCCCTTTATTGATAACCCCTGATAATATAAATTTTAGCAATTAATAATCATGGCTGAAGTAATTACCGAACCCCAAACCGCTCCTGCTAACACGGAAGTGAAAATACCGGCACAGGCATTTGAATTTAACCCCTGGACAAACATCGAGAAGATCGCTTTCCGTATAGCCTTCGTGTTTTTCGGTTTGTTCTCTATCCCGTTAGATGAAGGCTTTTATGTGTTCATATACAATATTGATTATGCCCACTTAAACTACCGGCAGCTTACCGAAATTGTGGCATTCTTTAATCCGCAGTTCATAAATATATTTTCGGCAAGCGGCTTTTTCGGGCTGGAGAGTTATGTGAACGTACCCTTTGTGCTGCTGGTAGCCTTGCTTACCGCGGCTATCTGGACAAGGCTTGATAAAAACAGTAAAGAGTATCATAAGCTCTACTATTGGGTAAGGGTAATTGCCCGTTACCGTGTGGCTTATGCCGCTATTGCGTGGGGTTATAAAAAGCTGTTCATTATGCAAATGCCCAGCGGAAACGAGGGCTTGTATAATACCGAGTTTATCGATTTTTTCGCCAAGCGTTTGTATTGGGAAGCCATTGGTGTAGCCCCGCGTTACGAAGTATTCTTAGGCTTCGCCGAATTTATTGGCGGCTTCCTGCTATTGTTCCGTAAAACTACGGGATTAGGGGCGGCCATTACCTTTGTGGTGTTCGGTAACATCGCGATAGCAAATCACGCTTATGATATTGGTGAGCATGTACCAAGCGCAGGTTTGGCCGCTGTTTCGCTGTTTATTTTATGGTATGATCTGCCCGGAATATGGAATTTGATAGTGAACCAGGTGAATACCCGCATAGTGCATTACTACCCGGTATTTAAAGTGCGCTGGCAAAAGTACCTGCGCTGGGCTATTAAGTATTCGTTCAATTTTGTATTCGTGCTGTTGTTCTTCATTTTTGAAGTATATGGCTATACGCATAACGATTTTTATAAGATCCCGAACACGCCAGGTTTAGCAGGAGCGAAGGGCTACTACAATGTAACCGAGTTTAAGCTGAACGGCAAGGTGATCCCGTATTCGCCGCTGGATAGCATACGATGGCACGATGCCGCTTTTGAAGAATGGTCGTCATTAAGCTTTAAGGTAGCTAACAGGCCGCAGCAAATAGAAATGTTTGCCGCAGGCAGTTATCCCGGCAATGATGAGGTGTACGATGGTAAATGGCATTTTGACTGGCGTGGCGATATCCGCAGGTTTAAAGAAGGAAAGAAAAAGAAGAAGCACAGCGCTGAAGGACGCGATTTGAGCATTACCTGGGAGTTATCCGGTCTGGGCGGCAGGCAATACTATTATTATAAGGCCGATACGGTTAATCACGTATTGCACCTGATCAATAAAAACAAAGCGAACCGCGATCAGAAACAGGAGCTGCACTACAGTAGGCCAACGGCAAACCGGGTTATTTTGTGGGGAACAAACGAGTTTAAAGATTCTATTTACGTGGTGTTAGATCGTACCCATCAGCAATACCCATTGGCTGCCGGGCGCGATACCAAACTCACGTTTACACCATAAATGAACGATAAGCGGAAATTAGAATATCTTTGCGGCTTACATAAACAGCATGCTTGATATTCTTTTTCGCGATGAACACCTGATAGCTATTAACAAACCACATGGTTTGCTGGTGCACCGTTCGCCCATTGCCATTGATGCCGAGGAGTTTGCCCTGCAAATGCTCCGCGATCAGATTGGCCAAAAGGTGAACCCCGTGCACCGTATAGACAGGAAAACCGGCGGACTGCTGCTGTTTGCTTTCGATAAACCAACAGAGATAGCCATGCAGCAGCAGTTTATGGAAAACCAGGTGAGCAAAAGCTACCTGGCCATAGTGCGTGGTTATACTGATGACAACGGCGAGATAGATTATGCCTTACGTAAGGAGAACGGAACCTTGCAGGAGGCCTTTACCGCTTACACCACCTTGCAACGTGCCGAAATTGATGTGCCGCTGGGCGCGCATGCCACTTCAAGGTATTCGCTGCTAAGGGTGGTGCCCACTACGGGGCGTATGCACCAGATCCGTAAGCATTTAAGCCATATTTTTCATCCAATTATTGGCGATCGTACCCACGGCTGTAACAAACAAAACAAGCTTTTTAAAGAGAAGTGGGACATGACCACCATGTTATTACACGCTGAAAATTTAGTGTTCAAACATCCCGTAAGCGGTGAGCAGGTAACTATAAACGCGCCTGTATTGCCTGGCTTTAAACAGGTTATGGATATGATGGGCTGGGCTTTGTAATTAATAACCGAAATGAGTATCTCGTAAAAATATTGTTTCAATAACGATTTAGCATCACGTTTTCAAAAACAAAATTGTAAGGCACGTTGTAATTATTAAAAAAGCGTGTTATGTTAGCCCCTGTTAGTTATAGACTATTCCATGATGGAAAGTATCGTGTTATTACCATTATTCCTGTAAATGAAACCCTTCCAAATGGGATGCTGCATTCAACGGGTGTGTATAAACTTTCTGAAGGGCCTGTAGGTTTGGGCGAGATCGTGTTTGACAGTAAGATGGAAAACTGGGAGTATAACGGCTTCGGCGACATCAGCTACCAGCAGGTAAACGAAATAATGCTCTACATAAAAAGGATAAACGAAGAGCAGGATGAACTGTAACGTTTAGCCCCGTTTCTGAATGATCTTGGCACCTTTCTTAATCATCAGTTGCTGCTCTTTCGAAAATTCTTCGCGACCGCCAAAATCCTGCACCCAATACTTTTTACTGGTTGATACGCCTACTTCTTTAAAGCCCGGATTCATGAGGTTGCGGCAATGGCCTTCGCTTTTAAACCAGCCGTTTTGTACTTCTTCAATGCTTATTTGCCCAAAGGCTATGTTTTCGCCAATCTCAAAACTACGGAAACCTTTGTAGGTATAACCCGCGTTAATAACACGATCCTGAATGCGGCGGCCATCTTTGCTTTCGTGGTTAAAGTAGTTGCGTTTGGCCATGTCTTCGGCATGGCCTTCGGCGGCCTTTTCGAGTTGTTCGTTCCAAACCAGGGGAGGTGCGGGCGGCATGTATTGCGTACCACATTTACAACCAGCCTGTCGTACGCGGTTTATGCGGTCTAAAAACTCCTGTTTAAAACTGCTGTTACTGTCCTGCGTGTTGCTGAGCAGTATCAATACAAAACTTAATCCTGCTATACTTAATCCCAATCGTTTCATATATCAGTATGACAAACGATAAAGCCGGTGGTTTAATTATGTAGGTTTGCTGATTTTTAAATCAGGATCAGATAGATGCCAGCTTTTTAGTTACAACAGGTTTCGCGGTTCTTTTATTCAACGCTTTCTTCTTTACCGGTTGATTATCGGCTATGCTAAGCGTTTTCGCGCTATTGATGCGTAAGGTATCGCTCAATAATTTTGATTTGCGGAGCGCTATTGATGCCTTCTTTTTATCCTTCATTTTGGTGTACAGCCTTGCGTAGCTTTTTTGCACCACAGCCTGCTTAGGTGCAACGCCGGTATGGGTAGATAGCTCGAGGGCCTCGTTCAGATCGCGCATGGCAAGGGTATAATCTTTAATATCGGTTTTTATAGCCGCCAGTTTTATCAACGATGTGATAATGTTGGCTGTATCATTCTTCATCCGCGATAGCGTGTTCGATTGCAGTATGAACCATTTGGCTTGGCTGTATTTTTTTTGAGTATGGTATATCTTAGCCAGGTTATCAAAAGAAGTACGCAAACCTGTAGTATCGCTGTATTTGCTGTACACATGCAACGCCTGATAGGTATAGTTAAGGGCCTCGTTTTGGCAATTTAGTTTTTGGCGTTTATTCAGCAAGCTATCGTATTGCAGCATGTATTCACCGGCTATTTGAATATAGATAGGACCTTTCAGCGAATCATTAGTAGTAAGTTGCAGTTGTTGTTTCAGGCTATCAAGGCCAATACGGAGGGTATCGGTATCACCGGCAATGGCTGATGATCTTATGGAAACGGCAATAATAATTGTAATCAGGGTAAGCAGTTTTTTCATATACTGTACAGGCTGTAAATAACTTATTACGCCTACAACAAATAGAATGCCCCGATTTTGCTTCTACTCAAATTATTTCACTCATGTAAAAACATTATAGCCTTTTAGTATGTTTCGGACATTCGGTGGTTGAAAAATATTCCGGATAAAAAATAAGCCGATAATGCAGATCATCGGCTTAGTATAATATTTAGTACAATAAATGTTCAGGAAATTATTTTATCAGCAGCTCGTACTTGTTTAAAAAGTTGCGCAGAAAAGCCACTTTGGTAAACAGCAGGTTGAAAGTGATAATACCCACAATGGCGGTTGTAATACCAAACAATACATCCAACACATAGTGGTGACTGGTGTATACTGCCGAAAACCATATACCTATCATCACCAAACCAAAAAACAGGTTAACTAAACCCAGTCGGTTTTTGATGCCATAATACAGTACAATAACCGGGTACGATGAATGTAGCGAAGGCATAGCCGCGAAAACGTTTGATCCCTTGGCGTAAATGGTTTGAAATATATTCACCCCAAAAAAGCGGTCGAATTTAAATAGCTCGCCGGTATTGCCGGGAGTATGTTTAATAAAATCAAACCCGTGATGCTGCACATACCATGGCGGTGCGGCGGGATAGGTGTAGTAAACCACAAAGCCCAGCAGGTTAACCAAAAAGAAGGTGAGCAGAAAGCTCAAAAACTGCCTGCGGTTATAAAAAAACAGGTAAACCGCAAAGCCCATAGGTACAGGGATCCAGCAGAGGTAAAATATACCGCTCATTACATCTAAAAATGTAAGGCTGTTTAGTCGCCAGTATTCGTTGGGGGTAAGCAGGCTGCTGTTAAAATTAATCCCGAAGATAGATTTTTCGGCATTGTACAGGCCAGCAATATGTACCGGGTTATAATCATAATTAGGGAAAGCCTTCATATAATCATAAATGATCCAGTAGATCACGAAGATGGCAAAACCTGTAATAAACTTACGCGTAATGCCCGACGCGTAAAAGAACGCGTTAAAAAGAAATACGAGAAATAACTGGTCGGTTTTAAAACCTACCAGCAGCCATGATAGCAGCAGGTATGCAATAGAAGCAAGCGAAACAGTAAGTACCGATGTGGCGTTTAATGTTTTAACTGCGGCAGCAGTTTGTGCCATATTATTTTTTAATGAAATCTGAACGGAACACCTTGTCCCACATAGGTGAGCTTACGCCATAACCTTTGCTTGGGTCGGAGTAGTGATGCAGCATGTGATGCTGCTTAATTTTTTTCCAAAAGCTGTTTTTGAAATTAAAGTGATGGATGGCATAGTGAGATATATCATACACCAGGTAACCTATAATAAAGCCCGGGAAAAAAGCATTGGCATAATGCAACGGCAATAACCATTTAAACAAAAAGTAAAAACCGGTAGCCAATGGGATACTTGCCGATGGCGGCATTACCAATCTTTTGGCATCGCTCGGGTAATCATGATGTACGCCGTGGAAAATAAAATGCAAACGCAATGCCCACCCGGCTTTAGGTACAAAATGGAAAACAAAGCGGTGTAATATGTATTCAACAAACGTCCATACGAATAAGCCGCCCAACACCAGGCCAAAGAATAAGCCTACGCCAATATTATCTTCAAAAAGCGCAAGGTATGAGCAATATAGAATAACCGGAACGTACACATATAATGGTACGGTGTAATGTACTTTAGATAAACTTTCAAGGAAGTCGTTTTTGAACATCCTTACCGATTCCTGTGAATTTGAAACAAAATTCTTCATCTTACTATTCAGGGTTTAAACCTTTCTGTTATTTCTTTGCCTGTTGATATATCTGTGCCCTTAAATTCCACATATATAACGTTTGGCGACCAAAAGGCTCCTCCATTAATCCTGATGAAAATACGGTTAAGAATTACTTGCCTTTTAGAAATAGTTACGAAGATATGATATTTTCCGTCACTTCCCTTCATTAACGTGAGCGGAATTTTTTTGTATGACACAAATCTGATATCGTACTTATCCTTGCCCACATTTTTAATATTGAGCCCGTAAGCGAATTTTCGCTGGATAAAATTGAGCTCTTCGCGTTGCCCTTTATCGGTATAACGCAGCCAGTAAGCATGCACCGGGCCGTCGTCTTCATCGGCTTCGCCGTTCTTATTCAATACAATATCGTAGGCTACGGTATTGGTATTAGGATCGCGCTGAAGGTAAAATAAACGTAAATGATTGGCTGCCGGGGTGGGGAACTTTTCATCTGCAAGGGTATCTAACTTAGCAATGCCATGGTTATTTACACTTGCAGATGCATTAAAATATACGAACGAAAAAAAGAATAGTACAGTAAAAATTAACCTCATGCTTACGCCTGTTCCTTTTCTTCAAGGGCTTTTTTAGCGTCTCTCAACCTGTTAAAAGCGGTAACGTTGGTTAAAACGGCCAGTATGGTAATAGGTATGGTGAAGATAGACATGGTTTCGAACACGTGGTACCTGATACCGGGGATGAACAATTTATAATCGCCGCCAATGTAGTTAGACATGATACCGCAAAGCATGGCGCAAAGGCCAATGGTTACCACACGCTCGGGGCGTTGCATTAAACCGCCTTTTACCTCAACACCTAAGCCTTCGGCACGTGCACGTACATAGCTTACCATCATTGAGCCAATCAACGCTATAAAAGCAAATATCGAGCTTAAAAAATAATGGTGCGCTACCAGGTAATAGCAAATACCCAAAAACATGATGAGTTCGCTGTAGCGGTCGAGCACCGAATCGTACAACGCGCCAAAGGTTGATTTCATGTTGCCTAAACGGGCTACCTGCCCATCGAGCATATCAAATAAACCTGCAAACAAGATAAGGCCACCGGCCCAGCCTACATAGCTAAAATCAATACGGCTACCGCCTTCGGCGCCGGTAATAAATATAATGGCCACACCCACATTCAGTATAAAACCGATTGAGGTAACCGCGTTAGGAGTAAGGCCAAGTTTGATCAATACCTTTACAAAAGGATCAATCACCTTATAAATACCCAGCTGCAAATTGGTGCGCAGCGTTGTAGTTGTTGTTGTTTGTGCCATAATTTTTAATTCGTGTTATTAAAAATCAAACGTTAAACGGGTGCGTATACCCCATTCAGATACATTTGGGTTATCTAAATAGTTAAATCGCTTAACCAAATCTAAACGTATAAATTTAAAAATATTTTCAATACCTACACTACCCTCAATATAAGGGGTTTTACCAAGTGCATAAGTTATAGGCGCGCCATTGGCATCCACCGGAAACTGGTAAAGGTTAGGGTGAAGAGATGGATCATTCTCGCTTCTGATACCGCCATAAAGCGCTTTGAATGATACAACCTCGCGCCATTTTAATTTTTTAAGCAGCGGGATCTTGTTAAAGAAGAAACCATAAAAATGCTGATCGATATTGATAGCCTGGTAATGATCGCTCACAAACTCCAAAAAGTTCATCAGGTTATATGATTCAATATCGTAAGCATAACTTTGGTTGGCCCTGTGTATGTTCAGCAGGGGATAAGGTACCTGCCCGAATATGCGTCCGGCCTCAACCGATACATCGGCATAACCGAATACCGAAAGGTAAAAGTGCTTATCTATACGGCCAAATATCCTGTTATAATTGTATTCGCCGTTGAAAAGATCTTTCACGCCGCGAGTATAGTTAAAATAAAAGATAGGATACTTGGTTGGCACCGTTCTGCGAAACATTTTACCTTGATAATACAATTCGTGCGGCGCATAGCGCAAAGTAGCCGATAGCTCGGTAGTAGTGAGGTCTTTATCGGTAGTAAGGGTATTATTTATAAAATTATTGAAATATAATGACCCGGCAGGCTCCTGTGTCCATTTGGTGAAGCCCAGGTTAACCGAAAAACGGTTCTTAAATTCGTGTACATAATCAAGCTTGTAATAATCATTATACAGGTACTTGTCGTTATTGCCACGCTTAAATGATAGCAGGAAATTGTCCTCGCGTACAAAATCGAGCACTAAACCGGGTATCTTGGTATCCCGCTGAAAGCTTGCCCTTATAAAATGCTGCGGAAATTTGTAGATAGATTTATTATTAAGCGAGAACGTACCGCTTAAAAAATACTTCCAGCGTTCATCCTTAAAACCATAAGCCGCGTAAGTTTCAAAGTAAACGCGTGTACTCAATTCTGGCGTGGTACGCCCGCCCAGTCGCAGTCTGAAACCTTCAACCGGGTTAAAGCTGTAAAATGAGTTAGCCGGGCCCATCTCAAATTTACCAAAGCCTTTGTAGCCAAATACCAGTAACGAGGCAATATCAGATAAGCGCCTGTACGATGGCATGTGGGTAAGGCTGTCGATGTTTTTGTAAACCTTTGATTCTGCCGTAGTAAGGGTATCCAGTCGGTTCTCCGTCCAAAAGCGTTCGTCGCGGTTTTTTACCTCGTCGTTTTGTTCAACGGCATCGCCCCGGTAGGTACTATCGGGCCGAGGCGAACCAACCGCGTAGTTTTTAAAGGTGAGCGTCCGTATTCCGAACAAGCCACCATTGCTTTTCTTGTTGAAACCAAAGTCGGCAAGTGTGCTGCTTTTGCTCAGGTGATAACGGCCATCAGGGTTTTGTTCAAAATCCAGATCAACCCGCATCGATTTAACGAAGTTAAGGTTGATGTTGCGGTTCAGATATAAAACGGCACGCTGCACGGCGTAATTACCATCGGTGGTGATATACATTTTACCCTCAAAAAGCATATCGGTAGTATTGCGGGGCGTAAAGCTCAGCTCCACCAGTTTGCTGTTATTTTCGGTAGTAACGGTATCGGTAATAAAGAATTTGTAAAATGTTGGTGCCGGGCCCGAGATAGGACTAAGCCACTGGTTGGTAAGTAAAAATATATTGGTATCGTATATATTTACCTCGGCGTACATGTGCTTAAAGTACTGGCCCATACCATCGTTATCAATAAACGACCCGAAGTTTACACCGCGTTCGCCCAGTACAATGGTCTTCTCCCTTTTAGGATCTTTACGGTAATAGTACTGCGATATCTTTTCGTTCAGGTAAAATGGCAGCAGCGTTTTACCCGGTACGGTGGTGCTATCGCGGTTCTCAATAATGAACTTATACTTGCGGAAAAATTTCTTTTCGGATAGTTTATCAGATACGTTGAGGAACGAAAACTGCATTTTATCGTACATTTTGTACTCCACAAACGGATAGCTTTCGGGCTGATTCTTCTCCTTATTTTCAATAACCTTGCGGATGAGCTCAACTGCAGGATTATTCTTGTTGGTGTATTTTGCTCGTTTGGCCCCCTTTATAGACACCTCGTCAAGCTCCTGTGCCTCGGCCACAAGGCGTACGTTAACCGTTTGTTCAATCCCCGGCTTAATATTTACGGTGGCTGATTTATAGCCAACAAATGAAACCTGTATAGCAGTTTGCGGTTTGGTAGAGCGTATAGTGAATTTACCCTCGTTACCGGTACTTACACCAATGGTGCTGCCGGTAAACGAAACCGATACATAAGATATGCTTTTGTGGGTGCGGGCATCGGTAACTATGCCGTTAACAACCGTGTTTTGAGCAAACAGTATGGATGAAGTGAGTAGGAATAGGGGGAATAAAAGTAATTTTTTCAACAAGATTTTACAGTCCATTTATATGATTGAGCGTTACGCGAAAACAAACTTTTTTTGGAGGAAATAATTATACCCTATACCCACCACCAACGACACAATTATTTTTGATATATATTTATCTAAACCACCAAAGTGTGTAGCTAAAAAAACGCCTCCGTTGTTCAATATCAAATTACCTATCCAAACCACTATGTATTTAATAATTTGTGTAGGCGCATTTTTTTTTTTACCATCAAAAACCCAAAACCGGCCTAAAGCGAAGTTGGCAACGCCGCCCATAACCGTACCCGTAAAGTTTGAATAAAGGTACCACACATGGAAAACCTCGTTACATACCACGGTGGTCAGATAGTCAATTACTGATGCTATTAACGAAGAAGCCTGGGCTTTTATAAACGTAGCCATAATATAAACTATATTCCTAAATCATTAAATAGCAATTCATTAATATTATTTGCCGGCGTACTTCATTTACCAGGCTTGTAAGGCAATTGTTGTTTTAGCTTTGTTATATTGACGTAAAAAACAGCAAAAAGTTACTTACTATAAATAATTTTTAATTGGCGCGAAAGTACGCAAAAAAGCCCGGTTATTTATAACAATAACCGGGCTTTACAATTTATAGTTTTAACTATTGTTCGCTTTCAACAAGTTCTTCGTAATAGTCAAGTCCTAAGTGGGTTATCAAATCTTCGCCCATCAGGTAACGCAAAGTGTTTTGCAGTTTTATCAGTTGTTTGAAAATATCATTCTCGGCCGGTAAACCAGGTGCGGTTTGCGGCGATTTTAAGTAGAATGATAACCACTCCTGTACGCCGCTCATATTAGCGCGTTTAGCGAAGTCGCTAAATAAAGCTAAGTCAAGCGCGATAGGCGCGGCTAAGATTGAATCGCGGCAAAGGAAGTTGATCTTAATTTGCATAGGGTAGCCCATCCAACCGAAGATATCGATGTTATCCCAGCTTTCTTTGTTATCGCCATGAGGAGGGTAGTAGTTGATACGGATCTTGTGGTAGATCTCGCCGTACAATTCAGGATTGCTTTCCGGTTTTAAAATATCTTCCAGTACACCTAATTTTGATACTTCTTTGGTTTTAAAGTTATCCGGATCATCCAGTACCAAACCATCGCGGTTACCCAAAATGTTGGTAGAGAACCAGCCTCTAACACCCAAAGCACGAGCCTCGAAGCCCGGAGCCAAAATGGTTTTCATTAACGTTTGACCGGTTTTGAAATCTTTACCGGCAATCGGCGTGTGGGTTTCTTTAGCCAATTCGATAAGTGCAGGGATATCTACAGTTAAGTTAGGCGCGCCGTTAGCGAAAGGAATACCTAATTTTAATGCAGCGTAAGCATAAAGCATACTTGGTGCAATTTGCTTATCGTCATTTTTTAAGCCTTGCTCAAATTTTTCAAGCGAGCTGTGTACGTCAGATGCTTCAAAGTAAACTTCGGTTGAACCGCACCATACCAATACAACGCGATCAAGACCATTTTTTTCTTTAAAGTTGGTGATGTCCTCAATTAATTGCTGGGCCAGTTCATAACGGGTTCCTTCTTTAACGTGGGTACCATCAAGGTTTTTAGCGTAGTTTTTATCAAACGCGGCTTTCATAGGCACAATGGCCTGTAATTCTTCTTTTACAGCTTCAATGTGATGTTGTTCTAATACACGCGCGTGGCTCGCAGCCTCGTATACGTTATCAGCGTAAACATCCCATCCGCCCCAAACAATATCGTTAAGATTAGCCAATGGCACAAAATCTTTGATTTTAGGGTTACGGTTTTCAGTTCTTTTACCTAAACGGATATTGCCCAATTGAGTAAGAGAGCCGATAGGTTGTGAGATGCCTTTTTTTACAGCTTCAACACCGGCAATCAGTGTGGTTGCTACGGCGCCGAGGCCAGGAAGTAAAATTCCTAATTTACCTTCAGCAGGTTTAATGTTGCTTTTCATTCTTCTTCTTCTGTTAATTATATAATATGGTTTAGAGCCACTTATTAGCTTTATACCAATTAAGCGTTTCTGTTAAGCCGGCATGCAGGTCATAGTGCGGGGTAAAACCAAGGTCGTGTTTTGCCTCTTCTATATCGCAATACCAGTTAGCAGCAGTAAGTTCATTAAGTTTCTCAATATTCAGTGCCGAAGCCTTATTGCTCAAAGAACTAACTTTTTCGGCAATACCGGCTATCACTTTTACAAAGTTTACAGGCAGATGAAATTTGTAGGTACGCAAATTTAACACACTTTTTGTTATATCTCCTAACGCGTATTTATCATAAAAATTTCCGTCGGCAATGATATAAGTTTTTTTATTACCTGCGTATAAGGCTTTTATGCTGGCCTTCGCCAAATCTGTTACGTAAATAAAGCTCAGCTTTTGCGCTTTTGAGCCAATGTAAGGTTCAATGCCCTTAACAACCTGTTTAAAAAAAATAAATATATCCTTATCACGCGGGCCATAAACAGCCGTTGGGCGCAGTATGGTATAGTTCAAGGTTTTAAATACTTTAAGGCGTTCTTCGGCTGCCAGTTTGCTGCGGCCATAAGCCGTTACCGGGTTAGGCGTAGTGTTATCTTTTATAATACCATCAAGGCTGTGCAGAGGGCCTACGGCAGCAAGGCTGCTGATCAGCACCAGCTTTTTTACGCCCGAATCGGCAGCAGCGGCAGCTAAATTGGCTGTATTACCGGCGTTTATAAGATCATATTCACGCTGCGAACGCGCTTTGGTAACCCCCGCGGCATGTATAATATAATCGAACTTCTCATTTTTCAGCGTTTCGGTCAATGCCTCACGATCGCTGAAATCCGGGTAGATATATTGAATATCAAACTCTTTAAGGTGGTCTATTTTGCTGCTTTTACGTACAGCGGCGCACACCTCTAAATTGTTCTTTAAAGCTTCATTAACAAGATGATACCCTACAAAGCCGCTTGCACCGGTTATTAAAACCCGCTCCTTCATATATTTTTTTCGTAGATACGGTATGTTTTGTACTGATTGCCGCCTATGGCTTCAATAGCACGATTTACCATCTCATTGTGTTCAAGTGTCCAGCTGGCCTCGGCATAATCGAGGTTTTTGCGGCGGTATTCTTTAATAATGCTGCCATACAAACAAGCCTCGATGCCCATTTTACGGTAGCCATCTATTACACCAAGCAGCATAATGCGTATGCCACGTATCTTCTTTTTGTTGAATAGTAATTTGAAGATACCGGTAGGCAACAGGCGGCCTCTTTTAATGGTGCGCAATATCTGGTTTACATCGGGTACGGCTACGCCAAAACCTACTATTTTACCATCCTGCTCGGCCAAAAAGGCAAAGTCGGGGTCTAATATTAGCTTCAGGTCTTTAGCTATGTAATCAAACTCATCATTCGTCATCGGGAAGAAACCAAGGTTTTTATCCCAGGCATGGTTATACACCTCGCGCAGCGCGGCAACTTCCTGTTTGAAGTTTTTAAGGTTGATTTTACGGATGATGATATTGCTGCGTGTTAAACGCTGTTGCAGCTTATCAAGCAAGGTAAGCGATTTATCGTTATAATGCTGGCCTTTCCAGCTGTAAGCAAAAAGATCAACCTGTTTGGTTAAACCATATTTCTCCACCAAATCAATATAATACGGCGGGTTATAGGTCATCAACACTACAGGCGGACTATCGAAGCCTTTGATCAATAAACCTGCTGTTTCGTTGGTTGAAGGATTTGCCGGACCAACTAGTTTGGTAGCACCTCTTTCTTTTACCCAATCGGTAGCCGCGTCGAAAAGCATTTTGGCGGTTTCCCAATCGTTTATACAATCAAAAAAGCCAAAGAAGCCATCGGTAACATTATTGAAGCTGTTATGATTGTTGTTAAATATAGCGGCTATACGGCCAACTATTTTATCGCCATCATACGCCAAAAACAATTGCAGGGATGAGTGCTTGAAAAAGGGGTGGGTGTCAGTTAAAATGTCCCTTTGGGCGATAAATAGTTCGGGGACATAATTAGGATCGTTCTTATACAGATCGTGCGGGAAATCAATAAAAGCCGCGAGTTCTTTTTTCGATTTAACCGAAACTAATTGTTTCATTATGGTATAATGATGTTTATGTAGTGGTACAATTAAATAGAGCACCGTTGTCGCGGTGCTCTATTTAATTTATATTCTTTCTTTGATGGTGGTAACGCCCACCTCTTTGAAGGCTTTCGATATTTTTTCAACAGCTTCGTCTATCTGGTCAAAGGTGTGTGTGGCCATTAACGAGAAGCGGAGTAACGATGAATCAGAAGGTACAGCAGGTGATACAACCGGGTTAACGAATATACCATCGTTTTGCAGCTGGTTAGTTACCAGGAAGGTTTTATCGTTATCACGTATGTAGATAGGCAATATCGGGCTTTCTGACGCGCCGATATCAAAACCTTCTTCTGTAAATAATTTGGTGGCGTAGTTAGTGTTCTCCCAAAGCTTGGCAATACGCTCAGGCTCTGATTCGATGATATCTAACGCGGCAATTACGCTGGCTACAGAGCCCGGGGTCATGCTCGCGCTGAACATTAATGAACGTGCACGGTGTTTAAGGTAATCAATAGTATCATGATCGCTGGCGATGAAACCACCTAATGATGCCAGTGATTTACTGAATGTGCTCATGATCAGATCCACCTCGCCGGTTAGGCCGAAGTGTGACGCTGTACCCGAACCATTTTCGCCGATAACGCCTAAACTGTGGGCATCGTCAACCATAATGTTGGCACCGTACTCATCGGCAAGTTTCACAATTTCAGGTAACTTAACAATGTCACCCTCCATGCTGAAAATACCGTCAACCACAATTACCTTAACTGCTTCCTCTGGCAACAAGCTAAGCTTGCGCTGAAGATCAGCCATATCATTATGCGCGTATTTTATAACTTTTGAAAAAGAAAGACGGCTGCCATCTATTAAAGAAGCGTGGTCATACTCGTCAAGTATCAAATAATCGTTACGGCCTGTAATGCACGACAGTACCCCCAGGTTCACCTGGAAACCGGTACTAAATAAAACCGCGGCTTCTTTACCTACATAGGTAGCCAGCTTGTTTTCTAATTCGATATGTATGTCAAGTGTACCGTTTAAAAAACGAGAACCTGCACAGCCTGTACCATATTTATCAATTGCTCTCTTGGATGCTTCTTTGATCTTAGGATGGTTGGTTAACCCCAAATAGGAGTTTGACCCGAACATGAGTACGCGTTTATTATTAATAATAACTTCAGTATCCTGTCCTGATTCGATTGGTCTGAAAAACGGATACAGACCTTTCTCCCTGATCATATTTGCATCCTGGAACTGAGCAATCTTTTGGTGTAGCTTTTTACCCATGTATTAACCCTGCTTAAATTTTTTGTAAAAATAGTATGAATAAATAATATATAACGATGTCGAGTGTAAATTTTTTATCACCCTCCAAAAAATTACCATATTCATTCTAACCTGCAAATTAATCAAATTTTTTATTTAATCAGTGTCAAATTTTTTCATTTCGCTATAAAAAAGATTAATAATCGGGTGTTTAGTAACAGGTAACACAACCTTTACGTAAAAATTTTGTTGTGTGTAAAAAGTAAGTCATATTAATAACATATTAGCAAACAATCGCTTAAATATTACAAAGTATTTAGAATTATTGAGCGTAGTTTTGCTGCTTATAAAAAATCTACTATATCTGTTTATATGAAAAAAATTCCACTATTGATATCCTGTTTCAACCTGTTATCAATAACCGTTTTTGCCCAAATCAGAACAGATAGCTTGCCCGAAACCGTAAATTTAAACCAGGCCATTGATTTCGCGTTGCGCAATCAACCTGTGGTAAGGCAGGCTTCTATCGATGAGCAAATCAACGAACGCGATATTCGTATTGGTTTGGCAGGGTGGCTTCCCCAGGTTACCGGTACAGGCAATGTGCAACATTATTTTAAAGGTAGCCCGGTTGCGGGTGCTGCCGGCGGCGGTTTGCCGGGCGGTACCAACAGCGGCGATATCAGCAATCTTTCTACCTTAGGTTTGCAGGCTAACCAGGTATTGTATAATAATGACGTATTCCTGGCCGCGCGTGCTGCCCGCTATTCAAGGCAATATTATAAAGAGAATGTGGTAAGCAGCCAAATTAATGTAGTGGCCGATGTAAGCAAGGCCTTTTTTGATGTATTGCTCTCTCAAAAACAACTCAACATTACCAACGAAGATATTATACGCCTTCAACGCAGCTTAAAAGATGCAAGCAGTCGCTACCAGGCTGGCGTATCTGATAAAACAGATTACAAACAGGCTACCATTGCGCTCAACAATTCAAAGGTTACCCGTAAGCAAACAGAAGAAGCTATAAAAAGCAAACTGGCTTATTTAAAGCAAATTATGGGTGTGAGCAAGGCAGGTGATTTAACCTTGGCTTATGATTCGAGCCGTTATGAGCAGGCCGCTTTGATAGATACCAACCAAACGCTCGACGTTAATAACCGTATCGAGTACCGTTTGCTGCAAAGCACCAAATCGTTACGCAACCTTAATGTAAATTACTACAAGTGGGGCTTTTTGCCGTCGTTATCAGCATTTGCCAACTACAACTTAATATATGCCAATAAAAACCTGTCAAACCTGTATACCAATACATTCCCTAACGGTTATGTAGGGTTATCGTTAAGCATACCAATATTTACGGGTACAAGGCGTTTGCAAAACTTAAGCAAAGCCCGCTTGCAGGAAGACAGGGTTGACCTCGACATAATCAATACCAAAAACTCGCTGAATACAGAGTATGTACAGGCTTTGGCTAATTACAAAACAAACTATACGGCCTGGCAATTAGTAAAAGAAAACGTAGAGCTGGCTAAAGACGTATACAATGTAGTAAGCCTGCAATACCGCGAAGGCGTTAAAACTTACCTGGATGTGATTGTTTCGCAAGCTGATTTGCGTACCGCGCAGCTTAACTATTATAACGCGTTATTTCAACTATTATCAAGTAAGATAGATTTTCAAAAATCATTAGGAACCCTTACACCTCAACAAAACTAAACTACCGAATATGAAACACAATTATATATATTGGCTGGCTCCAATCATCATCCTAACATGGTCAGCATGCGGTAATAAACAGCCGCAGGCAGGTCCGCCACCTGCTACCCCGGTAAACGTAACCGAGGCAAAAAAGGCCGAATCAGTTTATTACGACAGTTACCAGGGTATTGTGGTGGCACTTAACAATGTTGAGCTGCGCAGCCAGGTACCGGGTTTTATAACAGGCATCTTCTTTAAAGAGGGTGAGGTAGTACAAAAAGGAAAAGCGCTATACGAAATTGACCGTCGTAAATATCTTGCTGCTTATCAGCAGGCACAAGCCAATGTATTAAGCGCGAAAGCCAACTTGGTAAAAGCGCAAAAAGATATCGACCGCTATAATATGTTGTTGAAGAACGACGCGATTGCCCGCCAAACGGTTGATCAGGCACTTGCAGCGTTTGAAACCAGTAAAGGCCAGGTTGCCGTAGCCGTAGCCGCGCTTGAATCTGCCCGTACCGATCTTTCTTACGCTACTATTACCGCGCCTTTTACAGGCCGTATAGGTATATCGCAGGTGAGGTTAGGTTCGCAGGTATCATCAGGTACTACCTTATTAAATACCATATCAACCGAAAACCCTATAGGTATTGATGTAGTGATCAACGAGCAGGATATCGAACGTTTTTACAAACTGCAAAGCAGCACCAACGATACCACCTTCAAACTGAAACTATCTAACGGCAGCATGTACGATAAGCCGGGTAAAATTGTAGCTATCGATAGGGGAGTTAACAACCAAACCGGTAGTATTAAGGTAAGGGTACAATTTACCAATGATAAAGATGTACTGCGTGATGGTATGAGCGGTGTGTTACAGGTATTGAACAATCAATCGGGCGACCGTATCCTGATCCCGTACAAATCAGTAACCGAGCAAATGGGTGAGTTTTTTGTGTTTACCGCTAAAGATACCATTGCCTTACAGAAAAAGGTAGTGCTTGGGCCACGTATACAAGATAAGGTAATTGTAATGGATGGTTTAGAAGTTGGCGACAAGGTGATCACCGAAGGTTTTCAGCGTTTACGCGACAGCGGTAAGATCACATTAGGTCCGCCGCCGGGACAAGCTGCACCTGAAATGAAAAAGGGCGCGGGTAAATAACCAAGCGTTCCTGCCTTATATCTACCCATTAAAATTGTACTTGCGGGTGTATGTTTTACGCCCGTTTAAAATATAAAAAAGAATGATTGCAGAAACCTTTATACGAAGACCGGTTACCGCTATTGTTATATCATTAGTGATCGTAATAGTAGGTACACTCGCCATTATGAGTCTTCCGATAGGCCAGTATCCTGAAATTACACCCCCTACAGTACAGGTTACCGGTACATACACGGGTGCCGATGCACTCACGGTGGAGCAAACTGTTGCTACACCGGTAGAGGTACAGGTGAACGGTACCCCCGGCATGACCTATTTGCAAAGTAACAGTACCGGTAACGG
This sequence comes from Mucilaginibacter gynuensis, assembly GCF_039541195.1. Taxonomy (NCBI): domain Bacteria; kingdom Pseudomonadati; phylum Bacteroidota; class Sphingobacteriia; order Sphingobacteriales; family Sphingobacteriaceae; genus Mucilaginibacter; species Mucilaginibacter gynuensis. The sequence continues at coordinate 60,665 of NZ_BAABFT010000013.1, forward strand.
TGCCATGAGCATGACGGTTAACTTTGAAATTGGTACCGATATTAATATTGCCGCGCTCGATGTGCAAAACCGTGTAGGTATAGCCCTGCCAACCTTGCCGCAGGAAGTACAGCGTTTAGGTATGATCGTACGTAAACGTAACCCGAGCATTTTGATGCTTGTGGCCATGTTTTCACCAAAAGGATCGCACGATGTAACCTTTGTAGATAACTATACCAACGTATTTATTAAAGATGCGCTTTTGCGTACCAAAGGTGTGGGTGACGTATTTACACGTGCCGATGACTTTAGTATGCGTATCTGGCTTAAGCCGGATAAACTGGCTGCCTTAGGCATGACCGCCGCCGACGTTACCGCTGCCTTGCAGGAGCAAAACGCGCAGGTAGCCGCGGGTACAGTAGGTTCAACCCCGCAAATGACCGGTCAAACGTTTGAGTATACCGTATTGGTAAAAGGCCGTTTAACCCAGGCATCGGAGTTTGAAAACATAGTAGTAAGAACACAGCCTAACAATGGCGCTATAGTGCATTTAAAAGATGTTGCCCGCGTGCAGTTAGGTAAGTTTAACTATGCCGGTAACTCATTTGTTGATGGTAAACGTGCTTCGTACCTGTTAATATACCAGGCCCCAGGAAGTAACGCTATTGAAACTGCCGACGCTGTTACCGCTACAATGGAAGATTTGAAAAAGACCTTTCCTAATGATATTTCTTACGTAGTACCGTTCGAATCGGTAACTGTGGTAAAGGTATCTTTGGATGAGGTGGTAGAAACCCTGGTTATCGCGCTCGCGCTGGTAATTATAGTGGTATTCCTCTTCCTGCAAAACTGGCGTACAACGCTTATCCCGGTACTGGCTATCCCGGTATCTATTATTGGTACGTTCATCTTCTTTATCCCGCTCGGCTTTACTATTAATACGCTTACCATGTTCGGTTTCGTACTGGCCATTGGTATTGTGGTGGATGATGCCATTGTGGTGGTAGAGGCCGTGCAGCATTACATGGATGAAAAGGGCATGTCGCCAAAGGATGCAACCCTGCATGCCATGCGCGACATCTCGGCCCCGGTAATTGCCATTGCCCTTATCTTGGGCGCGGTATTCGTACCGGTTGGTTTTATACCGGGTATTGTTGGTCGTTTATACCAGCAGTTCGCAATTACCATCGCTATATCGGTATTGATATCGGCATTTGTGGCGCTTTCATTAACGCCGGCATTGTGCGTGTTGATATTACGTCCGCATAAGATCGACGAAAGCTCAAAAGGCCTTGATAAATTCTTCTTTAAGTTTAACAGCTGGTTTGATAGGGTAACCCATAAATACCGTAACACGGTTGATAAAGGTATCAAACACTCCAAGTTTGTAATTATTATACTGGTATGTATTATTATAGGTACGGTATTACTCTTCAGGGCTAAACCATCAGGGTTTATTCCGCTGGAAGATGAAGGCCGTGTATTTGTTACTTACGATTTGCCGGAAGGTTCATCAACTGAAAGAACCGTTGCCGTATTGCACGAAATGATGAAAGTGCTGGATAGTGTACCTGCTATTAATCACTACGCGGCATTAGGCGGTTTGAACGCGGTTAACTTTGCAACCAAATCAAACAGTGCCACCATATTCGTTCAGCTAAAAAAATGGGAAGAACGTACTAAGGAAGAAGATAAACTGCAAGGCGTTATCGCTACCCTGCAAAAAAAGCTGGCACGCTTTAAAGAGGCCAGTGTGGTAGTTATCTCGCCTCCGGCAATCCCGGGTTTGGGTAACACCGGTGGTTTCTCGTTCATTTTACAGGAAAGAGAAGCAGGCGGCGATATTAAAACCTTTGAAAAAACTCTGCAAACCTTCCTGGCAGCTGTAAATCAGCGACCGGAAATTGCACGCGCGTTCTCGTTCTTCACGGCTCGTACACCGGCTTACCAGTTGACTATTGACCGTGAAAAAGCTAAAAAATTAGGCGTGCAGATCAATGATATCAACACTGCACTGCAAACCTACATGGGTAGCTCGTACATTAACGACTTCACCGTATATGGGCGTAACTTTAGGGTAGTGGCCCAGGCCGATACTAACTATCGTACCAATATCCAAAACATCGGGCAGTATTTTGTGCGTAACTCATCGGGTAGCATGGTGCCTTTAAGCACGCTTACCAGTTATAAGGTAATCGAAAACGCGCCGCTTATTTCTCACTACAACCTGTTCCGTTCTGCCGAGATCAACGGTGGTACCAAGCCGGGTTACAGTAGTGGTGATGCTATCAACGCGTTAAAAGAGGTAGCCGCTCAAACCTTGCCGCAAGGGTATGGTTACGAGTTCTCGGGCTTAAGCCGTGAGGAGTTGTTATCGGGTTCAAAAACCATTTACATCTTCGCGTTGTCAATCGGTTTCGTGTTCCTGTTCCTGGCCGCCTTGTACGAAAGTTGGTCGGTACCGTTCTCGGTACTGCTGGCAGTGCCGCTGGGCGCGTTTGGTGCAATCTTGTGCCTGTACTTCTTCCCAAGCTTAACCAATAACGTTTACGCGCAAATAGGTTTGATAACGCTCATAGGTTTGGCGGCCAAGAACGCCATCCTGATTGTAGAGTTTGCCAAGGAGCGTGTTGATTTGGGGGTAGACCTCGAAGAAGCGACGCTTGAAGCAGTAAGACTACGTTTAAGACCGATCATCATGACGTCGATGGCATTCATATTAGGTATCTTACCTTTATTGTTCTCATCAGGTGCAGGTGCTGAAGCCCGTAAAACTATTGGCTTCACGGTATTCGGGGGGATGGTTGCGGCAACATCACTGGCTATATTTATAGTACCGGTATTGTTCTACATTATTACCAAGTTTGCCTATGGCGAAGAGAAGCTGGCCGAATTAAAGGCTAATCACAAGCCCGATCCGGATCACGATCCGCAAGCGTAATCTACGCGATATTATAAGCAGAAATGCCCGGTTTACCGGGCTTTTCTGCTTTAGTGCAGTTTATAATATACACTTTGATAATACAGTGTTGACATGGTTTTAATACACTTTGTCAGTCTGACAGGACATATTGTTTTTAATAATATATGATACATACTATATCATATTATGAAATTTAAGCTGATATGCGCTAATATTAAACGACTGAATAACAATTTGAAAGATATTTCAATTATGAAATATTTCTTCATATTTCATGTTGTAGCTTCCGTCATACAAATATCACAACACACTAAGCAGCCCTTGTTGGCAAAGTATTTGTAAAGGTTGACGTGAAAATCTAAATGATTATTTACAAAAACACACAACAATGAAAACAATGACTAAAATTGTAGCTACAGCCCTTACAGCAGTTGCTATCTTTATCGGAACTACTAATGTACAAGCACAAACTAATGATAAAAGCGCATGGCGTTTAGGTTTCGGTTTAGAAGGCGGTCTTCCAACCGGTAAAATAAAAGACTATACAAGTTTCCAATTAGGTGGTACTGCCCGTTTACAATACGGTTTGGCTGATAACTTAGCCCTTACCTTAACATCAGGTTACTACAACTATTTTGGTAAAGATGTAACCCAATCAGGTGTAACTTTTAAAAATGATGATATCGGTATCATCCCGGTTAAATTGGGTATCAAATCGTTCTTTACAGATAACCTGTATTTTGGTGCAGAGGCCGGTGCCGGTTTTGCTACTAACGAAGGTAACAACACTAAATTAATATTAGCGCCAACTTTGGGTTGGGCCGATAAATCATGGGATGTTGGCGTTAAATACGAAAACTTCAGTGGTAACAATAATAACTGGGGTACAGTTGGTTTACGTTTAGCTTACGGCTTCTCGTTGTAATCAACAGTACTTTAAAAGCAGAAAGGCCCGCAATTCGCGGGCTTTTCTGCTTTATATAAGGTTTTGCTTAGCTTAGTTTGCCTAAAGCTTCTTTTATTCTTCTTACAGCCTCAATCAGTTTTTCTTCTGATGCCGCGTATGATAAACGGATAGAAGTTTTATCGCCGAATGAATCGCCGCCTACGGTAGCAACATGGCCTTCTTCAAGCAGGTAAATGCTCAGTTCATCAGCATCGTTAATGGTTTTGCCATTATAGCTTTTACCGAAGAAAGAAGTTACATCAGGGAAAAAGTAGAACGCGCCATCGGGCAGGTTAACGTTTACGCCGTCAATATCTTTTAGCAGGTTGTACACAATGTCGCGGCGTTTTCTGAATTGCTCGCGCATTTGGTGTACGCTCTCTAAACCACCTTCGTAAGCGGCAACACCGGCACGTTGGGTAATAGAGCAGGTACCTGAAGTGATCTGGCCTTGCATTTTATCGCAGGCAGCGGCAATTTCTTTGTTTGATGCCGTGTAACCAATTCTCCAACCGGTCATGGCATAAGATTTTGAGAAACCGTTGATCACTACCACGCGGTCTTTAATGCTGTCAAACTGGGCGATTGATTCGTGCTTGTCAACAAAGTTGATGTGCTCGTAAATTTCGTCAGACAGGATATAGATCTGCGGATGTTTTTCAAAAACCTTTACCAGTGATTCCAGCTCTTCTTTAGTGTAAACGCTGCCTGTAGGGTTACATGGCGACGAAAACATGAACAGTTTTGATTTCGGGGTAATGGCAGCTTCCAGTTGCTCGGCAGTAATTTTAAAGTTTTGCTCAACGGTAGTGTTAATGAAAACGCTGTTACCTTCGGCAAGTTTTACTACTTCAGAGTACGAAACCCAGTAAGGGGTAGGGATAATTACCTCTTCGCCCGGGTTAACCAAACATAAAACCGCGTTAGCGATAGCCTGTTTAGCACCGGTTGATACTACGATCTGGCTAATGTCGTAATCAAGGTTGTTCTCGTCCTTAAGTTTCTTCACTATAGCTTTACGCAGATCCGGGTAACCGGCTACGGGTGTATAATAGGTAAAGTTTTCATCCATCGCCTTCTTAGCGGCATCCTTAATATGTTCAGGGGTATGAAAATCAGGCTCACCAAAGCTAAGGCTTATCACATCAACACCTTTAGCAGCAAGCTCACGGCCCATTTTGGCCATTTTAATGGTTTGTGATTCCGACAGGTTATTTATCCTGTTACTTAATGTACTCATATTATTTGTGTTATCGCGGCAAATATAGAAAATAAGTTTACTGCTACTTACTGATGTTATTTTTTAAATTTGAACTCTAAATTCGGAACGCTTTGAGGGAACAGAAAAGAATCATTTTAATTTCGCTGATAACGGGTGCTGAGCTGATGTTTGCGAAGTTTATTGCCTACTTTTTAACAGCCTCAAACTTTGTACTTACCGATGCTGCCGAGAGTATTGTAAACGTGGTAGCCAGTTCGTTCGCGTTTTTCAGCATTTATCTTTCTTCGCTTCCGCGCGATGAAAACCATCCTTACGGGCACGGTAAAGTAGAGTTCTTTTCGGTATTCATCGAGGGCGCACTCATCGGCATTGCCGGTATCATGATCATCATAAAATCAACCTACAGCATTTTTCACCCAACCGCAATTCACGATCTTTTATTAGGAGCCACCATTATTGGTATTACCGGGTTGATCAATGGCGCCTTGGGGTATTATATGATACGAAAAGGTAAAGAACTCCGCTCTATAACCGTTGAAGCCGACGGTCACCACCTGCTTACCGATACTGTTACAAGCATAGGCCTGGTGGTAGGTTTGTTATTGATTCATTTTACTAAGATACTTTGGCTGGATAGCGCGCTTTCTATCGCTGTGGGCTTATATATCGTATTCACAGGTTATAAACTGGTACGCCGTTCGGTTGGCGGGTTGATGGATGAAACCGATTTTCAACTGGTAAATAACCTATTGAAAGTACTAAGCGATAAACGTAAGGACGAATGGATAGATATTCATAACCTGCGTGCGCAAAAGTATGGTAATGAACTGCATATCGATTGCCATTTGACCCTGCCAAATTATTTCGACCTGATACGGGTGCACGAGGAGGTTTCTTTGGTAGATAAGATGATCAACAGCGAAGCCGGCATTAAAACCGAGTTATTTATACACACCGACCCTTGCCTGCCCGACTGCTGCCACTATTGCAGTATGCCCAATTGCCCCATACGATCGGAGCCTAAACGTATTGAGATTGAATGGACCTTGGACAAGGTGATGCCTAATAAAAAGCACTTCGAATAACCATGAGCAAAATAAATTTACGGGTTTACGGCTTGCTGATCAACAGCGATAATGAATTGCTGATAAGCGATGAGCAGGAGTACGGCATGAGGTTCAGCAAATTCCCTGGTGGGGGATTAGAGTATGGTGAAGGATTGATAGACGGCCTTAAGCGTGAGTTTATGGAAGAATGTAATATGGAAGTGGAAATATTGAGCCATTTTTACACTACGGATTTCTTTATAAAATCGGCCTTTGCCAATCACATAGATACGCAACTGATCAGCGTGTATTACCTCGTAAAAAATGTTGATCCGTTTAACCTGGTCATGAAAACCACGGCATTTGATTTTGATGGAGAGGGCGAAGCCTTGCAGGCCTTTCGCTGGATAAAAATTAGTGAATTGCAACCTGCTGATGTAACCTTTCCGATAGATCAGCACGTGGTTAAACTGTTAAAAACACAATATGAACTTAGCTGAAAGAGACTTAAAAGTAATATGGCATCCTTATACGCAAATGCAAACCGCCAAGCCACCTGTACCCATAGTACGCGGCGAGGGCGCTTGTTTGTACGGTGAGGATGGCAAAAAATATATCGACGCGGTATCGTCGTGGTGGGTAAACATACATGGCCATGCGAACCCTTACATTGCTCAAAAAGTTGCCGAGCAATTATTGCAATTAGAGCATGTGATCTTCGCCGGGTTTACGCACCCCGCGGCTGTTGAACTGGCCGAGCGGCTGCTGGCTATTTTGCCTGACAATCAGGCAAAAGCCTTTTATTCTGATAACGGCTCTACCGCAGTTGAAGTAGCCATTAAAATGTGCCTGCAATACTGGAGCAACCAGGATAAACCGGGCACAAAGATACTGGCCTTTAAAAACGCCTATCATGGCGATACCTTCGGTGCCATGTCGGTAAGCGGGCGCAGCGCTTTCACGGCTGCTTTTGATAGTTTGTTGTTTGAGGTGGAGTTTATCGATCTGCCAAATGAAGATAATATTGGCAATCTCAAATCTCACATCTCGTCTCTCAAATCCGATCTCGCTTGCTTCATCTTCGAGCCATTGGTACAAGGTTCAGCAGGGATGATCATGTACGAGGCTAAATATTTGGATGAACTGATGGCGCACTGCCGTGAGGAAGAAGTACTCACCATTGCTGATGAAGTATTTACCGGGTTCGGGCGCACAGGCAAATCATTTGCCTGCGATCACCTAAACACCCAGCCGGATATCATGTGCTTTTCAAAAGGACTTACCGGCGGCACTATGGCTTTCGGTTTAACCACCTGTACGCAGGCCATATATGATGCCTTTTTAAGCTACGATAAGTTGAAAACCTTATTTCACGGACATTCTTATACCGCTAACCCGGTAGCCTGCGCGGCAGCTTTAGCCAGTTTAGATCTGTTTTTGGATAACGCTACCGCGGATAATATCAACAGGATAGTAGCTGCCCATACTAAGTTTGAAGAAAAGATAAAACATCACCCTAAAATAAAAGCCACCCGCCAAACCGGTACCATACTGGCTATAGAATGGGAAACGGGCGATAATACATCGTACTTTAGTTCGCTGCGCGATAAGCTGTACCATTACTTTTTGGATGCCGGAGTTATACTGCGCCCGCTTGGTAATATTATTTACATTTTACCTCCTTATTGCATTAGCAACGATGAGCTAAACTATATTTACCGCAAAATTGAGGATGCCCTCGAAGAAATTTGATCCCTATGGAACTGAACACAATTTTACCAAACATAATTGCCGATAACCAATTACACGCCCGCTGGTTAAATACGCTTTCGCTGATGGAAAATACCGGCGCACGCAAAATATCTGCCAGTGAGGATCCGATAACGGTTACCTATATCATACTGAAGCATGCCGCCGAAGAACACCGCCATGCTTTCTACCTCAAAAAACAAATAGAAAAAACAGGCAACGATTTATGCCCAACTTACGCTGCCGAATACCTGCTGGCACCGGCTTACAGTAAATATTATTTGAACCAGTTGGATGTAGAGGTTTGCCGTTATCTTAAAAAAGAACTTGGCCTTTCAGGAAAAGAATTGCGTTTCGCAGCTTACTTGTTAGTTACTTACGCCATTGAAGTGCGTGCCGATGAATTATACCCAATTTACCAGGACGCGCTGGATGCAGTAGGCAGCAAAGTAAACGTAAAATCTATCATACTGGAAGAAGAAGGTCACCTCGAAGAAATGATCAACCAACTTCAGCATTTCTCAACCGACTGGCAACTCCACGCCGACAAAGCCGTAACCATAGAAACCAAACTGTTTGGCGATTGGGTAAATGCTTTGGGAAATGAGTTGAATTGAGTTGTAGGTTGTGGGAGGGGGAGGTTCCGGGTTCGAGGTTTCAGGTTCCGGTTTTTAGTTTTTTAATCTTCCCGGCTCTTGCGGACTTGAAGCCCATGAGTAAGCATGTTGGCGGCTTTCACCTGCCGGATACTCGTATATTTCACCTTTGACAACTTTTTAAAAGTTGTCAAAGGTTGATTCTTGAAAATGCATTCTCCGCTGTCGCGAGTTTAGTATAGCGTAACTCGTGACGAATGCATGGCGTAAGCTTTCAGCTTACATACTAAATACGTATCTATTGTACAGCGGCGGGACGCCGCGGGATAGTCGTCACTCGGCCGTAGCCGTAGCGACTGCGGAAGTGTAAAAGTTTGCATACCGATAGGCTAACTCACCCGATCTTCGCTTCGCTCGACCACCCTCTCTACTTCGTAAAGAGGGAATTTAATAAGTGTATTTTTATCGCGATTTCTTTTTACCCTCTTTTTCGCTTGCGAAAGAGAGGGTCGCCCAGCGAAGCGTAGGCGGGGTGAGTAAAATCGTTATGGAAGGTATAGCCAGAATCGGTTCAGCTGATAAAAAGCCAATCGAATAACAGATGTTTCGTACCTCAACATGACAGTGGATGGTGAGGCTGATAATCCACTTACAGCTTCATATACTCCGTAAATATCTGCTGCATAAAAGCTTTGCCATATTGCAAAGTGCTATCAGTGAGTTGCTTATTTTGGTCTTTGTTCTGAATAAATATCACTTGCTGACCGCCGCTATCGTACGATACTACCTGGTTAGGCTGCATAAAGCCAAAACCGTTATCCCAATCGAAAAACGCAAATGGTTTGGAATAGGGGTTCAACAGGTTTTTCGACCACTTGAACTGGTTATGCGGCAAATCAAGCTGTGCAAGCAGGGTAGTGGCAATATCGGTTTGGTTACCGAGTTTATTGATCCTTTTACCACGGTATTCGGGTTTTATCACATCGCCAAAAAACAATAGCGGGATATGATATTTTTCAGGCTCGAACGGGTCAGCATTGTTGCGTGGTAAACGGTGACCATGATCGGCCACTAAAATAAACAGCGTGTTTTTGTACCAGTCGTATTTTTTAGCCAGGTCGAAATACTCTTTTAAACTGGCATCGGTATAATAAGCCGTGCTTCTGAATTTATTACTCAAATCATCTCCCGGAAAATGCGGCGGAACAGGCAACTCAAAAGGTTCGTGGTTGCTCAACGTTTGCACGTAAGAAAAGAAGGGCTGCTGCTGGCCTTTTAAAAACTTGATGTTCTTTTTCAGTACTACATCGTCATGCGCTCCCCATTTGGAGTTCATGTCCTTTTGCTCAAAGTTCTTCTTGTCTATCAGGTTGTCTATCTTATGGCTTAACAGGTAAGCCTTAAAGTTCATAAACTCGCTTTCGCCGCCGTAAAAATAGGAGGTAGGGTAGCCCAGTTTTTCAAACACGTTACTTAATGCAGGCAGGCGTTCCTGTTTGCCGTTATCAACAACTATGGTACGGATAGCCTGCGATGGAAAACCACTCAGTATGGCAACAATGCCCTTATCGGTACGGTCGCCGGCAGAGTATACGCTATCAAACAATACCCCTTCATGGATGAAATTCTCAAAGTTTGGCGCGTCGCCTTTTTCACCGCCTAATGATTCTATTACATCGGCCGTATAACTCTCCAGTTGAAAAATGACAATATTGGGGCGGTTAGTGGTAAGTATGTGCGTAGTGCTGTCGCGCTCGACCTTATACATACTATTCACCAATGCCGTTGCTTCGCCCGGGTGCATAAAAACATAAGGATTATATGGCGTTTTAAAATTTTCAACCGTGTTATGCAGCAGGTTCCATTCGGTATTGAGGGCGCTTTGGTTAAGGATCTGTTTGTCCGAAAAATAAGCCATACTTTGGTTCATGGGGGCTACCTGCAAGCCGCCGCGTACCACCAGTACATTTAAGCCAACAAGCAAAAGTGCTAAAAAAGGTTTTGCGTAAATGGAAACCTGCGGCTTTTTAAAGTTGTAATCGATAATTACATGCGATAATAGGATGCCCGATGCCAGCAGGAAAGCACCGATAAGCAAGCTAAAGCCGATAGGCGATGAGCCGGTAGAAGCAACTGCTTCTGATGGTGAATGATAAAAGGTATCAAATACCCTGAAAATGATCTTGGTACCCCATTCCCTAAAGATATTCAGGTTAAGAATAGCGATCAGCGAGATGATGAATATGCAGAAGTATACGTAACCCCTTAAAAAAATGGGCCTAATGTAGCCTCTCGGAATAAACCAGTTAATAATAAAAGCCAGCAGGGGAATAGCCGAAATATAAGCGGCGGTAGAAAAATCGATACGGACACCGTAGAGGAAGCTTTGTATGATTTCGCTGACAGTAACGTTCTTGAACTTGTCAATAAAATACAGTTCAAAGGTAGCTCGGGTGATTACCGAGAAGACTACCCAAAATATCAGGAAACGGACAAAAGTAATTAGGCTCTTTAACATTGAGGCGCAAAAATAGCGAATTACCTCAATGTTAAAAAGCCTTTATTAAATTGTTAATCAGTGATGACAGTAATTCTTAGTTACCGCCGCCACCCATTGCTTTAAGATCTGAAATGGTTACTTTTTCAAAGTCGGCCGGTATAGCGAATATGCCTGCCGGTACTTTATCACCTGTAATTGATTTCAGGTTGATGTTAATGGCTTGTCCCATTTGTAAAGTAGTGAACTGAACCGGTATGCCACCTGCTTTTTTAAAGTGGGTGCTCATCATGTTGGTAGGGATGGTAATATCATTAGTTACCCAGGCATCGTAGTTGCTGCCGCTTTTGGTATCTTTTACAGTTACTTTTTTACATTTAAAACCATTGATCACTTTGGTTTCGGTAGTAGGGGTGAAAGTAAAATCAGGTGATTTTGATTTAAAATCTTCCAGTTCGGCAGGGGTAGCTATGGCCGCTTTTTTAATTGATGCAACAGGTACGTCAACTAATACCGCGAAGAAAGTGCCTTCGTTGGTGCCGATAAATTTAATATCTGCCGGGCCTTGTTGCATGCTGTATGCGCTGCTATCGCCTTTGAAATATGTTTTGGCATCAATAGTGCCCTGCGGCGACTCAATAGTATAGGTAATAACACCTTCTTTATACTCTTTTTGCGCACTTGCGCTCATTACAGTGGCGGTAAGCGCTAAGCCCAGAGCAGCCGAGAAAAATTTGATATTCATGGTTGTTGTTTAATTAATACAATGTAGGTTTTTTATACTTGTATAGCAATTATATTTTTCAATTAGATGGGGCTATAAATGATTTGTTACGCTTGAGCAGATAATATTTTACATGATGCACTCGTGCCGCGTTTACCAATTCATTTGTTAACTTTTTCCCGTTATCGGCAGCTATAATAAGCATTTTGCAGCTATTGTTATGTAATAAAGAAGCAATGTCAATTTCAGGATTACCGCTGACATAAACGTAATGGACATTTATATCGCTTGCAGGCAAGCGGTTAGCAGCATGGGTAAGCATTAAAATATTCAGCGATCGAAATTTTATCAAGCCAGCGTTTTTATAGGTGAAGTCTGTTTTTACATTACTATCAATGTTTGCCAATGTTGTAGTGGCTACCTTACTGCTATCCAAATAGGGCTGTACCGAATATTGATAGCCTTTATCATCAGCCGGTATATCGGTAATTACTACGGCCTCACTTCCCTGCCTTAACACGATGCCGGTATGCTTGCGCAGATTTAAAAAAGCCACATCACTGCTGCTGTAAGCGCGATATTTTTTATAGCTGATACTGATGCAAAATAACAGAAGCAAACCAATACCGGCTTTTAACAGCTTGTGGTTTTTATTGTAGATGAAATAAAAGCCTGTGATGATGATGGCATACAGCAACAAATATTCGGCAGTGGTAAGCCACACTTTGCTGATGCTGGCGAAAGGCGCATGCTCTACAAAGGCCAACACACGGTTCATCAGTAGTATTAATTGCTCGGTAACATAAGCCAGCCACTTGCTGATCAGCCAATGCTCGGGCAGTAACAGGCAGGCAATCCCGGTATACATAATAGCTGCCGATGGTATCAGGATGAACAGGTTGCTGAATAAAAAGTAAACCGGTATTTGATGGAAATAATAAGCGCTTAGCGGAAAGGTGATCACCTGCGCGGCTATAGATATCGAGCATAACAGCCACAACTTATCCAGCCACTTATTTTTTACTTGTATCCATTTATAAATAACAGGTTGCAAAACAATTAAACCGGCAACGGCAAGGTACGAGAGTTGAAAGCCTACATCGGTAATTAAAAAAGGATCGAACAGTAAAAGCGCGAAAGCAGAAAAGCCCAGCAGGTTGAGCGTATTGATATACCTGCTGTAAGTTTTACCCGCCACAATAAGCGACAGCATTACCGCTGCCCTGCATACAGGCGGCGAAAACCCGGTGAGTAAAGCATAATACCACACCAACATGATGATGATACATGTCCGTATCAAACGGCCATGCTTATATCTATCTAAAAACGATAACAGAAAACCCAACACCAAATACACCAAACCCACATGCGCGCCCGATACAGAGAGCACATGAATGGTGCCCGTTTTTGAATAGGCTTGCAAAATATCGTTACTTAAATCGGCTTTGTAACCGAGTATGAGCGTAGCTGCTACAGCCGCCGCATCCGGATTATGGATGTTTGCTTTTAGTTTTTGTACCAACCGCTGCCTTAAACGCAAGGCGTAACTGATGATAGGATTGCCTTTATTTATATCAAGCACTCTGTACTGCCCAGGGTAGAGGTAGGCCTGGTGATATATATTCTTATTGGTCAGGTACTTTTTGTAGTTGAACTCCGCCGGGTTAAATGGCGGGTCAACCTCGTTATAATTGGACGGGATCAGCAATATATCGCCATAATATAAGCTGCTCGCCGCGGTATCTTTTATTGAGATCAGCAATTGTCCAGCGGTGTTTTGTCGCTTATTGCCATTTATACTTTGTATTACGGTGGCGGTGAATTTGTACAGATCGTTCTTTAATACAGGTTCACTGTTGATCTTTACAATGAGGCTACTGCCGGTATACTTAGAAAAGTGGAGTGGATCATTAAGCTGTTTGCTGCGGTTAGCGTTAAAAATGCCTGCCGAAGTGAGGGTAAACAAGATCAGCACACCGCCCAGCCAGCGCATTTTATAAATGCCCAGCTTTTTATATGCTAAATTAAGAATGACGAATACAGCCGAAAGCAATAAAAACGCGATCCCAAACAACCATACCGGCGCGGCCGATAAACAGCCAATGCCAAAGGCGATACCCAGCAGGTAGGGGATCAATAAAATTATAAATGGAATTTCGCCTTTATGACCGGCAATCATATCTGTTAGCCCTGGTTTGGTTGCCGATAAAGATATGTTTTAGCCTCCGGAATTAGAGCTGATCGCGCACTTCGAGCAGGAATTTTTTCAGGTTATCCAAAGCATCTATCACACGCTGATTATCTTTGGTATCGCCCATATTATTTTTAAGGTGCTCTTTTGCGCCGTTAAGTGTATAGCCTTTATCGCGTATCAGGTGAAAGATCACCTTCAGGTTTTCAAGGTCTTCGGGGGTAAAGTAACGGTTGCCTTTTTTGTTCTTTTTGGGTTGCAGAACATCAAACTCTTTCTCGTAAAATCTTATTAACGATTGATTTACATCAAACATGGCCGATACCTCACCCATGGTGTAGTACATCTTGTTTATTTCACGTTCTTTGTAAGGCATGTGCAAATGTAATTATTTTTTGTTTCAGTCCGGAAGTCAGCAAGTCCGGAAGTCCGAAAGAAATTTTAAGTTTTGGAGCTCGAAAGATGAGACACCCGGAAGAAATATTTTTGCAGTGCATTTTCTTTTGTCACTTTTTCTTTGCTTCTCAGACTTTTTCTATCTTTCGGACTTACTGACTTTTCCGTCTTCCCGACTTTCGGACTTCAGACTTTTTCTATCTTCCGGACTTACTGACTTTTCCGTCTTCCCGACTTTCGGACTTCCGCACTAATAACTACCTTTGCACTCCAAATATTTTATAAATGACTGCTAACGAAATACGTCAGGCTTTCCTGGATTTTTTTGCTTCTAAGGGGCATACTATTGTGCCTTCTGCGCCTATTGTTATTAAAAACGACCCCACCCTGATGTTTACCAACGCGGGGATGAACCAGTTTAAAGAAATATTTTTAGGTGAAGCGCCTGCGAAAAGTCCGCGTGTGGCAGATACGCAGCGCTGTCTGCGTGTATCGGGCAAGCATAACGATCTGGAAGAGGTGGGTATCGATACCTATCACCATACCATGTTCGAGATGCTGGGCAACTGGAGCTTTGGCGATTACTTTAAAAAGGATGCCATTGCCTGGAGCTGGGAACTGCTTACCGAAGTTTATAAACTACCTAAAGACCGCCTGTACGTTACCTATTTTGAGGGCGACGCAAAAGAGGGTTTGGAAAAAGATACCGAAACTTACGAGTTATGGAAAACCTACGTTGACGAAGCGCACATACTGCCCGGCAACAAAAAGGATAACTTTTGGGAAATGGGCGAAACCGGTCCATGTGGCCCGTGCTCTGAAATTCACTTTGATAGCCGCCCCGATAGCGAGCGTGCCGAAGTAAGCGGCGCTACGCTGGTGAATGCCGATCACGATCAGGTGATCGAAATATGGAACAATGTATTCATGCAGTTTAACCGTTTGAAGGATACATCGCTACAGCAATTACCGGCCAAACATGTGGATACCGGTATGGGTTTCGAGCGTTTAGTAAGGATACTGCAAGGTAAAACTTCCAACTACGATACCGACGTTTTTCAACCGATGATCCAGTTCATCGCGGAAAAATCAGGCAAACAATACAATGCAAAATCAGTACCCGGCGATTCCGATTGGAACGAAGCCGTAGCCATGCGCGTACTGGCCGACCATATCCGTGCCATCAGTTTCGCTATAGCCGATGGGCAACTGCCATCAAACAACAAAGCAGGCTACGTTATCCGTAGGATATTACGCAGGGCTGTGCGTTATTCGTACCAATACCTTGGCTTTAAAGAGCCTTTCTTTAACCAATTGGTGCCTTTATTGGCTGAACAGTTTAAGGATGTGTTTACTGAATTATATAGCCAGAAAGATTTTGTACAAAAGGTGATTTTGGAGGAGGAGATTGCATTTTTAAGGACATTGCAAAATGGTATCAGAAGGTTTGAAGAAATAACAACAGTGTCTTTAACTGATGCTGAAAAAAACACAATCACGGGTCAGGCCGCTTTTGAGTTATCAGATACTTACGGTTTTCCGTTGGATTTAACTGAATTGATGGCTCGTGAAAAAGGTTGGAAAGTTGATATTGAAGGTTTCAACGATGCTCTTCAAGAGCAAAAATCTCGCTCCCGCGCAGCTACCGCTATTGATACCGGTGACTGGACGGTGATCCGCGATGAAGAGGCTGTAATATTCACAGGTTACGATGAAACAGACAGCATTGCCCATGTGGTAAAATACCGTAAGGTAACCGCTAAAGGTAAAGATCAATACCAGCTGGTATTAGATAAAACACCTTTTTATGCAGAAAGTGGTGGCCAGGTTGGTGATAAGGGCGAACTGGTTTTCCCTGACGGGGAGATCATTTATGTTACCGATACCAAAAAAGAGAACGGCCTTACCGTTCACTTTACCGATAAATTGCCAACGGATATTAACGATGCGCTTACCGCCATTGTTGAGTCATCCCGCAGGCATAGTACCGAGAGTAACCACTCGGCAACGCACTTGTTGCATGCCGCTTTAAAACAGGTATTAGGCAGCCACGTAAACCAAAAAGGTTCGTTGGTAAATGCTGAATATCTGAGGTTCGATTTTTCGCACTTCAGTAAAGTTACCGATGAAGAATTAGCGCAAATAGAAGCTATTGTAAATGCGAAGGTACGCGAGAATGTTCCGCTGAAAGAAGAGCGTAACGTACCGTATCAGCAGGCGATAAATAGCGGTGTTACTGCTTTGTTTGGCGAAAAGTACGGCGATTTTGTACGGGTGATAACTTTCGATGATACCTTCAGCAAAGAGCTTTGCGGTGGCACGCATGTAAAAGCAACCGGACAGATCGGTTATTTTAAGATCATTTCTGAAAGTGCTGTTGCGGCAGGTGTTCGTCGTATTGAGGCTATTACCGGTATTGCTGCCGAAAACTATATCAATGCTCAAACCAAATTGGTAACAGATATTAAAGAGCTGCTGAAAAATCCGAAGGATCTTTCAAAAAGTATCGAAAGCCTGTTGGAAGAAAATGTCAAACTGAAAAAAGAACTTGAAAAAAGCGTGCTCGAAAAATCATCCGGTTTAAAAAATGAACTGGCCGAAAAAGTAGAGAATATTAACGGTATCAATTTCATCGCCCAAAAAGTGGCGCTGCCAAATGCCGATGCGATAAAGAATTTGGCTTATAACTTGAAGGACATAGTACCAAACCTGTTCCTGGTGCTGGCTGCCGATATTGAAGGAAAACCAAACCTTACGGTAATGATCACCGAAGAACTGGCGAAAGAGAAAGGCCTAAACGCAGGCAACATCGTCCGCGAACTGGCCAAAGAGATCCAGGGCGGCGGCGGCGGTCAGCCATTCTACGCCACAGCAGGCGGTAAAGATATCACCGGATTAGACAGGGCTCTTGAAAAAGCAAGGAGTTTTGTAGCGTAGATATTTTTATTTAACTACATAAGAAAGGGTTGAAAACTTAAAGTTTTCAACCCTTTCTGCTTAATGATCTGTAGAAATAACGAAATGTTATAACCACTTTATTGAATGGAGGTATGTTAACTCCGTACTACACTGTCATGCTGAGGAACGAAGCATCTAATAAACGCTTGATAGGAGTAACGCATAATAGATTCTTCGTACCTCAGAATGACAGTTTGGGGGATTATCAATTAATGCTTTCCATGTCCTCCATGCCCGCGGTTTACCACATGTACCCGGTTAACTACACGTGTATGGTTTACTACTCGCGGACGTGATACATAGCGTGTTCGGTTAACCACTCTTGGGCGGGCTACATAATGTGTTCTGTTTATTACCCTGGGGCGACTTACATACCTGTCGCGTACTACAACGCCGTTGCCGCGGTAGCCGCGGTATTTAACGTAACGGGTGCGGTCGTTATTAAAATAACGGTAAGGCCTATCGCGGTAAACCGCTACTTTATAGCCATTATTAATGTTGTAGGTGTTGTAACGCACCGGTAACGATCTGCGCCATACCCAGTTGCCGCCATCTAAGTAAACGTACTGGCGTGTTGGGGCATAATAATAGCTCTCTACTTCGGGCAGGTAATAATAGTTAACGGTACTGTATGCGGGCGGCGGTGTCCAGGTGCCTATATTAACGCTTAAACTAACTTGTGCTTTGGTACTGGTGTAAGTGGCTGCAAGCAAAACTGTAGCTGCAAGCAAGCCTTTAAGAAGGTTTTTCATGTTATCTGTAAGTATCTGTTTTATATGTTGGGCATTAATCAAACTTTGTGCCTATTTAATTGACAATGCTTTACTAAAAAGGTTTAACTTTATATATTTGGGGCTTTACAATCAGTAAACAAAAACTGAATACTATTTTCTATGACAGTTCTTACAGGCGCACAGGGTGATAAATATGAATTGGTGGTTGGTTTAGAGGTGCACGCGCAGTTATCAACCAACAGCAAGATCTTTTCGCCCGATTCGGCAGCTTTTGGCGCTGAACCCAACCACCACATTAGTGCCATATCATTAGGGCACCCCGGTACTTTACCTTTTACCAATAAAAAGGCGGTAGAGTACGCGGTAAAAATGGGTTTGGCCTGTAATTGTAATATCAACCTTAATAATAGCTTCGCCCGTAAAAATTATTTTTATGCCGATCTGCCCAAAGGTTACCAGATCTCGCAAGATCAGGCACCTATATGTTTGGGTGGTTCGGTAAAGGTAAAGCTGGCCGACGGCAGTACTAAAACGCTTACGCTGCACCACATCCACATGGAAGAGGATGCAGGCAAAAGCTCGCACGATAACCACAGTACTGATTCGCTTATAGACCTGAACAGGGCAGGGGTACCGCTGATAGAGATCGTATCCAACCCTGATATCCGCAGCAGCGAGCAGGCCGTTCAGTTCCTTACCGAAATTCGCCGTTTACTACGTTACCTCGATATTTGCGATGGCAACATGGAAGAAGGCAGTATGCGTTGCGATGCCAATATTTCCATCCGTTTAAAAGGCGCTACAGAGTACGGCAACCGCTGCGAGGTGAAAAACCTTAACTCTATACGTAACGTACAGCGTGCCATTGAGCATGAGTTTGCCCGCCAGGTAGAAGTGATAGAAGCAGGCGGCCATATCGACCAAAATACATTGAATTTTAATGCCGACACCGGCGAAACATCGGTATTACGCTCAAAAGAAATGGCGAACGATTACCGCTATTTCCCGGAGCCCGATCTGCAACCGATACGCTTAACGGTAGATTATGTAAACAAGATCCGCAAAAGCCTGCCGGTTTTACCGGCCGAACTTTACGAAAAATACACCCAAACCCTGGGCCTTTCAGATTATGATGCCTCGGTAATTACTGCCGATAAAGAGGTGGCCATGTATTTTGAAGAACTGATAAAAAATACATCTAATTATAAAGCAGCGGTGCACTTACTGATGGGGCCGGTAAAATCGCACCTTAACGAAACCGGTAAGCATATCAGCGACATTGGGCTGAAGGCGGGTAACCTTGCCGGGTTGATCAAATTGATTGACGATGGCCTGGTAAATAATACGGTAGCCTCGCACAAGTTGTTCCCGGCTATGCTGCACGCGCCCGATAAAACAGCCGAAGAGCTGGCTAAAGAACTTAACTTACTTATCAGTGCCGATACCGATGAACTCGACCAGTTCATCCGCGAAGCGATAGCGAAATTTCCTGATAAGGTAAAGGAATACCATAAAGGCAAAAAAGGCGTTTTAGGCTTATTCATGGGCGAGATCATGAAACGCTCGAAAGGGAAGATCGATCCGCAGAAAACCAACCAGCTATTAGTAAAAGAGTTAGAAGCCTCAAAATGAGAAACAGCTTAAAGTATATCGCCATTGTTTTAATCGCCGCGTTTGTATCATCGTGCGCGCATGATGAAAATAGTTTTCATATTGCAGGCAAATTAGCAAACCCCGGACCGATAAAAACAGCGTATCTGCTTCGTTTAGATAGTACCCAGCTTACAGTTGTTGATACAGGTAAATTAGATGAAAAGGGAGAATTTGAACTGAAGTATTCATCGGCTTACCAAAACTTGTATAAAATACGTTTGGCCGAAACATCATACGATCTGATAGCCAAAAATGGCGATGATATTACCTTTTCAACAGAATTTGCTAATGGAAAAGGCCCTGTTAATATTAAAGGCTCTGAAGAGGCGAAAGAATTGGAAGAGTTCAATAAAATAAGTAATTTTTGGGGTAATAAAAACTCCCGTCTCGGACTTGAATATGAGCAGGCAACACAAAAATTGAGTAATAAAGATTCTTTACTCGAAGTTTACCGCCCTGTTTTTCAAAAAAATGTAAGAGATTACGAAAAAGAAATTATTGGCTTTATTAGTAAAAATAAGGAGAGTTTTACGGCATTTTACGCATCTACCTCTCTCGATCCGCGCGAGAATGAACAGCAATTAGTTGCTTATGCCGATGCTATAAAAGGGAAATTTTCAGATAACCCTTTCGTGCAGAAGTTCCTTAAACAAATGGCAATCATAAAACCTGTGTCTGTAGGGCAAAAGGCTCCGGACTTTACTATTCCCGGACTTGATGAAAAACCTATTAATTTAGCCGATTATAAAGGTAAATATGTAATGATTGATTTTTGGGCTTCGTGGTGCCCGCCTTGTCGTAAAGAAAATCCTAATATTGTAAAGCAATACGCTATTTATCACCCCAAAGGATTTAATATACTTGGCATATCACTTGACGATAAGGTACCGGCCTGGAAAAATGCTATCGAAAAAGATAAATTAACATGGAATCATGCTTCTGATTTAAGTAGCTTTAATGGACCTGTTGAGCGTCTTTATCAAATAGAATCTATACCTTCAAACTTTATTATTGACCCACAGGGAGTTATCGTTGCCAAGAATATAACCGGGGTGCTACTTGAAGATTTTCTTAAAAAAACGTTTAATAAGCCTCAATAAATTGTTAATATATCGTGATACTTAACAATTTGTTAATATTAGGTTAACTATTTACTTCAATTAAGCGTATACTTTTATGCAAAAATTTAACGGATGAGTAACACTGCCAAACAAAAGATTTTAATTGTTGATGACGAACCGGATATATTGGAGTTGATTGAGTACAATTTAAAAAAAGAAGGTTATCAGGTATTTTTGGCACATAATGGCCAGGAGGCGGTAACTGAAGCTAAACGCTCACTGCCCGATCTGATAGTTCTTGATATCATGATGCCTAAAATGGATGGTATTGAAGCATGCCGTATTATGCGCACCATGCCCGAGTTTAAAAATACCTTTATGGTGTTTTTAACTGCCCGCAGCGAAGAATACTCAGAAATTGCCGGTTTTAACGTAGGCGCTGATGATTACATAGCTAAACCTATAAAACCACGCGCGCTGGTAAGCCGCATCAACGCTATATTACGCCGTAACGCCCCGTCTGAAGATGTGGTAGATAACAAACTGGAAATTGGCGACCTGGTTATCGACCGCGAAGCTTATTTGGTGTACAAAGCCGGCGAGCGTATTGTATTAGCTAAAAAAGAATTTGAATTATTATACCTGCTGGCCTCAAAACCGGGCAAGGTTTATACCCGCGAAGTTATCCTGAAAAACATTTGGGAAGACTCAGTGGTAGTAACTAACCGTACTATCGATGTACACATCCGCAAACTACGCGAAAAACTTGGCGACGATTGCGTATCAACCGTAAAAGGTGTTGGTTACAAATTTGGCGCTTAAGCTGTGAAAATATTAAACAAAAAATGGATGGTATCAATTACCATCCATTTTTTGTTTACAGCTATTTGCTTGCTGCTGGCTTGCGTTTGGTTGTTGTGGCTTTTGCAGCTACTGCTTTTTTAACAACGCTTGTTTCTGCTTTGGTCTTTGTGGTTACCGCTTTCGCTTTGGTTGCGGCATCGGTCTTTATGGCTTTCACTTCTTTTTGAGACTTGGCTGTAGTTGCTTTAGCTTTTTCGGTTATGGCTTCGGCTTTGTCGGCTGCTTTTGCTTTTACATTGGCGGCAGTAGCTTTGGCCTTCGCGGTGGTATCAGCTACTTTTTTGCTTGCTGCTGTTTTGGTAGCGGCAGTCTTTTTGGCCACGGTTGCTTTCTTTGCCGTAACTTTTTCTTTCAGTTCTTCTATTTTATCGCCGGCTTTGTCCGATAGTTCTGCGGCTTCATCTTTGGTGCCTTCCCAAATATGACTGATCGTTTCTTTCACCTTTTCGAAAAAACCTTTTTCGTCGTTAACAGGTTGAGTTGATTTAGTACTCATGGTATGTATGCTTTAATTGATAGATTAATTTGTTGATTATAAAATATTTAACAAGTGGTGCTGGGCTTTTGTTTTATTGGTGATATAGTGACAATAGTTAGCCTTGTCAGCGGTTTATTTTGCGGTAGCAAAGCCGATTAAAGCAACCGCGTGCGGTATAAAATTAAAAGCGTATTTTTGCAGGCTATAATAAAATATGAAGATCCCAAAGTTTGCCGACCTGATACTATTTGAGAACGACGACCTGATTGTGGTTAATAAGCCACCTTTCATCAGTTCGTTAGATGAGCGTGAAGGCGGAGAGATAAATATGCTGCGCCTGGCGAAGAATTATTCGGACGACGCGCAGATATGCCACCGCCTGGATAAGGAAACCTCCGGTGCCCTTATAATAGCCAAGAACCCCGAAGCATACCGCTCTGTATCTATGCAGTTTGAAAGGCGCCAGGTTAAAAAAGTATATCATGCCGTAATTGATGGTACGCATGTGTTCGAGAACCTGTTTATTGACCTGCCTATACTTAACGTAGGTAAAAGCAGTGTTACCATCAGCAGGCAGGATGGTAAACGTGCCGAAACCTGGTTCAACTCCCTAAAGTACTATAAACACTATACCCTGGTAGAATGCCGCCCGGTAACAGGTCGTATGCACCAGATCCGGATACATTTAGCCACACAAAGGGCTTCTATAGCGGGAGACGAGATGTACAAAGGTCAGCCCGTTTTTCTGTCGAAACTGAAACGTAAATACCATTTAGGTAAAGAGCAGGAAGAGCTGCCCATCATGAAACGCTTTGCGCTACATGCCTACGAGGTAAGCTTTAAACTGTTCAACGGTGAAGAAATAACCATCCACGCGCCATACCCTAAAGATTTTGAAACGCTATTAAAGCTGCTGGATAAATTTGACGCGTAAGGGAAGATGATTGAGTGATATTGATTGATCAGTGATATAAAAAAGGAAAGAGCGAAAACCTGTGGTTTTCGCTCTTTCCTTTTATGCTTACTTAGTGACTAATGACCCAATGCCCAATGACTTAATCACTCATTCACTACTCACTAAATCACTAATTAAGTAGTGTATCCGAGTATTTTCAATACTTGCTTGCTGTTTTGTTCTTCGCCGAATACTTCGAAGTTGAATGTTTCATCGCGGTTGCGGCGGATAATTACATGCTTGGGCGATGGCAGCAGGCAGTGGTGTATACCACCGTATCCGCTTAATACTTCCTGGTAAGCTCCTGTGTTAAAGAAGCCAAGATATTGCACCTTACGGGTTTTAGGCATGTACACACTGTTCATGTGGGCTTCCTGGTTGTAATAATCTTGTCCGTCGCAGGTGATACCACCAAGGTTAACACGGTCATACTCCGAATCCCAGTTGTTCACCGGCAGCAGGATGTATTTTTGGTTGAGTGCCCAAACGTCAGGAAGGTTGGTAATGAAAGAGCCATCCAGCATCAGCCATTTTTCCCTGTCGTTCTGTTGTTTACGGCCAATTACCTTATATAATATACCCGAAGCTTCGGCTACAGTATATTTACCAAACTCGGTAATAATATCCGGTTCAATGGTATCGTGCTCGGCACAGATTTCTTTAATACGGCTTACAATCTCGTTGATCATGTACTCGTAATCGAAATCGAACACCAATGAATCTTTAAAAGGCATACCGCCGCCAATGTCTAAAGTATCCAGATCAGGGTTTACCTTTTTAAATTTGCAATACAGGGTAACGTATTTTTCCAGCTCGTTCCAGTAGTATGGCGTATCAGATATACCCGAATTGATAAAGAAGTGCAACAGCTTCACCCTGAAATTAGGGTTCTTCTCAATTTTGTTGTGGTAAAAGTCGATAACATCCTCCATACGTACGCCTAAACGCGAGGTATAGAACTGTGAATCGGGCTGCTCTTCTGCCGCTATACGAATCCCGAGGTTACAAGGCGTATCCATCTCGATCTCGTCATCGTAAATGTTAAATTCCTCCTTGTTATCCAGCACCGGTATGATGTTTGTAAAACCATCGTGCAGCATATCCACAATATATTGCTTGTACTGGAAGGTTTTAAAACCGTTGCAAATCACGGTGATATCTTTTGTTACAGTACCTTTTTTCTCCAGTGTATCAATCATCGGCATATCAAAGGCTGATGATGTTTCCAGGTGGATTTCGTTCTTAAGTGCCTCTTCAACAATGTGTTTAAAGTGCGAACTTTTGGTGCAATAACAGTATTTATAACTACCGCGATAGTTGTTTTTAATTATGGCCTGCTGAAATAACAGCTTGGCCTGCTGTACTTTCTTCGAAATTATTGGCAGGTAGGTAAAACGCAGCGGAGTACCGTACGTTTCAATCATCTCCATCAAATTAAGATCATGAAAGTATAATTCATCATCTATTATCTCAAAACCATCCTGCGGGAAACCTACACTTAGGTCAAGAAATTCCTGGTAACTCTGCATGTTATAAAATTTTGGCAAAAATGTAAAATTCAAACGGATTTTTCAGCTATTTATTAGGCCTAATTTTATAGTTGAAATGTAATTTGTTTTGTGTCCAGTTTTTGTGCGGATTTTTCGCCTCATTATGATGCCAGTTATATGAAAATGAATGTTTGTAAGGTGCTTATAAATAATATGTTATGTAGGATAGTTTGCAAATGTTATGCTTTATACTCCCAAAGTTTTTTAAACAGCAGAAAGTGTACTTTAAAGAAGCTTTAAACGTATGTGGATAAAGAAACTGGCAATATCTCTCAATCGAAGCCCCAAAAAATGATTTTTCTCATGTCTAAGGCGATAAACAGGTCGACAAGTTTTTTGATTTTTGACTTTTAACTTTTAAATTAAGCTTCGCTCATGCTTCATCCCATCCCGCGCTGTGAGTTTTTCACTGCAATCCCTAACGCGGCATGACGGATACAACATTTTTATAATCAGCACTAATAACAAAAACTTAACAAACAACAAGTGCCCATGTTGCGTTAATTTTCAAAACGAAACAAACTCATTATGAACATGAAAGCAGCATATTCAACCATTATTGCTTTTACACTTTTGTTGGTAACTGCAAGTTTTACAAGCGGAGTAAAAACATTTTCAATGGTAGCGCCTCCTGTGGAAGGTTGGTTTTTCCGGGCCGTTAGTGGCTACCCGGCAGCTATACGGTTTGAGCCCGTAGTATTGTTTAAGAACGGCGACTTTTATGAAGTAAGTGACGAACCCATCGATCAGCTTAACATAGCCGAATCAAAAAGTAAAACCCCCAAGGTTTGGGGCAAGTGGCGTAAAAGCGGCGAAACCTATTACCTCACCAACAGTAAAGGCCAGGAGCACGATTATAAATTGGGTAATGGAAACTGGTTTCCGGCCTATCCTTATACAGGTGCAGTCAAACTGAAAAAGGGCTATCAAAAGGTAAGCGGCGGCGATTACGGCAACGGACTTAATACCTTATCCATAGCAAAAATAAATTTTGTAGATGCCACGCATTTCACCGAAGGCAGCAATACCGGGGTATCAACACCCGCTGCCAAAGCCTGGAATAAAACAAGCGCCGCCGGTACCTATAAAGTTTACAATAATACCATTGAACTTACCTTTACCGATGGCAAAACCGTTAAAAAATCCTTCGCTTTTGGTGCTTCAGGTAGACCGGCAAAAGCAACCAACACGATGATATTTATTGGCGGTGATGCTTATACAGATACGGAATAATAACCAAAACATTTTGGCAAAAAAAAACAATAAATGTGCTTTGTATTAATACAGAGCGCATTTATCATTATAAAAAGATTTATAATGATTTACTTGATATAAGTAATTGTAGAATGCATATTTGATATCTGCATAACTCTTAACACTATCAAAAAATGAACAAAATGCTGATCGCTATGATGCTGATGCTTAATCTACATAACAGTGATCAATCGTTGGATATAAGCGACATTATCAAAAAATCAGAGAAAATCGCTTCTGTCAAATTCGATAAAGACGTCATGGATAATAAATATACCGCCAAAAAGTGGGTGGTATGTAACAGGTTCGTGAAAAACAATGATCTCAGCAATATTTTGCAAGATGCCAATAAGGGTGAATGTGTTGACAGCACGGCTTCATACAGTTTAAATATCGACTCATATAAACAAAGCGAAACCACCAACCCCATATCCATGAAAGCCGATGAAGATTTTAACTATGTTGAAGTAGTTACACCTTGTTATGATAAAAAAAGGAATGTTTTTACAACTATCTTATGGATCAAAGATAAAAGCTATACAAGTGGTTTCTGCATATTGGTTGATTACAAAGTGGTTAAGAATAAGTGTATTTTTATAAAAGGCTATCCGATGGTTATTTCTGACATTCAGCAAATAGACTGACTTGCCTTTATATTTTTCAAAAATTTTATTTTAATGCTGGCAAATGTACTTCCGCCATCATGCACCTCGCGCTGCCGCCGCCAAGGGTTTCTATAGTGTTGATGTCGGCATACACAGGCTTACTGTAGCTGCTTAGTAACTCTTTCTGTTCGTTGTCTAACGAGTCCCAGGCGCTTTTCGACATCACCAGCAAGCTTTCGCCGTCCTTGTTTTGTATTTCGAGCATGTTCCCTGCAAAATGGTTCATCTGCTCAAAACTGATCGGGATGATCTCTTTACCTGTAGAAGAAAAAGCGTCGATCACCTGTTCCAGTTCGTCGTCGTTGGTAATGGTATCCAGGCATATCACCACATATTTACTGCCCATTGCCATCAGCACATTGGTATGGTAAATGGCTTTGCCATTTTGATCGAAAGCATGGAACAATACTGTTTTATAACCCGACTGCTCACTAAACGCCTGTAAAACATCCTCATTAGTACGTGGCGAAATGCAGGCATAAGCGATCTTGTTTTCACGATCGAGTACCATACTGCCGGTACCTTCCAGAAATTTATCCTCCAGCTCGTAGCGACTAAGGTCGTTAACATGGGCTACCTTAAAATTATCTTGCAAATCTCTTAAAATATCCTCGCGGCGCTCCAATCTGCGGTTTTCGGCCTGCATAGGGTATAAGTACATAGTGCCGTCATCATGAAACGATACCCAGTTATTAGGAAAAATAGAATCGGGCGTGTGTGGCTGAGGTGTATCATCAACCACAATTACATTAACACCGGCATCGCGCAGTATTTTCACAAAGCTATCAAACTCATGCAAGGCTTTGGTCTGTGCATCCTGCTGTTCCGCATCGCGATTTTGAAAAGCGTTACTATCAGCCGTTTGCTCGTTAAACCCGAAATTAACCGGGCGAATCATTAATATGTTGGAGGTGGTTTGCATGTTGGTCATTTGTCTGAACCGGAATTTTTAGAATTTATGAATTTACAGAATGAACTTAAATGGTTAACAGGATAGAGTAATAGTTGAAATAGAAAAATTCTGTTCATTTCTTAATTCCCCCAAATTCTGGTTCGGACAATATTATGAATTTACAGAATGAATGAGAATAGGGATACAGGCAAGGAATAAAAAAAAATCTGCCAATTCCTTAATTCCCCCAAATTCCGGTTCAGACAACTGCCTCTCTCCACAGCGGCATACTCATGCAATGGAAACCACCGCGGGCGCGTGAAAGTTCGGCCGAGGGCATCAGGATGAGGGTATCGGTAAGGGATTGCGGGTCGAGTTCGTTGTTCTCAAATTTCTGCAGCAGTTCATCTACCTTAATAATGGTAAAGCCGTTCTGCTTAAATGCTTCTACGGTTTTGTCGTTGCGGTCGTACCCTAAAACAACTCCCTCTTTGAGCGCCAGCAGATTGCACGAGTCTGTCCATTGCTCACGGGCATCGTAAGGGAAGGTATTATTGCCCGAGTAAATAAACTTGGTATCGCCCTCGCTGCCAAAATCTTTTTTGCTGATATCTGATAAGAGGTGCTCAATATTGTCGAACGTTTTTGGTCTTTTACCTTGCCTGAACTGTACTATTTCGGGTTTTTCTTTCAGCTTTTTGTCGGCAAACCAATTGGCCGGGCCTTCTTCTTTAACAGGTTTATCGGCCACAGCCAGCGAATGTAATACCACCCACATATCACGTTTTACCTGGGTAAAAACGGTATCGATGTGCATATAGTCGCGCTTATGCGGTATTTTAACTACGGTTACTTTCTTAACCATATCGTTTTCAAATAAGAGCTTTATGGCTTCATCGGCACCGCTGGTTGAAGTACGCTCGCTGCAACCTATAATTAAATGCTGCGGACTCACCATCATTACATCGCCGCCCTCTAAAGTGGTTTTGGTATCGGTATCCTCGCCTGGGCGTAAAAAGTGCTGCACCGTTTCGGGAATCTCCAATATATTATCCCTGAATTTAACGAACAGCGGATGGTTAAAAAAGATATATCGCACCAGCAAACTCTCGCGGAAGCGGGCTTTTTTTGCAGGTTTATTCAGCAGTATATGGTTGTTAACGGCAATCCCCAAGTCCCTCGAAAATATAAGGTTGGGGATAGGGGCAAATATCATTTCATCATCATTCAGCGAGCCGGAGATGAAAATTTTGGCCAGTTCAATAGGAGGGGTGTCTATCAGCTTTAACTGTAAACGATAATTGCAGCCCTCAATAGCACAAACCGAGGCCACGAGTTTCTTGCGGATATCGGTTTCTTCTAAAATATCGCTTAACAGGGTTTGCAGCTCAATTACCTTGGTTGAGGCATGAAAGTTTTTATTATCGGGTTTGTAAAAAGAGCGGTCTTTACCCAGTTGCTTTAGTTTGCCTTTAATTTTATCAGGATCGAGAAAGTACAGCAACAGCTTAACGTAATAGTCGTATTCTTTTTTGCGGAGGGTATCCAGGTGCACTATATCCTCAAAAAGCCAGTCTTGCGCTTTTGAGGGCACCACTTTGCCAAGACCGCTATCGGGGCTGTGTATGAGCAATGCGCGCAGGTTGCCTATCTCTGAAGTAACATCTATTTTAAAATCTTTATCGTTAAGTGTCATACAGTTTGTAAACAACAAATCTATTCAGAAATTATCAATAAAATATCATGCGGGTTTAACTCACACTGTCTACTTCGTGCGTAAAAGCAAAAGGCTGAAAGGTAAAAGGATAAAGCAGAAAGGCAAAAGTCGGAAAGGTTAATGACTGATGACAAAATGCCGAATGACAAAAAACTTTGCGCAGCAGAGAAGGGTGTCGAGCGCAGCGATGACGGGATGAGTCAGCATCGTGGAAATTTTCCGCCAAACTCCCGGCATTTTAATTAATTTTGCCCGATGAATTTTATTGTTGAAGCAGCCGTTAAAGCGGTTAAAGACTTATACCAAACCGATATTGCCCCCGCGGATATCAATTTACAGGAAACCCGTAAAGAATTTGAAGGCCAGTTAACTATTGTAACCTTTCCGTTCACCCGTTTTTCACGTAAATCGCCCGAGCAAACCGGTAACGAAATTGGCGAATACCTGAAGGCCAACCTGCCCGAAGTAGCTGCTTTTAACGTAATAAAAGGCTTCCTCAATATTTCTATCAGCGATGCTTTTTGGCTGGATACCTTATACAATGAAATATTACCGGCAAGTTTCGCCGAAGCAAAGCCAAACGGACAAAAGGTAATGGTGGAATATTCATCACCAAATACCAACAAACCGCTGCACCTTGGCCACATCCGTAACAACTTATTAGGTTATTCGGTAGCGCAAATTTTAGGCGCGGCCGGTTACGAAGTTATCAAGGCCAACCTGGTGAACGATCGTGGTATCCACATTTGTAAATCAATGCTGGCCTGGCAACAGTTTGGCAATGGCGAAACTCCTGAATCATCGGGTCTTAAAGGCGATCATTTGGTGGGTAAATACTATGTGATATTTGATAAGGAATACAAAAAACAGATAGAAGCTTTAAAAGCTGAAGGCCAAACGGAAGACGAAGCTAAAAAGAACGCTCCGCTGATAAAGCAAGCCCAGCAAATGCTGCAACAGTGGGAAGCAGGCGACGAAGCGGTGATCAGCCTGTGGAAAACCATGAACAGCTGGGTATATGCCGGTTTTGCCGATACCTACAAGGCGCTTGGTGTTGACTTTGATAAATACTATTACGAATCAAATACCTACCTATTAGGTAAGGATATTATTGAAGAAGGACTTGCAAAAGGTGTATTCTTTAAAAAAGAGGATGGTTCTGTTTGGATAGATCTTACTGCCGACGGACTGGATGAAAAACTCGTTTTACGTTCGGATGGTACATCGGTTTACATTACCCAGGATTTGGGTACAGCCCAATTAAAGTATAACGAATTCCACATGGATAGGTCGATATACGTGGTGGGTAACGAGCAGGATTATCACTTTAAAGTACTTTTCCTGATACTGCAAAAATTAGGTAAGGCCGGGGCCGATGGCTTGTATCACCTTTCGTACGGTATGGTCGATTTGCCTTCGGGTAAAATGAAATCGCGCGAGGGTACGGTAGTTGATGCCGACGATCTGATGGCCGAAATGGTGCAAACTGCCAAAGAACAAACGGATGCTGCCGGTAAGGTAGACGGCTTTGGCGAAGAAGAAAAAAAGCAGTTATATCACACTATAGGTATGGGGGCGCTAAAGTACTTCCTGTTAAAGGTTGATCCAAAGAAACGCCTGTTATTTGATCCTAACGAATCGGTAGATTTTCAGGGACATACAGGCCCATTCATTCAATATACCCATGCCCGTATCCGTTCGGTATTGAGCAGGGCAGGTATCGGTTTTGATGATCGTACACCTATAACCGAACTGGCCAAAGAAGAACGCGACCTGATCGTATGGTTGAACCAGTTCCCACAGATCATCACTACCGCGGCTAACGAATACAGCCCGGCGGTAATAGCCAATTACGTATACGAACTGGCTAAACTGTTCAATAAATTCTATCACGAAAAATCAATACTTTCTGCCGAAGACGATACCCTGAAACAGTTCAGGTTGCAATTATCGGCAGCATCGGCCAAGGTGATTAAGAAAGCCATGGGCTTGCTGGGCATCGAAGTGCCTGAAAGGATGTAAAAGATTATAGTATTTGCATTTCAACTTTGACAACTTTTAAAAAGTTGTCAAAGTTATATACGGCTCATTTATAATTATCGCCAGTAGCCTTTATGCCACACATGGCCACGGCGTGTTTGTTCCCAATGGCCTTGTACGTAAACGTGGTTTCGACGGGGTTGAGTGTAGTAACCATTTACGTAAACATAGCGGTGGCTACGATAAGCCCATTCGCCCGGCACCCAAACAGCGCCACGGTAAGGCACAGGTGGTCTGTTATAATAAGGATCGGCAGGGCGCACAGCCACATAACGATTGCTGCTGCATGAAGTTATAAGAAACGATACCACCAGCATCGCCAATATTCCGAATTTTGATATTGCTTTCATAATATGTAGTATTTACCGGTTTGACCATACTACATAATAAATGGTTTAAAGTGAGGCGGCACTTACCCTGTCATCGCCATGCTCAACATCTCTTTCCGCTGCGCAAAGTTTTTTGTCATTCGGCATTTGGTCATCAGTCATTAACCTTTCCGACTTTCGCCTTTCCGCTTTAACCTTTAACCTTTAACCTTTCCGCTTTCGCCTTTCCGCTTTAACCTTTATCCTTTCACCTTTCCGCTTTAGCCTTTTAGCTTTCACCATTAAACTTATCTGCCACTACCAATTCCTTACTTCCCGGTGTGTACTTGTAAAACCCATTGCCCGATTTTACACCTGTGCTACCCGCCGTTACCATATTTACCAGCAGCGGACAAGGAGCATATTTAGGATTTCCGAAACCGCTATGCAATACATTTAAAATGGCGAGACAAACATCCAAACCAATAAAATCGGCCAGTTGCAGCGGACCCATGGGGTGTGCCATCCCAAGCTTCATTACGGTATCAATTTCGTGCACACCGGCCACGCCTTCGTACAAAGTATAAATAGCCTCGTTTATCATAGGCATCAGTATGCGGTTGGCCACAAAGCCGGGGTAGTCGTTTACCTCTACCGGGTCTTTCCCCAAATGCCTCGATAGCGCCATAATGGTAGAAGTAACCTCATTGGTAGTGCTGTAACCGCGAATCACCTCTACCAGTTTCATCACCGGTACAGGGTTCATAAAGTGCATGCCAATTACATTGCCCGGTTTTTTGGTAACCGACGCGATGCGGGTGATGGATATAGAGGATGTGTTTGAGGCCAGTATGGTATCCTCGCCGCAAATATCGCTAAGTTGTTTAAACAGGTTCAGCTTAATATCCGGGTTTTCGGTGGCGGCTTCTACCACCAGATCGGCATTTTGGGCACCTGCGGTTAAATCGGTATAGGTGGTGATATTGGCAAGAGTATCAGCTTTTACCTGTTCGGTTATGCTGCCTTTTTTTACCTGCCGGTCGAGGTTATTGGCAATAGTTTGCAAGCCCTTGCTTAAAGCTGCCTCGTTTACATCAACTAACGACACTGTAAAGCCGTATTGCGCAAAGGTGTGCGCAATACCATTCCCCATAGTGCCCGAACCTATAACCGTAATATTTTTCATTGGTGTACTGTTTGTAATTGATATACTAATGTGAGGCAAATTATTCGCATAGCAAAATGCCGCTTATAATTGAATGTAATTGCCTGCCTC
This sequence comes from Mucilaginibacter gynuensis, assembly GCF_039541195.1. Classification (NCBI taxonomy): domain Bacteria; kingdom Pseudomonadati; phylum Bacteroidota; class Sphingobacteriia; order Sphingobacteriales; family Sphingobacteriaceae; genus Mucilaginibacter; species Mucilaginibacter gynuensis. The sequence continues at coordinate 93,339 of NZ_BAABFT010000013.1, forward strand.
AACAATTATCTTTTTATCAATAGCCGGATATTCCGGGATATGGCCCAGCAGTTTTACGCCGGTATAATCCAATATGTATTTCTCCGAATAACTATCGCTAATGCCGTTAAAAATAATACCCTCCAGTGGGATGCCGTATTGTTTTAAGGCCGCAACTGATAACAAGGTATGGTTGATACTGCCCAAATAATTACGCGATACCAGTATCACCTTAGCGTTTAGTTGCTTTATCAGGTCGATCAATAAGTTGCCCGAATTAAGGGGCACCATCAATCCGCCTGCGCCTTCAATTAGTAAGCGGTTGTTTGTTTCGGGGAGATTGATCTGTTGCAGATCTAACGTAATACCATCCAGATCGGCCGATTTATGAGGCGAATAAGGCTGTGTTAAACGATATGCTTCGGGATGAAATACAGTTTGGGTGTTTGATACGAGGCTTTGTACTTTCAGGGTATCGCTATTATCCAAGTCGCCGGATTGAATGGGTTTCCAATAGTCGGCCTTTAGTTTTTCTACCAATATGGCCGATACAATGGTTTTGCCAATGCCGGTGCCAATGCCGGTTATAAATAATGGTTGTTGATCAGCCATGTAGCAATGTATTAATGGTGTTAGTAAGTAAAGCGATGTCCTCTATTGTATTATAGCTGTGCAGGCAAATCCTTATCCGTTCGCTGCCCTGTGGTACTGTCGGGCTAAATATCGGCCTGATGTCCATTCCCGCTGCCTGTAATGCTGCGGCTACCTCGCGGGCTTTTTCGTTACTGTTCAGTACCAGGCATTGTATCGGGCTATCACTGACCAGCAGGGGATAGGCAGGGTTATGTTGGACTCCTTGTTTAAAAGCGGCTATATTGTTTTGTAAGGATTCGATCTCGCTATCAGCACCCTGTAAAAACTCATAAGCTATTTTTACCGATGCCAGTTGATGGAATGATGCCGCCGTGGTGTAAATAAAAGAACGGGCAAAATTAATGAGGTACTCCCGCAATTTGTTACTGCCTAAAACTATGGCTCCATGGCAACCCAAAGCTTTACCGAAGGTAACTATTTGCGCAAATACCTTATCCTGTAAGCCCTGTTCGACTACTATCCCTTTATTATACAAGCCAACAGCGTGCGCTTCGTCAACAATGAGGGCGGCGTTGTATCTTTCGGTAATCTCAATAATTTCTTTTATGGGCGGGGTGTCGCCATCCATAGAGTAAACACTTTCAATACCTACATAACAATTGCCTTTGGCCTGTTTCAGTTTGTCTTCGAGACTTTGCAGATCGTTATGTTTAAAGGTATAGCGGTTAGCGTGGCTTAAACGTGCGCCGTCAATTACAGAGGCATGTATCAGCTCGTCCAAGATGATGGTATCGCCGCGCTGCGGGAGAGATGAGAACAAGCCTACATTAGCATCGTATCCCGAGTTAAATAATAATCCTGTTTCACTATTGTGCCAGGCGGCTATTACTTTCTCTAAAGTTTCGGTATAAGTTAAGTTGCCGGCCAGTAAGCGCGATCCGGCGGAGCCGTTCATGCTGTCGGGGTACTGGTTTACCTCCGTGGTTATTTTTTCTTTTAGTGCGGACGATCGCGCGAAACCAAGGTAATCGTTTGAGCAAAAATCTATCAGTAGGTTCTCCGGTTTTAGCGTTCGGTAAATACCTGCCGACTGCCTTTCGGCGAGTTTTTGTTCTATAAAGTTTTCAAACGACCTCACAATGCGAAAATGAATTTCGGCTAAAATAAGAAAAGCGGCCGATAGCCGCTTTTCTTTAAATTAATTTTGTGATGGAGGAGGGGTTCCGCCGTCACCGCCACCCTGGCGCATTCTGCCCATTCTTTCTTTTTGTTGCTTGTCAAACGCTTCAGCTTGTTCTTTAGTTAATAAAGCTTTCACTTTGTCGTTCGATGCTTGCATCAAAGGCATCATTGCCTTCAACAACTCTTGTCTGTCGGCGTTGTCACCGGCAGCTTTTCTTACGCTGTCTCTTTTAGTGTTTTGCTCTTTGTAAATAGCAACAATCTTAGTGGTCTGATCGTCAGTTAACTTCAAATCAGATTGTAATTGTTTAGCCCTGTCTTCGGGGCTCATTCTACGGCCACCACCGCCACCCTGGGCATGGCTTACAGCTGCAATTCCTAAAAACAGGCAGCACATTAACAAAATCTTTTTCATTCTTCTATTTGTTTGGTTTTTATAGATGTTTTGATAAAAGTAATGTATAATGGTTTAGCCGCACCCGTGTAACTTAATTGTTGCTTGTAACTTAGTTGTTGCTTTGCAGCTTGGATATTGAGCGTTGCATTTGGGCCATCATGGCTGTTAAACTTTCCATAGTAGGCTCGGGTGTTGGGGTAGGTAATTGGGTTGATATATAACCCTTTGCCTTCCATATTTCCAGTATATCCTCGCCGCCTATTTCATAAGGTTCATACGCCGGATTGTCTGACATTAATTTCAGCTTTTTGTTATCCCTGAATTTGTTGCCTATACGTTTATATACTACACCTTCGGTTTTTGATAACACCACGTAGGTTTCACCTTGTTTAATATCGCCCCAGTTTTCTACATACTCACCTATTATAATAGTACCCGATAATAAAGGCAGCATCGAGTCGCCTTTTATTTCGAAAGCACGGTAAGTGCCCTGCTTAAACATGGGCAAATAAAACTTAGGCAGTTTTGATACATATTCAGGGTCGGCGTAGCCATTCATATAGCCTGCGCTGGCTTTCATCGGTACCAGTTCAATATTCTCGTTATCATCCTTATCTACCGATATGCTAAGCACGCGCAAATTGGCCGGATTACCCTTTGGTTTTGGCGCCCATTTCTCATCGATGGTTTCTTTTATAAAATCATCAATGGTTACATCAAAGAAAGATGCTATCGTTTTTAGCAATTCGTATTTTGGTTCAGCTCTTTCTTCTTCATACGCACCCACTAAAGACCGTTTTATACCAACCTGATCTGCAAATTGTTGCTGGGTTAAGCCTTTCTTTTTCCTTAGGAATTTAATATTTGATGAAATAATTGACATAAAATTTGGATTTGCTAAAATAGTTAGTATTTTTATGCTCATAAAATTAGTAATTATTTTTTAAACAGCAAATTTTATTATCATGAAACGCTTTATTTATATCATTACAGACAGAAACAGAAACAATTTGCACGTAGGCTTAAGCTCGGATTTGCTAAAAACACTGGAGTTTTACAAACAGATGCCAACCCTGTTTTTCGACAGCGCGCAGCAGCTTACCCGCCTTGTTTATTTTGAAGAGATAAATTCTGAAGAGATGGCTATGGAGCGTTTTAAATTTGTGAGCACTTTTACCCGCATGCAAAAAGAAAGAATGATCAGGGCTGTTAATAAGGAGTGGGTTGATCTTACCATTGGTTTAAGCCAGGAAGGGAACACCCGTGTAAGACCACAGCTGCGCCCTTCAATAAGCCCACGCCGCGCGGTTACTTTTTAATAAACTTTAACGCGCCCGAGTTCATGCAGTACCTTTTACCGCCACGGTCGGCAGGGCCGTCGTCAAATACGTGGCCAAGGTGCAGGCCGGTACTTTTTTCAACTACCTCGTCGCGGCTCATGCCGAAGCTGCGATCAGTTACTATGGCAATTTTGCTCATGCTAACCGGTTTAACAAAACTCGGCCAGCCGGTGCCGCTGTCAAATTTATCGTCGGATGTAAATAGTACTTCGCCGGTGGCAGCGCTAACATAAACACCTTTTTGGTGATTGTTCCAGTATTCGTTCTTATATGGGGTTTCGGTGCCCTGTTCAACCATAATGTGGTATTGGTTGGGCGTAAGTTTGGTTTTCCAAACTGATTTATCTGCCTTGGTAACTTCTTTGACAGCATCGTTCTTTTTATCGGTTTGGCCTTTTGTGTTTTCGCAGCCAATAGCTGTAATAACACCTAATATCAGTATAATTATTATCGACTTTTTCATACTTAAAGATACGTATGAAAATGCCCTGTAGTTTGTCAGCTAACGGTCTTGTTTACAATGCCGGGGAGGGAATGAGCAAAGCGGTTACGGTATGCAATACACCGTTAAGCTGTTGCACATCAAAACGACTGACCACACTTTGGCTTCCGTTTTCATCGGTAAGCGCTATGTTGCGGTTAGCATCTATTTTAGCTGTAAGCTTGCTGCCCGCAAGCGTGGTAAATACAGCCTGCCCATTATTCATTTTTATTTGCCTCGCAATATCTGCCGATGTTATTTTACCGGCCAGTATATGGTTATTGATCAACCTTGCCAGTTCTATCTTATGTTCGGGTTTTAAAAGGGTGTCGATAGTACCGGCAGGTAAAGCCGCGAACGCTTTGTTGTTAGGCGCTAAAATGGTTACGGGCGTAGTGCCTGTAAATTGCGTTGATAAGCCTGCCTTTTGTATAGCGTTCAGCAAAACCGTGAAGTTTTTGGCCGTAGCTAAATTATCATAGATGCTTTTTGTTGCAGGCATGTTATCGCCATCAATGGTTTTCACCTGCGCGCTAACATGCAAACAAAGCAAGCCTGCTAAAAAGGCTAATATAAATTTCCTCATCACTATAAAATTACCAACCCGGTGTAAATGCAAGCCCGAATACCGGTTTTTTAACATCGGTACGGTTAAACGGAATGGCATAGTAAGGTTCAAGTATTAACGCGCCAAATAGGTTAACACGTATAGATACACCGGCACTTAACGCAGGCACTCTGCCATAAACATTGGTAGTTAGTGGTTTATTATCCATATCAACAGCCGGGTTTCCGTTGGCATCCAATAGCTGGCGTGTACCTACAATCGGCGGATCTTTTCTGAAGTATATCTTGTCGCCTTTGCTCCATGCCAAACCGGCATCAAAGAAGAAGTTAAGATCCGTAAATAAGAAACCCGATTTTATTTGCGCTAACTTTTCAGGCCCGGTAAGTGGTAAACGTACCTCGAAGTTAGCTACGGCTATCCTATCGCCCGATAATTGATCGATATTGAAACCGTTGGTTGACGCGCTTTGCGCATTGTAAAAGCTCTGTGCTTCATAACCCCTTATCAGGAATGGATAGCCTACATATAACGGGTATAAGCGGTTATCGCTGTTACCAAAACGACCTGTACCATATAAACGGGCGGCAAATGTAACCGGTGCTACACGCACATATTTTCTTAAATCTATAGTAGGCGAGAAGAAGTTGAAAGAGCCGAAAATATATTCAGCCTCTAAATGATACCTGAAACCATTAAGCGGTCCGGTAACTCCGAAGAATGAGTTATCGCCAATTAAAGCCACATTGGCTTTTAACAGGGTATATGATTTAAGGCTGAAACCAAGCGTGTTTTCAACTTCATTATTGTTAACCTTTTTGCGGTCGGCATTATAAAAGTAAGAGTAGTTATTTACCGTATCGATTACTGATGTAGTACGGTAACGATCTGTACGGTATGAGTTATAAGATGCACCGGTACCAAATTGCAATCGGTTAATGCGTGAAATAGGGTACGAAGTGAAAATGTTTATCGCGTCCTCAAAGTTCCTTACGATATAGTTATCGCTGTTGAACACTAACTCGCGGTTACCGTTAATTTCCTGATAATCGTATGATTGGTTGTAGAAACCAAACTGGTAAGGAATATGCGATACGCTGATACCTTTATCCCACCTGCCTTTTTGATTAACATAGGCAAACTGGGCACCAAAATCGTAGATCTGGCCGTTTACGTTAGCGGCAGCATATATTTGATTTTGGCCCAATATATCGCTGAATATAGCTTGTATACCACTTGACAGGCCTGTACCGTAATAGCTATTCACCCCAATACCGATACCGCTGCTGGCCAGGGCATCCATTTTGAACATCGGGCGGTAAGGCGAACTTTTAATCGAATCGCTGCCTATGCGCGGGTAAGCCAAAAAATTATTTAGGTTGGAGTTGATCAGGTCGACACCTACCGAACGCGGCGGCGGCAACATACCCGCTGCAAAGTTTACATCGGTAGCCTGTACCTCTTTGGGTTTAAAATCGGTAGCCTTGGCATTGTATAATAAATATTTCTGCTTGCGGTAATAGGAGTATAAAACGTCATCGTTATTTGATACGCTCAACGCGGGCGAAAACTCCGTAATACCACTGATACCGGTGAACAACTCTGTCATCTGCTCAATTTTACCGGTGGCAGGTTCAAAGCGGTATAAGTTGCGGTAACCATCGCGGTTTGACAGGAAGAAGATCTTATTACCATCAGCCGAGTAAACCGGGTTAAGGTTATTGGCACCGTTAAATATCATGTAATCGGTTACCTTGCCGGTGGCTATATCCAATTCGGCCAGGTTAAAGCTGATATCCTGCGAAGTTGATCTGTCGTAAGTAGTACGGTCGCTTGCGAAAACTATCTTTTTACCATCGCGCGAATAGTTCGGCTGGTAATCAGAGTATTTATCGTTGGTAAGTTGTTTTAGTTCTTTGGTTTCGAGGTTGTAAGTATACAAATCGCCCTGGCCTTCTGATAAACCCTGGAAAGCGATATGCTTACCATCAGGCGACCAGGTAAGGTTACCGAATTGTTCGGCTTTACCCATCGAGAGGTCGTATTTTACACGGCCGTTATTTACATCAACAACCAATAACCTGTTACGGCCTTTGTTGAACACGCTGAAAGCGAATTGCTTGCTATCCGGCGACCATGCGCCAGCCGACTCTATAAAGTTAAATTCATCAATATGCGTGTTAGATACCTTGCTGCTTAACCGCCGGATGATGCGGCCCGATTTAGCATCGGCGAGATAGAGGTCTATCGTAAACAGATCCTTCGACGACAGGAAAGTAAGATACTTTCCATCCGGACTTACAGTAGGGGCAACGTTCATTTCGCTGCCGCTTTTCTCGTCTATCACGCGGTAACCTACCGGTTTCTGCACGGTATCTAATAACAGTGGTTTATAAGTGTTCTCGATAGAGTTTTTCCAAAGGCGCGACAGCGTCTTGTCATCATACCCGAATGTACGGCGAATACCATACTCCAAACCAAAGCGTGCCGTATTTTTAAAGAAAGGCACAATTACGGTATCGCCATAAGTTGAACCAATGAACGACCAAAAGGCCTCACCATAGCGGTAAGGGAAGTATTTATTGCTCTCGGTAAGGTCTTTTACCGATGGGATATCTTTATTCAAATAGGCATCGCGCATCCACATGGCGGTGTAAGGGTCTTTTTTACCTATGGATAAATACTCGGCCATACCCTCAATCATCCACAAGGGGATGTTTCCCAGGTTTTCGTAACTGGTTGAATCTTTCCCTAATAAAATGTGGTACTGAAACGCGTGCACTAACTCGTGGCCAATTACGTGCCTGGTGGTATGGTTGGTTTCCATTACCGGCATTACCACACGGTTTTTTAAACCCTCGGTAACACCACCTGTACCCACACTGATCTCGCCGTCAATAGCCGTGGTTTGTTGAAAATCGGGGTGATTATTATATAGTATTACCGGATTGGCAATATTAAAGGTATCCCTGAAAACCTGTTGATGCAGGGTATACCAAAGCTCGTTCTCCTGCGCGAAACGTTTGATCAAACTATCATTATGCATATAATAATAGATATCAAAGTGCGGGGTTTTATACAGCTTAAAGTTTAGCTTTTTGTAGCGCACCTTGTTTTGGCCAAAGTACTGCGCATTTGCCTGCGTGGTAAGCAATACAGGCGATGCAAAGCAAAGGGCGATAAGGATATATTTTACAACTTTATATACAGGGGTAAAAGTTTTATTCATGGTTGATGAATTGATAATAACTTAGGGCTAATTTACTTAAATGGCTAATTAAATTTATAAGCTGTTAAAATAATTATTACTGTGTTACAGGTTGTTCACCTTCGGGCTGTGTTTCGGGTGTGGTGGTTTCAGGCGCTGTTATCGCGCTGTCGGCATCAAAGCCCATGCTATCGGTTGATGTGGTATCTACCGATATATGCGGCGACGGGCACATGTACTCCTTGGTTATTTTTACCCATGGCTTAGGGAACGCGCCATAAGTGTAACCCGATTTAGGATCGCCATATACTTTCTCCATAAAACGACCGAATATTGGCAGCGCGGTACGCGAGCCTTCGCCGGTTTCTGATGTTTTGAAGTGTACGCTGCGGTCATCGGCACCTACCCATATACCGGTAACCAAATCCTTGGTGATCCCCATATACCAACCGTCTACATAGTCGGATGAGGTGCCTGTTTTACCACCTATCTGGTTGTTTTTCTTCCATATATCGTACTCCCAAAGGGCTTGTGATGTACCACCCGGTTCTTCCATACCCCCACGGAACATGTACAACATCAGCCAGGCGGTTTCTTCGCTTAATACCCTTTCGGTTTTCAGTGTAAACTCCTGCAATACATTACCTTGCTGGTCGGTTATTTTTGTTACCAGCAGCGGATCGATCTTTTCGCCTTTATTAAGGAAGGTGCTGTAAGCCCTCGCCATTTCATAAACAGATACATCGTTTGAACCTAATGATACGGATGGTACCGATTTCAACGGACTTTCTATTCCGCATTTATGAGCGTATTCTACAATTTTATCCCAGCCTACCTTTTCGGTTAACTGCGCGGTAATAGAGTTTACGGACCGGCCCATGGCCCAGCGTAACGACATTTCGCGGTATGAGAAATTGAAATCGGCATTGTTGGGCTGCCAAACTTCGTCCTTACCATTATCCTTATACTTTATAGTGACCGGTTTATCGGTAAATTTATCGCAAGGGGTGTAACCGTTATCGAGCGCGGTTAAATAGGCGAACGGTTTAAAGGTTGAACCAGCCTGGCGCCTTGATTGCTTTACGTGATCGTAATTGAAGTACTTATAATCGATACCGCCCACCCAAACTTTTATTTTACCGGTGGTTGGTTCAATGGTGATCATCCCGGTATTAAGGATGTGCGCGTAGTATTTAATAGAATCGATACTGGAGAAGGTGGTATCTTTTTCGCCGTTCCAGGTGAATACCTTCATCCGTTTTTTGGTTTTGAAGTAGTTTTGGATCTGTACGGTATCACCCTTGTATTTCTTCTCTAAAAGTTTGTAAATGGGCAGGCGCTGCTCGTTTTTCAGGATGAAATCCTTTATTTCTTCACCTTTTGAATCTCGCCACGGATTTTTATCGCCCCAAACATTATTAAAGCGTTTTTGCAGCGATTTCATCTTTTCAACAACAGCTTCTTCGGCATACTGTTGCAGGCGCGAATCAATAGTGGTGTATATCTTCAGGCCGTCTTCATACAGGTTGTAATCGTTATCCTTACACCATTTATCCAGCCATTTTTCTACCGCGCGGCGTATGTATGAATCGCCATGCGAATCGTTATCCACATACCTTAAATCGAGATTAAGCGGAAGACTTACATTGCTTTTGTACTGGGCCTCATTAAGATAATTGTTCTTTTTCATTTGCCCCAAAACCACATTACGGCGTTCAATAGCCCGCTTAGGGTTGCGTATAGGGTTGTAGGTCGATGTGGCTTTCAACATCCCGATCAATGTAGCCGCCTCTGCCGGATTAACCAGATCGGGCGTTTTGTCGAAATATTTAAGCGCCGCCGTTTTTACACCAAAGGTGTTATTACCAAAAGGCACGGTATTGAAATACATGGTAAGTATTTCCTGCTTGCTGTAAATATGCTCAATTTTAAAGGCGGTAAGCCATTCTTTAAACTTATAAACCACCGTGCTTAATACCGGGATATACCTTACCACACCCTGCGATTTCTTTTTGCGGGTTTTGAAAAGATTTTTAGCCAGCTGCTGTGTAATGGTACTGCCGCCACGCCTGTCGCCTTTGGCGGTAGAGAGCATGCTGCTGAAAAATGATACTACATCAACACCGTTATGTTTGTAAAAACGCTCGTCTTCGGTAGCTACAAGGGCATTAATGAGGTTGGGGGATATACTTTTAAAATCGACAGGCGAGCGGTTTTCCTTAAAATATTGGCCTATAAGCTTGCCGTCGGCAGTATAAACTTCTGATCCTACTGATAGGGTAGGCATTTTAATGTCCTGCATATCAGGTGAATAACCGAATAGCCACAGGAAGTTTAGCTCGATAGAGCAAAAAAATATGATTGTGAAGTAAATAAATATAACAAAATAGCGCAGGTATTGGTTTCTTATGCGTCTGAACATGTGGTAAAGATGTAAAAATATGGTGCTAAATCATAGCGGGATAATAAATATTAACAACGTAAAAATATCACGTAAATTTTAGGTTCATATTTTTATCTGCTTATTTTTTAATTATGAAGGATATAAAAAGTAAATTAAAGGTCGATCAAGGTAAAAAATTCAACTTAAAAGACTATGATCCGGCCTACTCGGCCGACCTGAAAAAGGAAGATGCCGAAGGTATACTGCAAGGTTTGGTAGCCGAAATTTCGGAATTGCAAAACCAATTATACGCTGCCAATAAGCAATCGTTGCTGATCATTTTTCAGGCGATGGACGCGGCGGGTAAGGATAGCGCCATTAAGCACACCATGAGTGGCATCAACCCGCAAGGCTGCCAGGTATACAGTTTTAAACAGCCCAGCACCGAAGATTACGATCATGATTTTTTGTGGCGACATTACAAGGCTTTGCCCGAACGTGGCAGGATAGGTATCCATAACCGGTCGCATTACGAAAATGTGCTGGTTGTAAAAGTACACCCAGAATATGTACTGAAGGAAAGTATCCCCGGTATTGATAGCGTAAAAAAGGTAGATAAGGATTTTTGGGCGCAACGTTACGAGAGCATTCGCCAGTTTGAAAAACACCTTACCGCTAATGGTACTGTAATTATCAAATTCTTTTTAAACCTTTCAAAGGAAGAGCAGAAGGAACGTTTTCTGAAACGTATAGATGACCCTTCGAAAAACTGGAAATTCTCGGCTGCCGATTTGCAAGAGCGCGGGTATTGGGATGATTACATGCAGGCCTACGAAAAAGCAATCAGCGAAACTTCTACAACAGATTGCCCGTGGTATGTTATCCCGGCAGATAAAAAATGGTTTACTCGTGTAGCAATATCAACCATTGTGTTGGATACGCTTAAAGGATTAAAAATGGCTTACCCGGAGTTGTCAGATGATGATAAAACGAGGTTAGATGGTATTAAAACCGAACTTGTTAATAGTAAATAGGAATATAAATAAAGAACAACCACAGCCGCTCGCCTCCAGGCGAGTGGCAACTATCCCACGGCCTCCGGCCGTACTCAAATAATAAAAATGCGTACGGCCGGAGGCCGGGTAATAATGGTCACTCGCCCGGAGGCGGAGCGACTGCAAAATTGTTGATATAAAATTCTTTTACTCTACCGTAATTTCATCCGCAAAAATATACGACTGATTGCCTTTGCTTTCGTGCCATTCGGGTAGCGGACCGTATTGTTTGGCAATCACTTTAATGAAACGGGTACGCAGGTTAATATCGGCGCTGAAATCCTGTGTTTGCGGTTTGGTATCGGTAATGTCAACTTTGGTATTAACCGTACTTACAAGCTTATAGGTTTTGCCGTCGTTTGATACCAGGTACTGCACATTTTTAGGGAAAACTATCCACGAGCCGCTATCCTGCAAAGTACCAAGGCTTACCTTTTTAACTTCTTTAACCTGCCCCAAATCAAGCACAGCTTCCAAATCCTTTCCCTGGTAGCCCTGCCAGTTGCCTATTCGCCAGTTGGCCTTACCACGGATGCCATCTATGAGTGCAATATCGCCTTGCGCGGCATAATTGGGCAGGTAACGGTTGGTCAGCGTTAGCTTAATATCGCCCCTTATTTTAGTGAAGGTGCCCACATCTACAAAACTTTGTTTGCCATTATTAATAGCTATGGTTTTTATAGTAGTGCTGTTGCTGATGCTGAACGGTTTGGTGTACAGGGTTGAGCTTGCTGTAGGTTCAGTGCCATCTAATGTGTAATATAATTTCGCGAGACTATCGGCACTTGATATGCTGATGCTCATCGGGCTGGTAAAGGTTTGCGATGGCGCGATGATGTACGGGTTAGGCACAATCAGGTTATCGGTAATGGCCGACTTGCCCTTTTCCAGATCCTGCATGAAGATCTTGTTAGGTAACCTGCCGGTGAAAACTTCAAAATCGCCGCCTTTGTTAATGTCGTTGAAATCAAGATACAGCTTGTTGTAAACCTCTTTGTTGAAGTTCATGCCCTGTAAATAGGTATTAGCCCGGGTAATAGCCGCGCCGCTGTTACTGATCACAAATTTTTTGCCGTTCTCTAAATTAATGGTGGCTTTTTCAAACTGAGGCAGGCCTATCTGGTATTGCAGCTGACCCGGCGCTATGTTGTAAATACCCAATGCACTCATTACATACCATGCCGACATCTGTCCGCAATCTTCATTGCCGGCCAGGCCGTCAGGCTGGTCACTGTATTCTTCATCAAAAATTTTGCTGAGCATATACTGTGTTTTATGCGGCGAATTGGTGAAGTTGTACAGATAAGCTATGTGATGACTTGGCTCATTGCCATGTGCGTACTGACCGATCAAGCCCGTAACATCAGCCTGTTCGCGACCGCTTAGTTTAGCTTGTGTGGTAAATAACTCATCTAACTGAATTTCAAAGTTCAGCTTGCCACCCATGCTTTTCATCAACCCCTCCACATCCTGCGGAACTAAAAATGAGTATTGCCAGGCATTGCCCTCGGTGTAGTTATTGTTGATTTCGGTTGGCTCGAAAGGGTTATACCAGCCGCCATTGGCGCGGGCTTGCATAAAGCTGTTCTCGTCGTTGAAATTGTTTTTCCAGTATTGGGCGCGCTGTATGTATTCGGTATAGTCCTGAGGTTTGTTCAGCATTTTGGCCATTTGGGCTATGCACCAATCATCGAAAGCGTATTCTAAAGTTTTAGATACCGACTCATGTTCATCATCGCTAAGCACTACACCGTTTTTACGGTAAACATCAAGACCGAATTGTGTGCGGTTAACGGCTGCTTTCATAGCAGTGAACGCTTTCTCCGCATCAAAATCGCGGATGCCTTTGGCGTACGCGTCAACAATAACCGGAATAGCGTGGTTGCCCACCATACAATAAGTTTCGGTACTTGCCAGCGGCCATATCGGCAGCAAGCCGCCCTCATCATACATTGCCAAAAACGATTTGATAAAATCGAGCGTGCGTTTGCGGTCGATGATGCTCAACAGCGGGTTTTCGGCACGGAAGGTATCCCATAATGAGAATACCGTATAATAATTAAAGCCCTGCGCGGTATGGATCTTTTGATCGAGGCCGCGGTATTGGCCATCCACATCGTTATAAATATTGGGGGCCAGCATGGTATGGTACAATGCCGAGTAAAATATCACCTGTTTTATTCTCGCCGGGTCGGGTAATTTCTTTTTTGTTTCTGGGCGACCGTAACCATTATATACGCCGTTTGATGTTGACGGTTGCATGGGCAGGGGCGGAGCGCCGCCTTCCACCTGTATTTTTGAAAGCTCTACATTCCAGGCGGCTTTAGCGGCTTTTCTTACTTTCACGAAATCGAAATCGGGTACCTCGGCATCCAGGTTTTTCAATGCGCCTTCGGCACTAACGGCAGATATACCCACTTTGACAATTACTTCGCCGGGGTTATCAAACTGTATGTACATCTTTATGTTTTTGCCCTCAGCCTTGTTTTTGCCTTGTTCAACCTTATCGTTAACGGCTATACCGTAGGTTTTAAATGGTTTGGAGAACTTAGCGTAGAAGTATACATGCTGATCGTTAGCCCATGATTTTGATTTGCGAAAACCACGGATCTCATGGTCGTTAACTACTTCAATCCACGATTCAAGCACCTCGTCGCGGTGTTGCAGGTCGATAATGATATTGGCTTGCGCTGTCTTCGGGAAATCGTACCGGTGTACGCCAACGCGTTGCGTAGCGGTAAGTTCGGCCTCTATATCGTATTTTGAAAGTTCGGTTTTGTAATAGCCGGGAGAGGCTTCTTCATCTTTCTTTTTAAATGGCGAGCTGTATTCGGTATTCTTAAATTTAGGTTCGCCGGTGGTTGGCATAAACAGTACGTCGCAATAATCGGCAATGCCTGTACCGCTCAAGTGTGTGTGCGAAAAACCGTAAACTACGGTATCTGTATAATGGTATCCCGAGCAGCCATCCCAACCGGTAAGCCTGGTATCCGGACTAAGCTGCACCATACCGAAAGGCATTACCGCGCCCGAGTAGGTATGCCCGTGGCCACCTGTACCTATAAACGGGTTAACAAATTGCGTGTAATCTTTCTTTTTTTGGGCCGATGCCGTTACGGAAATGATCAATACCAATGCGCCGGTTAAAACGCCGCGTATTACAGATACCATTGATTGATTTTTAGATTTTTTAATTAACGCAAAATACTACGTTTAGTGTGAATATCTGAAAAAATCCAACAACCTGAACGAAATTTGTATCTGTAAGTAAAAAGGTGTAGCTAACACGTTCTATAAGAATGCTTTGATTTGCTTGTGCGGACAACTGCCTGTTATATTTTTGTACCGAAGCTATCTGTATTAATCTTTGATCTCGAACTTATCGGCATCCTTTAAAAAGGGGAGGGTGCGGCGTGCTTTTTCCAGTTCGTAGGCTATAATGGTGAAGGTGTATACATCTTCTTCGTCGCGTTTGTAGTATACCACGTTGCCGTTGGGGTCTATGCAGGTTGAATCTCCGGAATGGTATACTTCGTTGCCATCGTGACCAACACGGTTTACACCTATTACATAGCTTTGGTTCTCCACGGCACGGGCGGGGATAAGGGTACGCCAGTGCAAAGCACGTCGCTCGGGCCAGTTGGCTACAATCAGCAGCAGATCATACTCGGCATCTACGTTACGCAACCACACCGGGAAACGCAGATCGTAACATATAACCGGGCAAATTTTCCAGCCATTAAGTTCAACTATCAGTTTTTTTACGCCAGCGGTATAAGTTTCATGCTCTTTACCAAGAGCGAATAAATGACGTTTATCGTAATGCTCATAGCTACCATCGGGGCGCATCCATATCAGGCGGTTGTAGCATTTGCCGTTTTCTACAATAATAAGGCTGCCGGTAATTACACAATCAAACTTTTTGGCGGTGGTGTGCATCCACTCTATGGTTTTGCCGCCCATGGGTTCGGCTAAAGTGGCGGCATTCATGGTGAAGCCGGTATTAAACATTTCGGGCAGGATGATGAGATCAGTTTTTTCGCGGATGCCGGATAACCGGAGGGTTATATTCTGGAGATTTTTATCAATATTTTCCCAAAATAAATAGCCCTGAAATACTGTGATCTTTAAATTATCCATAAGCGAAATGTTTTTTATAGGTTCGGCAAATAATAGCCTTGTACGTACATACTATGCTTTAGGTTATTAAACCTTCATCAATCTATCAACGGCTTTATCGAGCGTTTCTTGCCTTTTGGCAAAACAAAAACGTAATACATGATGATCAGTACCCTTGCTATAAAACACCGATGTAGGGATAGATGCCACCCCAAATTCTTTGGTTAAACGTATGGCGAAGTCCATATCTTTCTCGTCGGTAATGTCATTATAAGTTACTGACTGAAAGTATGATCCGTAGCATGGTAACAGCTTGAAACGGGTCTGCTCAAGTCCTTGGCGAAACGAATCACGCTTTTGCTGAAAAAAGCCCGGCAAGCTCAAATAATTATCTTCATTTTTTAAAAATTCGGCCAACCCGTATTGCATGGGTGTGTTCACACTGAACACCAGGAACTGGTGGATCTTGCGGAACTCCTTCATCATATATTCGGGCGCTATGCAGTAACCAACCTTCCAGCCGGTGGTATGAAAAGGTTTACCTAAGGATGCGATGATGAAGCTGCGGTCGCGCAATTCGGGATAGGCGGCAATGCTGTGGTGGGTTTCGCCATCGTATATCAGGTGTTCGTATACCTCATCGCTCAAAATAAAAATATCCTGGTTTTTGATGAGGCTGTATAACTGCTCGATATCCTCCTTATGCAAAATAGTAGAGGTAGGGTTATGCGGCGAGTTAAGAATGATCATTTTTGTGCGGTTGGTGATCAGCCTTTTTACCATCTCCCAGTTAATACGATAATCGGGCGGATCAAGCGACAATGATTTCACCACGCCGCCCATCAGTTTAATGGCAGGGGCATAGCTGTCAAAAGCAGGCTCAAAAATAATTACCTCGTCGTTTGGATTAACTACCGTACTTATGGCTGTAAATAATGCCTGAGTACCGCCTGCGGTAATAGTGATCTCCGTTTCGGGATTGTATACCGCGCCGTAAAGTTTTTCGGTTTTAATAGCCAGTTGTTCGCGAAGCGACATAACGCCACCCATAGGCGCATATTGGTTATGGCCTTGTTTCATGGCGGCATTCACCAGGTCGGTTAATTCGGCAGAGCACTCATAATCAGGGAAACCCTGCGAAAGATTTATAGCACCAACCTCATTAGCCAGGGCCGACATGGTAGTGAATATGGTAGTTCCGGTTTGCGGAAGTTTTGATATAAAAGGAATCATCAGTGGCTAAAATAAGCGTTTTAATGTTTGAAGGGTGTGATTTGTTGAAAAATATGGGTTTGGTAGAGAGTGGGTTTAACCGCATAAAGGCTATTAACCACAGAGTGCACAGAGGTTTGCACGGAGTTACACAGAGAAAGCTAATAGTTTAATAGAGTACTTTGTTGTGGCGCAATAGTTCCTTTATTATGAATTATAGACCTTAAGATATAATAAAAACTCTGTGTAACTCCGTGAAAACCTCTGTGAACTCTGTGGTAAAAAAACAATAACCATAAAAAACTATAAACGTTTGTCATCACACCGCAATTACCAAATTCTTTCCACTTTCGCTTTTCTTACTTTTATTTACCTTAGTAAAATGATGAAGCCTCTAAAATTTATTAGTGCCCTGTTTATATTAGCAGCCATTGTATCGTGCCAATCAAAAACCAAAAGCGGCGTGCCCGTTGTGGGTTTTGTGGAAGCTTTTGAAGATGCCACCATATCGCAAGCCAAAACCGGTTTTGTTGATGCCCTTAAAAAGAACGGCTTTAGCGAAGAACAAAAGAACATCAAAATAGAATACAGCAACGCGCAGGGTGATATCCCAACCCTTACGCAGATCGTTAACCATTATGTGTCTGAAAATGTTGATCTGCTGGCAACCTCAACTACTTTATCATCGGTAACTGCCGTTCAAAAAACAACCACCATTCCTATCTTCGAAATGGTATCGCCAACACCGGAGCGTATGAACGTACTTAAAGATGGCAAGGCGCCGGTTAACCTGTTCGGTACGGTGGAAGATCTGAATTACATTGATACCTCGTTTTCCATCATCCCAAAACTGCTTAAACCAAAAGGGGCGAAGCTGGTGATCGGGATGATCTATAATCAATCTGAACCTCAATCGGCTGATGCTATGCAGCGTATTAAGGGTCTGGCAGATAAACTGAATGTTACACTGATCGCCCTGCCGCTTAATTCATCTGCCGATGCGCAACTGGTAACACAATCTTTATTGGGTAAAAACATCGACG
Organism: Mucilaginibacter gynuensis; assembly: GCF_039541195.1. Taxonomy (NCBI): domain Bacteria; kingdom Pseudomonadati; phylum Bacteroidota; class Sphingobacteriia; order Sphingobacteriales; family Sphingobacteriaceae; genus Mucilaginibacter; species Mucilaginibacter gynuensis. Next base: position 110,897 of record NZ_BAABFT010000013.1, read on the forward strand.
CGTTTTTCGCCAATCCGGACAATACCGTGTTCGCGGCTTTTGAAACAATTAAAAAGAATTGCGACCAAAAAAATGTGCCCATTTTTACCAGCGAAGCAGGTTTGGTACAGCGCGGAGCAGTAGCCGCCTTTGGTGCAGATATTTACCAATGGGGATACCAGGCAGGTGAACAGGCCGCGCAATATTTAAAAACGCACAAAACCGATGGCCTGAAACCCGAAATGGTGAAGATCAGGAAAAGGGTATATAATCCGGAAATGGTTAAAAAGTATAACATCAGCATCCCCTCAAATTTTGAAGCTGTAAAATAAAATGGATTTTTATCTTACCGCGCTTTTACAGGGTTTGTGTTTTTCGGGCATCGCGCTGGGTATTTTCATATCCATGAAAATCTTTAACATTCCGGATATCACTACCGATGGCAGCTATACACTGGGCGGTGCGGTAACAGGCATATTGCTCACCCATCATCAGCCGGTGTACATTGCCTTGCCTGTTGTGCTTGGCGCGGGGGCATTGGCGGGTGCGCTTACAGGAATTATCCATACTAAGCTGAAAATAAATGCCCTGCTTGCCGGTATTTTGGTGATGACGGGTTTATACTCCGTTAATTTAACCATCATGGGGCGCTCTAATTTGCCGCTTATTGGTACCGCTACACTGTTCGATCTGCTGCATGTGATCACCGATCCTAACCAAAATACATTTTTAATATTGGCTGTAGTAGTGTTCATCGTGATACTGTTGATAGGCTACCTGCTCAAAACAGATTTCGGACTGGCTATGCGGGCCACAGGTAACAGCGAAAGCATGATCAGGGCATTAGGTGTAAATACCGATCGCATGAAAATCACCGGCTTGGCGCTCGCCAACGCGTTAACAGCGTTAAGTGGTTACTTGATGACCCAGTTTCAGGGCTTTGCCGATATTAATATGGGCATAGGTGTGGTTATAGTAGGTTTAGGCTCGGTAATAATTGCCGAAACATTTATCAACTGGTTAAGCATTACCTCTATATGGATAAGCCTGGCCCTGGTACTGGCCGGGGCGATAATATTTCAACTGGTGCTGGCTATTACGCTCGATATAGGGGTGGATGCCAATCTGCTAAAAATGGTAACTGCCGTATTTGTTTTATTAATAGTGGGTATACCGCGTTTGGCCTTTAAAAGATAACGATGATACAGTTAAGCAACGTAACCAAGGTATTTAATAAAGGTAAACCCGCCGAAATAACGGCGCTCAATAATGTGAGCGTTGAAATAAAAACGGGCGAATTTGTAGTGATAGTAGGGGCTAACGGTTCGGGAAAGAGTACGCTGCTTAACTTAGTAGCGGGCAGCGTTATTGCCGATGAAGGCAAAGTGCTGATAGATGATAACGACGTAACCAAACTGGCCGATCATCGCCGCAGTAAATGGATAGCAAGGGTATTTCAAAATCCGCTAAGTGGCACCGCGCCCGATTTGAGCATTCTGGATAATTTCAGACTGGCGGCTATCCGTACAAAAAGCAAAGGGTTATCGATAGGTATTAATGCCGGGTTTAAAAACGACGTGAGAACAAAAATTGCGACGCTGGGCATGGGGCTCGAAAATAAGATAGAACAACCCATGGGTACTTTATCCGGCGGACAAAGGCAGGCGCTTACCCTGCTCATGAGCGTTATGGACGATTGCAAGGTGCTTTTGCTGGATGAACCCACCGCGGCGCTCGATCCGCGATCTGCCGGGGTGGTGATGCAAACTGCCGATAAACTGGTAAAAGATTTCGCACTGACCTCAATTTTAATCACCCACAATTTAAAAGATGCCTATAATTATGGAACACGAATTATACAGATGGGCGAGGGGCAAATATTAAAAGACATTCCACAGTCACAAAAATTACAATTAAAGCAAAATGACCTTTTTGATTGGTTTAGTTAGGCTCCCGTAAAAAACTGGCAAAGTTATTGTATTTGGGTAAGTATGATGAAGACTAACAACTTTGAAACCATATACGACGCTTACCAACTGGTAAACGGTGCAAAAATAAAAGGCAAAAAACAAGACGAAATATTTGAGCTTGGCCATTACGATGCTAACAAACGCGGCTACACCGTGTACCCTTACGAAGAAGGCGTACGCTATAAAGACTTTAGCGTACTGGTATCTGAAAAAGAACTTAAAAATAACTACCTGATAGAAGTGGTAAAAGTAAAAGCCATCAATTCGGCTGTATCGCAAGCTGATGTGATGCAGGATATCAATAGCTTGAGAAGCGCTTAATTACCGCATTTTATTGAACTATTGCTGTCGCGAGTTTAGCATAGCGTAACTCGTGACAGAGCATGCCGAAAGCTTTCAGCTTTCGTGAAAACGATATGTATATTAATGTGGTTAAGTCTGAAAGCTTAAGCCATGTGTTATCCGAGTTACGCTATGCTAAACTCGCGATAGCCTATTAAATCGAGTCGTATCTGCCTGTATAATACCTCTTATTTCCCTAAGCCATTAACCTGCTGTATCTTAATTTTTGTAATACCGGTGCTTTATCGTTACTTTTGCAGCAAAACATACTGCAATGCTACGGATAAATAACTTCTGCAATAAAAATGTGGTGTGGCCTATGGCCTCGCTTCAGAAGCAGTGTGCAGCTACGTTACCACTCTTCTCTGTGCCGGTATAGTACAGTATCCTTACCAAAAAACGTACACAATTACTAATTACAATTTTTATTACGGCTTTTAATTTTAAGCCATCATCATAAATTTTTTTATGGACACTTTTTATTCTGTTGATGAAAAATATCTGCAGGCGGTTGACGAGTTAGCTTACGGCGAACGACCAATGGGCTTACGTTTACTTACCGAGATCATCAATAACGACCCAACTTATGCCAAGGCGCATTACCAGTTGGGTAAAATATATTATTACGAGGTGCACGATTATCAAACGGCCGGCTATCACTTCAAAACCTGTATCGATCTTGAACCTACCTTTCCTAACGCGTATTATCATTATATGCGTTTACTGGTTTTTTTAAATATGAAAACCCAGGTAATAAAGGTAAAAGAAAAGGCCCTTACAGTACCGGGTGTTTCCGCTGCTTCAATTTACAAGGTATCGGGCTTGTTTCAGGAAAAAAACAAAAACTGGGCAGCCGCCCTTGCCGATTACCGAACCGCCTTTATGGAGGTTACCGATAAACAGCAAAAAATTGATATTGAAGAAGCGATTGAGCGTGTAAAGTCTAAAATTCAACAAAAGCAGGCGTATACTTATGAGGTTATAGAATAAGGATAGGACTGTCACCCTGAGCTTGTCGAAGGGTGTGTGGGTGAGGGCCTCTACGCACGATCCTTCGACAAGCTCAGGATGACCCTTTGTAGGAATTTTGCAAAAAAAGCCATACCCGGTTATGCCGGATATGGCTTTCTTATTAATATTTACTTGAGTTATTCAATAACTCAATATCAGCATCGCTTAAATTAAGCTGTGCTGCTTTGGCAATATCATTGAGTTGTTTGGTACTGGTGGCGCTGGCAATAGGGGCGGTGATGCCCGGCCTTGCAATTACCCAGGCCACGGCTACCGTTGCCGGGTTAACGGCATGGTCTGCCGCTACTTTATCCAAAGCATCCAGTATTCTGAAACCGCGCTCATCCAAATATTTCTTTACACCGCCGCCACGCTGGCTCTTGTTCAGGTCCTCCTGCGAGCGGTATTTGCCGGTTAGGAAACCACTGGCCAGCGAGTAATAGGTAATTACCCCGATGTTATTTTCACGGCAAAGAGGCTCCAGTTCGGCTTCGTAACCTGCACGATCATATAAATTATATTCGGGTTGAAGGCTTTGGTACGCCGCCAAATTGTTTTCGGCACTTACCTGTAAAGCTTCCTTTAAACGGTCTGCCGTAAAGTTTGAAGCGCCTATCGCGCGTACTTTCCCTTGTTTTATCAGGTCGCTATAAGTTTCGAGTGTTTCGGTAAGCGGCGTGTCTTTATCATCGTCGTGCGATTGATACAGGTCGATATAATCGGTTTGCAAACGTTGCAAAGAATCTTCAACGGCTTGTGTAATGTAAGCTCTCGAAAGACCTTTTTTACCTTCGCCCATTGGTTTGCCCACCTTGGTGGCAATGGTAACCTTATCGCGCTTGCCCGATTTTTTTAACCAGTTGCCAATAATGTTCTCCGATTCGCCGCCTTTATTGCCGGGTACCCAGTACGAGTATACATCGGCTGTATCAATCAGGTCGAAACCCGAATCAACAAAAGCGTCCAGCAGCTCAAACGATGTTTTTTCGTCTGCTGTCCAGCCAAAAACATTCCCTCCAAAGGCAAAAGGGTTTACATATAATCCTGAACTTCCAATCTCTCTCTTTGTCATACTTAAAATTAAATGCTTATTGATGTGAATAATTAATTTGCTCGGCCAGTTCGTCTACCCAACCCGAAAAATAAGGTTCGGTACCGGCAACACGCACCCAGCGGCCATCATCATCTTTAGCAATAATTAAATGCAGGGTATTATCAACAGATTTAAATTCGTAGGCGGGCCCATAACCGTCGTACACTGTTTGTTGTACCATGCCATCAATCTGGCTGTCTGATCCGGTGAGTGTTGCTTCAAATATTCCTTCCATAATAATAAGTTTAAGTGTTAAGAACACCAAAAACGCTTATTGTGTTTGCCATGGCAAAGTGCTTTATTGTCTGATATATGTAATAAGAAACCTCGTGTATTAAGTGCATATTAATTATTTATTAAAACTATTAACTATACTAAGCTGTTCTTTAAAAGTATTCTGAAACCTATTTTAAGCATTATGAAAAAGAGTAAACCGAATTATTTCCAGGTTTCCCAGGGTGTTTGGGGAATGAAAATAACTTTTGTAAACATATATATGATAGCCAACCGCCGCAGCGCCGGTAAGGGTTGGGTATTGGTTGATGCAGGTTTACGGGGTACGGCAAAAAGGATCATCGCCATGGCCGAATCATTGTTCGGGCCGGGTACCAAACCTGCCGCTATTGTACTTACGCACGGACATTTTGACCATGTGGGTGCCTTGCAGGAACTTTTAAAATACTGGGATGTGCCTGTGTACGCGCATCCGCTGGAAATACCTTATTTAACCGGTGCATCATCATACCCACCGGCCGACCCAACCGTAGGCGGCGGACTAATGGCCTTAATGTCGTGGGCCTACCCTTCAAAACCTATCAACTTAGGCAGTAGGGTGATACCCATTGATAAATACGATGGCGTGCCCGAACTCCCGGAATGGAAAGTGATTCACACCCCGGGCCATACGCCGGGTCATATATCGCTGTTTTGGCCGCTCAATACTACGCTGATTGCGGGGGATGCCTTTACCACTACCAAAACAGAATCGGCTATTTATGTGCTCAACTTTATTCGTAAGCTATCCGGTCCGCCAAAATATTTAACTACCGATTGGCATGCCGCCGGAAAATCGGTACGTAAGCTGGCTGCCCTGCAACCACGCATCGCTTCTACCGGACATGGCGAAGTAATGCGGGGGAAAGAACTCCAAACGGAATTGAGCTACCTCGCTAACAACTTTAAAGAACTGGCGGTACCGCATCATGGCCGTTACATAAAACGTGCGGCAATGGCCGATGAAACAGGGGTGAAGTACGTACCATCATATACCGACGATAGCAACATAAAACTAAAGGCAGCCGCCATTGCAGTTGCAGCTACGCTTGCAGGCTTTTTAATAACACGGGTAGTAAATAAGCGACTGGTTTAACACCAATAGCCTATATTTACCGGGTGGAAAATTTAACACCCGACCCGCAGATACTGGTTGACGCGGTACAAACTAAAATGCCTTTCGGTAAATATAAAGACACGCTGATATCAGATATCCCGATATCATACCTGGAGTGGATGCACAGCAAGGGCTTCCCTCCGGGCAAGCTGGGCATGCTGCTATCAACCGTGTACGAGATAAAAATTAATGGTGTGGATAAGATACTGTTCCAGGTTAAGCAAATGATCAGAAACCGGAAGTAGTAAACACTGTTCTGTTTACTTAAGGCTGACCATCCGCTGCAATTTCATCTTCGTATATTCAGTTAGTTATATGTCTGTTCAAGGTTTATTAAAACGACATTGACTATTAAATTTATCGAAGATGAAAAACTGCATATTATATTTAGCATGCACATTCCTGCTGTTTGGCTGCGTAAACGGCCAAACTAAAAAAGGAGCAGGCAAAAATGATTTTGCCGCTGTTCCTGCTGCAAAGCCCGGCGAACAGGTTGCCACTTTTGGCGGAGGCTGTTTTTGGAGCATGAGCGAAGCGCTATCCGAATTAAAAGGAGTGAACAAGGTAGTAGCCGGATTTGCCGGTGGCTCAACAGCTAACCCGACTTACGAAGATGTATGTACCCGTACCACAGGCCATGCCGAAACTGTACAGGTTTATTACGACCCCAAAGTGATCAGTTACGAAACCCTGGCGGAAGGGTTCTTCAGCGCACATGACCCTACTACATTGAATAAGCAAGGCCCGGATGAAGGTACGGATTATCGCTCCATCGCATTTTACCGTACAACTGCTGAAAAAGCGACACTTGAGAACGTAATTAAAAAGGTGAATGCCTCAAAGCACTACAATAATCCGGTTGTTACCCAGGTGGTGCCCTTCAAAGTATTTTACGCCGCCGAAAATTATCATCAGGGATATTACAAAGCTAATCCGGGTAGTTTCTACATTCAATCGGTATCGAAACCCAAAGTTGAAAAATTCAGAAAAGCGATGAAGGCGTATTTGAGGTAGGGAAGGAGTTGAAAAGTCCGGAAGACAAAATATGTTGCTGGGGAGTCTGAAAGTTAATGTTACTATACAAAGAAGTCCGAAAGCTTTGAGCTTCCGGACTTCTTTATTATACGAGTTGAGAAAACTTTCTGACTTCCGGACTTCCCGTCTTTCGGACTTTCTTCCCCGACTAAAGATTTACTCCCCTCTCTTCAAACCGTATTTTTCTATTTTACTGTAGAGGTGGCTTCTTTGAATATCGATATCGTCGGCTGTTTTTGATACGTTCCAGTTGTTTTTTTCCAGCTTGAATTTAATGTATTCGCGCTCGGCGAAGTCTTTATATTCCTGGAAGTTTTTGAACTGATTGAAATCTGTCTGCGGCGCGGCAGCAACCACGGCGGCACTTACGCTTGCCGGTGCCGATGGATTGGCGAAGGCCCTTACATCGTTATCGGTAATGATCTTATCACTCAGGATGATCAGCCTTTCTACCATGTTACGCAGCTCGCGGATGTTACCTGTCCACGGCAAAGCTTTAAGGGCATCTAAGGCCGCGTCGGATATTTTTTTAACCGGCATACCGTATTCACCGCAAATCTCCTCTAAAAAGCTTTGGGTAAGTAAGCCGATATCTTCTTTACGGTCAACCAGCGGTGGTACATGGATCAGGATAACGCTTAAGCGGTGGTACAAGTCCATACGGAAGTTGCCGTCTTCAATTTCCTTTAGCAGGTCTTTGTTAGTCGCGGCTACTACACGTACATCTACCTCAATCTCTTTTTCGCCGCCTACACGGGTAATTTTGCTTTCCTGTAAGGCACGTAATACTTTGGCCTGAGCCGAGTGGCTCATATCGCCAATCTCATCCAAAAATAAAGTACCGCCATTAGCCGATTCAAACTTACCTATACGCTGTTTTATAGCCGATGTAAATGAACCTTTTTCGTGACCGAACAGTTCGCTCTCGATCAATTCCGACGGAATAGCCGCGCAGTTCACCTCGATGATAGGGGCGTTTGAGCGGTTTGATTTTTCGTGCAGCCAGCGGGCTACCAGTTCTTTACCGCTACCATTGGCTCCGGTTACCAGTACCCTTGCATCGGTAGGGCCAACACGATCAATGGTTTCTTTTATTTTTACTATGGCCTGTGAGTTACCCAGTATAGGGCGCACTTTTGATACCTTACGTTTTAAAACCTTGGCTTCAACAACCAAGCTCCCCCTGTCGAGGGCGTTACGTACGGTGATGAGCAGGCGGTTAAGATCGGGTGGTTTCGATATAAAATCGAAAGCGCCTTTTTTGCTGGCTTCAATAGCTGTTTCAACCGTGCCATGGCCGGATATCATGATGAAAGGCAGATCGGGTTTTATTGCCAAACCTTCCTGCAATACCTCCATGCCATCCATGCGGTTCATTTTAATATCGCACAGTACCAGGTCGTAATCGTTATTGCGGATCAGTTCTAAGCCATCAATACCGTTGTCAACATCCTCAACCTGGTAATCTTCATACTCTAATATCTCGCGCAGGGTACTGCGTATTGCCCTCTCATCATCAATTATTAAAATTTTAGCCATGTTTATATTTAGTCAATAAGATATTAAAGTTTACAGTGAATCTAATGTATGATATATGTATACAAAATTAAACACTTTTGGTTTTAAAAAAATAAACCCCCTCCTTATAAAGGGAGAGGGTGTGCAGCAGCAAAGCTGTAAGCCGGGTTCTGTTCCGCCCGTTTTTAATGGGGCGGCTTCTATCATTTATCTGGCCCTGTTATCGCTAACAGGTTCAAGCAACCTACCCATTCCGGCAATACTGTAAACAGTAAAAAGAAGCGAGCAGCTTCACGTCCGGAACCTATTTGGTCTTTCAACTCCTGAGGTTTACCGCGATCCCGGTTACCCGGAAAAGCCGTGAGCTCTTACCTCACGTTTTCACCCTTACCGTAATTAAAAACCACGGCGGTATATTCTCTGTGGCACTTTCTGTCGCCGGCTGCCGGCGCCTTCCCGTTAGGAAGCAGGATGCTCTGTGTTGCCCGGACTTTCCTCCATAAGCAAGCTCATAGCGATAGAACGTTTTGCAATTGCAAAGGTAGGGTTTTATTTGGGAGTTATAAAGGCGGAAAGCTGAAAGGCCAAAGGTGAAAGCGAAAGCTGAAAGACCAAAGCTGAAAGGTTAAAGCAAAAAGGTAAAACTATCCTGCCTGAAACCTTTGTTATTCCACAATAACTTTCTGACTTCCCGACTTACGCCGACTTCCGGACTTTCTTCACTATTTGCACGCCTTCAAACTCTTCTCCACCTCGTTTAAATTGATCACCCCGGTTTTATTGCCGAAGCTGTTACCCACATAGGTAAGCACCTCTGCAATTTCAATGGGGGCGAGGTTGGCGGGAGGCATTTTATTATCAAAGAACTTGCCCGATACATTGATTATTCCGCTCAGTCCGTTTTGCAGATAGCAGGGAAGCTGCGCCCGGTTTTTAGCGATGAATACGGTATCGGTAAGCGGTGGCATTAGTGTAAGCAGGCCTTCGCCGTTTTTACCATGGCAGTTTTGGCAACGGGTTTGGTAGATCACACTACCACTGGTATAATAACGTTTAAATTCAATTTCGGCATCGCTTTGGCACGATACCACCGCGAGGGCTATAGCCAGGCACAGTAGGCTGATGATCTTGAGTTTTATCATTTGGCTTCGGCCTGTTCGGGTTCGGTACGCAATGTTTTAATATCGGCTATCAGCTTCTGCACTTCTTTTTCATCAACACCCGAGTATGAGCCGCGGATACGCTTTTGCTTATCAACCAATATAAAAAAGCCATCATGAATAAATTGCTCCTTGGCATCTTCTTCGGGGCGGGTTACGAGGTAGCTTTCAGATAATTTGTAGGTTTCGTCCTTTTTACCTTGCAGCAGCCACCAGGTATTGCCTTGTACGTTTAGCTTGTCGGCATACTTTTTCAGCACCTTAACGCTATCGTATTTAGGGTCGATACTGTAGGAGATGATCTTAAAATCGTTCAGGTTTTTAAACTCGTTATACACGGCCAGCATATTACGGTGCATCACCGGACAGATAGACGGGCAACTGGTGAAAAAGAAATCGGCCACGTATATTTTACCATCGAGGCTTTTATTGGTGATGCTATCGCCATACTGGTTAATAAACTTAAACGCCGGTATGGTATGGTAAATGGTATCGGTTACTTCTTTGCCATTCACTGTTTTGGTTACAGGTTCGCGCTCGCCGTATATAGGCAGCTTTTGCGTATCGGCAGTATTAAAAGTGCAGGCATTAAACAGCAGCAATGCAGTTGTCGCGGCCCCAATTAACTTTTTCATCTATTTTTTATGAGTTAACAAAAATTTGTTCGAAGCTTCAACAGCGGTCTTTGTCAATGAATCTATCTTCACTATTTGCGCATGCTGATCGTTCAGGTATTTCATGGCCTCATCATGCGGTTTAGCCGAATAGTCCGGTTCAAAATGGTGCATCCAGTCGTCCATAGCGCTATCGGCAGCAGTGGCGGTTTTACTTAAATTGAGCGCTACATCATGGTCTTTAACCGCCAGGGTAGGTTGTGCAAGCAAGGTATCCAGCTGCATTTTGTTTTTGATAAGCGCGTCCTTATCGGCCATTACCTTATCGTGCAGTTCTATTACTTTATTGTATACCTCTTTTTCCTGTTGTTTATTATCGGCACAACCAAAAATGGTAAGAGTTAAAAGCGCGGCGGCAAATATTTTTTTCATGGTATATTAAAATTGATCTTATAACAATATTCGGCTATCATTATCTTGTAAACATAATATAATCGGTACCCGGCAGCGCGGCTACGCCGGCAAATTTAAGGTGCTGGCCAACCTGCGCACGGTGGTGTGTGCCATGGTTAATTATATGCGTCAAAATTTGAACAAGCGTATTAGTGAACGGCATGCCGTTTGAAGTTTGGTACGAAATGGTACCTTGCAGATCTTCATCGGTAAGTGATGCCAAGTGCTCCATCCATAAGGTATAATTGCTGTCGATAATGGTTCCTAATGTATCGGCAGGCCAGTTTTTCGGTTGCAGGTCAACATCATCAGCCTCAATATGTAAACCTTTGCAACGGTAAAGCCATCTTTGCTGGGCTGCCAACAGGTGGGCCATAATTTGTACAGCTCTGTCGGTATGCGGGCTTTTCAGCAGGGTATCAAGTATCAGGTGATTGGCGTACTTGTCGTAATTAAACAGGTGGATGAAATAATCTTTCATGCACCAAAGGTAGGTAACGCATATATAATATAACAGGGCGGGTAAAATTATTGCAAACTGCTTAACAATTAAATAATATTAACTGTAGGATAAATACATACGTGTGGGGTAGCTTTATAATAATTAAAAATTGAAGGCTATGAAATTGATCAGCTTATTTTCAAAACTGCTTGGCGGTTTGCGCGAATGGATGGTGTTAAAAAGCATGCGTTCATCGTTTATACACTAAGTATTTATTCTGAAACGCTTTTTAAATACAATTATATTGTACAATTTGGGCTTAACTTTTAGCTCAATTTAATGGAGAACGCTGCGCGTACGTCTGAATTTAATAAACAACTTTTTGGTGATGATTTTGCCTGGGGCGTGTCGACTGCGGCATTTCAGGTAGAGGGTTCATGCGATGTTGATGGCAAGGGCCAGTCGATATGGGATGCTTTTACCGCCAAAAAAGGCAAAGTATTAAATGGTGATAATGCCGATATCGCCTGCGATTTTTATAATAATTACCAGCGGGATATTGACCTGATAAAGGAAATGAATATCCCCAACTTCAGGTTCTCCATCTCGTGGACACGTATTTTACCTGAAGGAACCGGTGCTATCAACCAGGCCGGGATAGATCATTACAACAAAGTCATCGATTATTGTCTGGCACAAGGCGTTGAGCCCTGGCTTACCATATACCATTGGGACTTACCACAGGTGCTGGAGGCTAAAGGCGGCTGGACAAGCCGCGATGTTATAGGCTGGTTTACCAACTTTTCCGAAATATGCGCCCGCAGTTTTGGCGACAGGGTGAAACACTGGATGGTAATGAACGAACCTGCAGTATTTACCGGCGCAGGCTATTTCTTTGGCATCCACGCGCCGGGCAGAAGCGGCATCAAGAATTTTTTACCGGCCATACACCACGTGGTACTAAGCATTGTGGCAGGGGCAAGGGTATTACGAAACCTGTTGCCGCAAGCCAATATAGGCACTACTTTTTCATGCTCGCATATCGAACCGCACTCCAGCAAACCACGGGACATAGCCGCGGCCAGGCGTGCCGACGCGCTGATCAATCGTTTATACATCGAGCCTATACTGGGTTTGGGTTACCCTGATGAAGAAATCCCGGTGCTAAAAGGCATCCGCAGGTATTTTTACCCGGGCGATGAAGATGATATGAGTTTCGATTTTGACTTTATTGGCATACAAAACTATACAAGGGAAATTGTGCGGTATTCCTTTTTTACGCCCTACATTAGCGCGCGATTGGTAAAGGCCGAAAACCGGAATGTGCCGTTAACCGATATGCGCTGGGAGGTTTACCCGCAGGCTATATACGAGGTGATCAAAAAGTTTAGCGCCTACCCGCAGATAAAAAATATCCTGATCACCGAAAACGGAGCCGCTTTCCCCGATACGGTTAATGACGGCAGGGTTGACGATGCCAAAAGGGTAGATTATTTGCAAAACCACATAACACATGTATTAAAAGCCAAAAATGAAGGCCATAACGTAAATGGCTACTTTGTATGGACTTTAACCGATAATTTTGAATGGGCCGAAGGTTATCACCCACGCTTTGGCTTGATCCATGTTGATTTTAAAACGCAGCAGCGTATAATCAAAGGATCCGGTCGCTGGTATGCTGATTTTCTGAAATAGCTTTTAAGCTATTATAGTTTGCTCGGGTTTATTAAGGCGGATAAAGAAAGTAGTTCCCTGTTTTTCGGCGCTTTTAAGCCAAATCTTCCCGTTGTGTTTCTCTACTATCTGCTTGCAAATGGAAAGCCCCAGGCCTGTTGATGTTTCGCCGGATGTACCCACACGCCTTGCATCGGTAAAAGAATTGAAAACCTTATCCTGAATACGCTCGGGTATCCCTATGCCATTATCTTTTATGGCAATTTGTACAAACTTAGGTTGCTCGGTTACCTCAACTATTATTTTGCCCCCAACCGGACTAAACTTTATAGCGTTGCTTAAAATATTGGTGATCATACGCCAAATTTCCTGCTTGCTGATAAACAGGCTGATCTCTTTATCAGGCACAATCAGTTCAATTACCTGTTGTTTGTCTTCGGCTTTAAGGGTAAGTATGGTAACGCAATTTTTAACGATATCTATAATATCATTAAACTGACCGCTCAATTCCGAATTTTCGAGCTTGCCCGAGTAGATGATCTCCTTGGTAAATTCCAGGGAGTTATAAGAGATCTCTTTTATGTAATTTAAGAACTGCTGGTTCTCTTCAGATATTTCGCCGTTGCTCAATATCATATCGGCTAATGAGATGATGCTGGTAAGCGGGTTGCGCAGATCGTGCGCTACGGCATACAGCGCGCGATCTTTTTCTTTGCGTTGTTCAGCCGAATTTATCTGTATCTGTATACCCGGAATTTCCTGCTGCACGCCATCACCTTTATTGCTAATAATTGTTGCTTCCGGAGCTTGTGCCGAGGCAGTTGCAGCGCGGTCAAACCCCGATTTTTTTAGGTGGGCACGTATCTGTCCGTGAGGTTTTATAAGCGCCGGTGAGCAGAAGATATTCTTATACTGTGCGTACATACGTTTAACTATGTGATAAATGCTTAAAAAGCTAATTTACATAACTACGTAGTAAACACCTAATTGGTTTTGAAAGTTTTTAACAAAAAAGCAATATTTTTGAAATTTATACAACAGTTGACTGCTTTTGCAGCTGAATATAAAATGTGGTACCGGCACCGGGAGTGCTTTCGAACCATATTTTACCATCGTGTTTTTCGATGATCTGCTTACAGATAGAGAGGCCCAGGCCGAAGGATTTTTCGCCCGCCGTTCCGGGTCTTTTGGCATCGGTAAACATGTGGAACACCTGGGTTTTTAAATTATCGGGGATGCCTATGCCTTTGTCTTTTACGGCAACGCAAACATCATTATCGTTATCAATTACGGTTACATAAATAACCGAACCAAACGGACTAAACTTGGTGGCATTGCTGATAAGGTTGCTGATCACCCGCCATATTTTTTCGCGGCTGATGAACAGTTCTTCGGGCGTATCCAGTAATTCGAGTACTATCTTCTGATTTTTTTCGGCGGCTTTAAAGCGCAGTAATTCAACACTGTTGCTAAGCAAAGCGTTAATCTCTACAAACTCCTTATTCAGTTTACCATTGCTATTGTTGGTGGCCTCCAGTATCTCGTTAATCAGTTCGAGCGAATTGTAGGACGTTTCTTTGATCAGGTTGATGAGTTCTTTTTGCTCATCGGTATATTCATCGTCCATCATTGATGATGTGAGCGAGGCTATACCACCCAGCGGGTTTCGCAGGTCATGTGCCACGGCGCGCATAATGCGGTCTTTCTCGCGGTTGTGGCCGTTTAGTTCGGTCAAGGTATCTTCCAGCACGTTGTTCTGCTCGTTAATTTGCTTATTGAGGTTGTTAACGGTGAAAAAAGCCTTGCGCGATCGCTTCCAGTTGCGGTAAATAAGCGATATGATAACCGATAGCATTACGGCGCATATAATGGCCACGTACAAATAGGTTTTTTGCAGCTTGTTGTTATTGCTTAGGGTATTGATCTCGTGTTGCTGCTCGTAATTGGCCAGTTGCTGGTTTACATCGCTTTCTTTGAGCGATAAAAGCTTTTTATCTATCGAATCTTTTTGAATATTGTACCCCTGTAAATAGCGTACTGCCTTTTCAAAATCCTTGTTTTTTAAGTAGTAATTGGCCAGCAGGCGGTTCCAGTCGGCCTCGGCATTTTCATTTTTCAGGGTATCCAATTGCCGCCGCATTACAGCAAGCAGGCTTTTTAACGAATCTATCTGGTTATTATCCAAATAAAGCTGCCCCAATTTTACTTCGGTTAGCTGCGCGTCGATATTGTCATTTCCCTTGCGCAGGTTGATGCTGATACTTTTCTTTAGCAGATCAATAGCCTGCTGATGCTTACCTTGTTTAACCAATACCTCGGCCATGTTACCATACACTACGCCTAAGCCTATATCCATAAAATTGGCTTTTTCAGGATAATTGTGTCCGTAAGCTTTGATATATTCAATAGCACTGGTAAAATAGAACATGGCGCTATCGGGGTTGTTCAGTTTTTTATAACCCAGGCCAATGTTATCCAGTATTTCCTGCCGACGATAAAAGGCCACAAAGTTTTGCTTACTGCTCGATTGCTTGTAGCTGTCTTTAAAATAGTTTACGGCAAGCTTGTAATGTCCCTGTTTGTACATGATCATCCCCATGCGGTAGGTATAATCGGATAGGGCATCGTTGTTCAGATAGTTTTTGCCTACCAGGTAGCCCTGGTAAAAACATTCATAGGCATCGTTGTAACGCTTAATATCAAAGAGTACATCGCCTTTTGAAAAGTTGGCTTCGGCAAAGTTTTCGGAGTATTGTTTGGTGGTGACGCTTTTTTTGGCGTATTGCACCATGCTATCGGCATACAGTAAGCCATTTACATTATCGCCTTTAGCCCTTTTGGTGGCTACATAGTGCAGCCCGTAAGTTCTGAAGCGGTCGTTTATAGTAGGGTGCGGAATGGTAGCTACGGCCGAATCGAGATACCTCATGCTCTCATTTATCTTATTATGAAATATGAGTTGCTCGGTATTCTTAAATATTACTTTAAACTCATCTGAGTAATCGCCGTTATCTGCGGGTTTGTGTGTACATGTTACACTAAACAGCGTTACCATACAGCAAAGCCATAAAACACGGCTTTTAAGCGAATAGTTCAAATAATCAGAGGAATTAGCCAAGGGTCAATTAACTAATAGATAATCAACAAATATAATATTCTGCACCGTAATCATATTACTTAATATGATTAAATTAATTAAAAAATAACTGTAAATAATACTATTTAAAAGCCTCCTCACCCGTGATGTCGGCTCCTGTGATAAGTAGGTGAATATCATGTGTACCTTCATACGTAATTACCGACTCAAGGTTCATCATATGGCGCATTATTGGATAATCTCCGGTAATTCCCATGCCGCCAAGTATTTGGCGGGCTTCGCGGGCTACGCTTATGGCCGTTTCTACACTGTTCCGCTTAGCCATGGAAATTTGCGCGGCGGTAGCCCGGTTCTCATTTTTAAGTGTAGCGAGGCGCCAAACCAGTAATTGCCCTTTAGTGATCTCGGTGATCATTTCGGCCAGTTTTTTTTGTTGCAACTGAAATGCCGCTATAGGTTTACCGAACTGATGGCGTTCTTTGGCGTAACGCAGGGCGGTATCATAGCAATCCATAGCCGCGCCCAATGCGCCCCAGGCAATGCCATAGCGGGCCTGATTAAGACATCCCAGCGGACCTTTAAGTCCGGCTGCGTTAGGTAGCAGGTTTTCTTTGGGTACTTTAACATTATCAAAAACCAGTTCACCCGTGGCCGATGCACGTAACGACCATTTGCCATGCGTTTCTGGCGTGCTGAAACCTTCAAGGCCGCGTTCCACTATTAATCCGCGTATCTTGCCTGCTTCATCCTTGGCCCACACAATAGCGATATCGGCAAATGGGGCGTTAGAGATCCACATTTTGGCACCATTGAGCAGGTAATGATCGCCGGCATCTTTAAAGTTGGTGGTCATGCCGCCGGGGTTCGATCCATGGTCGGGTTCGGTCAACCCGAAACAGCCGATCAGTTCGCCGCTGGCCAGTTTGGGCAGATATTTTAATTTTTGCTCTTCCGAGCCATAGGCATATATCGGGTACATCACCAGCGAACCCTGTACCGACGCAGTGGAGCGTATTCCCGAATCGCCGCGTTCAATCTCCTGCATAATAATGCCATAGGCCATATAGTCAAGCCCAAGACCGCCGTATTCGGCCGGAATGGTAGGGCCGAAAGCGCCAATTTCGGCGAGGCCTTTTAATAATTGTTTCGGAAATTCGGCCCGTTGGGCGTAATCTTCTATAATGGGGCTTACCTCTTTCTTAACCCAATCGCGCACGCTTAGGCGGATAAGTTTATGTTCATCGGTAAGTAATTCATCTATTAAATAATAATCAGGCGATTCAAAAAGGTCAGTTTTAGCCATGGGGTTTAATATTTGGAATAGTCAAATCTACATAATGCAACTTAGATTGGGCAATTACTTAATGTTAATTACTTTTGATGCATGATCACAGTAGCACTACACGGCGCGGAGTTTTTTGCATACCACGGCTTTTACGCCGAAGAGCAGGTAATAGGCAATAAGTTTTTGGTAGATGTAACGGTACAGTTTTTACCGCAGGGCGATTTAAACGGCGACGAAATGGCCAATACCGTAAATTACGAACACGTATATAAAATATGCTGCGAAGAAATGAAGCATCCCCGAAAGCTCATAGAAACCGTAGCCCAGGCTATTGTAGACAAAATTAAGGCAGACTACCCCTTCGCCGAAAGCATCACCCTAACTCTCAAAAAGCAGAACCCACCCATGAAAGGGAAAGTAGAGTATTCAGCAGTTACGATTACGTTGTAATGTGCAAATATGCAGATGTGCGAATGTGCAGATGATTTTCGGATGTGCAGATAATTGATTGATCAATTAATTCATTTCAACATGAAAAGATCATCTGCACATCTGCATATCCGCACATTTGCACATCAAAAATCATTTGCAAATCAAAACATCAATTCGTATTTAAAATCAACGGTGGTTCGTCATATTCTATCATTTTTTGGCGTTGCTCTTTGGGGATGGATACCGATTTGTTGGCTGAATAATCATAGCTGATACAAACGGTTTTTCCTGTTGTGCATACTTCATCGCCGTTGGGCGTATGTTTTACCAGTACGTGCATTACATCAAAACTGCTGTTGCCTATACGGGTAGTACGCACATAGCATGATATTTTATCGTTGATTGTAAGCGGTTTCAGGTAATTGATCTCCGAGCGACCTAAAATGACCCCGGCGCTGGTCCAATCCCAGCCAATGGCATCGCGCCAGTAGTTTGAACGGGCTATTTCAAAGTAAGTAAGATATACCGCGTTATTAACGTGTCCATACGAATCCATATCCGAAAAGCGGATCGGGATGTCGGTTTTGTACTTATATAATGATAGTTTTTCAGGCATAAAATGTCAATTTGTCTGTATTAAATAAAGAGAACGGACAAAATGACCGTTGATTCTTATGTAAACAGGGTTGGTACAAGAGTTGAACAACCCTCCACGAAGTTAATAAAAAGATAAAAAACTTAGGAGGATATAACAATGACTTTAGTAAAATTTGCAAACGGACACAACAAACGCGCTGTAAACCCATTTTTTAGCGACGTATTCGATTCATTAATTAACGATTCATCTATCATCGGTCGCGGCCCTGCCGTTAATATTGCCGAAACTGAAAACGAATTCCATATCGAATTGGCTGTACCCGGCTTGAAAAAAGAAGATTTTAAAATTAGCCTTGATAAAAACGTATTAAGCGTTGCTGCTGATAAAAAAGTAGAGAATGTAGAAGAAGGCAAAAAATACAGCAAACGCGAATACAGCTACAATTCTTTCAGCAGGTCATTCACCTTGCCAGAAAGTGCAGATCACGCCAAAATTGAGGCCGACTACACCGATGGTATCTTAACCCTGAATGTACCTAAAAAAGAAGAAGCTAAAATTCAATCAAGAGAAATTACTATTAAATAATAATAGTAATAAAGAGTGTTTTCATAATAAGTTGGTTTGATGAAAAGGCCGTTTCCGCAAGGAACGGTCTTTTTTAATTTCGGATTTCGGATGTTCAATTTCGAATTTATCGGGAACTAAAACACTTCAGTCCGAAATTCTTCGAAATGGTTATCTAACGCTAAACAAATCCGAAATCGAACATCCGAAATCCGATATATCCCAAATTAGTTCCTCATATTAATATACTGCAACGGCTGCCCGAAATCTTCAGTGCGGCAAAGGCTGATTACGGCTTGCAGGTCATCAATCTTTTTGGCTTGTACACGTACCTGGTCGTCCATAATGGATGCCTGTACTTTGAGGCCGCTGTCTTTTATCTTTTTAACTATCTTTTTGGCGGCCTCTTTATCAATGCCTTCCTTAACCTTAATTTCCTTACGTATCATATTGCCCGACGCGTAATGCTCGTCGCCAAAATCAAGCGCTTTGGCATCCAGTCCCTGTTTGATCATCCGGCTGATTATAGCATCCTGAATGGCTTTCAGGCGCATATCATCTTCGGTAACAATGGTAATGGCATTGGTTTTCTTATCCAATTCAACGGTGCTTTTTGAATCGTTAAAATCATAACGGTTTAAAATTTCCTTTTTCGCGTTGTTCATGGCGTTATCAAGGGTTTGTCCGTCTATCTTGCTTACAATATCAAATGATGGCATAATGGTAGAATTTAAAAAGTACAAAGCTAATGTAAACAATGTATTTATTTAGCGTGTATAATATTAAATACGTACATTAACTAACCTACTGCTTCATGATGAGTTAATATTAACTTAACAAATAAATAAGCACATTTGTGAACGGCGCTGTAAAGCGGTGTATTTTTATATGGATACCAAACGCATACCATTAGTAAACAGGGAAATAAGCTGGTTGTATTTTAACGACAGGGTGTTGCAGGAAGCTGCCGACCCAACCGTGCCTTTGATTGACAGGATCAGGTTTCTGGCTATATTTTCTTCAAACCTTGATGAATTTTACCGCGTAAGGGTAGCAACACTCAACCGTTTAGCCAACCTGAACGAAAAATCGAAAGAAATACTGGGCTATAATCCTAAAAAGATTTTAAACCAGATAAAAAATATAGTAGTAAAGCAGGAACGCAAGTTCAACAACCTTTACGAAAACATTATTGTAAAGCAGCTTGCCGAAGAAAAGATCTTCCTGTTGGACGAAAAGCAGCTGAACGTAACCCGCGGTACCTTCGTTAAAAATTACTTTCGCGAAAAGCTACTGGCTACACTGGTACCCATTATGCTGGAAGATGGCGCCTTGCTGCCCGAACTGCGGGACCGTGCCGTATATTTCTTTGTAAAGCTTACCAAAAACAAAAAATCGCGCTATGCGCTTATCGAGTTTCCGGATAACCTTTCGAGGTTTTTGGTACTGCCCGAAACCAATAATCTGAAGTTTATCATCCTGCTTGACGATATTATCCGTTACAGTTTGGAAGATATCTTCTTTATTTTCGATCACGATTCTATAGAGGCCTACTCCATACAGTTAACCCGCGATGCGGAGCTTGACCTTGATAAGGAGGTAAGCGAAAAGTTTGTTGATGCCTTAGCTAAAAGCTTGCAAAAACGTAAAAAAGGTAAGCCGATGCGTTTGCTGTATGATACTGATATGCCGCTGGATATGCTGAACCATTTGGTACAAAAAATGGGACTGAATGGCGAAAGCTTAATTCCGGGTAACCGATACCATAACTTTAAAAACTTTATATCATTCCCTAACGTAGGCCGCCCCGAACTGGAATACGCCCGCAACCCGCAGTTAGCGGTTGACGATCTTTCGTTCGGTAAAAGCTTAATGGGTATGATAGCTAAGAAAGATTATATGGTGAGCACACCATACCAGTCTTTCGATTATATCATCCACTTTTTACGCGAAGCCGCTATTGATCCTAAGGTAAAAGAGATCAGTATCTCGGTATACCGTTTGGCCGAAAATTCGAGGGTGGTGCACGCGTTAATCAATGCTGCTAAAAACGGTAAAAAGGTGAATTGCCTGGTTGAGTTGCGCGCACGTTTTGATGAACAAAACAATATTTTTTGGAGCGGCAGGCTCGAAGAGGAAGGCGTAAACGTGGTTTACGGTGTGCCGGGCTACAAGGTACACTCAAAAATATGCCTGGTTACCCGTACCGAAAAGGGGAGGGCGGTGCATTATGCCTGTCTTTCAACCGGTAACTTCAACGAAAAAACGGCGCAGATCTATGCCGATCATACCCTGTTCACCATGAATCCGAAAATAACTGCCGACCTGGTAGATGTATTTAAGGCGCTGAACAAGAACACGCTGCCAAAGGGAATGAAGAATTTGATCGTATCGCCGATAGATTCGCGCCCGGCAATATATAAGCTGGTTGATAACGAGATAAAGAATGCCAAAGCCGGTAAAAAGGCTTACATGATACTGAAAATGAATAGCCTTGCTGATGAACAATTGATAGGCAAACTATACCAGGCCAGTAACGCGGGCGTTAAAATACAACTGATCATACGGGGGATGTGCTGCCTGGTTGCAGGTATGAAAGATTACAGCGAGAATATCAGCGTGATAAGTATTGTTGATAAATACCTGGAGCATGCCCGTGTACATATTTATTGCAATGGCGGTAAGGAGCTGATCTACCTCACCTCGGCCGATTTTATGAGCCGTAATATTGATAACAGGGTAGAGGTTGGCTTCCCTATTTATGATGAAGCTTTGCGCAAGGAAGTAAGGGATATGATAGATCTTCAATTGCTGGATAACACCAAATCGCGCGAGATATCGGCCACAAATTCAAATAAATACCATAAAACAAAATCGGCCACGCCGCACAGGGCGCAGGTTGAAATTTACGATTACCTTAAACATAAAAACAAATAATTACGTGAGATACGCTGCTATAGATATAGGTTCAAACGCGGTAAGGTTACTTATTGCTGATATTACTGAGAATAACAATTCTATTTCTTTTAAAAAGAACACCATGATAAGGGTGCCCCTTCGCTTGGGCGACGATGCTTTTTTGAATCAGCATATTTCTGATAAAAAAGCGGGCGACCTTATTAAAGCTATGCAGGCCTTCAGTAATTTAATTGACGTATACAAGGTAACTGAATATATGGCTTGTGCTACATCGGCCATGCGTGAGGCTAAAAATGGCCCTGAAGTAGTTAAGCTGATCAAAGAGAAAGCCAACATCAACCTCGAAATAGTACATGGCGCTACCGAAGCCCGTATTATTTACAACAGCCATGCCGAACAAACTATCGATAAAAGCCGCAATTACCTTTATATTGATGTAGGTGGCGGTAGTACAGAACTTTCGTTATTTTCGGCAGGGGAGTTGCTTGCTTCACATTCATTTAACTTAGGTACCATCCGCATTTTAGATAACCAGGATAAAGAAGAAACCTGGGATGAAATGCGCGATTTTATCCGCAAACATACCAAAGGCCTTAAGGATATTGCGGGTATAGGCACAGGTGGTAACATTAACAAAATATATAAGTTATCCGAGCAAAAGGATAAGTCGCCACTGGCATTCACCAAGCTGAAATCGCTTTATAATTATTTAAACTCGTTTTCGCTGAAAGATCGCATTAACGTACTGGGCTTAAACCAGGATAGGGCAGATGTAATTATCCCAGCCTGCGAAATTTTTATGACCGTGATGAAGACTGCCGGTATTAAAAATATCTACGTACCAAGCGTGGGTATGGTTGACGGTATCATTCAAACACTTATAGAAAAGAACTTCCCTGATGCCAGGTGAAAAAAATATTAAGAAATTACAAAATAATTATAAAACTGTTCTTATATTTGTAGTGCCCTTCTCATAGGGCATGTTTTTCATAGGTAGATGTAGGGTCGGGTACTTGTATTCGACCCTTTTTTATGCCCTCAACTTTTTACCCTCCCGTTTTGTTATACTTGCAATTATGAAGAAAAAGATAGTAGTTGCCATTACCGGTGCCAGCGGTGCTATTTATGCTAAGTTGTTGTTAGATAAGTTGCAGCAGCTCAGCAGTCAGGTGCAGGAGGTAGGCGTAGTAATGTCTAACAACGCTAAAGAGGTTTGGCGTGTGGAGCTGGATAGTGAGGATTACAATAACTATCCCTTTAAATTTTATAGTAAAACAGATTTTAACGCACCCTTTGCATCAGGTTCGGCAAGGTTTGATACCATGGTGATCGTACCATGCTCTATGGGGACGCTTGGCCGTATAGCAGGCGGCATATCCGACGACCTGATCTCCCGAGCTGCAGATGTAATATTGAAAGAGCGGCGCCGACTGATACTCGTGGCCCGTGATACACCTTTAAATCTCATCCATATCCGCAATATGGAAACGGTTACCCTCGCCGGTGGAATCATTTGCCCGGCAGTACCGTCATTTTACAGCAAGCCCCAAACCATAGAAGAAGTAGCCATGACGGTAGTAAACCGTGTAATAGACCTCATAGGTTTGGAAAATGAAAGTTATCGGTGGAGCGAACAATAGTTAGTGGATAGTAGTCAATAGTGAGTGAGTGAGTGAGTGAGTGAGTGAGTGAGTGAGTGAGTGAGTGAGTGAGTGAGTGAGTGAGTGAGTGCCGAATAGTAGGTAATAGCTCGCAATCCAAATCCCTTAAAACCAAAAGAGCCCGCTAATTTGTTAGCGGGCTCTTTTGGTTTTGTTTTATTTAAACATCGTGTTTAACAAGCGAAGCGATCTCTTCTTTTGAAAGCTGATGATCTTCATCGTGTTCTACACCTCTCAACCTGTCTTTAAGCCTTGTGCGTATCAGGTACATACATGGCACCAGTATCAGGGTAATAATGGTAGCGAAGGCTAGACCGAATATCATTGTCCACGATAGCGGGCCCCAGAAGGCTACGTTATCACCACCGAAGTGGATGTGTGGTTTAAACTCAGTGAATAAACCTACGAAGTCGATATTGAAACCTACTGCCAGCGGTATCAAACCTAATATAGCAGCGGTAGCGGTAAGTATAACCGGTGTCATACGGGTACGACCGGCTTCTACTACGGCATCATGCAAACTCATACCTTGTTCAAGCAATAAGTCGGTAAACTCAACCAGTAATATACCATTACGTACCACCACACCCGCAAGGGCTATGATACCTACACCTGTCATTACGATGGTGATGGTCATACCGAAGATACTTACGCCCAGGAATACCCCGATGATACTGAACAAGATCTCGCTGATGATGATGAATGTTTTACCTATGGAGTTAAACTGCATCATCAGGATGATAAGGATCAGCATAAAGGAGATACCCAATGCCGTCATCAGGAAGGTAGCCGCTTCTATCTGATCTTCCTGGCCACCAGCCTGTCTGATCACCACGCCTTCAGGCGCTTTGAAGTTACCCACGGCACGGAGTATCTGCACGTTGATCTCATTAGCATTAAAGCCTTTTACCACGTTTGAACCCAGCGTGATCACACGGCGCTGTTGCTTATGTTTGATATTGCTGTACGTGTTTTTATACTCTATTTCGGTAAATGCAGATATTGGTACCTGGCGTATTGCACCGCCTGATGCCATATCACGGTACGTAATTTTTAAATTGCGTATCGCGTCAATATCATAGCGTTGCAACTCACTGCCTTGAACATTTATTTCGTAATTGTCCTCGGTCGTGTTTCTAAAATCAGCCGCTTTAAGACCCAAAACGGTATATAGCAAATTGGTTGTTATTTGCTGACTATTGATACCCTCACGATTGGCACGTTCGCGATCAACCTTAAATACAATTTGAGGTTTGTTATCCTGTACATCGGGTTGTAACTCTTCAATGCCACCTATGTTTTGTTTAACAATGTAGTTCTTTAAGCGTACCGCTGTTTTGGTAAGCGAATCAAGGTTATCACCAACAATTTCAATAGCGATATCTTTTTGCGTTGGCGGGCCACCGTTTTCCTGCGCTACGGATACCTGCGCGCCCGGTACTACACCTTTAACAGTTTCCCGTATCTTGGCCATCACCTCTTTGGTATCTTCGCCATCGCGTTTACCAAACTCAACAAAGGCAACGGTAATTTTTCCTTTATTCGGGTAGCTTCCCTGGTCTTCATCCTGCGGATCAGTAACACCTACGGTAACGTTTGATATAATAGATGATACGATCTTTTTATATGGCTCTACAGTGTTGGCTACACGTTGTTCCAGTACCTTGGTAACCTTATCTGTGTAAGCCTGATCTGTACCTGTCGGCAAGGTAATATACACATACACAAAGTTAGGGTCGGCTTGCGGGAAGAATTCTACCTTTGGTGCACGTATCACCATGAACGCGATACTGAAAAAGAATAACGCGATAACGCCCAACAAAATTTGCCAAGGCCTGCGTACCGCTTTTTCAAGCAAGCGTGCGTACCAGTTCTGAAACTTCGGCCAGCCATTTTTTTGGAACCTATCTATCACACGCACCAATACAAAGTGATTAAGCAGGTATAACGCTATAGCAAGAACCATGAAATTGCCTAAGCCAAATAAGTTCATGCCAATAATTTTTATACCGGCAATAGAGGTTATATAACAAAAAGCTGCTATGGCAACCATGTATATTACTGTTTTCTTTACTGCTTTATCAAATTTGGGGTTATCATGTTCACCCTCAATATGTGGTTTCATAAAATCAACCGCGAATACCGGGTTAATAATGTATGCTACCAGTAACGAAGCCAGCAAAGTGATGATCAGCGTTATTGGCAGGAAAAACATGAAGTGACCAATCAAACTGTTCCAGAAAGCCAGCGGAATAAACGGTGCAAGAGTAGTCATGGTGCCCGAAAATACCGGGAGGAAAACCTCACCCGCGGCAATTTTGGCGGCCTGCTTAATAGGCACTTTACCATTATCAAATATCCGGTGCGTATTTTCAATTACCACAATGGCATCATCCACCACAATACCCAAGGCCAGCAGGAATGAGAACAGCACGATCATGTTCAGCGTAAAGCCAATTGCAGGCATCACCAAAAAGGCGATAAAGCACGATAGCGGTACCGACATAGCCACGAACACCGCATTGGTGGTACCCATAAAGAACATAAGGATAATGGTTACCAGTATAAAACCAATAATGATGGTATTCACCAGGTCATTAATAGTTACACGGGTTTTATCCGACTGATCGCCAGTTACGGTTATATCCAATCCTTTCGGAAATTCTGATTTCCTTTTAAGGGCGATAAGTTCATTAATTTTGTCGGACGCCTCGATCAGGTTTTCGCCCGAACGTTTACTTACATTTAATGTAATTACATTTTTAAAGGCCTTTTGCTCATTAGTTTTTAGGCGCGCGTAGCTTTCCTGTTCTGCCGATCCGTCTTTTACCTCGGCAATATCACGCAGGTATACCGCCTTGCCTGTAGGGCCACGTATAATCATGGCGGCAACTTCATCAGCATCTTTAAAATCCTGCCTTATATCAATACTACGGCGTACACCGTCCAGTTTAACAGTACCTGCCGAAGCAATAATATTTTCGCTGCCAATAGCGGTAGCAATATCCTGGTAAGTGATTTGCGCTGCCGTCATCTTGTTCAGGTCAACGTTTATTTCAATTTCAGGCTTTAGCGCACCTACCTCCTCAACTTTTGATATTTCTTTATAGCTTTCAATTTCATCCTTTAAATTATCGGCGTATTCCTTTAATTTTTTAAGATCGTAATTACCCGAAAGGTTAATATAAAGTATAGGCAAATCGGCTACGTTAATATCTGATATAGACGATTCTTTTAAGTTGTCGTCATTCTGCGGCAGGTCTGGCTTTGCTTTATCAACGGCCTCCTTAACATCCTGCTTGGCATCGCGTATATCAATATTAGCGTTAAACTCGGCCGTAATTACCGATACGTTGGGTAACGAGTTTGATGTTACCTTTTTTAAGCCCTTGAGCGATTTTAATTGTTTCTCTATTTGCCGTGTAACCAGCAGTTCAATATTTTGTGGTGACTGCCCCTGATAAACGGTATTTACAAATACCTTTGATTGCGCGATATCAGGGAAGTTCTCTTTAGGCAGCGTAATATAACTTACCAAACCCAGCACGGTTATTATAAAAACGAGCACATATACCGCCGTTTTATTATCAATGGCCCAGCTGGAGGGCCCAAAAGTCTTTTCAAGATCCTTCATAACAGATCAATTTAGTTTGATGATTAATTAATGCCTTGTAAAACTTTCACTTTGTCGCCATCTTCAATATCTGCGGCGCCATCAACAATCACCTGATCGCCGGTGGCTATACCCGATAATATTTCGGCACGGCCACCAGAAATAGCGCCTTGTTTAACATTCTTTTGCTTGGCAACGCCATTTATATTCACAAAAAGATAATCGCTGCCTTCTGATTTTTGAATGGCTTTTACCGGTACAGAAAGCGCGCTGGCTTGTGTATAGTCGGCAATTCTCAATACGGCCGTCATGTTAGGGCGTAGGCTTTTGTTGGTAGGCAATTTTATTTCGATAGGGAAACTGCGCGATGTAGGGTCGATAGCTTTAGCGGCAAAGGTTACTTTGGTAGTTAAAGAGTCCTTCACGTCAGGAAATACGATCTTAACATTATTACCGGTGTTTACGCTTGATGAGTATGACTCGGGCACGTTTGCTTTTACCTTCAATATTTCATCGTTCACTATTTGTATACCGCTGCCTTGCTGACCTGGTGAAATAGCCTGACCAAGTTTCAGATCCATTTGATCGATAGTGCCGCTGATCGGCGATTTTATGCGATACTGATCAGCCTGCCTGCGTAATGCCGACAATGCTTTTTCGTTAGCCTGTAAAGTGGTTTGCGCTTGTAAAAACTGCACCTCGGTACCAATCTTTTGATCCCACAGGTTCTTTTGACGATCGTACAAGGTGCGCGATAAATTTGCCTGCGCTTCGGCTTGTGCAATTTGCTGTAGCAACACTACATTATCTAACTGCACCAATATTTGCCCTTTGCTTACATGCTGACCAGGTTTTACATTGATAGCAACAATTGTACCCGGCGCCTGCGGATAAGCGGTTACATTTTCCTGCGCGTCAATACGGCCCTGTATTTCTACATAGTTGGAGAATTTACCGGGTTCAACCTTGTATACGGTTACATCAGTAGTTTTAGCCGAATCGGTAGTACCAACTTCGGCCTGTAGTTTGGCTATTTTATCGTTAAGCTCGGCCTGGTCTTTTTTCAGTTTATCCAGTTCGGCTTTTTTATCTTTCGGTGCGCTTGAGCATGCTGCCAAAAACACTAATGAGGTGATGTATATATAATTTTTCATTTGTTATATTGTAATGTGATTGTTTAGTTAATACGTCCGTATGCTTTATCAAGATCAACCTTGCTTACCAGCACATTGTAAAGGGCTTGTATATAATCGTTATTGGCTTGCTCTAATGCTGTTTGCGCTTGCGAAACCTCAATACTTGAGCCTACACCCTGCTGGTATTTAATACGTGATACCCTTAACACTTCCTGCGCCAGTTCGCGACTTTTAGTTTGGTTATCAAGCGAGTGTACACCATTTATGTATGTTACGTTAGCTGAACTTGCCTGTAACTTAAACCCATTAACCGCATTGTGCAGGTTGTTTTTGGCCTTTTCAACCTCTATAAGTTTTTGCTTTAATTGATTACTGCGTTGTCCGCCGCTGAAAATTGGCACATTAAGAGAGAAACCAATATAGTTGTTGGTATAAAACTTATCGAACAAATAGCGCCATTGATTTTCCTGAAAAACACCCTGATAGCCGCCATTGGCAGTTAGTGTTGGTAAAAACTCAGCCTTTTTTGCTTTAGCATCTAATTTGTTAAGGTCTATTTGGGTTTGCAATAAACTGTACTCAATGCGATTGCGGTAAAATGCTGTGTCAGCAGTATTTTCGGCCACATTTTTGTTAAGGTCGATATTCTCAAGCTTATCCTTCAGTATCAGTTCTGTTTCTATCGGCATCCCCATTTGAAACTTCAGCATCTGGTTGTTCAGCGTTAAGGCGCGTACGGCATTATCACGGTTGGTTACCAGGTTATTATACTGTACCGATAAACGGTCAACATCAATCTTTTCTACAAAACCCTGTTTGTTTTGCGCGGTAGTTTCATCAAGTTGTTGTTTTAGCTGTTTAATGTTGGCATCAAGCAGTTTGATCTGTTCGTTGCTCACCAGTACCTGATAGTAAGCCTTGGTAACATTCACATTTGTTTCAATTTTTGAACGTGTTAAACTACGTTGCGATAGTTCTTTAAACACCTTTACCGCCTGTAAACCAACAATGAATGTGCCACTAAATAACAGTTGAGTTGCCGATACAGTATAATTGTTAGTGTACTTAATAGGGCCAAAAGGAAACTGTATTAAACGGGCTTTAGGATCAACACTGCCACCCGAAAAAAAGTCGGGACCTACAGATACCGGTGGTTTAAGAAAATCTTGAAAGCTGATAGAGCCGTTGATTTGCGGCAGACCCTGACCGATGGTTTCTTTTACCCTGTAGCCGGCACTTTTAACATCCAGCGCGGCGTTCTTTACCGAATCCTGGTTTTCATAAGCATAGTTGATACAATCCTGCAAACTGAAACTGTAGGATGTAGCTACCGGGGGCGTTGCCTGCTGCGCGAAACCGCTAAGCGCGGTTAGCCAAAGCAACGTGGTTAGTAATATTTGTTTTGTATTCATGTATATATTGTGAGGTTGTGTGTTTTTTAGTGATTGACGTATAGTTTATTTAGCAAGTTACAAGCTCAAAGAAAATGCTTCGGTTTGACAGCCCTGTGTCAGCAGTTACTTTATTCATCATTTTTGTTTATATATTTATTTAATAATTCGTGCCCTTGCATGGTACATATCCCGAAAGTAAAATGCTCCAACAGTTGGTACTGCACCTTCCAGGTATTAAACTCGGCCACCGGGAATATCAGCGTATTAAACCCGAACTCCACCTGGTGCACCCGCATGCGCGCAATAATGCGCACATCAATTTCGGGGCGTACATAGCCTTGTTCCTTGCCTTTAGTAAGTAGCTGCTCCAATGTTTTCATCAGTATATCCACCTTGAAGTTCTGAAAATATGTCCAGGCATCAGGGTGATACTTCTGCATATCATGTATCACTATAGGGTTAATGCGCGAAAAAACATCTTCAGACGCCTTCATCATCCCTACCAATTCTTCTATCGCGTTGCCATCAGCGTTGATGAGGCCGCAAATCTGGTCTTCGTCTTCCTGTAGCTTTCGTTTTACCAATGCGGTAACCAGTTCGTTCTTATCCTTAAAGAACTGGTATATGGTTTTTTTCGACATACCCAGCTGTTTGGCTATATCGTCCATCGTTACGCTCTTTATCCCTGCCTTTAAAAAAAGCTCTTCGGCTCCTGTTAAAATCCTGTCTGTCTGTTCCATTGTGTCGCCACAAAACTATGGAAACATTTTTTGATTTCAAAGTTTCCATTAATACAAAAGATATTAACAGATGTGCAGGTATTATGATGTGCAAATGTGCGGATATGTAGATGTGCAGATGATGTATGAGGACGATCGCCCATTGTTTAACATCTGCACATCTGCTAATTTGCACATCTGCACATCAATCCCTCATCTGCTAATTTGCATATCTGCACATCAATACAATCATCTGCACATTCGCATATCTGCACATCAAAAACTATCTTTGCAAAAATTTTAAAGAACTATGCACTTAACAGCTTTATCAGCAATATCACCTATTGACGGGCGCTACCGGAACACAACTGCCGGTCTTGCTGAATATTTTTCTGAATATGCCCTTATCAAGTACCGTGTATTTGTTGAGATAGAATACTTTATCGCATTGTACGAGCACCCGCTGCCGCAATTACAGGATTTTGATAAAGGTCTGTCGGAAAAGTTACGTGACATTTATAAAAATTTTAGCGAAGCCGATGCCGAAAGCATCAAAACGATTGAAAAAACTACCAACCACGATGTTAAAGCTGTTGAGTATTTTATTAAGCAACAGTTTGATAATCTTGGCCTTGAGGCTTACAAGGAGTTTATCCACTTCGGTTTAACTTCGCAAGATATTAACAATACCGCCATCCCATATACTTTTAAGCTTGCGCTTAAAGAAAGCTATTACCCGGCCATCACCGAGCTGGTAAATACGCTTAAAGGTTTTGCCGCCGATTGGGAAAACATACCGATGCTGGCCCATACCCACGGCCAACCGGCATCACCAAGCCGTTTGGGTAAAGAGATACAGGTATTTATTGAACGTTTAGAGAAACAACTTGCCTTATTACAGCAGGTGCCTTATTCGGCTAAGTTTGGTGGTGCTACGGGTAACTTTAATGCCCACAACATCGCCTACCCGGCTATCGACTGGAAGGCCTTCGGCAATAACTTTGTAGATAACATTTTAGGATTGAGCCGCTCGCAGTATACTACGCAAATTGAGCATTACGATAATTTTGCCGCGCAATGCGATGCTTTGAAACGTATCAATAATATCCTGATAGATCTTGACCGCGATATGTGGACCTACATATCAATGAACTACTTTAAGCAGAAAATTAAGGCAGGCGAGGTAGGCTCATCGGCTATGCCGCATAAGGTGAACCCGATAGATTTTGAAAATTCGGAAGGTAACCTGGGTATCGCTAACGCTTTATTTGAGCATTTGGCGGCTAAATTGCCCATATCAAGACTACAACGCGACCTGACCGATTCTACCGTGTTACGTAACATTGGTGTACCTATTGCGCATACGCTGATCGCTATAAAGTCTACTGTTAAGGGATTAAACAAACTGTTGCTTAACGAAGCTGCCATCAACGCGCACCTTGAAGCAAACTGGGCTGTGGTAGCAGAGGCTATACAAACCATTTTGCGTCGCGAAGCATACCCTAACCCGTACGAGGCGTTGAAGGAGCTAACCCGTACCAACACACAGGTTAACGCGCAAACAATTGCTGAATTTGTGGATACCCTGCAAGTGAGCGACAGCGTTAAAGAGGAAATCAAGCAGATCACGCCGTCAAATTATACGGGGATATAAGTCACCTATAGGTCATAACTAAATTAGTGTATACTACTAATTGAAATCCTGTTTAAATTTGTTTTTAATATAAATAAGAAAAGATGAACATCAACGTATATACTGAATCTACACCAAACCCGGCAACAATGAAGTTCATTGTGAACAAGTTGCTGATAAACGGCAGTGTTGACTACGCGACAAGAGATAGCGCCGAAGGCTCTGCTTTTGCTAAAGAGTTGTACAAATTTTCGTTTGTTAACGGTGTGTTTTTTGCAAGTAACTTTGTTACCGTTACCAAAACTGAAGATGCAGACTGGAATGATATTGAGCCGATACTGAAAGAGTTTGTGAAAGGCGCGGTAGAATCTGAGCTATCTGTACAAAAGGAAGAGCAACAGGAAGTTAACTTTGAAGGTACCGATACTGAAGTTAAAATTCAGCAAATATTACATGATTACGTTCGCCCGGCTGTAGAGCAGGATGGCGGCGCTATTTCATACCGCTCATTTGATGAAGGTGTAGTTACGGTTGAACTTCGCGGTTCATGCAGCGGTTGCCCGTCATCTACCATCACCCTTAAAGCCGGTATCGAAAACCTGCTGAAACGTATGGTGCCTGAAGTTACTGAAGTGGTATCAGAAGCATTATAATATACACGAATTACACGAACCTGAAATTCTGAATACGAATTACACGAATCAGGGTGTAAATATAAAGAGGCCGTTAGTTAGTAACGGCCTCTTTTGTGTTATTAAAGAAATATTATGTGTGATTTCTTAGTGCGTAAACTTCGTCTCCAATCCTGTTAGTGAAATTCATGAACGCCAGGCAGATTCGTGCAATTCGTGTCTCTTATTTATTTAAAGTACTTCTGAATATACCCTAACATATCCTCTGTTATTTTACCGTTGGTAGCCAGCAGTTCGCGGGTTTCAATACATTCGTCGCCGCCTTTAAAATTAACTACAGTGCCGCCTGCCTGCTTTACTATCACTATACCGGCTGCAACATCCCAAGCGTTAAGATTGTATTCATAAAAAGCCTCAAAGCGACCGCAAGCTGTATAAGCCAAGTCAACAGCAGCCGAACCTAAACGACGCAGGCCATGGCAATTACGCATCAGGTCGGCAAAAAGTTCAATATAGATATCTTGCTTGCCGAAATCATAATAAGGGAAACCGGTTGCCAGTAAACTCTTCTCTAAAGTAGGGGTATTACTTACTTTTATTTCTACTCCGTTAAGATATGCCGGCGCACCTTTCCAAGCGTAAAAGCATTCATCCATATTTACTTCGTAGATGATGCCTGCTACCAGTTCGTCATATTCTTTTAGCGCTATGCTGATAGAAAATACGGGTAACCCATGGATAAAATTGGTAGTACCATCCAGCGGATCAATGATCCAGTTATAACGTTCGCTTACTTTAGTGCTCGTTTTTTCTTCGGTAATAAAACCGGCCTCGGGTAATATGGCTTCTAAACCGGCAACTATTTTTTGCTCGGCCGTTTTATCAACGTATGATACCAAGTCGTTAAGGCCTTTGTATTCTATTTTATCGGCACTGAAGGTTTTACGTTCCTGCCTGATGAATTCGCCTACCTGTTTTGAAAGCTCAACTACCTGCTTTACTATTTGCTCCATAAATGTTATTGCTGAATGTTTAACAACCTACTTATGCCGTAGCCGCATTTTTACGAAAGTTTGCCGATACCAACACCAACCCGCCTAATACCAATATTAAAGAGATCATTTCGGCCTGTGTAAATGAAATACCTGCAACGTGGTACTTGGTGTTTACACGTATAAGTTCGATAAAGAAACGTTCCAAGCCGTTTAATATCAGGTAAATGCCAAAGAATACTCCCGGCACTTTGATACGATCGCGGATGCTCCATAAAAACAAGAATAACAACAGGCATACGATGCACTCATAAAAGGATGTAGGGAAAACAGCGTCTTTAAGTTCGTAACAGAATTTACCCACACAGTTGGGTATTGGGTTATTATGATCTACCTCGTTTACGTTGTGCGGAAATTTGAAGGCCCACATCCAATCTGGCGCCCAACTTAACCAGCCCGGTTTAGGCGCATTGTTTACAATACCCCAATCACCATCGCCCGACATTTGGCAACCAATACGGCCAACAGCGTACGCGAGCATCATGCCCGGTCCGCCAATATCAAGCATGGTTAAAGGCTTTATGCCATGCTTATTTGCTATGTATAATACTGCTGCGCCGCCGCATATTAGGCCACCGTAAAAGGTTAAGCCACTAAAACCTATCAGCATACCAACAGGGTCTGCCATAAATTCGCCCCAGTTTTCGAGCGCGTTAAACAGCTTGGCACCGGCAAAACCAAATACAGCAGCCCATAACAGGATACTGCCCATCAGGTCGTGCGTTGGCATTAATACCCTTTTGGTTACCGGTTCGGCTAAACGTTGTTTTTTATTTTCGGCATAAGCCCAATAAGTTATACCCGCGGCAAATACGATACCCCCCAGCAGGTTACCACGCGACGATAGGATAAAGGCCTGAGTATCGTTAACCAACTCGCTGTAGTGTAAAGCGGCATCAATTAGTTTGTAACCTAATATAAACCCGAATATGGCATTACCCAGTAATTCGCCGGTTGTGATGGCCTGGCCAATGGTTACTGTTTTTTCAAATGGATGTATTTCGCCCAGCTTTTCGCGTCGTTGAAACTCTTTAGTAAAAGCCCAGTAAGCGGCCATAAAGGCAAGCGCTACAAAAAAGCCGAAAGTTTGTATAGGCAATGGAATATCAAGCCCGGTGAAGTATTTTATCAGCGCGGAGATAGTAGGGAACATAGGCAGTAATTTGTGGGACGAATATATACTTTAATGCACTAATATTTCTTCGGCTTCTGTAATTTCTACATCACCGTCGGATGAAATATTTGTTAAGTATACTTTCTTTAATTCATTAACCAAAACAGGATCGTATTTGGCTTTCACTTTCACGTAGTTACGGGTAAAGCCGTGCATGTAGCCTTCTTTAATATCGCCCTCAAACAATACCTCTTCGGTTTTATTCAGCTGGGTTTCGTAAAAGGCACGACGTTTTTTCTCTGATAATATATGCAGCATCTTACTCCTGTCGGCACGGGTTGAGCCCGGTACGGAACCGGTCATTTCGGCCGCCAATGTATTTTCACGCTCCGAATAGGTGAATACGTGCAGGTACGAAATATCAAGATCGTTCAGGAAATTATAAGTATCGACAAAATCTTCGCGGGTTTCGCCGGGGAAACCGACGATCACGTCCACACCAATACAGCAATCGGGCATTACGGCCTTAATTTTAGCTACACGGTCGGTATATAAATTGCGTTTGTAGCGGCGGCGCATCAGCCCCAATATTTTATCAGAACCTGATTGTAGCGGAATATGAAAATGCGGTACAAACCTTTTTGAAGTAGCCACAAAATCGATGATCTCGTCGGTTAGTAAATTGGGCTCGATGGATGAAATGCGGATGCGGTCGATACCTTCTACCTCATCAAGCGCCTTTACCAGATCGAAGAACTTATCTTCACGCTGACCATTGCGAATACCGAAATCGCCCAGGTTTACACCTGTAAGTACAATTTCTTTTACGCCTGAAGCAGCAATATCAGCGGCCTGTTTCAATACATTTTCAATGGTATCGCTACGGCTGGCGCCACGTGCCAGCGGAATGGTACAAAAGGTACAAGAATAATCGCAGCCATCCTGAACCTTGAGAAAAGTGCGGGTACGATCGCCAAATGAATAAGCCGGCACAAACTGGTTAGCCTCGGATACAGGCTGATTTAAAACCAATGCCTTTGGTTTTTTGGTAAGATCAGTAATATGATCAATGATCTGAAATTTTTCGGCAGCACCCAAAACCATATCAACGCCAGGTATTTCGGCAATTTCCTTTGGTTTCAGTTGCGCGTAGCAACCCACAATAGTTACATAAGCATTAGGCGAAACCTTTAGAGCTTCCTTAACTATCTTTTTGCATTTTTTGTCGGCATTTTCGGTAACAGAGCAGGTATTGATCACAAATACATCGGGCGTATCGGTAAAATCTACAGTATTATACCCCGCCTGACTAAACATGCGACCAATACTCGACGTTTCCGAATAATTAAGCTTACAGCCCAGTGTATAAAATGCTACCTTCTTGTTCATTTTTTGCAAGCTGCAAAGATAGAAAATTTGATTGAATTGCTAATTACGTTGATTAACTGATGGTTTGGCTAATGTAAAATTTAGGGTTGGGGATACAGATTGCTCAATATTGACTCACCCCGACATCGCTTCGCTTGTCACCCCTGCTCTGCTTCGCAAAGAGGGGGTATACTTATTATTTTTATTCAGCCCTCTTTGCGGCAAAGCCGGAGAGAGGACGGTCCAGCGAAGCGTAGACCGGGTGAGTTAGCTCTGCGATTGCTTGCCGCCAAGGTGAGGATATTTAGCTTCTATCAGTCAATTACACTTTCTACTCACCAATTATCCATTCACTAAATCACTCATTCTCCAATTCACTAAATAAAATTAATGTATTTGCCAGTCAATCGGCGCCTTGCCTTCCTTTACCAGTATCTCGTTGGTTTTTGAGAAGGGTTTTGATCCCCAAAAACCTCTTTCAACTGATAGGGGCGACGGGTGAACCGATTTTAACACATGATGTTTAGTAGTATCGATCAAGGCGATTTTTGATTGCGCGTAACTGCCCCAAAGTATAAATACCAGGCCTTCGCGCTCTTCTGATAGCTTTCTGATCACCTGATCGGTAAATGTTTCCCATCCCTTTTTTTGGTGTGATGCCGATAGTCCTGCCCTTACTGTAAGGGTAGCATTAAGCAATAGCACGCCTTGCTCTGCCCATTCTTGCAGGTTACCATGCACGGGAGTGGTAAAACCGGGAATATCTGTTTTTAACTCTTTATAAATATTGATAAGCGAACGGGGTACAGCGATGCCCTTTTGTACCGAAAAAGATAAGCCGTGTGCCTGTTGAGCGCCGGGGTAGGGGTCTTGTCCGAGTATCACTACCTTTACCTTATCAAACGGAGTAGTGTTAAAAGCGTTAAAAATATCCTTGTTTTTAGGATAAACAACCTGGCCGCTTTCTTTCTCCTGCGCCAAAAATTGTTTAAGCTTCAGCATGTATTCCTTGTTAAATTCTTCGCCTAAAACTTTAAGCCATGATGATTCTAATTCTATCGCCATAAATATTGTTTGCAGATGTTGATTAAGAGTACAAATAAACGGATATTTGCGCTTTATATAGTAAACACAAATTATGTCAAATATTGTTCGCTTAGTTATAGCGTGTGTAATGTTAGGAGCAGGTATAGCCCTTTGTGGTTTTGGCTTCTGGGGCTGGGGGATATTGGTGTTCCTTTTAGGCGGTATTGTGCTGTTGAGTTTCTTCTTTAATGAGAATATGATACTTGCCCAGTATTTTTTACGTAAAGAAGATTCGGAAAAAGCCGAGCAGTGGTTGTTAAAGGTTAAGGATTACGAAAAAGAGCTTTACAAAAACCAGTGGGGTTATTATAACATGCTCATCGGTTTAATAGAATCGCGCAAGGCTCCTTTAAAATCAGAGAAATATTTTAAGAAAGCGCTTGCATTGGGCATGAAAATGTCGCACAATACGGCATTGGCCAAGTTGAGCCTAGCAGGTATATCAATGGCTAAACGCAATAAACGTGAAGCGCAAATGTATTTGCAGGAAGCCGCTAAAGAAGATAAGAATAAATTGCTTGCCGAACAGATAAAAATGATGAAAGGGCAATTAGCTCAAATGGACAAGCAACAAGTGGTAAGAGGTGGTTATCGCCAGTTTTAACAAAAACAAAAACGCATAAAAAAAGAGCGACACAAATAAAATGTGTCGCTCTTTTTATTTTTCTTCTATTGAACCATAGTAGCTTGGTTCCGACGAGTGGTTCTGATTTGGGGCATAGTGTCTTTCAGGGATGCTTACAAAATCATCTTCAGTTGGGTTGGAAACCTCAACCATTTTCAATATATTCCTGATCAGTGACAGGTTAAACGTTTGTTTGCTCAGTTTTATCAGGTACTCGTTTTCAGTTATTTCAAGAATAGAGTTTGTCATGCTATTTGTATTTATAGTATAACCATAAAATTAAACAACTGTTTTTACACCAAATGTTTATAAGTTTTATGATTTTGTTAAGGAATTGTTACTTATTGCAAGTCAGGGGATTGTGAGGTTCCGGGTTTCAGGTTCGGGGTTTGGGTGAAAGGGGAGTTTGATTTGCAGTTTGAGCGTTACTATCACCATCTCCGTATTTTAACATTGACAACTTTTTAAATTTGTCAATGTTGCTCAATTGCTTTCTGCTGTCGCGAGTTTAGCATAGCGTAACTCGTGACACAGCATGGCGTAAGCTTTCAGCTTACATAATTTAGCGAATTATACTTGGCGTAGTGCGGCGAGACGCCGCGAAATAATCGTCACTCGGCTGTAGCCGTAGCGACTGTGGTTAAATGAAATTACGCCTGAATGCTCACTAAACACAAAAGGCCTGATAAAACTTATCAAGCCTTTTGTGTTTTATACCTATCGAATGTTTATTCAAACCATGCCATTACCTCTTCTTTGGTAGGCATAGTAATATCTAATTTCATTTTTTTACGCATACCACCAAGGTCGTTGAATACCTTGTTTGGGTTGGCGGCTTTTAGCTCTTCTACCGTGTTAAAACCCATCTTGTTCAAAACAGGTACCCATTCGGCAGGTACGCCAATGTTAACAAAATCTTCGGCGGTTGCTACCTTCGCTTTTTTCTCGGGGCGCATTTGGGGGAAGAACAGTACTTCCTGGATGGTGCTTTGATTGGTCATGAGCATTACCAGGCGGTCGATACCCACACCTAAACCCGATGTTGGCGGCATACCGTATTCCAATGAACGCAGGAAGTCATCGTCCATAGCCATGGCTTCTTCATCACCACGACCGGCCAATAACAATTGCTCTTCAAAACGCTCGCGCTGATCGATAGGGTCATTCAGTTCGGAATAAGCGTTTGCAATTTCCTTACCATTTACAAACAGCTCGAAACGCTCAACCAAGCCATCTTTGCTGCGGTGTTTTTTGGCGAGCGGTGTCATTTCGATAGGATAGTCGGTAATGTAAGTTGGCTGTATCAGGTTGCCTTCTACTTTAGCACCGAAGATCTCGTCGATCAGTTTGCCTTTACCCATTGAAGCATCAACTTCAATACCCAGGTCGGCGCATACTTTACGTAAGCCGTCCTCGTTCAACTCTGATACATCAATGCCTGTATATTTCAATATAGAATCGTACATGGATAGTTTCTCGTATGGTCCGGCAAAGTTAATTTCGTGCTGACCAACCTTTACTACCGGCGTACCGTGTACGGCTAACGCAACCTGTTCTAAACATTCTTCAACCATAGCCATCATCCATATATAGTCTTTGTAGGCTACATATATTTCCATGGCGGTATATTCGGGGTTGTGGGTACGGTCCATACCCTCGTTACGGAACATTTTACCAAACTCATATACACCATCAAAACCGGCCACAATTAAGCGTTTCAGGTATAACTCGTTGGCTATACGCAAAAACAGCGGCATATCCAGCGTGTTGTGGTGAGTAGCGAATGGCCTTGCTGCCGCGCCGCCATGTATGGATTGCAGTATCGGGGTTTCAACTTCCATCCAACCTTGTGCGTTAAAGTAATTGCGCATAGTGCTGATCACTTTAGAGCGGTTGATGAAGATCTGCCTGTATTCGGGATTAACGGTTAAGTCAACATAGCGCTGACGGTAGCGTAACTCCGGGTCGGTAAAACCATCGTGTATATTACCTTCCTCATCGCGTTTTACAACAGGCAGGGGTTTTAATGATTTCGACAGAACGGTAAATTCCTGTACGTGTACAGATATTTCGCCGGTTTGGGTTAAAAATACATAGCCTTTAACACCTATATAATCGCCAATATCCAGCAGTTTTTTAAATACGGTATTGTAAAGCGTTTTATCCTCATCAGGGCAAATGTCGTCACGTTTCAGGTAGACCTGTATACGGCCTGTAGTATCCTGTATTTCGGCAAACGAAGCGCTGCCCATAATGCGGCGTGTCATGATACGGCCTGCAATAACCACCTGTTTATAAGCATCAGGGTTACTGTTAAAGTTTTCGCTGATGTCTTTAGCCCAAGCGTTAACTTTAAATTCTTCGGCAGGATAAGGGTTGATGCCTAAAGCACGTAATTCCTGTAACGATTTACGACGTAATATTTCCTGTTCGGATAGCGCAATGCTCATAGTAAAAACGGTATTTTAATAAGTGTGCAAAAGTAGGGATTTTTTGTTTACAGATGTGAGATTTGAGACGTGAGATTGGAGATTGAAGGAAAAAATGCAACAGTGGTGCCGGATTTGGCGGCAGCAAGCCTGAAAACAAAACTATATTAACGGGCATTGTGCAAATAGATACCCGTTAATAAAAAAATTAAGCTTTTGCGAACACAGCCTCCAGGTTATCAATGAATTTGCCCAGGTCATAACCGTCAACCAAGCCATGGTGTACGTGTATTGATACCGGCATCAGCATCTTTCCATCGGCATTGGTAGTAACTTTTCCTACAGAAATTTTGGGCATACTATCCGGCCATTTAAAACTGCGGGCATGGCTTACCGAAGTGAATTTTATCCACGGCAGAGCCGAAAAGTGTATTAAATCGCGGTCGGCACAATGGTAGCCCAATCCGCTTACACTTTTTATGCGTTCCGTTTCTTTTGAGGCATCTGCGGCAAATTGGTCGAAATCTTCTACGTAATTAAATCTGCTGTAACCAAAGGTGCCATCATCACGGCCAATGGTAGGGCTCACGCTAATTGTATCGTAAATTGCTACCCGGCCATCGTCGGTTATGCGGTACTTTAAGGCCTCGGTTTGGTTTACCGCGGTAAGTATCTTATGCAGATACAATAGATAGAACGATAGTTTATTTTCCTTGGCGTTCCGATAAACGCCAGTACAGTCCAGCTCAATTGTTACGCCATAAAAAGGTTCATCAAATTTACTGAAAAGTTCAAAGTGTTCTTTACGTTTCCAGGTGGTTAAGTCGATGTATTTCATGATTCGAAGATACTACTAAACGTTTTATGGCTCTTATTATTCGATCTCTTCGCCCTGCGTATAAAGCTCTTCAATCACATTGGCATATTTTTTTTCTATCACTTTACGTTTGGCTTTCATGGTAGGGGTAATTTCGCCTTCTTCCATACTGAAAGGATTACGTTTTACCTTGAAGTTTTTAATACGCTCAAACTTGGCCAGCTCGTTAGATAACTTGCGGATGTCCTGACCGATCCATTTTATTATCTCCGGCTCATCTATAAAGGCATTGCTTTCGGTAAAGAAGGCTTCGCCCAGTTTAAAGGTTTCCTGCATGGTTTCTTTTGCCGGAATGATAATGGCCGTAACATATTCGCGTTTATCGCCCAGTAAAAATACACCCTCAATTTTAGGGCTTTTTAGATAGGTGTTTTCTACCGGTGTAGGGTAGATGTTTTTACCGTAGGCGTTTACCAGCATATTCTTCAGCCTGTCGGTAATTTGCAGGTTACCTTTAAAGTACCGGCCAATATCACCCGTGTGGAACCATCCATCGGTATCAATAGCTACAGCGGTTTCTTCGGTTTTGTTCCAGTAGCCTTTCATTACGCAATGCCCACGCACAATAATTTCACCTTCTTCCGATTGAAAATCGGGCTTAAACGTGTCGTGGGTTTGTATGGTATAGATCTGTTTGGTATCCACATTTTGTATGGCCACCTCAATACCCGGAATAATGCGGCCTACGGTACCGTAAACCTGCCTGTCTTGCTCGGTAACCGCCATTACCGGCGATGTTTCGGTAAGACCGAAACCTTCAAGTATTTTGATGCCCAGGTCGCCAAAGAACTCGCCGATATTTTTAGGCAGCGCGCCGCCGCCCGAGATCATGAACTTTAAGCGTCCGCCGGTTTTCTCCTTTATTTTGCTGAATACCAGTTTTTCGGCCAGTTTATTCTGCGTATTTAAGATGATGCCTGCCGATTTACCAGCCTCGTTGTTCTCACGGTATTTACGACCGATGCCCAGCGCCCAGGTAAATATTTTCGCTTTCATACCACCAGCCTCGGTTCCGCTTTTCATGGCTTTATCGTGGATGCGTTCCAGCAGGCGGGGTACGCAGTTCATAATGGTTGGCTTAACCTCACCCATGTTACGTGCCAACAGCTCCAAACTTTGCGCGAATGCTATTTTACAACCTACGGCCAAACAAATATGATAAGTTGCCGTACGCTCAAACACGTGCGATAATGGCAGGAACGACAGGAATACATCATCCTTATCAACCACGGTGATCTGCATTAAACTGGCCCATACGTTAGCTGTAAGGTTATAATGACTAAGCATTACGCCCTTGGGTGTACCCGTGGTGCCAGATGTATAGATGAGGCACGATAAGTCGCTTGGCAAGATGGCCTCGCGAGCAGTATTAATACTATGGCGATACTGTTCTACTATATGTAAGCCTTCTTCAATTACCTGTTTAAAGCCAACTATACCGGCATTTAATTTAGTGGTGCCAATGTACTTTTCAAACTCGTCAAAAGCGGGTATCACCCTTATTAATGACGGGCAATTGTTAGCCACCTTTAGTATTTTACGGAACAAAAAAGGGTTGCCTACCAATATGGTACGCGCTTCCGAATCGTTGAGGATGTACTCAACATCAGCCTCGCTAAGGGTGGGGTAGATGGAGGTATTCACCGCGCCTATTTGTTGCAGTGCCTGATCGTAATAGATATAATCCGGACCGTTCTCGATCATCAGCGACAGGTGATCACCCTTTTTTATACCAATGTTTAACAGCCAAGCCGAAACCGCGTCAATTTTTTCTAAAGCCTCTTTGTAGGTAATATCTTCCCAGGTGTTTTTTACCTTATGCGATAAAAAGGGGTGGGTATCTGGGTGTATGTTAGCAACAATATTGCGTATTAAACTGGGTACAGTATAAAGCTTGTTATCGGGTAACGTCAATTTAGTCATAATTGGTTTATAGTAAGCAAATCTAATTTTATTTTAACAAAATAGAACGGCGCATTTAAAAAGTACCGTTATCAAATACTGACTTTTTTATGATTACTTAATAAGCATAATTAACTAAGATTGTTTAATAAATAAACCTCAC
Source organism: Mucilaginibacter gynuensis (assembly GCF_039541195.1). Taxonomy (NCBI): domain Bacteria; kingdom Pseudomonadati; phylum Bacteroidota; class Sphingobacteriia; order Sphingobacteriales; family Sphingobacteriaceae; genus Mucilaginibacter; species Mucilaginibacter gynuensis. The sequence continues at coordinate 153,877 of NZ_BAABFT010000013.1, forward strand.
ATCAGTATGAAAATAATTATTGTAGGTGCAATAGGCACCATCGGTAAAAAAGTAACCGAGGCCTTGCAGGGCGACCATGAAATAATAACCGCAGGCTCAAAAAGCGGCGACTTGCAGGTAGATATCACCTCGCCCGAATCAATAGAAGCTTTTTATAAACAAACAGGAAATTTCGATGCCTTGGTGAGCACCACAGGTTCGGGCCATTTTGGTCCGCTTAAAAGTACTACCCCCGCCGATTTTAAAAAAGGTATAGATAGCAAGTTGCTGGGGCAAATTAACCTGGTACTTATCGGTCAGCATTACATTAATCCTAAAGGCTCGTTCACGCTTACATCAGGTATCTTGTCTGAAGATCCGGTAGTGAATGGCGTAAACCTAAGTACGCTTAATGGCGGGTTAAACTCCTTTGTAATAGGCGCGGCAATTGAGCTGGAGAACGATGTGCGTATAAACGCGGTAAGTCCGGGTGTAGTAGAAGATTCACCTGGCTATTTCCCATACTTTCCGGGGCATATACCTGTTACTATGGATAAGGTAGTAGTAGCTTACATCCGTAGTGTTTTAGGTGCCGGAACCGGGCAGGTGATAAAGGTGTATTGAGTTGAGAGCTGAAAGGATAAAGCGGAAAGGTGAAAGCTGAAAGGGAAAAGGTGAAAGCGGAAAGGCGCAAAATTAAAGTTAGTAGCCAACGTTTGGTTCCGGTCGACAGATATTTCGAAGATTAATTCGTTGTCATTTCGAACGAGGAACGAGGAGAAACTATTCTCTTGAGCGATAGCGAAAAATCTTCTTCATCAAGTAAGTCGCAGACTTGTAGAGCGAAGAAGATCTCTCACTATGTTCGAGATGACAAGTAGGCTTTCCAATGCCTGCTCACATTAGCTGACGCTTGGCTCCGGCCAAGTGTCTGCTATTACGCGGCCTCTGGCCGCCCTTGTTAAATAATTGCGGAATATAAGGTGCTGAAGTTGTATTCTTAATCAACTAAAGCTAAAAACAAAACTTTAAAACTCCCTCTTTGCGCAGCAGAGAGGGTAGTCGAGCGAAGCGACGACAGGGTGAGTCACAAAAAAAGGCGCTTAATTTAAGCGCCTTTAATATTATATAGTAGTAATCTCTGTTTATACCGAGAAGCTTTCGCCGCAACCGCAGGTGCGTGAGGCATTCGGGTTGTGGAAGTTAAAGCCCTTACCGTTCAAGCCGTCGCTGAAATCAAGCTCGGTACCGGCAAGGTACAGGAACGATTTCATGTCGAGTGCAAAACGAACGCCCTTATCTTCAAAAAACTGGTCGCCCTTTTTTTCTTCGTTATCAAAATCAAGGTTGTACGATAAGCCGGAGCAACCGCCACCTTGTACAGAAACCCGAAGAAAATATGTAGCATCAAGCCCCGAATCCTTTACAAGGCTCTCGATCTTACTTTTTGCTTTATCAGTTACAGTTACCATTTTTGTATTTGTTGTAAGTTATGAGTTGAAGGTTGTATGTAATCAAAACATACTTCTTATTGGTTAAAGTTGAAATGATAAATACATACAACTTATAACCTGCAACCTACAACCCATTTCCAATTAGTGGTGTGATTTTTCTAACTCGATAGGAGCCAGGCCGTTTTTTACGCGGTAATCGTTGATTGCTGCTTTAATGGCATCTTCTGCCAATACCGAGCAGTGAATTTTTACCGGAGGTAAAGCAAGCTCTTCAACAATATCCATGTTATCGATAGCCATTGCATCATCAATGGTTTTACCTTTTAACCACTCAGTAGCTAATGATGATGACGCGATAGCCGAACCACAACCAAATGTTTTAAATTTTGCATCGGTGATGATGTTGTTATCATCAACTTCGATTTGCAAACGCATAACGTCGCCGCACTCAGGGGCACCAACTAAACCGGTACCAACCTTGTGGCTGCTTTTATCCAACGTACCTACGTTACGTGGATTGGTGTAATGATCAATTACTTTATCTGAATATGCCATTTTCTTATTTCTTTAAAATTCTATTTAATAATTCTAATTTTTCTTTTTCGGGTAACTGATAAATTCAAAATTGAACATCCGAAATCAAAAATTAATGTTCTGCCCACTCAATTGAGTCAAGGTCGATACCTTCTTTAAACATTTCCCAAAGTGGTGAAAGTTCGCGCAGGTGGGTAACCGCTTTTTTGGTTACTTCAATTGCATAATCAACTTCTTCTTCGGTAGTAAAGCGGCCTAAACCAAAACGGATAGAAGAGTGTGCCAGATCATCTGACAAGCCTAAGCTTTTCAGCACGTAAGATGGCTCTAACGATGCAGATGTACAAGCCGAACCTGATGATACCGCCAAGTCTTTCATCGCCATCATTAAACCTTCACCTTCAACATATTTGAAAGAGATGTTGGCTACATGCGGTAAGCGATGGTTAACGTTACCGTTTACATAGCTTTCTTCCAGCACGGTTAATGATGATTCTAATTTATCGCGCAGTGATGATAAACGTAGAGCTTCAGCATCCATTTCCTGCAAAGCAATTTCACAAGCTTTACCCAGGCCAACAATACCCGGTACGTTAAGTGTACCCGAACGCATACCACGCTCGTGACCGCCACCGTCCATTTGCGCGGTTACTTTAACACGCGGACCTTTACGGCGTACGTATAAAGCACCGATACCTTTAGGGCCATACATTTTATGTGCCGATAAAGCCAGCAGGTCAATACCATCGGCATTAACATCGACAGGTATTTTACCAACAGCTTGTGTAGCATCAGTCATGAACAAAGCGCCATGTTTGTGTGCTATAGCAGCAATTTCTTTTATAGGTTGAATAACGCCGATCTCGTTGTTGCCATACATGATAGATACCAGGATGGTTTCGCTGGTCATGCTTTGTTCAAGCACTTCAAGGTCTACCAAACCGTCTTCTTTAACCGGCAGGTAGGTTACCTTGCCACCCAGTTTTTCAACGTGTTTGCAGGCATCCAATATCGCTTTATGTTCGGTAACGGCAGTTATAATGTGGTTACCCTTATCTTTATACATTTCAAATACACCTTTAATAGCAAGGTTATCTGATTCGGTAGCGCCCGATGTAAAGATGATCTCTTTTTCAGATGCGCCAATAAGTTTAGCCACCTGCTCGCGGGCATAGTCAACAGCTTCTTCGGCCACCCAGCCAAAATGGTGGTTACGGCTTGCCGCGTTACCAAATTTTTGGGTGAAGTAAGGTATCATAGCTTCAAGCACCCTGGGGTCCATAGGTGTTGTAGCATTGTTATCTAAATAAATAGGAATGTTCATCGTATATGTTTAACAATACAAAGATATACAAATAATTTATTTAAAATTGTTCAAAAACTGTCATAAACGGGGTAGTTTGAAAGGCTGAAGATCGATAACAGGAAACAATACATTATCTTCCTCATATTCTGTCTTTACCGGCTTTACGATCATTAAAAACCATGCAAAAAATAGAGCACATCGGTATAGCGGTAAAAAGCCTGGCTACAGCAGGTAACCTGTACGAAAAGCTGCTGAATACAAAGATATATAAAACCGAAGAAGTGATCTCAGAGTGTGTGCTGACCGCTTTTTTAGCCGCCGGGCCAAACAAAATAGAACTGCTCGAAGCCACCTCGCCCGATAGTGCCATCGCTAAATTTATCGACAAAAAAGGGGAGGGCATTCATCACATCGCTTTCGAGGTAGAGAATATTGAAGCCGAAATGGATCGCCTGAAAAACGAAGGATTTGTTTTACTGAACGATAAACCCAAAAAAGGTGCCGATAATAAGCTGGTTTGCTTTATTCATCCAAAGGGAACTAATGGGGTTTTGATAGAGTTGTGTATGAGTGTGTGAGGTTTCGGGGGCGAGGTTCGTGGTTTGAGTGTGAATTGTCATCGCCAGATAAGAGCACAAGCCTAACATAACCTAAAAAAATGCGGCATCGTAAGGAACGGGTAGCACAAGCCCAGCCACAGCACAACCCAAACATAGTTCCTTGCGCAGCCGCGACTTTTCTTTTTTGGTACTTTTTTCTTTTGGGAGAAAGTGGCTGTTGCACAATATTGGCTGTTGAGGTCAATTATTATTAACTTATCAATATCCGTCCAAATGTTCAAAACGTTGTTGATGGGTGCATACTATTAAATAAAGTAAAGAAGATCTGTGCGAATAC
>NZ_BAABFT010000014.1:0-155758 GCF_039541195.1 Mucilaginibacter gynuensis
GGATGCTGATGGAAACCGGTATCAAGCGCCGCTACATTCAGCCCTACCGCCCACAAACCAATGGAAAGGTGGAACGCTTCTGGAGAACACTCAAAGAAGACCTCATCGAAGAAACCGACTTTGACAGTCTTGAAGAGCTCGAAGATGAACTGGTACAATACCTGGTGTACTATAACTGGGAAAGACCACATCAAGGTATTGGAGGCAAAAAACCTATCGATATGATCACCCTAAACAACAAAAAATAAACCACCTAATCTGTCCTCGAATTAATAAACCCTTACAATTGCGAGGAACGAAGCAATCTCTACGTAGGTTTGTGCTTGTGCTTTGATCAACGTCAGTCTGCTCTTGGGCGCAGGGCCCCATTACTTTTGTCGCCACAAAAGTAACAAAAAGGCTTGTCCAGCAATAGGCTTCTTTGCCGCACGAGGCTCCACCCTGCAAACCGTGCAGAACTTAGGGCTGGAACTTTTGCCCTATGCTTCGCCGCCCATTCCATCCACATGCAACAAGTTCCTATGACCGCCTTTGCGCTCATGGCCACCAAAGTTCTGCCCGCTTTCGCCCGAAGCTGTTTGCTGACGAAAGAGCAAATATGCCGAGCATTTGAACGATTCACACGCACCTCAAACCCCGAACCTGAAATTTCATACTAATCATTAGTCCGCCTGTTCAGCAGCCAGTACCATCCTAAATTGAAGGCGATCACTACATGGTTTAGTACCGTTGAGATTAGTCCGTAGTGCTTTTTCATAATATCGAAACGCTCTACCAAGCTTTGGCGGTGTTTCTTTTTCGACATGCCGCCTACCAGGTATTTGGCTACATATTGCTTAACGTTAACTATCTTCTTCGCTTTTTTGGCGGCGCGTAATATCCAGTCGATATCCGAGCTTAGCTGGTATTGCATATCGTAGGGTTCCAGCAGGTTTCTTTTAATATAGATAGCCTGATGACTAATGCTCATGCCATATTTAAAGCTGCGAAAGGTGAATTGCTCCGGTGCCTTATGCCTGCGCCGACCAAGGCTTTGGCCTTCATCATTGATCATTTCGGTTTCGCCGTAATAAATATCGGCATCAGGTTCGCTTGCAAAAATATGGGCCACGGTTTCGGGGGAATAGATCTCGTCGCCGGAGTTCATGAACAGTACGTAATCGCCCGTGGCTGCGGCAAGGCCTTTATTCATGGCATCGTAAATGCCCTTATCCTTTTCGCTGATGAGTTTGGCTATGCGGTTTCCGTATTGTTTAACAATTTCTAAAGTACCATCGGTAGATGCGCCGTCGACCACGATGTATTCTATATTGGTATAGCTTTGGTTCAATACCGACAGCATGGTGCGCTCAATATCGCGGGCGTTATTGTACACTATGGTAATAACCGATAATACAGGATTAAACGCTGCCATTACTCAAAATTGATTGGTATACTTCTATATATTTAGCCGCCACTATTTCGTTGGTAAAATTAGCCATCACCTTTTGGCGTGCAGCCAGTGCCATAGCATCGGCCCTGCCCGAAAACAATACCTCGTTTAACCCGGCCGCCAGGTCGGTAGCCGATTTGTATTGCGCCAGGTAACCATTTTGCTGATGATCTATCATATCAGGGATACCTCCCGTATTAAAAGCTACCACGGGCGTTGCACAGGCCAATGCTTCCATCACCATGTTGGGCAGGTTATCTTCTACCGTGGGCGATACAAACACGTCGGCAAGGCTGTATACCTCGGCCAGTTCAGCCTGCGAACTGATGAGGCTCAGCTCATGTACCTTAAATGGCAATGTACTGCTGTCAAAATGCTTGTTCTTACCAAACATTACCACCTCTGCGTTAGCAGCCTCAGGGTAATTATTTTTCAGGTGATGCAAGGCCTCTACCAAATAGGTCAGCCCCTTGCGCCTGTCATTGATATTGGCGGCACCGAACAGGATAACCTTCGCGTTAGCATCAATACCTCGCTTTTGCCTTGCCGCGCTTTTATCTTTGGGCGAAAATATTGCTGTATCAATAGGGTTCGGGATAGCCACAATACGGTGCTTACCCAGTAGTTTACTGGTACGGGCAACATCGGCCAGCCAGTTGCTGCAGGTTACGATCACCAGATTTTTGGCTTCGCCTACCATATCGGCTTTCTTTAACCAACCACTGTGCGACAGGTCGTTCGGTTTCGGACTGCGGAGCATCCAGCAGTTACCGCAATCGCCGGTGTAATGATCGCATTCCGCCGGATAATGACAGCCGCCGGTGAAAGCCCACATATCGTGCAGCGTCCACACCACGGGTTTATTTAAAGCGAAAAGTTGTTTTAAGTTTTGGGTAGATAGATAGCCTGAATTAGTCCAATGCAGGTGAACCACGTCGGCCGTGGTAATACCCTCTTGCTTGTGTATAGCCGTGCCCGAATTGGCCGGTGAAAACGCGAACCTCACCCATTTATCCTTCTCCTGAAAGAACATGAAGGGCAACCTTTCGCTGAAAAAATCGATCTTGCTTTTAAGCGGCGATACTGTGGCGGTTACACGTGGTTCGGCAGTTGTTTTTTGCTGCACCAACATCTTTACATCGATATGCCTCAACTCCAGTGCCTTTAGCAGGCGCATACAAGCTGCGGCCGCCCCACCTCCGGCATCGGATGTATTGATCAATGTAACTTTCATGCAGTATGCGTATTATTGCCACAAGTATACTCATACTAAAATAAAAGCAGGGCAAATTATTATGACGAAAAATTTTACTTTTGATGAACTGCTATCAACTTAAAACACATAGATGAACGTATTTGCTTACTTATTTCAGGATTGGAAAGCCAACCGGAAAAACATAAAAGGGCAAATGGTATTGTTCATGTTCAGGCTGGTACAGGTCATCAACCGATGGATGCTGCTGAAGGTGATATTTTTTCTTTACCTCATGTTTTACCGCTTTTTTGTGGAATGGGTTTTAGGAATTGAACTTCCGCGCAAACTAACGGCCGGTAAAAACCTTATTATATACCATGGGCAGGCGCTGGTGGTAAACCAGGGCGTTGTACTGGGCGATAATTGCGTGCTACGCAATTCGGTAACTATTGGCCATAAAAAACTGGCCGACGGTACTTTTACCGGTTGCCCGCGTATTGGTAATAATGTTGATATCGGCGCCAATGTATGTATCATTGGCGATGTGGTAATTGGTGATAACGTGATAATTGGCGCGGGGGCTGTGGTAATAAAAGATATACCGGCCAACAGTATTGCTGTAGGTAACCCCGCCCGTGTACTTGAAAATAAAACTACGGATGCTGGCATCCTGTAAAAACAGAGGCTTTATAATTAATGGAGAATAACTTAACCGACCGTTCATTCTGGAAATCTTTTTGGGAAGCTAAAACAGGCCTCATCTTCCCTATTAAAGCCGATTATGTTTTCGGCGATATACTGGGCAAACTGATTGCCGAAAAGAAGATTAAAACGGCTATTGAACTGGGCGGTTTCCCTGGTTATTACGCCATTTACCTCAAAAAATACCAAAAGCTGGATACCACCCTTTTTGATTATTACATTCACAAGGATATCATCAAAAAGCTATTGGAACTTAACGGGCTTAAAGAGGACGATATCACCATTATTGAAGCCGACCTTTTCGCTTACACTCCCGAAAAACAATACGACCTGGTAAGTTCGTTCGGGTTGATAGAGCACTTTAACGATACCAAAGCCATTATTGAAACACACCTGCAATTCCTGAAACCGGGAGGTACGTTGTTTATTACCCTGCCTAACTTTACAGGCGTTAACGGTTGGGTACAACGCAAGTTCGACCGCGAAAATTACGACAAGCACAACATCAGCAGCATGAACCTGCAATTGCTGGCCGATAGCTGTCGCCAGTTAGGTTTGAATGAAGTGGAATGCTATTACTCGGGCAAATTCTCTACCTGGCTGGAAAACAAAGCCCACCAAAGCAGCCTCACCAAAGCCTTTGTAAAAACGATATGGCTGGCCGGGAAAGTATTTACCAAGATAGTACCGGTAGAAAGCAAGGCATTATCGCCATATATTGTATTGAAGGCGACTAAATAATCTGCTTTTATTGGCGTACGGCCGGAGGCCGTGGAATAGTTGCCACTCGCCCGGAGGCGGAGCGGCTGTAAATAAGGCTTACTTATTCAGGTATTTCACCTTCAATTGTTTAATGAGGCGCATGCCTCTTTGCAATAAAGTGCCTTTGCGGTTGCTTAAGAAGGTACGTATAGCACGATGCGCTTTTTTATCTTCAGCAATTATTGTGGGGAATTGTTTTATGGGCTGGCGCGATATGTGTACCTGGTACATGTGCTCAATGTTGGAGTGTACTCCCGTGCCATCGTGACCAATATTGTGTACCAGCGAGTGCGATGGATTGAGCGATAGCCCACCTTTTAAAAAGATGGAAGCATACCACCTTATGGCCCACGAATTGTTTTTACCGGCCTTAAACTCCTGCATCTGTTTCCAAAAGTTCATGGTGTTCTCTACTGAAAAACGGTGTTTCTTTTCGGCGTCGAATTGTTGCAGCAGCGTGTCGATATCGGGTTCAAAGTTTTTCCAGGCACGTGCCCATGTGGCCCAGCCCCAGCTGGTGGCTATATGATGGAAAAAGGTTTGCGGCAAGGTTTTATCAGGCAGATCGAACATGTAAGCGCCAATGTGCATTACCTTTTCTTCGTTGGCATATTTGCTTAAGGCCTCGTTAAAATATTCGAGCGTGTAGGGGGATGACAGCAGATCATCCTCAAATACGATCACCTTACCATATTCGTTAACCAATTGCGTAGCCCCTTCAATAATAGATTTGGCCAGTCCGAAATTTTCGGTGCGGGTAATCACCTTTACCGCTTTAAAACCTGTAACCGTTTTGGCCAGTTGCCGCACCTGGTCTACCCTTGCTTTATCGGCCTCGGTTTTGGGGGCATCTGAAAATATGAACAACCGCGATTCCTCTGCCAGTACATTTTGTTGCAGGTAACTAAGTGTACGGCGGGTATGGTCGGGCCGGTTATAAACAAAAAGGGCTATAGGGGCAAGATTCTGCATTTACTGATTATCAACTCAAAATAACTGGGGCTGTCCTTCAACTTTACTGCAAAGTACAGTATAGGCATTGGCCAGTTTCTCGGTCACCTTTTTACCCAGTATTTTGCTTAAGCTGTTCTTAACAACGTACTCGGCAGTTATTTTGGTGTTAACGATAAAGTTTTTTGATTTTTTTTGATTCACAAAGCTGTTGAAGCGGGTTACTTCAGGCTCAATGATAGAAGTAAGATCGTTATTTACTACAAACCCTTCGGTAAGCAGCAGGTAACGTAAGGATGTTGGTGTGTACACATTAATGTGGCCATAGGCCAGGAAATGTTTGATGCGGGCATCTACCCCGTGCTTATAATCTAAAGGCACTTCGATTATAAAATTAAGCGCCACGCGTTTAATTTCGCGCAGCAGTAAGCGTTCGTGCTCCACATGCTCCAGTACGTGCGAAAGGATGATGAGATCGAAGGTATTATCCTCGAAAGGCAAATGATAACCATCAAATACCTGCGCGGAAACTAATCCTTTAATGTTACGCGACTTGATATGCTGCACCCCACTCGATGAAATTTCTACGGCATGGTATTCGGGAGCGAAGTTTTTATCAGATAAGAATTTAAGGATACTGCCATCGCCGGCACCTACTTCCAATACTTTTTCAAACGTTTGGCCTTTGCTTACATCAACAATGTGTTCGGCTTTGTATTTAGCGCCCAGCATCCGCCACTGATCGTCGTGCTCTTTGTAGAAATCGTCGTAAGCGGTTATTACCTCGTTACCTAAATTTGATGCCTGCATTGTATTTATTTCAATATGGTTTATTTATTATCCGAAGGTGATGTATAGCGTTCCGGCGCTGCCTCTCCTAATTTGCCTTTCAGGCCATCGTTCACGGCCTGTACCAGCTGTTTATATTCCGTGGTTTTATCGCTCAAAATGCCTATCAAACCTAAGAACGCCAAATATATCGCTTTGTTGATTTTAAACAAGAACTGATTTTTTATTGCTACCCGCGAATAAAAATAAATGCGGTTACGAATATGGTAATACGTGCGGAAGTTCCATTGATCTAACAGGTGCGAGCGTAAGGGCTTTTGCACATAACCAATCCCCTGGGACTGATCAATATCTACCACTTTACAACCGGGTACCAGCCAGATAACGCCGTTTTGCTGCGTAATGCGATAGCTATACTCCGAATCGTCGACATATAAAAAGAACCGCTCGTTAGGATAACCTATTTTAGCCACTATCTGCCGGGGTATTAGCAAGCCGCCGTAAGGCACGTAAGGCATGGTAGCATACTTGAGGTAATGGGCGTTGTTAGCGCGTTTATCTTTCAGCTTATTGAGGCGGTTGGTTATTATCCTGAAAATATTAAAGCCCAAAAAGTTATCGGGTACCAGATAATATCGGTAAGGGTTTTCGCCTTTGGCTATACGGATGTGCGCGGCCCTGTCTTCGCGCAAGCAAAAGAGGGCTTTGTTATCGCCGCCTCCAATATCGTCCCAGGCGGTCAATAATCCGTCGAGCGCGGTTTCGCCGGGCAGGTTATCATCATCAAGCAGCCATATAAAATCGGCCCTGGTTTGTTCAAAGGCGTAGGCTATGCCCTGGTTATAGCCTCCGGCAGAGCCTTTATTTTCGGTATTGCTGATGGTAAAAATACGCTGATCGTTCAGTTGCCGCGCATGTTCATCTACCTTATACACAGATGCATTATCCACCACCACTACATTACTTACAGCATCAAAAGAAAGCACACGTTCGAGCACCTGCTTTAAAAATCGCCAGCGATTTCCGTAAGTAACCGTAACCACACAAACTTTATACTTTATATTTACCATCTGATTTGATCAAAATTATTATTTTATCGTCAAAGTAAATGGCAGCGCATAACTTTTAAATTAATGGGAATAATACAACAGCAAACCATTAAAAGTACCATATATTCTTATTTAGGCGTAGCGATAGCCTTTATAACTACCTCGCTTATTCAGCCGCATGCCCTATCAACTGAAGAAGTAGGTTTGATCAGTATACTTACCACATACTCGCTGCTGTTCGCGCAATTTTCAATACTTGGCTTTAACGGCACCGCAAGATACTTTCCTTATTTCAGAAGCGAAGAAAATAAACACCACGGCTATCTCTTTTTAGCCTGCATGGTCGCGCTGGCGGGGGTAGTACTATGGGTAATACTGGCCGTTATATTTAAGCAGGAACTGGTGAGCGCCGGAGCAGAAAAATCGCACCTGCTGGAGCAGTACTACTGGTATTTTTTACCACTTACCTTTTTTACGCTGTTCTTCAACGTGTTCGATTTGTACGCGCGTATGCTGTACAATACTACTTCAGGTACCATTTACCGTGAATTTACCAAGCGTGTGTTGATACTGGTGGCCGTGCTGCTTGTACTTTTTAACATCATCAGTTTTTATTGGTTCATGATCATTTGGCTGGCGGCTAATATTTTGCCCACGGTATTGATGCTGAACGTACTGATCAGGAACAACCAATTCCATTTTAAGCCCGATTTTAAATTTCTGGATAAAACCCTTAGCATTAAACTTATCAGCATTTGTTTTTTCGCTATTCTTACAGGTTCGGCGCCGCTCATTATACAAAATCTGGACACCTATTTTGTGCACGAGAAGTATGGTTTAAGTGATACCGGTATTTATAACACCGCGTTCCTGTTCGCTTCGGCAATAGCCTTGCCGGCGCGTTCACTTTACGGCATTACTTTTACGGTAGTATCTGAAGCCTGGAAATCGGGTGATTTGGCGACTATAAAAGATGTGTACAAAAAAAGCTGTGTTAACCAACTGATAGCCGCCCTTTTTCTGTTCATCATATTATGGGCCAATATCGATAACATCTTTAAGCTGCTTCCTGCCGAATACGCGTCGGGTAAATACGTGGTGTTTTTTGTGAGTTTGGGTTATGTTATCGATGCATCTACTGGGGTAAACGGCGTGGTGCTGGCTACATCAAAATACTTTAAGTACGATTCTATTTTTAACGTGATGCTTATAGCGGTTGCTGTAGCGGGTAACATTATACTCATCCCTTATTACGGGCTAACAGGCGCGGCAATAGCTTCGGCATTAACCTTTTTGGTGTTTAACCTGTTCAGGTACGTTTTTATTCTGATCGCTTTTAAAATGCAGCCTTTTACTGTGCAATGCCTGCTTACCGTAATTACAGGCACGGTTATTTACTACCTGTCGTTATGGGCCTTGCCGGTAATGAGCAATTTTATTGCAGATACCATTATACGCACAGCTTTCATCACCATATTGTTTGGTATAACGGTGTACAAGCTGCACCTGTCGCCCGATATTAACATACTGGTGAATAAATACATGGTGAAGTTGAAGCTTAAAAAATAAGCTGTTAAACAAAAAAGAGGCTGTTTCCTAACTTACGGGAACAGCCTCTTTTTTTTATTTAAGCGAATATTATTCGTCGGTAAGGCTATGCAGCTTCACTATTTCCGATGCACTTAATTTGCGGTTGTAGATGCGGATATCATCCATATAACCCTTAAAAAAGTATTGAATAGCGAAAGGATCTATATCGGTAAGGCTATTGTTACCTATGTGCAGCATAGCATTGGTATTGGCATTGGGTGTAGGGATATTTAACACATTGGCATCAAGCACGCCATTTATGTATAACCCTACTTTTTGTTTGCTAAGCTCGTAGGTTATTGTTAGCATATACCATTTTGCGGTGTCAATTTGCAGCGTACCAACAGCAAAAGGATCTAAACCGCCCGATACATTGTAAAACAGGTTACCCGGTGAGCCGCCATCGTGGTTATTGGTACCCACAATGGAACAATTCCAGCCATTTTGGTAGGCCCCGGTATTTTTCGACAGCATTGAACTGCCCGACGCGTTGATATAACTATCCAAATTAACCCAGATATTCAGCGTGAAATCGGTATTGTTAAGCCTTAGCACGTTATTATCTTTTATAGCGATATAGCTTGAAAGGCCATCAAAATAAGCCGCTTTACTATTTCCGCTCCGGCTGGGAGTGAACGTAATGTTGTGAGCCGTACCGTCATTATCGTTGCCCGATGAGTCTTTTACAGTATTATTGAAAGGGTAGTAAGCGATAAGCCCGATAGTCAGGCTATCCGGTTCGGGCGCGGTAACGGTTATTTGCGCGTTTACCGAAACTGTATTATCCAGGTTGCTTATTGTTAGTACAGATACACCTTCTTTTAAAGCGGTAAGCAAGCCCTTTTTGCTGATGGATAGCACCGCGGTATCTGAAGACCTGAAACGCAACGAATCAAAAGAGTAATTTGACGGATTGGTCACCACCTGGATCTGGCGGCTTTCGCCTACGAACATATTCAGCGTATCGCTAAGTTCGATGTTTTTTAGCACGTTACGATGATCGGTATCATCATACATTTTGGTACATGCGGTAAAAGCAGTAATGATTATGGCTGACAGGATTATGAGTCGCTTCATGAAAATGTGATATGAGTTTGGCTGCTCAAAGGTAAATCATTTTAAACAAAAAAAGAGCCTCCTTTTCAGGAAACTCTTTAAATATCAATTGCAATTATTTAATTACGACTGGAATTTTTTAGCGTTATTTCTGCGCTCGTTTTCGTTCAGATAGATCTTACGTAAACGGATGCTTTGCGGCGTAACCTCGATGTACTCATCGGCCTGGATGTACTCCATTGATTCCTCTAACGAGAATTTGATAGCCGGTGCAATACGTACGTTGGTATCACTACCTGATGCACGCATGTTGGTTAACTGCTTGCCTTTGGTTAAGTTGATCACCAAATCATTATCGCGGATGTGCTCGCCCAAAACCTGACCTTCGTAGATATCAACTCCCGGATCGATAAAGAAACGACCACGGTCTTGTAATTTATCGATAGCGAAAGCGGTAGTTTTACCTGTATCCATTGATACCAATACACCGTTCAAACGACCAGGGATTACACCTTTCCATGGCTCGTAAGCCTTGAAACGGTGAGCCATGATAGCCTCACCACCGGTAGCGGTTAATACGTTGTTACGTAAACCGATAATACCACGTGCAGGAATATCAAACTCTAAGTGTTGTAAATCGCCTTTAGGCTCCATAACCAACAGGTCGCCTTTGCGTTGTGTTACCAACTCAATTACTTTACCTGCAACATCGCCCGGTACGTCAACAATAAGGGTTTCAACCGGCTCACATTTAACACCGTCAATTTCTTTAACGATAACCTGTGGCTGACCTACCTGTAACTCGTAACCTTCGCGACGCATGGTTTCGATCAATACTGATAAGTGAAGGATACCACGACCGTATACTAAGTATGAATCAGGAGATTCGGTTTCAACAACCTTTAATGCAAGGTTTTTCTCCATCTCTTTGAACAAACGATCGCGCAGGTGGCGTGAAGTAACAAATTTACCTTCTTTACCAAAGAATGGTGAAGTGTTGATGGTGAACAGCATGTTCATGGTAGGCTCATCAATTTTGATAACCTCTAATTGTTCCGGTTTCTCGAAATCGGCAATAGTATCGCCAATGTCAAAACCTTCAATACCCACAACAGCGCAGATATCGCCAGAGCTTACTGAAGTAGCCCTAACTTTACCTAAACCTTCAAAAGTATATAGTTCTTTAATTCTTGATTTTTGAATAGTACCATCGCGTTTTACCAATGATACCGGCATGTTTTCTTTGATAGTACCACGGGCTACACGACCAATAGCGATACGACCTACGAAAGAAGAATAATCAAGTGAAGTAATTTGCATTTGCAAAGTACCTTCGCTGATAGGAGCCGGTGGAATGTTTGCCAAAATAGCATCCATCAACGGGAATATATCTTCTGTTGGTGTTTTCCAGTCAGTGCTCATCCAGCCTTGTTTTGATGAACCGTAGATAACCGGGAAATCCAGTTGATCTTCAGTAGCATCAAGGTTGAAGAACAATTCGAAAATTTGCTCGTAAACCTCGTCAGGGCGACAGTTTTCTTTATCTACCTTGTTTACAACCACAATTGGTTTTAAGCCTAAAGCCAAAGCCTTTTGAGTTACAAAGCGGGTTTGAGGCATGGCGCCTTCAAAAGCATCGCAAAGTAATAACACACCATCAGCCATTTTCAATACACGCTCAACCTCGCCACCAAAATCGGCGTGACCAGGGGTATCAATAATGTTGATCTTAACGTCTTTGTAAAGAACCGAAACGTTTTTAGATACGATGGTAATACCACGCTCACGTTCCAGGTCATTGTTGTCCAGTATCAGTTCGCCGGTTTCCTGTCCGTCACGAAAAATTTCACAACTGTGTAATATTTTGTCAACCAATGTGGTTTTACCGTGGTCAACGTGAGCGATGATCGCTATGTTTCTTATTTTTTGCATGAAAAATGCGCCTTTAAATTTGGCGCAAAGGTAAGCTTAATTTATTGAATTTTAAAGCTTTCGTACATTATCAATTTATTAATAACATCATAACCACGTAATTTTCACGGGATAAGGGCTAAAATACCGGTCGGCAGATATGATAGATAAGCCCTCGGAGATAGCTTGCGCAATGAGTAAACGGTCAAATGGGTCGCGGTGATGGTGGGGTAGAGATTTCATGATATCGAGATGTTCTATCTCGATATTCAATAAACTAATTCCATTATTATATAGTAGTTGCGAGATTTCTTTTGCGGATCGGGCAAACTCCAATTTACCTAAGCTCGATTTGATTGTTATTTCCCAAACAGAAGCGATACTTACAAAACATTTATTTCGAGCATCCTCTATTAATGCTCTCACCGGCGGTGACAGCTTGCTTTCTCCCTCAAAAAACCATATCAACACATGCGTATCCAGTAATAAATTCATTATTACATATATTCTTTAAAGTCGTCCAAAGGCGCGTCAAAATCTTCAGCCATTTTGCCAAACATGCCTTTGCCACTTCCAAAAACCGGTTTACGCACATTGTATTCTCCTTGTGGATCAGCAAGTATCTGCGACTTTCCGGTTCCGTTTTCTTCCAGCAAGGCATCAATATAACCTTCAACCTTAAGCTTAAGATCGTCTGGCAACATTTTTATTTTCTTATCTAATGTAAGCGTTTCCATAACTATACTAAGTTACGTATATCATGTGCTTTTTGCAAGCATACTATATTGTTCGTCATTTCGTTTTTAGTTATAATAATACTTAAATTTGCGTTATGAATATCCAGGCAATAATTGTGATACTGCTTTTTGCCGCTGCACTTTTTTACATTGGCCGCATGGTTTACCGCAGCCTGTTCGTAAAAAAAGGTTGTGGCAGTAATTGTAAGTGTGGTGTCGATTTTTCGAATGTAACGCCCGATACTCGTAAATAAACCTTTTACATCAGTACTTTTTCTTATCTCAATAAATGTCGTCAGGCAAACAGGTTTTTCAGGCCGATACCCCGGGTAGATGGAAACGTTTCAAGTGGCTGAGCCGTGCCATTTTGATAATTATTATCAGCGGACTTATAGCTGCCGTTGTTACCGTTAACGATAAGCAATATCCTCATCTCCCCAATTTAAACCCTTCGCCCAAAAAACTCACCAAAGAGGAGCTTGAACAACTAAAGAGATCAACCAAATACAAAGATTTTAAGATACAGAAGGTACAGATACAGCAGCTTCAGCTTGCCCGTAAAGAACGCCTTTTAAAACACCCCAACAACAAACGCCGTATTAACGCCGCCTTTTACCGCGCCTGGGAGCCACAGGCTTACGATGCCCTTGCCGCCAACATTGGTAAGCTGGACATGATTGTGAGCGAGGGCTTCTTTATCAACTCACAGGCCGACACCATAAAAACAGTGATTGATACCGGGCTGATAAACCTTAATAAACGGTACAAGAAATCCATCATTGTTACGCTATCTAACTACGTTGACAGTGATAACCAGAACGGAGGATTTGAAACCAAAACGCTGCAACGCGTTTTTAAAAATTCTGATCTGCGTGCTAAATTCATTAATAGTATTATTTATCAGCTTAAAAAGTACCGCTTAAAAGGGGTAAATCTGGATGTGTATGATATTGGCGATCGTAACGGTAAAGACTTCGTCAACTTTGAAAAAGAACTTTATACCACATTACACGCGCAGGGCTTTTTGGTAACGCAAAACGTAATTGCCAACGACGACGAATACAACGTACAGCAGCTACAGCATTTTAACGACTACCTGTTTGTGATGGCCATTAACCAGCACAACGAAGCCAGTAATGCGGGTGATATATCGCACCAGGAATGGGTAGAGGAAATACTGGATAAGGTTTGCGCCAAAATACCCAGCGAAAAAGTAATACTGGCCATTGCAGGCGGCGGTTTCGACTGGCCTGCCAATAGCGTTGGCGCGCCAATGAGCTATCAGCAGGCCATAAGTACCGCTAAAGAGAAGGATAGCAAAATTCTTTTTGACCCGGTTTCGGCTAACCTGCATTTTAAATATTACGGTACCGATAGCTTGCAGCACACCGTTTATTTTACCGATGCCGCCACCAACTTCAATATTATGCGCCTCGCGGATGACTGGGGTACAGCCGGTGTGGCCTTATGGCGTTTAAGTTTTGAAGACCCCCGTTTGTGGACCTTCATCCAAAAAGATCTTACTATTGACTCACTGCGCAAAACAGGCATAGATACCCGCATGCTGGCCACCGTAGGGTTGAATAATAAAATAGATTATACCGGCGATGGCGAGGTACTGGACCTGATCACTACCCCTAACCCGGGTAAGATAGCTGTGAAACTGGATACCACCGCTTATGTGATCACTAATCAGAATTATATTGAACTGCCTACCAAATACGTGATCAGGCGTTATGGCTATGCCAAAGGCAAGGTGGTTTTAACGTTTGACGATGGCCCCGACCCTGATTATACACCCCGCATTCTCGATATATTAAAACGCGAAAATGTACCTGCCGCTTTCTTTGTGGTGGGCTCAATGGCCGAGAAGAACATTCCGCTGCTGAAGCGCATTTACGATGAGGGCTACGAAATAGGGAACCATACCTTTTTCCATCCGGATATATCTACGGTTAGTCCGCAGCGTGTAAATCTCGAACTGAACGCCACCCGCAAGCTGATAGAATCGGTAACCGGGCGGAGCACTATTTTGTTCAGGCCGCCCTTTAATGCCGATGCCGAGCCGCAAACCATTGCCGAGGTTATCCCGGTGGCAGAAAGCCGCAAGCAAAGCTATATCAATATTGGCGAATCAATTGACCCATGGGACTGGCAGCCCGGCGTAACAGCCGACAGCATCGTGGCCCGCGCCATCCGCGATCATGATAAGGGATCGATGATATTGCTGCACGATGCCGGCGGCGATACCCGCGAGGAAACTGTAAAGGCCTTGCCGCGCATTATCAAATACTTTAAAAGCCAGGGCTACCAGTTTACCACCATTGCCGATGTATTGCACAAAAGCAAAGACGAATTGATGCCTGTTATACAGGATGATGTAAACACCGGCATTACCGGGCCGCTTTATGATGCCTTTATCAACGGCTATTTTTATGGCAACTGGTTTTTATTCTACATTTTTATAACCGCTATATTTTTAGCGATTGGTCGCATTTTATTGATCGGCATATTGGCTATCCGCCAGTATTATGAACATAAAAAGACCGAAAAGCGCATTAGCGATGCCGATCTGCCACATGTGAGCATCATTGTACCTGCTTATAACGAAGAGGTAACCGCCATATCAACCATTGAAAGCCTGCTGAAAACCGACTACCCCGATTTCGATATTATTTTTGTGGACGATGGTTCAAAAGACAGTACTTACGAGGTAATCAGCGCAGCCTATGTCAACCATCCGCTGGTTAAGGTATATACCAAGCCCAATGGCGGCAAGGCATCTGCATTAAATTACGGCATAGGCATTACCGAAAGCGAGTTTGTAGTTTGTATTGATGCCGATACCCAGCTGAAAAGCGATGCCATTTACCACATGCTCAGCTACTTTACCGATGAAGAAATTGGCGCAGTGGCAGGTACCGTTAAGGTGGGTAACGAAACCAATATCATTACCCGTTGGCAGTCGATAGAATATATTACCGCCCAAAATATGGATCGCCGCGCG
This sequence comes from Mucilaginibacter gynuensis, assembly GCF_039541195.1. NCBI lineage: Bacteria > Pseudomonadati > Bacteroidota > Sphingobacteriia > Sphingobacteriales > Sphingobacteriaceae > Mucilaginibacter > Mucilaginibacter gynuensis. Next base: position 15,182 of record NZ_BAABFT010000014.1, read on the forward strand.
TTCGATCTTATTAATAGTATCACCGTAGTGCCGGGCGCTATCGGCGCATTCCGCAAATCGGCCATCAGCAAGGCGGGTGGATTTACTTATGATACTTTGGCCGAAGATTGCGACCTCACCATGCGCATCCTGAAACAAGGTTACGTGGTACGCAATTGCGGCGAAGCGCTTGCCTATACCGAAGCGCCCGAAACCATCAATATGCTGCTGAAGCAACGTTTCCGCTGGAGCTTCGGGGTAATTCAAAGCTTTTGGAAAAACCGCGACGCGCTGTTCAATAAAAAATACCGCTATTTCGGTATGGTAGGGATGCCTAATATTCTGATCTTCCAGATCATACTGCCGCTGTTTTCTCCAATAGCCGATCTCATGATGATCCTCGGCCTGTTCGGCCCAAAACCGGAAAGGCTGCTGATCTATTACCTGGCTTTCGTATTGATCGATTTCCTAGTGGCCATGGTGGCTTTCCGTATGGAAAAGGAGAGCTACAAGAAACTTATCTACATTATTCCCCAACGTTTCATCTGGCGGCAGCTGATGTATTACGTACTCTTCAAATCCATCCGTAAAGCCCTGAAAGGTGAACTAAGCGGTTGGGGTACTTTAAAGCGTACCGGGAATGTTAATAAAGGTTAGGAGAGAGTGGTTCGAGGTTTCGGGATCGAGGTTTGGGTACTCGCCATAGATAGACACCCGCAATAAAAAGTCTTGATACCTGACACTAACTACTTGATACTAAATCAAGCTTTCTCAATCAAACACACCGCATAGGCAACTACGCCCTCCTCCCTACCTATAAAACCTAATTTTTCGTTGGTGGTGGCTTTTATGGAGATATCATCCTCATCGATACCTGCGGCTTGGGCAATGTTTGCCTTCATGGCAGGGATGTGCGGGTTTATTTTGGGGGCTTCGAGGCATATCATGGCATCTATATTACCTATCGCCCAACCTTTATCAGCTAATAATTTCACTACGTGCTGTAGCAATATAAGGCTGCTGATACCTTTCCACCTATCGTCGGTATTTGAAAAATGGAAGCCGATATCGCGCAGGTTAGCCGCGCCAAGCAACGCATCGCAAATGGCATGCAACATTACATCGGCATCTGAATGGCCAAAGGCACCTGCATGGTGCTCCAGCTTTACGCCGCCTAATACAAAAGGGTGTTGTTCTTTTAACTGGTGTACATCAAAACCAAAACCTACTCTTATTTTTCCCACGTTTATTTTTTGCTGCCAAAGTTAGCAGAAAGTGTAAAACGCAGCGTATTTGCCAGCGGACTATTTTGCTGACTGGCGGCTAAATAAGAGAAATCGAACTTAAACACATCATATTTCACCCCTAAGCCGAGGGTTAAAAAGTGACGGTCGCCTTTTGATGGCGATTCAAAAAAGTAGCCTGCCCTTAAAGCGAACTTCTGATCGTACCAGTACTCTAAACCCGGCGAATAGGTGATCTCCTTAAATTCTTCACTGATACCGCCCGGCGCATCCGAAAATGAGCGGAAGATCCCTTCGGGTACGGAAATACCTTCACCGTTATCAATAGTGCCATCGCTGGCTATGCGGGTGGTTGGCACTAAAAGCTTATTCAGGTCGAGCGCTATGGTAAGCTGGTTGGTGGCATCAATATAAAAAGTATTGGCTGCCCCTATCTTTAAATTGGTCGGTAAAAAGTATTTCGGCCCGTTTTCGCTGTACCCAATTTTGGTACCGATGTTTGAAATATTAGCGCCAAAGGCAAACAAGGCATCCTTACCAAATTGTTGGGTTGGGTTACGGTAATATACCGATACATCGGTAGCTACCGCGTTACCGGCACGTCCGCTTTGTGATGAACCCGCGCTGTACGAAATATTCGACAGGTTGGAGTGGATATAACGCAAAGTTAAACCCAATGACAGGTTTTCGCCGAACTTACGGGCGAACGTACCGTCGATGGAAAACTCGTTCGGGGTATATGAACCCAGATCGTTGGCTCCGTCATCGCTCAACAAAATAGAACCTAAATTAAAATAACGTAACGATAGCCCTAAAGTATTCCGCTCGTCCAATTTATGGGCATAACTTAAATAAGCCAGGCTAACATCGGGGATCAGTTTACGCAACCACGGGCTGTATGATAACGAAACAGCATCGTCACTTTCTAAAAAAGCCAGTTTGGATGGATTCCAGTAGGTAGCATTTACATCAGGCGAAATAGCCACCCCTGCATCACCCATAGCGCCTGAGCGTGAATCGGGCGAGATGGTTAAAAAGGGCACCTCGGTTCGTATAGCTCCTGCACTGGTACCACCTGTAACACTGGGCGTATTCTGTGCAAACACAGCAGCCGGCAATAACAAAGTACTTATAACAAATAAACGGGAAGTAAAAAGGTTCATTAGCCTGCTGTTGGGTTTATTGATTCAAATATAAAAATATATTACCGCCATCAAAGCCGTATATGGTTGTCATTACGTTAAATCAATTAAATTTGTTGTAACTGAATGCTTATTAATTACGTTTAAATCTATAGGAAAACAAATAGGGTTGTATATGGGTAATATGTTGTGTGCTTTTTTAACAAAAAGTACTACATTTACCCTCAAACATATACAATGTAAAAATATGAAAATACTTTTTACTAAAACTGCTTTAGTGCTGTTGGCAGCAGGAGTGATGATGAGCAGTTGTTCGCAGAAACAACAGTCGCAAAAAACGGGCATAACGTATAACGACCGTACCAACGGGGGTTATCAGCGCTTCAGGCAAACCCACCCTTCACCGGGCCCGGGTCTAGTGCCAATTGAAGGCGGTACGTTTGTATTAGGAGGCAGCGCCGGTCAGGATGTTGCTTACGAGTACAACAATGTGCGCCGCCGCGTAACTGTGCCCTCATTTTACATGGACGAAACAGAGGTATCAAACCAGGATTGGTTAGATTATCTTCACTGGATAAACATCACCTTTACTGATGACCGCGAATTGTATTACAATGCAACTCCCGATACCTTGGTATGGCGCAGGCCGTTATCATATAACGAGCCTTATGTAGATAATTATCTTCGTCACCCGGCATTTCAGGATTATCCTGTAGTGGGTGTTACCTGGGAGCAGGCGCAGGACTATTGCGTTTGGCGTACCGACCGTACCAATGAGAACATCCTTCGTCAGCGTGGTAACCTGCTGGCCTGGAAAGATAACGCCAACCAAAAAGGCGGTGCTACCAAGGAGCCTTTCAACACTGATATTTACTTAAATGGCCAATATCGCGGTCAGGGTATTGATGGTAAAAAAATGATGCCCGATCTTAACCCTAACGCTACCAACAAAGGCGCTAAAGCCGTAAGGCCGGTACGTATGGAAGATGGTATATTGAAACAAGGCTACCGTTTACCATCAGAAGCCGAGTGGGAATACGCCGCGTTGGCGCTTGCCGGTAATACCGAATTTGAAAACATTAACGATGGTAAAGTTTACCCGTGGAATGGCATGGGCGTACGTTCACCTAAAAGAGCTACACGTGGTTTGATGCTGGCCAACTTTAAACGCAGCAGCGGTGATAATGCCGGTGTTGGCGGTTACCTGAATGATAAGGCCGATATTACTGCGCCTGTACGTTCATATCAGCCAAACGATTTCGGCTTGTATAACATGGCCGGTAACGTTAACGAATGGGTTGGTGATACTTACAGACAAACATCTTTTGAAGACGTTGACGATTTTAACCCTTTCCGTGGTAACGAGTTTACCAATAAAAGACTGGCCGATCCGTCAAAAGGTTTATATGCTAAGGATAAATTTGGCCGCCCTATTAAGGATGCTGCAAAATCAGGCCATAAACTGAAATACAGCGAGTTTATTGCTGCACAACAAGGCGGACAAAACAACAGCATTGAAACTAATCCTAAAGGCACACCTGCCGATAGTGCCAACGCGGTTGCCAACATACCTGCTAACCCTGTTGCGGGCAAAGCTTACAAAGCCGACCTAAGAGATTATGCCGACTCGGTAAATAACGATCTTTACGGTACTACTACTTTGGTTAACAACCACTCTAAAGTATACAAAGGTGGCTCATGGAACGATATGGCTTATTGGTTAAACCCATCAACCCGCCGTTTCATGAACCAGGACGAAGCCAGCGCCGAAGTTGGTTTCCGTTGCGCCATGACACTGGTAGGTGCCCCGGAAATTTATCCGCAAGGCAAGCCACACCTGAAAGTTAAAAAAGCCAAGGCTTACAAATCAAGATAAAAACTACTTCATAGTTTACAAAAGAAGAATCCCGTTACGGCTAACCGTAACGGGATTCTTCTTTTTATAGCCTTTTATTGTCATTTCGAAAGAGGTACGAGGAGAAACTATCTCTTGAGCGATAGCGAAAAATCTTCTTCGACTTATTGGCGGACGACTTTCACGATGAAGAAGATCTTTCACTATGTTCAAGATGACAGTGTTGGTTATAAATAGAGTTTAATGGGCAAACAGTAGACTTTCATGGCGAAGAAGATCTCTCCCTACGGTCGAGATGACAACGGGAATGATTATTAACACCCTCTACGTCTTTAAAACAATATTAATATCTGTCCCTTTTCTACCTTATCGCCCGGTTTCAGTTTAATAGACCGTACCGTTACATCAGCCGGGGATTTAATGATGTTCTCCATTTTCATGGCTTCCAGTACAAAAAGATTATCGCCCTTTTTTACTTCGTCGCCTTCGGTTACAAATACTTTTAATACCAGGCCCGGCATAGGGGCTTTTATTTCGCTCACCTTTACGCTGTTCAAATCGCTTAGGCCAAGCTGTTCTAATAACAAGTCGAACTGATCTTTAGCGGTAATGTGATAAGTGTTGTTGTTCACCTTTATTTCGGCTGTTTTGGCTACTACATCAAAGCTGATCACCTCTACATTGTAGGAAGCGTTATCTTTTATAATGTGATAGGCATTAGCATTGATCTGCTTTATATCGGCATTTACGGCACTGCCACCGATCAGCAAGCTTTCGGCCGAACGTTCTACGGTGTGCGTGTATTTATCGTTTAACTTTACCTTATACATAAGTTTATTGTGTAAAGCTGTATTGAATAAGGTTAGCGCCCATTTTTAAAGCCTTCAGGCGGGTTTCCTGCGCATCGCCGGGGTATGTGCCCAAATCTTCCCAACCGTTGCCCAAATCGCTCTCATAAGAGTAATAGCATACCAACCTGCCCTTATAGATGAGGCCGAAGCCTTGCGCGCGTTTGCCATCGTGCTCGTGTACTTTGGGCAAACCATTCGGAAAGGCGTATTTTTGGTGATAAACAGGGTGATTCAACGGCAGCTCCACAAATTCAAGTTCTGGGAATACCTGTTTCATTTGCGGGCGGATAAACTTATCCAAGCCGTAATTATCGTCGATATGCAAAAAACCACCGCCTGTTAAATATTTACGCAGGTTACGGGCTTCCTGGGCCGAGAAGATCACATTACCATGGCCGGTCATGAAAATAAAGGGATAGTTAAATATTTGCGCGCTGCCTGCTTCTACAATTTCTTCGTCGGTTTCAAAATTGGTCTTGAGGTTTTCGTTGCAAAACTTAATGAGGTTGGTGAGCGCGGTACGATCGCCATACCAATCACCGCCGCCATTGTATTTGAGGCGACCGATTTTGTATGATGGCGCGTTAAAGCTGCTGCTAAACAGCAGTATAATTATTACAGTAAGATTGATGCAGAGGCATTTCTTCATAACCGGTTCAAAAAGTTCACCTCGAAACAAGCCTCTAAAGCGGCAGTTTCGGTACGCAAACGGCTTTCACCTAAAGTTATGGCTTTAAAATCATTATTCAAAGCATTGCCAATTTCCTCCGGACTAAAATCGCCTTCGGGGCCTATCAATACTAAGTAATTTTGTTGGGGTTGCAGGATGCTTTTCAAGCCTGCCTTTTCGCCGGGTTCGCAGTGGGCTATAAATTTTTGTCCGTTAAAAGGCTGGGCTAAAAACTTATTGAATGTCACCGGCTCATTTAAAACCGGGTGATACGCTTTTAAAGATTGCTTTATGGCTGCGGTAATAATGCGGTTAAGCCTGTCAACCTTGGCCTCTTTACGTTCAGATCGCTGGCAGATGATGAGCGAGATCTCATCAATCCCCACTTCGGTGGCTTTTTCTAAAAACCACTCCAAACGTTCAATATTTTTAGTAGGCGCAACCGCTACATGCAGGTAGTGGTTGCGCTTATTATATTCTGTAGTTACCGATATAATATCGAGTATGGTGCGTTTCGGGTGCGCGTCTTTAATACGGGCAATGTAGAGACCTCCCCTTCCATCGATCAACTGCACCTCGTCGCCAACATTGAGGCGAAGTACCCTAACGCAGTGTTTGCTTTCCTCTTCGCTTAAAAAGTAATGAGGCGCATTGGGGGCAATATCCGGTGTATAGAACAGGTGCATAGTATTAATGCAGGTCTACCGTATCCTCATCGTTCAGCAACAGTTCAAGCTTTACAGCCTCAATGTTCTGGTCTGATTTTTTTAATACGGTGATATTGTAACCATTGGCTTCTTTTTGCTCGCCCACATCAGGTATCTTACCAAAGATATGACCTAACCAGCCCGATACAGTATCAAAGTCGCCATCCTCGGGAAGATCATGCGGCAGGTGCTCGTTCACGTCGTATATAGGTGCCAGGGCATTCACTATAAACTCACGGTCGTTCACTTCCTCTACAATTGGTTTCTCCTCGTCGTACTCATCCTGTATCTCACCAACCAATTCTTCCACAATATCTTCAAGGGTAACCATACCGGCAGTACCTCCAAATTCGTCCAATACAATGGCTATCTGTATGCGCTTTTGCTGCAATTCGGCCATCAGATCATTGATCTTTTTGGTTTCAGGGATAAAGTATGGCTTACGGATAATGTCTTTCAGTACGATCTCTTCGCCGCGGGCAATAAGCGGTAAAATATCTTTCGCGTGCACAATACCCACAATCTTATCTATCACCTCTTCGTAAACCGGCATGCGCGAATAGCCTTCTTCAATCAGTATGGCTATCAGTTCGTCTTTTTCGGTATCAATATCAATACCCGATATTTTGGTACGGGGCACCATGATATTTTTAACCACACGCTCGTTAAACTCAAACACGTTCTGGATCAGTTCGTGCTCGTTAGAGTCGAGCGCGCCGCTTTCCTTGCCTTGTTCAAGCAGGTATTGCAACTCTTCAGAACTGTGGTGCGATTCGCCATGAACAGTTACTATGCCGAAAAGCTTGAGTATAAAATTGGCGAAACCGTTAAGCGTCCATATAAACGGGCGGCATACAATGTAAAAGAAACGTAGCGGTAATGCTATTGACATTACCGTACGTACTGATTTTTGTATAGCTAATGATTTAGGAGCAAGCTCGCCAAATACGATATGCAATATGGTGATGGTGGCAAATGCCGCGATGTGGCTTGATGTTAACACCCACGATGAGGTAATGGTAACACCAAATAAGGAGAACAGATTTAGCATTACGGCCGTCATAACCGATTCGCCGGCCCAACCTAAACCCAGTGATGCTAATGTAATACCTAACTGTGTTGCTGCAAGATACCCATCAAGGTTGTGCATAATGCCACGCGCTATTTTAGCGGTTGGGCTGCCTGCCTTGGCCTTAATTTCTATTTGCGAACCCCTTACCCTAACCATGGCAAACTCGGCTGCCACGAAAAATCCGTTAAGCAATACCAGGAAAAAGGTAAAGAAAATTTTAAAACCGCTTATTTCTAAATCGAGTCCGGGGTCCATGTATTAATTATTGGTAAACGGGAAAAGTAGACTGGTATAATTCCAGGCTCTCGGCAATTACTTTATGCGCGTAACGCGTACCAAGCCAATGCTCAATAGTTACGTTTTTGCCTTCAAGTGTTTTGTAATCTTTAAAGAAACGCTCAATTTCTTTCATAGTGTGCGGAGGCAATTCGCTGATATCGCTGATATAATTTACCGACATGTCGTTTTTAGCTACCGCGATGATCTTATCATCCTGCTCGCCGTTATCAACCATGTGCATTACACCAATTACTTTAGCTTCGATGATCGACATCGGGAAAACGTCAACCGAGCAAAGTACCAGAATATCCAGCGGATCTTTATCATCGCAATAAGTTTGCGGAATAAAGCCATAATTAGCCGGGTACATTACTGATGAAAAAAGTACACGATCTAACTTCAACAAGCCTGAATCTTTATCAATCTCATATTTTGCTTTCGAGCCTTTAGGAATCTCGATGATAGCGTTAACTACGTCAGGTATATTGATACCCGGTGAAACTTGGTGCCAAGGGTGTTGTGTACTCATTAATTATAATATTTTGTATGTTATTGTTTTGTTTCGCTCTCATTAACACTTTTTGGGTTAATAAGTTTCTTTCTTAAAAATGCAATTATCAGGGGCACTGATGTTACCAGCAAAAATGCTATAACAATGTACTCCAGATAGTTTTTCAATTGCGGATAGCTTTTACCTAAGAAATATCCGGCTAAAGTAAGGGTGTTTACCCAGGTAAAACTGCCAATTATATTGTACAGGGTGAATTTTTTAATGTCAACCTTAACTACACCTGCAAAGATAGGGGCAAAAGTTCTAATTATCGGGAAAAATCTGCCTAAAACAAGCGCCATTCCGCCATATTTAGCGTAAAATTCTTCGGCAAGTACTACATATCGCTTTTTAAAGAACCATGAATCATTCTTTTTAAATAATACGGGCCCCGTTCGGTAACCAAACCAATAGCCCGCAAAGTTGCCCAAAATACCGGCCCCAATGAGCGATGCTATAAGGGTATAGATAGATACGGTAAGTTTATCAGCTGCGCAAAATAAACCCGCCATAAACAACAGGTAATCACCGGGTAAGAAAAAACCGAAAAAAATTCCTGTTTCAGCAAATACTACAATAAGCAAAACGTAAAACCCCAGGCCGATGATAGTCTGGGCATCGGTTAAGTTATGCAGGTAGTCCCAAATATTTTCCATTCACTATATCCGTAAAACTACAAATATTTATGTGAATTAATAATTAAGTTATCGGCTATTAAATTAGCTTCGATATAAAGTCGGGGTAAACACCTATAACTATTGTGGCTAAGGCAGATACTCCCAGTACAAACACAAAGTAAGGCGATACCGAAAGCTCGGTACGCTCGGCACTGCGGAAGTACATAGCAATAATAACCCTGAAATAGTAGAAAATGCTGATGATGGCGTTAACCACAGCTACAATAACCAGCCATAACTGGTATTTAGCCAACGCGCCTGTAAACATAAAGAACTTGCCTATAAAGCCTGCGGTAAGGGGTATACCGGCTAATGATAGCATGGCGATAGTTAATGTAAATGCCAGGAATGGATTTTTTGAAGCCAGCCCGTTAAAGCTTTCAAAACTATCGCTGCCGCTTTGCTGCTGCACCAATAGTAACGCGCCAAAGGCGATGATAGAAGCTATAGAATAAGCCGAAGCATACATAAATACCGAACTTGCAGAACTTGCACCCAATGCAACTATGGCGAACAGCAGGTAACCCGCGTGTGAGATACTGGAGAAAGCCAGCATCCTTTTAAAGCTTTGCTGATAAAGGGCGGTAATGTTACCGATGAACAGCGTGATCATGGTGATGACCAACAATACCGGCGCCCAAAAATCAGACAGTGGCGCGAAGCTTACCGAAAACAAACGCAGGAAAGCAGCGAAACCGGCAGTTTTAACAACGGTAGACATGAAAGCGGTGATCAACGTTGGTGAACCTTCGTAAACATCGGGCGTCCAGAAATGGAACGGGGCCGCGCCTACTTTAAAGCATAAACCAACAATAACCAGCAGTACGCCTGTGTAAAATAACGGATCGATATTACGTGGATTAGCCAATACCCAATCGCGGATACCTTCTAAACTGAAAGTGCCTGATGAACCGTAGATCAATGTGATACCGAACAACAGGAAACCTGTTGAAAAAGCACCCATCAGGAAGTATTTTAAAGCCGCTTCGTTCGAGGCGAAATCTTGCTTTTTGATACCTGCCAAAATGTATAAACTTACCGACATGATCTCGATACCGATGAACAGCATGGTAAGGTTATAATATGATACCATGACAATGATACCTGCCAGCGCGAACAATATAATGGCGTAATACTCGGCCACATTGCTGCTGATCTTTTCGAAATAGCCTTTTGATAATAACAGTATCAGTATGGTTGAAACAATTGTGATGCCCGCGAACGCGATAGAAAAATTATCGAACAGCATCATATCATGAAATATCGGCGAAGCACCGCTGTTCCATTCTTTTACGGCAAAACCTAATGCAACCGCTAACCCTACTACCGTTACAGGCAACAAAGCCTTATTGGCCTTATATAAGCCCAGGTATAAAAGCAGTATAGGTAATAATGATAATATTATTAAAGTGGTCATTCTATTTATATAAATACTTTATTCAATATAACTCAAAACTTAGCCGCCGTGTAAGGGCGGTATATAGGTTTAGTAACCTTTTCCGGCAACGTTAACCAATTTCTCTTCAACCTCTCTTACCAGGTTGGTTACAGCCGCTTCTGATATATGCAGGATAGGCTGCGGATACACACCGATAATAATGATGAGCGCGCAAATAATACCCAGTACCAGTTTCTCTGATCCGCTGATGTCGGCAAATACCGCTGTTAAAGCATTGGCTTCACCCTGCATGGTATTTTTGTACATGCGCAGCATGTATACCGCGCCAAATATGATGGTTAAACCGGCAATGGCCGATAACCATATATCATAGTTGAACACGCTTTTCAATAACAGGAACTCACCTATAAAACCATTGGTTAATGGCAGCGCCACTGTACCCAATGTAATTATTAAAAATGCTATCGCGAAGTTTGGCGCTACCTTGGCAATACCACCCAGCTGACTAATGTCGCGGGTATTGGTACGCCTGCTGATGATATCCCAAATGAAGAATAAACCAACCACGTTGATACCGTGGTTAAGCATTTGTATCATGGCACCCTGTATACCCTGTACGTTAAAGGCGAATATACCTGCGGCGATCAAACCAACGTGACCAATTGATGAGTAAGCGATTAAACGTTTACCGTCTTTTTGGTTAAAGGCGATCAGCGAAGCGTAAACAACACCGATGATAGAGAGCACGATAGCCAGATTTTGCCATTGCAGAAAACCTGAAGGAGCGTTAGGGATCAACCAGCGAATAACACCGTAGATACCCATTTTCAGCATAATACCCGATAACATCATGGTACCGGCCGATGGCGCTTCGGTATAAGTATCGGGCTGCCAGGTATGGAACGGGAAGATCGGCATTTTGATAGCAAAGGCTATAAAGAATGCCCAGAACACCCATGATTGCTGATGTGGATCAAGCACTGCTTTGTAAAGATCGCCCAGTTCATAAGTTTTTGCAGGAGCGTGCATGTACAGGTAAATAATACCTATCAGCATAAACAACGAACCGGCAAAAGTATAAATGAAGAATTTGATATTAACCTTGATACGGTTTTCGCCTCCCCAAAGGGCGCATATAAAATAGATAGGGATCAGCGCTGCTTCCCAGCCTACGTAGAACAGGAAGCCATCCAGCGCGGTGAATACGGTTAACAAGCCTGCCTGCATAAATAATATCAGGGCGTAAAACGCGCCGGCATTTTTATACTCGTGCTTGTAAGTAGTAAGGATGATAAGCGGCACCAGCAGTGTGGTCAACAATACCATCACCATACTGATACCATCAATACCAGCGGTAAAGTAAATACCAAGTTTCGGGATCCAGCTGGTGGTAATTAAAAATTGTGTAGAAGCATCGGGCACAAAACGCGACAGGAACACCGCGGCCAGTGCCAGTTCGGCAACCGCGAAAAACAATGCCGCATGCTTAGCTGCCCCATTTTTAATAAAGGCCACTATTATGGCTGCAACTACCGGCAAAAAAAGTAAAATACTAACCGTCATTTTATATTTTAAAGCTTATGCTTTTAATTAACTAAAGTGTAACCATATACCAATATCGCCACTATACCCACCACCATCATAAATATGTAGAAACCTACGTTACCCGTTTGCAGCAAGCGCAGGCCACGGCTGGCCTCTATCGAGCCCTTGCCTAAGCCATTTACCAAGCCATCGATACCCAATAGATCAACCACCTTGTACAGGAAGTTTGATAAGGCATCAAGCGGTTTACGGATAATCAAGTTATATAATTCATCTACATAAAATTTATTGTATGACAGGTTGGCCAGTAACGGGCGCTCCTCTGTATCGCTAACCGGTACATGCGATTTGCTGATGTACTTCAGGTAAGCATAACCCAATGCCACAACCGCCGCGCCTACTGATACCGCCATCAATATCCATTCGGTACTGTGTGTTAAATGATGTTCGCCCATTAGCTTGGTTGATGGTTCAAACACCGGGGCAAGGAAATGCTCCAGTTCGTGGTGACCGCCCAATACTTCGGGAACGCCGATAAAACCACCTATTACTGATAATATAGCCAACACGATCAAAGGTATGGTCATGGTAGCAGGCGACTCATGCAAATGATGTTCCTGCTCATGCGTACCGCGGAACTTACCGAAGAAAGTAAGGAACAACATCCGGAACATGTAGAATGATGTAAATGCCGCAGTAATAACCCCTATTACATATAGCGTGGTGCTGTGTTCAAAAGTGTGGGCCAATATTTCATCCTTAGAGAAGAAACCCGCGAAAGGCGGAATACCCGAAATAGCGATGGTACCGATAAGCATGGTGGTGAACGTGATTGGTAATTTACCTTTCAGTCCGCCCATTTTACGCATATCCTGTTCGTCGCTCATGGCGTGGATAACCGAACCTGCACCAAGGAATAACAAGGCCTTGAAGAAAGCGTGTGTTAACACGTGGAAGAAAGCACCTGTGTAAGCGCCAACACCCAAACCTAAAAACATGTAACCCAATTGCGATACCGTTGAATAAGCCAGTACCTTTTTTATATCGGTTTGTGTTAAGGCTATCAATGCCGCGAACACCGCTGTTGCCAAACCTACAATAGAGATCACCTCAAGGGTAACCGGCGAAAGCGTGAACAGGATGTTTGAGCGGGCTATCATGTAGATACCTGCAGTAACCATGGTAGCCGCGTGGATCAGTGCCGATACCGGGGTCGGGCCGGCCATCGCGTCGGGCAGCCAGGTAAACAATGGTATTTGTGCCGATTTACCGGTAGCGCCTACAAACAGTAATAAGGTAATTACCAGCAATGTGGTATTGCCCGATGGCATGCTTGCCGCTTTACCGAATACATCCGCGAAAGCGATACTGCCGAATACGTTGAATATGATGAACACCGCGATCAGGAAACCAAGGTCGCCGATACGGTTCATTAAGAAAGCTTTTTTAGCGGCATCGGCATAGCTTGGGTTGGTAAACCAGAAGCCGATAAGCAGGTACGAGCATAAGCCTACACCCTCCCAGCCGATGAACATGATAAGGTAGTTTGAACCCAACACCAACAGCAGCATGAAGAAAACGAACAGGTTTAAATAAGCGAAAAACTTACCGAAGCCCGCATCGTGGTGCATGTAGCCGATAGAGTATAAATGGATAAGGAAACCTACGCCGGTAATAATGAGCAGCATAATAGCGCTCAACTGATCGACCAGAAACGCGAAAGGAATTTTTAAGTTACCTACCGATACCCACTCAAACAGGGTTACATTAATAGGTACGCCCGATGCTTTGATCTGGAAGAAAGCGGCAACACTTAGTCCGAATGAAACCAGTACCAGCAAGCTGCCAATAAAACCGATCACATTTTTTGGCAGTGCATTACGGCCAAGCCCGTTAATAATAAAACCGGCTAAGGGTAGTAAAGGAATAAGCCAGATATATTTATCCATTTGTTGTGTTAACGTTTATATTTTATGCCCGCCGCTAAACGGCGCTTTTTAGTTTCTTTGTTTTGCTTCCTCACCCCTGTCATGCTGAGGAACGAAGCATCTATCGTTTACAGATCCTTCGCTATCGCTCAGGATGACAAAGCGGTTTTACCACTTCAACCTGTTCAATACATTAATATCTATCGAGTTGGTATTGCGGTATATCATTACTATAATGGCCAAACCAATTGCTACCTCGGCAGCGGCCAGGGCCATAATAAAGAATACGAATACCTGCCCGGCGGCATCGCCACGGTAAACCGAAAACGCGGTAAGCAGCAGGTTAACCGAATTAAGCATCAGCTCAACCGACATGAAAATAATGATAGCGTTACGGCGTATCAATACACCTATAACCCCTATCGTAAAAATAATGGCGCTCAATAAAATGTAATGATTAAGCGGTACCGACTGTATGGTATTAGTAAAGCTTTCCATCAGGCTGTTTTTGGTTGTTTATCTTTAGTTGCCAGTAATACCGCGCCTACCATTGCCGATAACAGCAACAACGACGATACTTCAAAAGGCAATAAAAATTCGTTAAATAATACCTTACCCAGGTTTTTCACAAGGCCCAGATCGGGGTTTTGCAGCACTACCGGGTTTGATGTACCCAATACTTTCAATGATGCCACCAGTACTACCAGTAAAGAGCAACCGCCAAATACCGCGGCTATTTTTACAATGTTTGATTTTACCGGCTCGCTGTCCTTATTAAGGTTCATGAGCATCAGCGTGTACAGGAACAGTACCAGTATGGCGCCCATGTAAACTATGAAGTTAACGATCGCCAAAAACTGGGCATTCAATAATATGTAATGAATGGTGAAAGTGAAGAAAGTTAATATCAGGTAGAGTATGCTGTGCACCGGATTACGGGCAGTTATTACCAGTACCGAAAAAAATATGGACAGAAATGCGATGAAGTAAAATGTACTCATGTTTATATTACAAAATACCCTTGTACCTCAAAATCGAGATGGGCAAAGGTATAAAACTTCTTTATTGATTTAAGGGAGCCTCCACTAATTTGTCCTTGCCGTAAATAAAATCCTTACGCAGGTAATCTGCCGGTACAATGTCGCCATCTAAATAAATAGCTTCTTTAGGGCAGGCCTCTTCGCACAAGCCGCAAAAAATGCAACGCAGCATATTTATCTCATATACAGCGGCATACTTTTCTTCACGGTATAAATTCTCTTCACCCTTCTGGCGCTCAGCAGCCGTCATGGTAATGGCTTCGGCCGGGCACGATAAAGCGCACAAACCGCAGGCAGTACAACGTTCGCGGCCTTCTTCGTCGCGCTTAAGCGAGTGCATACCACGGAAGTTTTCAGAAAACTCACGCTTCTCTTCCGGGTAACGGATGGTAACGGGTTTCTTAAAAAAATGCTTCATGGTGATTGAAAGGCCCTGCACAATGGCCGGCAAATAAGCACGCTCCAAAAAGTTGAGCGGCTTTACTTCAAGCACCTTTTTTTTATTGGTTAATGATTCCATTTAATTTAAACTCCGCATTAATTAAAAAAATGTAATAGCCGTAGCGGTTATCACTATGTTAACAATAGCCAGCGGTATCAAAACCTTCCAGCCTAAGTCCATCAACTGATCGTAACGGAAACGCGGGATTGTCCAGCGTACCCACATAAAAAAGAAGATGAAAGCAAATATTTTAGCGAACAGGAACACCACGCCCAGTATAGTAACCAGGTTAGGCGAACTGATTTGATCCATGAAAGGGAAGTTATAGCCACCAAAATAAAGTGTAGCCATTACTGCCGATGAAATAAACATGTTGATATACTCAGCAAACAGGTAGAAACCCAGTTTCATGGATGAATATTCGGTGTGGTAACCACCTACCAGTTCTGTTTCGCACTCAGGCAAATCGAACGGTGAACGGTTGGTTTCCGCGAAAGCGCAAACGATGAATATTAAAAAACCTAAAGGCTGTTTAAATACATTCCAGCTGAAGTAACCATCGGCCCAAAAACCATGTTGTTGAGCAGCTATTTCGCCAAGGCTTAATGAACCTGTAACCAGCAGCAGGGCAATAATTGACAAACCCATTGAAATTTCATAACTGATATTTTGTGAAGCCGCGCGGATAGCACCTAACAATGAGTATTTGTTGTTTGATGCCCAGCCGCCTATCATAATACCATATACACCTAATGATACCACACCGAAGATATACAGGATACCCACGTTGATATCGGTAACCTGTAAATCGATCACGGTTGAACCGATGGTAAGCTTTTGCCCCCACGGAATAACCGCCGAACCTATACAGGCTGTTAAAATAGCTAATGACGGCCCCACTATGAACAGGAAGCCGCTGGCATTTGTAGGGATGATCTCTTCTTTCAAAAACATCTTGGCACCATCGGCCAGTGGTTGCAGCATACCAAACGGACCGGCACGGTTAGGGCCTACCCTATCCTGAAAAAACGCGGCTATTTTACGCTCGGCATAGGTAGAGTACATGGCCACTACCAGGCTGATCGCAAATACTACGATGATTAAAACGAACTTTATTATAATATCTGTTAACTCCATTACAAGCGTGTTTCGCGTTCAAATTGTTCTTTATTGGCCTCCAGCAATACCGGGTTGGTTTTAACCACCGGCAGCGGTTTCAATGTGTTATAATGATTTGAGCTGATAACTGATTTATGCGATATGTTACGCGGACCTTCAATTACCCAATCGGCAGTTTTCTTTTTATCAAAACGGCAGGTATTGCAAATAAACTCTTCTACCTCGCCATATACATCTTTACGGCCGGTTACCCTTATTACATCCTCGCCTTTATACCAAAGGGTTACTTTACCACAGCATTTATCGCAATCGCGGTGTGCATCAACGGGTTTGGTAAACCATACACGGTTTTTAAAGCGGAAGGTTTTATCAGTTAACGCGCCTACCGGGCAAACGTCAATTACGTTACCCGAAAAATCGTTATCAACTGCTTTTTGTATGTAAGTTGAAATTTCTGAATGATCGCCGCGGTTAAGGATACCATGCAGACGGGTGTTGGTGATCTGATCGGCAGTGAAAACACAACGGTAGCACAGGATGCAACGCGTCATGTGCAGCTGGATCTTATCGCCGATGTCTATTTTTTCGAAAGTACGGCGGTCAAACTCATAACGGGTTTTAGCCGCGCCATGCTCGTAACCTAAATCTTGCAGGTGGCACTCACCGGCCTGGTCGCACACGGGGCAATCCAGCGGGTGATTGATCAATAACATCTCTACCACACCTTTACGTGCCTCAATAACTTCCGGCGAAGTGATGTTTTTCACTTCCATACCATCCATTACACCGGTACGGCATGATGCCACCAGCTTAGGCATAGGGCGTGGGTCTTTATCCGATCCTTTAGTTACCTGTACCAAACAAGTACGGCATTTACCGCCGCTGCCTTCCAGCTTTGAGTAATAGCACATAGCAGGCGGAACAATATCGCCCCCTATTTGCCTTGCAGCATTAAGGATACTTGTTCCCGGTTCTACTTCAACGGGAATACCGTCTATTGTTACTTTCATCTTTTAAAGTCAAAATTAAAAATTCAAAAGTCAAAACTACTTTTGAAGATTAATGACTATCGAGGCGATGATCTTTGAAATTTCATCTGCTTCTTTAATCAGATCCTTTATTTTATCTTTCTCAACACTTATAGTGTCTCTGACCAAACAGAGCCAATACTTCGTTTCATTTGCCGACTTTAAGGCTATCGTATAATAGTTCTTAAAGTCTTTCACTGAGCTTCCGGATTTCCCTTCCACTACGTTTGCTCCTATTGAAGTCGCGCTTCTTAAGAGCTGGTCAAATATTGAAAAGTAAATCCTGTCATAGTTGGTTGTTGATATAAAACCGATTATCTCTTTTGAAAACTGATAACACCGGTGCTTAATGTCATAAGGCTTTTCTATCAACGTTCCTTCTATTTTTGACTTTTTACTTTTGAATTTTGACTTAACTTACAGGCTCAGGTTTCGGTAACGGATCAGCGTAATGTGCCAAGCCATAGTTACCGGCAACTGCTGCCGATGGGTTACTTACGTGCCATTCAAACTCATCCCTGAAGTGGCGAATAGCGCTGGCTACAGGCCATGCTGCCGCGTCACCCAGCGGACAAATCGTATTTCCTTCAATTTTTTTAGATACATCAACCAGCAGGTCCATGTCGCTCATTTTACCATGGCCGTATTCTAAACGGTGCAGTACCTTTTCCATCCAGCCTGTACCCTCACGGCATGGCGAACATTGTCCGCAGCTTTCGTGGTGATAAAAACGGGCGAAGTTCCAGGTATTGCGAACAATACAGGCATCCTCATCATAAGCGATGAAACCACCCGAACCCATCATGGTGCCGCTAACAAAACCACCATCGCTTAATGATTCATAGCTCATCAGACGGGCTTCGTTATTCAGCGTTTTCAATATCAGGTTAGCCGGTAAAATTGGCACCGATGAACCACCTGCCACAACCGCTTTCAGGCGTTTGCCATTGGCTATACCGCCGCAATAGTCATCAGAGTATAAAAACTCTTCTACCGGTACACCCAGTTCAATTTCGTAAACACCCGGTTTTTTAAGGTTACCCGATGCCGAGATCAGCTTGGTACCTGTACTGCGGCCTATTCCTATTTTAGCGTACTCGTCGCCACCATCATTAATGATAGGTACTACGGCAGCAATTGATTCTACATTGTTCACTACCGTTGGGCAGCCATACAAACCCGCGATAGCCGGGAAAGGTGGTTTTATACGCGGGTTACCACGCTTACCTTCCAGTGATTCTAACAGGGCGGTTTCTTCTCCGCAGATGTAGGCACCGCCACCCGGCTGCACGTACAGTTCCAGATCGTAACCTGTACCTAATATATTTTTGCCTAAAAAGCCTGCGTTTTTGGCTTCGGCGATAGCTTTTTCCAATATGCGGATCTGCGGCATCATTTCGCCGCGAACGTATATGTATGATGTTTTGGCTCCTAAGGCGTAACTGGCCACAATCATCCCCTCAATTAACAGGTGAGGGATGTAGGTCATCAGGTAACGGTCTTTAAAAGTACCGGGTTCTGATTCATCGGCATTACAAACCAGGTAACGGGCAACACCTTCGGGCTTGGCCAAAAAGCTCCACTTCATCCCGGTAGGGAAACCTGCACCACCACGGCCGCGCAAACCCGATTTTTTAACCTCTTCCACCACATCCTCGGGCGAAAGCGTTTTCAGGGCTTTTTCAACAGCGGCATAACCACCCTTAGAGCGGTAAACATCAAAAGTATTGATGCCCGGTACATTGATATGTTCTAATAATAATTTGCGTCCCATTATTAATATATTTTGCCTGTTAACTTATAATAATTAACATGTTGCCATATACGCTGCGCAACTGCAATAACCACTACTACGATCTTCATCCACAGTTCCATCTTTAAATCACTGGTTGGCCAAAGTATAATAGCTACCAGTAACGCGTAAAGGCAATCGCGGAAGATCATCGAGTTTTTAGTTAGCATTTGCCTTCGCTTTTAAATCCACTATCAGTTTATCAACTGATTCGGTTGTTAAATTCTCGTAAAAAGTATATTCCGGACCAATTTGTAGTACCGGTGCAAAGCCGCAGGCGGCAAGGCACTCTACCCCGCGCCAGCTGAACAGCCCGTCAGGCGTAACTTCGCCTTCTTTAACGCCCAGCTTTTGCTCAATGTAGTCCATTATTTTTTCGGCACCAACCAGGCAGCAAGCGCTGGTACGGCAAACCTCCAGTACGTATTTACCTTGCGGGCGCATAAAGTACATGGTGTAAAAGGTAGCCACCTCGTAAACCTCAATAGGCAGTATGCTTAAATACTCGGCTACTTTATCCATTGCCGGCGCGCTTACCCAACCGTATTCGGCTTGTACCAAATGCAGTATAGGCAGCAATCCCGATTTTTGTTTTCCTTCGGGATAGCGGCTTTTTATATCATCAAACTTAGCAATCAACGCGGCCGAAAACTCAACCGACGTTTGGGTTTCTTCTACTTTAAGCATCTAACTCCCCAGCTATAACGTTTAAACTACTCATGTTAATAATCGCGTCAGATAGTAACATGCCCTGGCTCATTGGGGCATACATCTGGTAATTGATAAAACTTGGCCTGCGGAAATGCAAACGGTAAGGTGAGCGGCCGCCATCATTTACCAAGTAAAAGCCTAACTCGCCGTTAGCGCCTTCTACTGAATGATAAACCTCGGTAACCGGGGTATCTACCTCGCCCATCACAATTTTAAAGTGATATATCAGCGCTTCCATGTTGTTGTACACTTCCTCTTTTGGAGGCAGGTAAAACTCAGGTACATCGGCATGGAAAATATCAGCAGGTTCTTTATCTATTTTTTTAAGCGCCTGGTCAATAATGCGCATACTTTGCCACATCTCTTCGTTACGTACCAAAAAGCGGCTGTAAACATCGCCGTTATCGCCAACGGGTACTTCAAAATCAAAATCCTCATAAGATGAGTATGGCTCCATCGCCCTTACATCATAATCAACACCTGTCGCACGTAATATCGGGCCGGTCCAGCTGTAGCTTAAAGCTGTTTCGGCTGTTACAGCGGCTACGCCACGGGTACGGTCAACAAATATGCGGTTACGGTTAAACAGGTTTTGGAATTCTGTTAACACCTTCGGGAAATCAGTAATAAACTTACGGATCTTGTTAAAAGCGATGCTATTGAAATTGCGTTCGAAACCACCTATACGGCCAATGTTGGTAGTAAGGCGCGAACCGCAGATCTCTTCGTAAATTTCGTAAATAGCTTCGCGATACTCCATCATGTACAGGAAACCTGTAAACGCGCCGGTATCAACACCCAATACACCATTACAAATAATATGATCGGCTATACGGGCAAGTTCCATAATGATCACACGCATATAATCAACCCTTTTAGGGGTTTGTATGCCGGCCAGCTTTTCTACCGTCATGTGCCAGCCCATGTTGTTAATGGGCGACGAGCAGTAGTTCAACCTGTCGGTAAGCGGTGTTATCTGGTAAAACGGCCTGTGTTCGGCAATTTTTTCAAACGCGCGGTGTATATAGCCAATGGTTGATACGCCGCTAACAATTCTTTCGCCATCCATTTGCAGTACGTTTTGAAAAACGCCGTGCGTAGCCGGGTGGGTTGGCCCTAAGTTTAGGGTTGAAAGTTCGTTTTGCGGATCGTTATCAGTAAATACAGGATGATTTTGCATGCTTATCTTCCGAAAAAGTAATCTTTTTTATCTACACGGTTAGGGTCTTCCAGCGGAAACTCTTTCCTCATCGGGAACACCGTCATGTCGTCAACATTTAATATCCTGCGCAGGTCGGGGTGGCCATCGAATATCACACCAAAAAAGTCGTATGTTTCGCGTTCCATCCAGTTGGCACCATTCCATAAAACGGTGGCGGTTGGTATATGCACGTCGGCATCGTTTAAAAATACTTTTACACGGATGCGTACATTGTTAACCAAACTGTGCAGGTGATAAATTACGCCTATCTGTTTTTCCTGTTCAGGATAATGAATGGCAGTAATATCTGTTAAGAATATAAATTGGAGGGTAGCATCATTCTTTAAAAAAGTTAAAAGATCGATGATTTGCCCGCGGGTGGTTTCAACGGTTAATAAACTGAAAGGCTCGCCGATAATAGTTACCTGTTCGCCAAATTTTCCGGTTATTTTTTGCTGAAGCTCTTCGTTAGTTATTTTACCCATTATTGAATACCGTATTTAGCTAACAACTCCTGGTATTTAGGCTCGTTCCTGCGGCGCAGGGTTTCGGTTTGTACCAGTTTTTGAATATTTATAAAACCATCAATAATAGCTTCGGGGCGAGGTGGACAGCCGGGTACATAAACATCAACCGGTATCACCTCATCAATGCCTTGCAAAACCGAATAAGTATCAAATATACCACCGCTTGAAGCGCACGCGCCTACAGCCATTACCCAACGGGGTTCGGCCATTTGCAGGTAAACCTGGCGAAGTACCGGAGCCATTTTTTTTGAGATTGTACCCATTACCATCAGCAGGTCTGCCTGGCGGGGTGAAAAGCTTAAACGCTCGGCGCCGAAGCGCGAAAGATCATAATGTGAGCCCATGGTGGCCATAAACTCAATACCACAACATGAAGTAGCGAAAGGCAACGGCCATAATGAGTGCGACCTTGCCAAACCAATTGCCTTATCAAGCGAAGTAGCGAAAAATCCTGAACCTTCTACACCCGGAGGGGCATCAACTATCTGAATATCACTCATGAATTATATTATAGAATTGGTTGTTCTGATAAAAAATATATCTTTCAGACAAACAAATCTACAATAAAATACGCGTTAATAGTAGCTAAAGGGCTGTAAAGGACGTATTTAGAATCAATCTAAACTCAATCCCAATCGAGGGCTTTCTTCTTTATTATATAGAAGAAACCGAGTAGCAGGGTAGCCATAAAGATGAACATTTCGATCATGCCGGTTTTACCCAGATCGCGGAAATTTACCGCCCAAGGGTACATAAATATAACCTCCACATCAAACAAAACGAACAGGATAGCCACCAGGAAGTATTTAATAGAAATTGGGTTACGGGCGTTACCTATAACTTCGATACCCGATTCAAACGGCGTTAGTTTATCCTTGGTTTTACGCTTAGGCCCTATTTTGTGCGTTACAAACATTGTTGTGAACACAAAACCAAGCGCTACTATCATTTGGAATATGATAGGTAAAAAATTAACGGGTAAACTTTGAGTTTGCATAACGCAAATATACAAATGGATACGTAATAAAAAAGGCCCTGTAAACAGGGCCTCTTATTTATTTTCAATACAAATTACTTGCCTTTAGCGGCTCCGCCTTTTTTAGCGAAGTACCTTTGAGCCTGTTTGTTTGCAGGATCATACTCGCGGGCTTTGGTGTAATTTTCTGCTGCTTTCGCATCATCTTTATCTTTAAATTCACTTAATGAACCTAAGTAAGCATAACCTTCAGCAAGATTTTTCTTTACTTTTTCATCAGGTGCGCCTTTGGCAACAATCAACTCAATGTATTTTTCATAATACGGTTTTGCTAAGCCAGAGATATTATCACGGTTAGGCTCTTTGTAATCATTAGCACGTGCACGGTACAGGTAAGCATCGGCAAATGGAGATGCCGCTGTTTTTTGTATAACGTAGCTAAATGCAGAATCTGCTTTCGTTAACAGCGCAGTATCTGCTTTGCTGCTCACCGCTTTATCAGTACTTGCATAAGGTATTACATAACCAAAGTAGTAGCTCAAACCTTCGTAGTAGTGATCAGTTAATTTAGCATTGCGTGATTTTGCAGCATACTCATGATAAGCATCACCGGCCTCAACATATTTCTTTTTAGCAAATAATGCTTTAGCGATTTCAGCATACAGATCAATCTGGGTAGTATCACGGCTTATCGCGTCTTTAAGGGTTTTAATACCGGTTGAATCATCACCGGTAGCAACCTGTAAACGACCTAAATAAAGGTAATCACGTGGGATAATACGTTTTTCACCAGCCTCAGCCATGAATTTTTTGATAGCGGTTAAACCGTTAGCATAATCTTTATTTTCGTAAGCTGAATAAGCTAAATAACGGTATACTTTAAGGTTTGAAGTAGCTGATTTAGCTAATTCAGAAACCTCAGTTTGTAAAGTAGTATACTCACCGGCAGCTAACAGGAAGTCGGCATAACGGATACGTGAATCGATAGACCTGTCGGTTAAGCTCAGGTATTTTTTGTACTGCTCTACACCTTCTTTAACTTTTACCGATGCCATTTTAGGCTCGTTAAGCGCCCAGCGAAGATCAGTTTCGGCCCACTCACGGTAAGCCGGACCATAGTTAGGGTTTAATGCCAAAGCATTTTTAAACTCTTTCTCTGATTCTTCGAAGTTGTTAGCGAATTTCCATAGTATACCTTTTGCTACAATTGGAGCAACGTATTTAGGATCTAAAGCGATAGCGCCATCATAGTTGGTAAGCGCTTCAGAGCTTTTAAGGTTAACACGGTAAGCGTTACCCAATGCCAAAAGTAATTCGGCATCTTTAGCGTTTACTGCTTTACCTTTAGTTAATACGTCAATAGCCGCGTTAGCATCAACCGGATCTAATAAATAAGCTTTACCGATGTACAGATAAGGCTTGCTGTTTTTACCTGCTAATGAAATAGCCTGGTTAAAAGCGGTAGTTGCGGCAGCAGTATTTTTTTCGGCACGTGCAACTGCGCCTAAACCTGCATAATTTAATGCTGATTTGGCATTTTTTGCAATACCTTGATTAAAGGCAGTTTTTGCTGAATCAGGATAGTCCTGAACAAGGTACACCCAACCTAAGTAAAAATAATTTTCGTCCTTATCTGCTTGCGTAACAGTAAGGTTTTTCAACATTGAAGTTGCCTTTTGATATTGTTCGGCGTCAATAGCTTTTTTGGCGTCGTCTAAACTTTGCGAAAAAACTGATGAACCTATAAATATCAGCGGCAATGCTGCTTTGGCAATTTTACTGATCTCTTTCATCGATTTATTTTAATTTACTTTGTTACTTTTTAATGTTTATTTCCCTTGCAGGAATAGAATCAGGCAATAAACCCGACTTCAATATTATACGCTGACCTCTGTCGCTTAATAAGAATGATGCAAACCCCGTGCCTAAACCCATCTTGCCGCTACAGTTTATAATATATAATCCCCTGCTTAAAGGGTACTGTTTTAAGACAAGTGTTGACTGCGATGGTTTAAAGTAGTCGTTAGGGAAGCTTTTGCTCGCCTCATCTTTTACACCAACAATTTTAACGTTCTTAACAGCGGCCGCGTAATCAGCATCAGGGTCGTTAAGCCAGCTAAAGCCGGTTATGCCTATCGCCCCTTCGTGCTTACTTACATACTCAATCACCTCTTTGTTTGATTTAAGCGCGTAAATATTCTTTTGCTTAAATTCTTTATTACCCGAAAAATCTTTCAGGTACCTTACTAAACTGGAGTTCGGGTTATCAAAAACGATATTTTTATCGGTTTTAGTGTCTCCGTTCAACATTTTTTTTATCTCCTGCACGGTAATCAACGTATCAGCCGATGCTTTGTTTACAATTAATGCAACTGCATCAATAGCGAAACGGCTCACATCGGGCGGCAGGTTCCGGCTTTTCAATACCTTTATTTCATCAGCTGTAGGCTCGCGCGATAATATGGCTACCCGTATGCTATCGTTTAAAAACAAGTTCAAAGCCTCATTTTCTGAACGGTAGATGATCTCGGGGTGAGCGTTCTCGAACAAGCTTTCAAATATGTACTCTTCTTCACCAATAATAGGTTTAAAAGATTCATCAGCAATAAATTTCACCGTGCCCGATGTAAAGTCTTCTTTAAGTTCAGCTTTCTTATCTTTTTGGCTGCAACTGTAAATTAATGAGGCCGATATTAGTGCAACACCTGTAAGTGCAAGCCTAATTTTATTCATCATCATCCTTTTTAAGTATAATCCTTGAAAACCTCACTACGGCGTATATTATAAAAAACGCGCCGAATACATACCGTTGTGTTTGTGTTAGCGGCAGGTTGAGCCTGTCCCAAAACATGATCATAACACCCAGTATACTAACACATACGAAGGTAACTACCCCTAAAATAAGCAAAAATCGCCTTTTGGGCGATTTTTGCACATTATTGCGATTTAATGACATCTACGTGATTATTCGCTTAAAGTAAAGTTTACAGGCATGGTGAACTGCACACGTACCGGACGGGCATTCTGAATACCTGGTTTCCACTTTGGTGATGCCTTTACACGACGTACAGCTTCTTCCTGTAACGTTGCGCTCGGGCCACGAAGCGCCTTAACATCGGTTAAGCTACCATCTTTTTCAACTACGAAGGTTACAATTACTTTACCTTGTACGTTGTTTTCCCTGTCAACCGCAGGGTAATTGATGGTTTTACCTAAGTAATCGTAGAACTTTTGGATACCACCCGGAAACTCTGGTTGTTGCTCAACCGCGGTAAAGATCTGGTTACCGGTATCTTCAATTACTTGCTTAACATCCGAGTTACCTACCGGCTCATCAATACGAACATCGGCAGTTGGGTCACCTTTCTGATCTTTTTGACCAGGATCGGCTACTTCTAACTCTTTTACCGTTGGCGGATCTTTTTCCACAACCTGATCATCAGGCTTAACTACCGGAGGAGGGAAACGCACCTGGTCAACTTTTGGTTTAGGTGGCTCCACTGCTGGCGGAGGTGGTTTTTTGGTTTGATCAACCGGTGGCGGCGGGGTAAGGATCACATCGGTGATCTTTACTTTCTCTGCCGGCTTAGGAATGAAGCCTTTGATAGCATTAACGATAGTTGGCAAAGCGATAACAAATACGAATAACGATATACCAATTAACAGCGCTGTTCCGGTTCTTTTGGAATTTTGCTTTCTTAATTCGTATGCGCCATAAGCTTTGTTACGTTCAGCGAAAACTACATCAATCCATTCCTGTTTTAATAAGTCTAACTTTGATCCTAACATTTTTTTAGGCTTTAATATTAATTATTATACAATCTGCTCTTAGTACAATCCGTCCTTTTGAAGCAAACCAATTTCTACCGGTGTAATATCAACTATAGCGTATGATTTTACCGCGGTAATATTCATTTCGTCAATGATATCAACTGTATTTTTATATACAGATTTAGCGCTTGGCTTAATGATCACTACCATGTATTTACCGAATTTATCCTGAATTTCCTTACCTTTTTCGATAAGTGCTTTACGGATACCGTTTTTACCGTAGCCATCAACTGTGGGCGCTGATTTACCCGGCTCGCCTACAAACCACTCCAGTTTATCGTCCTTGCCCAAAATAATGGTCATGGTACGTGAAGCGGCAACTGCAAGTTGCTCGTCAGGTTTTTTCTCATCCTTGTCCGGCATCGCAATATCCATTGCTTTGGGCTTCGAAAGAGTGGTTGTTAATATAAAGAAAGTGATCAACAAGAAGGCTAAATCCACCATCGCTGTTAAGTCAACGCGTGTTGAAGCTTTCTTACTTCTTACTTTCCCACCCTTCTTACCCCCGCCGGAGGTGTCTAATTCTGCCATTTTTTAATTATTTTGACGCACCTCTTAGTGACGTGATTAAACTAAATTTATTAACCTCTTGCTTTTGAAGGATAGCGATAATATCTTTTATTACCGGATACTCTTCTTTGCTATCGCCTTTAATAGATATACGCAGTTGCTTTTGGTGTAACGCCGCGGCAGCTTTACGTGATTCACGGATCCAGTTAAATAATTCATTACTAACTGAATCACGAGGAATACCCGATTGCTGAACTGATTTTTTCTGCTCGGCATCCATGTTCAAAAACTGCTTTAGCTGTGAAATTGGCACACCAAAAATAGCTGTAGCAGCAAATTTTCTCTCTTCATCAGGTGTAAATTGAATATTGTACAATTTACCCATTTCCTGTAACGCTGCAATACGCACATCGCTACCATCTACCGAAAAGAACGCTTTGTTTGAACCAACAGTAATTACTGCCAGGTTATCATCAGGTATAGGCTGTTGAATACTTGATCCCGGGGTATCAACCGGAACCGGATCTTCAACCTTGAATTTTGATGTTAATATAAAGAAGGTAAGCAACAGGAACGCCACGTCGCACATGGCGGTCATGTCAATCGCTGTACTCTTCCTTGAAACTTTTGCTCTCGACATAATTCGATTTTTTTAAAATATATTGTTGCTTATAATTATTTATATCATACTGCCCTCCACCCGGAGGGCAGTAATAAGCTCAATATTTCTTATCTGTGTGATGAAGCAAATGTTTGCACAATGCTGAAACCTGTTTCATCAATTGCGTAAGTCAGTTTATCAATCTTAGATGTAAAGAAGTTATACAGGATGATTGAGAAAGCTGAAGTACTGATACCTAATGCAGTGTTAATAAGTGCCTCAGAGATGTGAGTTGATAACGCAGCCTGGTTTGGAGCACCTGAAGTTGCCAACTCAGAGAAGGCACCAATCATACCCACAACCGTACCTAACAGACCCATCAATGTACCGATAGATACAAGAGTTGCGATGATAGTTAAGTTTTGCTCTAACATTGGCATTTCTAAAGCTGTTGCTTCTTCGATGTCTTTTTGGATAGCTAATGCTTTTTGCTCAGTATCAAAGTTAGGATCGTTTTCGATTTCGCGGTATTTTTTCAAACCTGATTTGATAACGTTAGCTACCGAACCTTTTTGTTTGTCGCACTCAGCGCTTGCTGCTTCGATGTTACCAGCGTTAAGGAAGCTTTGTACTTTTCTTACGAAAGCATCAACACTACCTGTACCAGCTGCTTTACCAATAACGATTGCCCTCTCAATTGAGAAAACGATAACCATTAAAAGGAATGACATAATTACCGGTACGATAGCTCCTCCTTTGTGTACAGTACCGAAGATATCAACTGGCTCATTTGCTGGATCGCCACCTTTGTAGTGACTTGGGTGACCTAAGATGAACATGAAAATAAGTATTCCGACTACAAGACAAAGTGGAATAGCAAGGGTAGCGAAAATGCCCGATGAGCTTGAGCTTTCTTTTTTAACAGGGGTACTTGGTTTTGCTGGTACGTTAGCCATTACAGTAAAATTTAGTTTTTAGTTTATGTTTATTTTTTAATTTAATTATGTGCTGCCTTAAGCGGATAACAAATTTATGACTTTAATAAATTAAAAAAGTCTCCTTTATTATTATTAACAATTATTTAATATGTTCTTTTTCCCCGTAATTGGTGAATACAATAACGCTTATTAGCGTAAATATTGTTTGTTACAACTACAATTTTTTACAATGAAACTTATTTTTTTTAAAAATAGCAAAAAATAAACTACAAATTGTGTGTAACTAAAGTGATATATTATAAAAAGAACAAGGTTTGATGTAAAATTTAATTCTGCCTTTGGCTTGCATTACAAGGTTTTAGCAAGGGCAATATTAAACTGTTTTTTTAATATTCGGGTGTATATTTTTTATTTTTATTTAGTGTGTACTTAAAACACTTAAAATCAGCCGCCGGCTTTCTTGGCCTTGTAGCCATCGGCAAGTAAAAGAGTGAGTATTTTATCGCGGTGATCGCCTTGTATCAATACCTCGCCATCCTTAACCGAGCCGCCTACGCCGCACTTGCTTTTCAGCTTGCGGCCAAGGATTTCAAGGTCGTCGTCAGTTCCCCTGAAATCGCTTACGCGGGTAACCAGCTTGCTGCCGCCTTTACGGTCAAGGTATATTTTAAGGTTTTGTTGCTGTGGCGGCAGGGTATCGGCATTGGCGCCGCCCTCCTCATTATATTGAAAACCCGGATCGGTTGAGTACACCACCCCGGTAAACTTTTGATTCTTTTTTGACATGGCCGGCCGTATAATATTTAGTGATTTATTAAATTAGTGCATGAGTGAGTTGTGAATGGTAAGTGGTGAGTGCCTGTGTTATGATGAAAATAATTCATAACTATTGACAAATATCCATTATCTACTCACCACTAACTACTGACCATAAAACTTTCGCCTACTATTACTTTTAACGATTGCGGTATAATATTTATTTCGGCATCGGTTCCCATAATTTGGGGTTCACCGTCAAGGTGGGCCGGGCCCGAGTCTTTACGCTTTACGTGGATGCGCTTGCCTTTTATTATTTCAACGTAGCTTGATTGATCGGTAGTTTTACTGAACATGCGTAAACCCAGCTCCGGAAACCTGTATAACGGGAAGGGTTTTACCACACATACATCCAGCAAACCATCCTGCACCGATGCTTTGGGCGATATGTGCGCGTTGTTACCGTATTGTGATGAATTGGCAAAGCTGAGCATAAACGCTTCGCGCTCGTAAGCTTCACCGTCAACCTCTATATGGTAGGTTTGCGGTTTATAATTGAGTATTTCGTGTACCGATGATTTAAAGTAACTGTAAAAGCCCCTCTTTTTGCTGCCATGGGCAAATACATCGCTGATGTGGGCATCAAAACCCATCCCTGCCATGTTAAAAAAGGGTTTGCCGTTCATATTGGCCGAATCTATTACTTCAAACTGTGCTTTATTAAGCGTTTCAATAGCTTTGGCGGCATCCATAGGTATGCCTAAAAACCTCGCCAGGCCATTGCCCGATCCGTAAGGGATAATACCCAAAATAGCATCGCTGCCTACAATGGCCGATGCTACCTCGTTTATAGTACCATCGCCTCCTACGGCTACCACTACATCAAAACCACCCAGGTTTTCTTTTGCCAGCTTACGTGCATCTGATACGCCGCTGCTGAAAACAAAAGTGGCATCAAACACGGCGCTATCCAGGTGTTTCTGTATAAGTTCGGGTACGCCATCCTTCTTTTTCCCGCCCGATATGGGGTTTATTATAAATAAAGCCTTTCGTTTCAACTATATATATTTGAGGCATCAAAAGTAAAGTATTTTTAGCTTTGTAAAAATTGTTTTATTTTTGCTGCCCGAAAGTGGACTGATTTAATTGTGCCGGTAGCCCGGTGCTGAATTGCAACCACGTAAAAAAGTGCTAAAATCCTGCTTCTTTTTAACGCGTTCCGTTGTCGTTTCCGGTTAACTCCTTCCCCTTTCCTGTGTTTTACTTTTTTATCTATTAAAATATTTATGTCATACTTATTCACTTCCGAATCCGTATCAGAAGGACACCCGGACAAAGTTGCCGATCAGATATCAGATGCCCTGATAGATCAATTTCTTGCTTTCGACCCTGAATCAAAAGTGGCCTGCGAAACACTGGTTACTACCGGGCAGGTATTTTTAGCCGGCGAGGTTAAATCAAAAGCTTACTTAGATGTACAAAAAATTGCCCGCGACGTGATCAATAAAATTGGTTATACCAAAGGCGAATATATGTTTGATGGTAACTCGTGTGGCGTATTATCGGCCATTCACGAGCAATCGCCGGATATTAATCAGGGTGTTGAGCGTAAAGAAAAAGAAGAGCAAGGCGCCGGCGACCAGGGCATGATGTTTGGTTACGCTACTGTTGAAACCGACAACTACATGCCTTTGGCACTTGACTTAGCCCACGCTTTGCTGATTGAGCTGGCAGCTATCCGTCGTGAAGACAGCGAGATCAAATACCTTCGCCCGGATGCGAAATCGCAGGTTACGCTGGAGTATGATGATAATAACAAACCGGTACGTATAGATGCCATTGTAATATCAACCCAACACGATGATTTTGATGAAGAGAAAGCGATGCTGGCCAAGATCAGCGAAGATATTATCGGCATCCTGATCCCTCGTGTTAAAGCTAAATACCCTAACTATGCGCACCTTTTTAACGATGCTATTAAATACCACATTAACCCAACCGGTAAGTTCGTTATCGGCGGTCCGCATGGTGATACAGGCTTAACCGGCCGTAAAATTATTGTGGATACCTACGGTGGTAAGGGCGCGCACGGTGGTGGTGCTTTTTCGGGTAAAGATCCTTCAAAGGTTGACCGTTCTGCCGCTTACGCAACCCGCCACATCGCCAAAAACCTGGTAGCTGCCGGTGTTAGCGACGAGGTATTGGTACAGGTATCTTACGCTATAGGCGTTGCGCAGCCAATGGGTATTTATGTAAATACTTATGGTACCGGTAAAGTAGGTTTAACCGATGGAGAGATAGCCAAAAAGGTAGAAGAAATTTTTGATATGCGCCCTTACGCTATTGAAACCCGCTTTAAACTGCGCAACCCTATTTACAGTGAAACCGCTGCTTATGGCCACTTTGGTAAGCCAAGCCAGGTAGTAACCAAAACTTTTGTTAGCCCTGAAGGCCGCGAAGTGGTTACCGAGGTTGAACTGTTTACCTGGGAAAAGCTTGATTACGTAGAGAAGGTGAAAACAGCCTTTGGATTATAGTACTTTTTGCAAATAATAAAAAAGCGATGGGTACTGTACTCATCGCTTTTTTTATGGACTAATGTTACCGATTTAGAGATAACCTTATTAAAAAACACCGTGAAACAACAAACCGCACCATCACGCTGGCTTATATTATTCGCCTTTTTTAACATATATATTATATGGGGTTCTACCTATTTGGCGGTGGCTTACGGCTTAAAGGGCTTACCTCCTTTTGTGCTGGTGGGCGCGCGCTACCTGGTAGCGGGCGTAGTATTATTTGCATGGTGCCTTATTAAGGGCGAAAAACTACCGCCGCCCAACCTGTTATGGCGACAAGCCGTAAGCGGCATACTGATGCTGGTTGGCGGTACGGGCATGATCGCCTGGGCCGAGCTTTACATCAGCTCCGGCCAGGCAGCTATACTGGTGGCCACCGAACCGCTGTGGTTTCTGTTACTGGATAAGAAACGTTGGGGCGAATACTTTCGCGATAAGTATATTATTTCGGGCTTGCTTATTGGTTTTACCGGTATTTTCCTGTTCATGAAACTTAACCATAGCACACAGGCCGCTACAGTTACATCTACCATGACTATTATTGCCAGCGGGGTAGTATTGTTCAGCGCGGTGTTGTGGGTATTGTGTTCGCTGATCACCAGTAACAGCAAGGGCAACAGCAGCACCATCATGAATTCGGGTGTACAATTGCTCGCGGCAGGTTTCGCCAGCGAAATTATCGCGCTTGTTAAAGGTGAGTACATTGGTTTTGATGTGGATAAAGTGCCGTTTGAAGCATGGGCCGGATTAGTGTTCCTGATCGTTATGGGATCATTCATCGCCTACCTGTCTTTCGTGTGGCTGATCTCTATTCGTCCGCCAGCATTGGTGAGTACCCATACTTATGTTAACCCGGTAGTGGCTGTTTTTTTAGGCTGGATAATGGCAGGTGAAAAAGTATCAGGCGGGCAACTGATTGGCTTGGTAGTGATATTGGTGGGGATACTGCTGATCAATGTGCCAGCATATAGAGCCCCTGCGAAGATTCAGGAATAAAGAGGCAGGAGATAAGACTTTTTGCAGGAACCCAGCCCATCATAAACCCGGGAGTAGCGGATACCGGCCGGGAGCTTAAGGCCTGCGGTGTATGAGCGGATCACGGGGCTGCATTAACCGAAGTACTACGGGTATTGGTTTTCTTGTTTTTTTTATTCTTTTGGGATTTCACTGATTGGGGTGTGATTTCACCGATTAGGATTGTAATTGATTTTAATTGCCTGTTTATTTGGGGGGATTTCACTGATTGGGGGATGATTTCACCGATTTGGGTTGTAACTGGGGTTGACAGATTTTAAAGAATTTATCCCCTATTTATATGTTTAGTTGGGTCAAATTATGGTTAAGAGATATACCAATCCTAAAAATGCAATGATCAACAGCCAAAACTGATCAGACTTGGGGCGTACGATTTTAAAAGCGACTAAAAAAGCAAGGCCACCATCAAATACCATCATCTTAAAGAAAACTTCCAGTAGGTTATAAATATCAAAATCTTTCATTACATACCGGCTGAATAGCATAAAATCAAGCTCGGCAATAGCGCAAATACTTAAACCTAATGCAGTAAGTTTTATAATTGAAAATTGCGGGTATCGCCTGAATATTTCTTTTTGGCCAAATATCAATATAGATAATGTTGCAGCGAAAATCACCATGCCGGAAATATTAATTCGCGTTTCAGGTATATATTGGGGTACATATTCCGAAAGTTCAATAGCCCACCACTGCGCAAACAGTGTAATAAATAATATAAGCGTGTATTTGAAAATGATGTATATGACAGGTTTCATGCTGTGCTAATATAAACACAAAAACTGAAGCATATACAACATACTGCACTATCCCTCAACATGAAACTGCGAACCTCAAAAAACGCAGCGCACAATACACTATTTAACTATATTTGTTAAAACTGATCGCAATTGATGAAAAAGACTTTACTCTCATTAGCTATCCTGCTGGCCGCGGCATCTGCACAGGCGCAGGATTCATTAACCATTCGCAAAATATATGATGAAGCACTGGTAAACGGCCAGGGTTACGAAAAACTGCGTTACCTGTGTAAAAAGATAGGCCCGCGATTGAGCGGATCTGCAAATGCCCAAAAGGCCGTGGAGTGGGGCGAAAAGCTAATGAAAGATTATGGTTTCGACAAAGTTTTTTTGCAGGAGGTAATGGTTCCACACTGGGTGCGCGGTGCTAAAGAAGAAGGCTATATTATTGATGGCAATAAACGGATACCTGTGCCTATCGCGGCGTTGGGCATGTCGGTAGCTACGCCTAAAGAGGGTATTACTGCCAGTGTAATTGAGCTGCACAGCCTGAAAGAACTGGAAACCCTGGGCGAAAAAGCGATTAAAGGGAAAATAGTTTTCTTTAACCGCCCGTTCGATCCGCGTTTTATTGAAACCGGCGAAGCTTATGGCACCGCGGGCGATCAACGCTTTTTAGGTCCGGCTGCTGCTGCAAAATATGGCGCGGTGGGTGTAATTGTGCGCTCGTTAACCGAAAGCATTGATGATTACCCGCATACCGGCGGAACCGACTATACCGATGGCGTAAAAAAAATTCCGGGAGCTGCTATATCAACCAAGGCGGCTAACAAACTGAGCATGATGTTAAAATTGCGCAAGTTTCCGCAGGCTAAGTTTTACTTTAAACAAAGCTGCCAAACCCTGCCCGATGTAAAATCATACAACGTAGTTGGCGAGTTAACCGGTACCGAGCATCCTAACACATTTATCACCGTAGGCGGTCACCTCGACTCATGGGATTTGGCCGAAGGCGCGCATGATGACGGAACGGGCATTGTACAATCGGCCGAGGTATTGCGTATTTTCAAGGCTATTGGTTACCGCCCTAAAAACTCGGTACGCGCGGTGTTTTTCATGAACGAAGAGAACGGGCACAAAGGCGGTTTAAAATATGCCGAACTTGCTGTTAAGAATAAGGAAGAACATATTGCCGCTATTGAAACCGACGAAGGTGGTTTTGTGCCGCGCGGCTTCAGCTTTGAAGATATATCACCGGACTTATTGAAGAAAGTGAACCAGAACTGGAAACCACTACTGGAGCCTTATGAAGCCGACAGATTGGTAAAAGGCGGCAGCGGTACAGATATTGGTCCGCTTAAAGAGAGCATACCCTCAATTATGCTGATAGGCTTTACACCCGATTCGCAACGTTACTTTGATATTCACCACACCCCTAATGATGTGTTTGAAAATGTACATAAACGCGAGCTTGAACTGGGTTCGGCAGCTATGGCATCATTGATATACCTGATAGATCAGCACGGACTTAAATAGGCCCTGCGCTACCTGTTTTTTACACAAGGGACACAAATTATTGTGTCCCTTGTGCGTTGTAATAGGCTACAAATCTTAAATTTGCGGCTCATCTCTTAATTAAAACAGGTGCCCGAAGAAGACAGTATTACCCCACCCCGCCCCAACGATGCATTTGCCGCTCTGCGGTATAAAGATTTCAGATCATACCTCGGCATGAGGTTCTTTTTCACCTTTGCCTATCAAATGCAGGCAGTGGTTATTGGTTTTTACGTTTACCATTTAACCAAAAGTGTTTTTGCATTAGGCCTTATTGGTTTATGCGAAGCGATCCCAGCTATTGGTATAGCCCTGTACGGTGGATATATTGCCGATAAATCAGAAAAGCGGAAAATGCTGCTCATCATATTTTCGCTGGTGTTGTTCTCGTCCATATCCATGTTTGTAGTTACGCTGCAAAGCTTGAGCGGCTACATCCATACCGGATGGGTGGTGCCTACCATATTCTTCATGATATTTGTGAACGGCGTTGCAAGGGCTTTTTATGCTCCGGCTGCGTTTACGGTACTGGCGCACAGTGTACCTAAAGAGATTTACCCAAACTCCAGCACCTGGAATAGTTCGGCATGGCAAATTGCCTCGATATTAGGCCCGGCAGTTGGCGGGTTGGTGTATGGCTTTTATGGTATCACCATCACTTTTATTATCATCATCGCTTTTTTGCTGGTGGCATTGGTTAGCATTTACTTGTTACGATCATACCCGCCAATCTTTATACCCAAAGAAACTATCTGGAAAAGCCTTTCGGAAGGGATCACCTTTGTGTTTCGGAATAAAATGATGATAGGCGCCATGAGTCTCGATCTGTTCTCGGTATTTTTTGGCGGCGCGGTAGCATTGCTCCCCGTATTTGCCAACGAAATATTAAAGGTAGGTGCCGAAGGTTTGGGCATTATGCGGGCTACATCATCATTAGGGGCTGTACTCACCATGCTGGCCATGGCACGCATATCGCCAATGGGCAAACCATGGCGTAACCTGCTTATTGCAGTTACAGGTTTTGGCATGTCGATCATTTGCTTTGGCTTATCTCGTAATTTTTATTTGTCGCTGGTGTTCCTGTTCACGGAGGGCGCTTTCGACAGTATCAGCGTAATGATACGCGGTACTATTATGCAAATACTTACGCCCGACCAAATGCGCGGCCGGGTATCTTCCGTTAACCAAATGTTCATCGGTTCATCCAACGAGATAGGTGCCTTTGAATCGGGCACGGCTGCAAAGCTACTGGGCACAGTGCCCGCAGTAATATTCGGTGGCACCATGACCCTGATCGTAGTGAGCGTAACGTATTTAAAAACCAAGAAACTGATTCCGCTCTCGCTGAAGGAAATTAATAATTGATTGAGCTGAAAGCGGAAAGGATAAAGCTGAAAGCTTTGACTTCAGGTTGGACGAGCCACTCGTCAGCAAGAAGCTTCGGGCGAAAGCGGGCAGAACTGTGTTGGCCAAGAGCGCAAAGGCGGGCATAGTGAACTTGTTGCATGTGGGGAGGAATAGCGCGGCGGGGCAAAAGTTCCAGCCCTAAGTTCTGACAGCTTTGCAGCGCAGAGGCATTGTGCGGCAAAGAAGCCTCTTGCTGGACAAGGGTTTATTCGCAATTTGTTGCTTTTTATAAGTGCTTATGAGATCGCTTCGCTTAGTATGTTATTTTTGCCCTCAAAAGTAATGGGGCAAGCGCCCAAGAGCAGACCAACGTTAATTATAGCACAAACACAGCCTAAGTAGAGATTGCTTCGTACCTCGCAATAACGATATTTTGATGCATACGTCGGTATTACCAAAACACCGTTTTTAAACTGATAATATATCAATAACACAATAATTACCTTAAAAACCGCTGCACTGATTATCTTTACTCAATGCACAACCCCGACCACAATCCCTGGCAAATTACTGCCGAGCAAGAGCAATATGATAACCCGTGGATAAATGTTACCGAGTATAAGGTGATCAATCCTGCCGGTAATCCGGGCATTTATGGTAAGGTCCATTTTAAAAACCTGGCCATAGGTGTATTGCCTTTGGATGCTGATATGAATACCTACCTGGTGGGGCAATTTCGTTTTCCGCTCAATCAATACAGCTGGGAAATACCCGAAGGCGGCGGTATCATCGGCGTCGACCCGGTAGAATCGGCCAAACGCGAGTTGTTGGAAGAAACCGGATTAAAAGCCGGCGAATGGATAGAGCTGCAACGCATGCACCTCTCCAATTCGGTAAGCGACGAGTTAAGCATTACCTACCTTGCCCGCGACCTGCAACAATTTGAGGCCGAACCCGAAGAAACCGAGCAACTGGTAATTAAAAAAGTCCCCTTTGCAGAAGCATACCAAATGGTTTGTAACGGCGAAATCACCGATAGCATGTCGGTAGGAGCAATTTTAAAAGCTAAGTTATTGATGCTGGAGGGCAAATTGTAATAGTGCTTATACTACAGGCAACTTGTGTAAACAACACATTTTTAGTTGAAAACTAAATTTTTACCTTTGTAGCTTTATGAGAAAATTCTTAGGCTATATCCTGTCGCCCATTTGCATACTTGCATTTTTTTTAGTGTTGATCATATTTCAGCCCATACAGTGGATCTGCTACCGGTTTTTTGGCTACGCGGCGCATAAACGGTCTGTTGATATGCTTAACTTTTGCCTGTTCAGCACCTTCTATATATTGGGCGATACGGTGAAGTTCGTCAACAAATATGAATTGCCGGTCGGTCGCCCGATGATCATTATAGCTAACCATCAAAGCCTGGGCGATATCCCGCCGATGATCTACTTTTTCAGGAAGTACCATGCTAAATTCATTTCTAAAATAGAGCTTGCCAAAGGCATACCGTCTATTTCATATAACCTTAGAGTAGGCGGTGGCGCCAATATCGATCGTAAAGATCCGCGTCAATCCATTACCGAACTGGTTAAACTGGCGAGCAGAATGAAAGAAAATAAATGGTCGGCCATGATTTTCCCCGAAGGGACCCGCTCAAAAGATGGCAAGGTAAAAACCTTTCAATCGGCAGGTATAGCTACCCTGTTAAAGAAATGCCCGGACGCTCTACTGGTTCCGGTTGCCATTACCAATTCGTGGAAGATGGTGCGCTATGGACTATACCCGCTCAACACCTTCATCCCCATGACTTGGGAAGTACTCGAACCCGTTGAACCGGAAAAAAGGCCTGTTGATGAGTTGGTGAGGGAGATTGAAGAGCGTATTAGGGCAAAGGTTAACCCTGAAACGGCTTAAATCTTCTACTCTTTGTCATTGCGAAGAATGAAGCAATCTCGTCGCGTTTTGTATAATCACGTCATTTCGAAGTACGAAAGCAATCTCTACTTAAGCTATTCTTGTGCTGTAATCAACGTTAGTCTGCTCTTGGGCGCAGTGCCCCATTACTTTTGAGGGCAAAAGTAACATACTAAGCGAAGCGATCTCATGAGCACCTATAAACAAACAAACAGCGAATAAACCCATGTCCAGCAAAAGGCTTCTTTGCCGCACAAAGCCATGCCCTGCAAACCGAACAGAACTTTGGGCTGGAACTTTTGCCCCGCCGCTCGTTTCCATCCCGCATGCAACAAGTTCAAATGCCCGCCCTTGCGCTTCAGGGCACCAAAGTTCTGCCCGCTTTCGTCCGAAGCTGTTTGCTTGCTGACGGAGTAAGCTGAAGGTGCTGTCGCGAGTTTAGCACAGCGTAACTCGTGACATAGCGTAGCGTAAGCTTTCAGCTTACTTATTATAGACGCATCTATCGTACAGCGGCGGGACGCCGCGTAATAGTTGCCACTTGGCCGGAGCCAAGCGGCTGTGGGAGATAGCGACTGCGGGAATAGGGAAATCGACAATGCAAAAGCACAAACGTAAATACCCAAAAAAATGCGGCATCGTAAGGAACGGATAGCACAAACCCTGCCCAAGCATAAACTTTAATAGTTCCTTGCGCAGCCGCGACTTTTCTTTTTTGGTACTTTTTTCTTTTGAGAGAAAAGAAAAAAGTACATCCACTAACGTTCAATAAAGCAGAACCATTCCTAATGAAAAACGGACCAATCGCTCCCCATGTCACCAGTATTAACAACCAACCAATACCCCTATCCTCTAAAAAAAAGCGTAATTTTACGTTACCATGCAAAAACCAGCTCTTAATAAATATAACGATAAATTTCAGCAGGCATTAGCTTCATTAAACCCCGAACAGCTGGCCGCTGTTAATAAAATGGATGGCCCTGTGTTGGTAGTGGCCGGGCCGGGAACCGGTAAAACACAGATACTTGCCGCCCGGATAGGAAAGATACTTACCGAAACTGATGCCCGCCCCAACGAGATACTTTGCTTAACCTACACCGATGCCGGCGCGGTTGCCATGCGCAAGCGTTTGTTTGATTTTATTGGTCCGGATGCTTACCGCATTAATATATACACTTTCCACGCGTTTTGTAATGATATTATTCAGGAGAACCTGGAGTATTTTGGCAAGCATGATCTGGCGCCGTTATCTGATTTGGATTCTGTCATATTATTTAAAGGACTGATAGATGGTTTTCATAACGAGCATTTACTAAAGCGCTTCACCGGTGATATTTACTATGAGCAGGCACGGTTGAAAAAACTTTTCTCTACCATGAAAAGCGAGGGTTGGGATGCCGCGATGATACGAAACGCGGTGCACGAGTACATGGAAGATCTGCCCAATCGCGATCAGTACATTTACAAACGGGCTAATGCCAAAGCGGGGATCCAGGTTGGAGATGTAAAGCAAAAGGATATCGATAAGGTGCAGGAAGCCATGGATAAACTGCTGGCTGCCGTTGGCGAATATGAAGTTTATCAGGCTAAAATGAAAAATGAGGGTTGGTACGATTATGATGATATGATCATTTGGGTGCTAAAGGCCTTTCGTGATAATGAAGACCTATTGCGCCGTTACCAGGAACGTTACCAGTATATTTTGGTGGATGAGTTTCAGGATACCAGCGGATCGCAAAATGAATTGTTAAAGTTTCTGCTCAACTTTTGGGATACGCCGAACGTGTTTGTGGTGGGCGATGATGATCAATCTATCTACCGTTTCCAAGGTGCTAACATGCGTAATATATTGGATTTCGCTACCGATTATGTGGATACCCTGCACACGGTGATATTGAAAAGCAATTACCGTTCAAATCAGCATATACTGGATATGTCGAGGTTACTGATCGAAAACAATAACGAACGACTTACCGCACAGCTTAACCTCAATAAAAATCTTAGCGCGTCGCACCCTCGCTTTAGCGATGCGAGTATAGAACCGGTGATCAGTGAATATCCTAATCCCGATCAGGAAGTGGTGGACATTGCCAACCAGATTGTGCAACTGGTAACTAATGGTACGCCGCCCGCCGAAGTAGCCGTAATTTACCGCAACCATAACCAGGTTGAAGAGTTGCTGCATTACCTCGACCTGAAAAAGATAGCGGTTAATACCAAACGTAAGATTGATATACTCTCCCTGCCGTTCGGCGAAAAGATCATCAATATTTTACGTTACCTCGATATGGAGCTCGATTCGCCTTACAGCGGCGATGAGTTGCTTTTTGAGATAATGCACTATGATTTCTTCGACATAGCGCCTATTGAAATTGCCAAGGCGAGCATCGCGGTAGCAAAAGATAATTATGGCACGACGGCTAATAACGAAGCTAAAACATCCCTGCGCCGCTACCTTACCGAAATTCGGTCGCCAAAACAGCCGGGATTGTTTGATAATATGCAGAACGTAAGCATGAAAGAACTGATAGGCAATATTGAAGAATTGCTTAAAGGCTCGTTAAGTGTTACGCTGCAAAGCCTGTTTCAGCAGGTAGTTACCCGTTTGGGCATTTTACGCTATGTAATGCAGCAAACAGATAAAGGCTGGCACATGGAAGTGCTCACCAACCTGTTCGATTTTATAAAGGCCGAAAGCCGTAAAGATCCGGATATCAAGCTGGCCGATCTGATAAAAACCTTCGATCTGATGCTGAAAAACGGTATCCGGCTCGATCTTAACCAATACATCTATTCGGAAACGGGAGTGAACTTTCTTACCGCGCATGGCTCAAAAGGACTTGAATTTGAGCATGTGTTTTTAATTGGTTGCAACAAAAAAATATGGGATACCAAAGG
The DNA here is from genome assembly GCF_039541195.1 of Mucilaginibacter gynuensis. Lineage (NCBI taxonomy): Bacteria > Pseudomonadati > Bacteroidota > Sphingobacteriia > Sphingobacteriales > Sphingobacteriaceae > Mucilaginibacter > Mucilaginibacter gynuensis. Next base: position 56,619 of record NZ_BAABFT010000014.1, read on the forward strand.
GCGCAACAGCAGTTATAGCTACCCGGATACATTGATGCAGGCAGCGAATGACGAAGAAGCGCAAAAAGAAGAATCGCGCCGTTTGTTTTACGTAGCGCTTACGCGTGCTAAACAGCATCTGAACATATCGTACAGCAGCGAAGATAAAAAAGGAAAACCGCAGGAAGCCTCACAGTTTGTTGGCGAAATACTGGCCGCAACGGATGTACAGGTGAATTACCCTAAGCTGAGCAGTGATGACATGATGGCCTTTTACCTCACCCAGTTTAACGAGGCCGATAAACCTGTGGTGCAGCTGGTAGATAAAGAGTATGTGAACCGGTTGCTGCAAGGTTATACCCTATCGGTAACGCACCTGAGCAACTACCTTGATTGCCCGCTGAAGTTCTATTTTCAGAACCTGATCAGGGTGCCGTCGGGTAAAAGCCCATCGCTTACCTTTGGATCGGCGGTGCACGATGCCTTGCGACGCGCCTTTAAAAAGCTGAAGGAAAACAATGATGAGTTTGCGCCGGTAGAGGATTTTATGAAGGATTTCCGTGCGTTTATGTTCCGCAACCGCGACTCGTTCACTAAGGAAGAATTTAAGCTGCGTTTAGATTATGGCGATAAGATATTGCCAACTTACTACCAGCAAAATATAATCACTTGGAACAAGGTAACCCTTGTGGAGTTATCGGTACGTAATGTGGAAGTAGCAGGTGTGCCGATAAAAGGAAGCTTGGATAAGGTAGAGTTTCATGGTAAACAGGTGAGTGTGGTTGACTATAAAACGGGCAAGTACAAATACGCCAAAGATAAATTTCAGCCCGCCATACCCGATGATGAGGAACAAATCGGCGGCGATTACTGGCGACAAGGCGTATTCTATAAGATACTAATAGATAACGACCGTACCCGCGACTGGGAGGTGATCAGTACCGAATTCGACTTTATAGAGCCTGTAAACGAGGGCGAATACCGTAAAGAAAAAATATACATTACACCTACGGACGTGGCCGAGGTAACCAAACAAATTACCGCCACCTACAAAAAAATAATGAACCACGAATTTAACACCGGCTGCGGCAAGGAAGATTGCGAATGGTGCCGCTTTGTGCGCAGCAACTTTAAGCAACCGGGTGATATACTTACGGAAGATAACGAATAGGGTTTTCAGGTTCGAGGTTTCAGGATCGGGGTTTGAGTATGGATGGATTTAAGTGATTCCTGACACTTAAACCCATACCTAAAAAACAAAACTGATCCCTCGAACCCGGCCCCCGGAACCTGAAACCCCGATCCTCGAACCTGAAACCTAACTCATTCCGCTTTTATACTTTTAACCGGGTTTACCAGTGCCGCTTTTATGGCTTGCATGCTTACGGTAATTACGGCTATTAGTATAGCCACTAAGCCTGCTGCTGCAAAGGTGAACCAGTTAAGGCTGATGCGGTACTGATAGTTTTGCAGCCAGCTATGCATAGCCCACCAGCCAATAGGCGTGGCGATAACGATGGCAATGATCACCAGCACTACAAAATCTTTTGTAAGCAATTGCACCACGCTGCGCACGCTTGCTCCAAGTACCTTGCGGATACCTATTTCTTTGGCGCGGCTTTCGGCCATGTAGGCAGCTAACCCGAACAGACCCAAGCAGGATATAAATATGGTTAAGCCTGCAAAAATAGCGGCGAAGGTAGCGGTGCGCACCTCGTCGGTAAATTTGAGGGCGTATAGCTGATCTACAAATTTGTAGTTGAAAGGATAGGCCGGGTTATATTTTTTGAATACGCCGGTAGCCAGTGCCAAGTTTTTGGCCGTTGAATTATGATCGTTAAGGTGAATGAGTACATTATAGTTCCATGTTTTAGAGCCATGCACAATTATCGGATCGGTTTGGCCGTAAGGTGAGCCAATGATGAAATCTTTAAATACTCCTACAATAGTAAAAGCATCGCCGCCGTAATGCACTGTTTGGCCAACGGCATCCTTAAACTTCATGATTTTTTGGGCGGTTTCATTAATGATGATCGAGGCGGTATCGGTAGGATACTCGGCTACATCAATGTCCCGGCCTGCCAGTAGTTTTAGTCCGGCGGTTTTGATGAGGCCGCCTGTAGAGTTGAAGCGGTTCATGCTGATATCCGGCCCGCCGTCAGGTTTACCGGTCCACTGGTAGCCTGTAGATGAAGCGGCCTGTATGGTGAGCGAAAAACTTGTTTTAGCCACCGAAGTAGCAGCACCTGCGCTGATCAATTCATTTTTTATCAGGTCGAAATTTTTCCTGATATCACCCTCAATAGCTACATCAATCAAATTATTTTTAGCATACCCGTTGTCGCGCTCCTGCGCAAATTTAACCTGGTTGTAAACAATTATGGTTGATATTACCAGCACAATGGCCACTGTAAACTGTACCACTACCAATACTTTTCGAGGGGTAAATACGGTTTTGCCCTGCTGAAACGCGCCCTTCAGTACTTTAACCGGTTTAAACGACGACAAGAAGAAAGCAGGATAACTACCTGCCAGTAAGCCGGTAAATAATATAAAGGCGATAATCCCAATGATAAAGACAGGGTCGGTATAGTTGATGATTAACGATTCGCCGGTAAGTTTGTTGAATACAGGCAGGCAAAGTTGTACCAGCCATAAAGAAAACACACCTGCAATAAACGCAATCACGATAGATTCAGTTAGGAACTGTTTGATCAGCATCCCCTTGCCTGCACCAATCACCCGGCGAACGCCTACTTCTTTTGCCCGTTTTTCGCTTTGGGCGGTGCTTAGGTTCATGAAGTTGATGCAGGCTATTAACAGTATCAGGGCGGCTATAATGGCAACTAAGCGCACCACTTCTATGGCACCGCCTACGGCAATGCCATTCTCAAAACGCGAATACAAACGCCATTTGCTGAGCGGATGTAAAAAGGGTTCCATTTTAGCATCCTTGGCATTTTCTTTAATGAGGTTCTTTATTTTTTTGTTGAAAGCAGCTTCATTTACGCCCGGTTTAAGCTGCAAATAGGTTTGGTAATTACCGTTTTCCCAGCGTTGGTCCGAATAGTATCGCGCGCCTTTAGCTAACGATACCAGGTAATCGAAACTAAAAACGGAATTTTTAGGCACATCCTTCATTACCCCGGTAACCTTGTATACGCCTTTAACATCAAGGGTCACCATTTTATTCATCGGGTCTTCATCGCCGAAAAGTTTTTTTGCTAAACTTTGGCTGATCACTACACCGTCTACATCATCCAGCGCGTGTTCGGCATTGCCCGATATCAGCGGGAAACTGAACATGGTAAGGAAAGGCTTATCCACATCACGACCGTCGGCCTTAATGGCTTTATCACGATAGTTAAATAAGCGCTCTATGGGCCAGTACATGCGTGCAACATCCTTTACCTCCGGATATTTGGCCTTTAAAGCAGCTCCTATCGGGCTCGATGATATTTCGGAACTGTATAAAACGCCATCGCTGTCGTAGTTGGTCCATACCTTGTAAAGCGAATTTTTGTTGGCATGAAAATCATCATAACTCACCTGCTGTTTTATCCAGGTGAAGATGAGTATGGCACCGGCCATGCCCACGGCCAACCCGGCAATATTGATAAACGAAAAGCCCTTATTGCGCTGCAAATTGCGAAAGGCTATCTTAAGGTAATTTTTAAACATAGATTCAACTGTAACAGCAGTATAAATATAATATTTATGCCACTAATTTAATGTGCTGAATTGCAGTTAGTTGATGAATGGTTAAGCCATCTTAAATGTTCGGAAACGAACGGTTATTGTACGGGGATGAACAGGGAGTTGTGTTGTGAGTTGCAGGTTTGACAACTTTCAAAAAGTTGTCAAACCTAAATGTGCAAAGAGAGGATTTAGGTGAGGCCCTCTACTTCACACTCTTCTTCAGCAAAATAAAATATCCGCCTATAAATACTGCTACCGCTATTACCAGGCTTACATATACATCATCGGTAAGTATATTGATGATCAGTTTTGGTGAGGCTATGGCTGCTTTGGTGCGGGGCATCATGGTTTGCAGGGCAAGCATGGGGTGCGAGTAAGGGAACAGGTAGGCGTATTTCCATCCGGCGGCGCCCATTATTACACCGGCTATGGTGCCTACAAAGCCAATCCCCATAGGCTTTAAAAAATCGCTCCACAAAACACTGAATAGAAATTGTATGGAAAGGATGCCCAATGCCGACAGGAACAATTTAAAATACACCTGGAACAATGCCGACTCCATGTGGTACTCCGAAAATTTAAGTTCGGGTTTAAGCACACCCAGCAAATTGCCGAAACCTATGGTAAACACTGTAAACAGCAGCAGACACAAAAACACCAGGAAAAAGGCGTACAAATATTTGGCGGCGTAAACCGATAGTTTAGGTATGGGCAGGCTGAACAGCGTTTTCCACGTATCGGCCTTATGCTCGATACTGTTTACCGAGTAGGCTGTAAAAATTACGAATATAGGCAGCAAAAGAGTACCCATCACATTCAGTATAGCCCCCGAAAAACGGATCCACAGCAACATGCCGGGTGTATTGACCATCTTGTCGACACTGGTAAAAAAGCCAACAAATACCAGCAGACAAATTAACAGCGGCAAAATAATGGCGCACCAAAACCCCAAAGTTTTGCGGCTCTTATAAAACTCCGAACGGAACGATAGTATAAATCCTTTCATATTGGTTTAGGCTTCTTGAGTGATGGATAAAAACAACGCTTCGAGGTCTTTTTGTTGTTTGCCAATGGTGTAAACGGTATAACCGTTGCTGTTGAGCATGGCATTCACTTCGCCCATTTGCTGTTTGGAGGTATAGGGCAGGTAAATGGTAGTTTCGTTAACATCGTCAACCGTAATATGATTACGTTTCAGCAGGTTGGCCGCGTCAACGGTGTTATCGGTTTCTATGTATACTAATGGTTTGCTAAGGGTTTCAAGGTCTTTTATCGATCCCTGAAACAGAAGTTGCCCAAAGTTGATGATGCCTACGTGGGTAGCCATACGCTCAATTTCCGACAGGAGGTGGCTCGATATAAAAACGGTTTTATTATGCTGGGTAGTAAGGCGTATCAATAGTTCACGTATCTCGATAATGCCGTTAGGGTCCAGTCCGTTGGTGGGTTCATCTAAAATTAAAAGCTGCGGATCAGATAACAGCGCCAGCGCTATGCCTAGGCGTTGTTTCATCCCAAGCGAATACTGGCCTGCCTTTTTATTGGCTGCATTGGTAAGGTGCACCAGGGCAAGCATCTCATCAACCCGTTGGGTAGGTATTTGCAGCAGAAGGGCGCGGTTAAGCAGGTTCTCTTTACCGGTTAAATGTAGGTAAATGGCCGGCTGCTCAATAAGCGACCCTATTTGCGATAGTATTTTGGTACGGTTGCTTTGCAGCTCAAGCCCAAAAATGTTAATGCTGCCCTCCTGGGTTTTAAGCAGGTTGAGCAGCAGTTTAATGGTGGTGGTTTTTCCGGCGCCGTTTGGGCCTAAAAAGCCATATATACTTCCTTGCGGAACTTGAAGAGATAGTTGGTTGACAACCTTTTGGTCGCCAAAATTAAAGGTCAGGTTTTCGGTGCTGATTACCATACGTTCTCTTTGGTTACACCGGCAACGGTTTTAAATAAGCTAATGCCTTTGTAAAAAAGTGAAGTGGCTTGTTTGGCCTGTATGGTGGTACCTTTAATATCGTTTTGTTTTTGTTCGAACTGGTATGATACGCCTAACAATAAGGCAAACATAACAGGAGCTAATATTAGAACAAAAGGGTTTGAGTTTGTGAACAACTTTTTCATTGCGATTGATTTGATAGAACAAAGAAATACCAAAAAAACCGGGTGCTAAAAACATTTAGACCAACTGTAGTTATTTATAGATGAACCGCGGAATAGGGCTTTTCGCCTGTTCGTCGGTTAAAAAAGCCTGTTCATCGAAAATTAGTGCGCCTATATATAATATATAGGCCTGTAACCCCTTTAAAATATTACTTTAGATGCAATGAAAATATTATTTAAGTAGCAGCCGGGTATAATAAATGAAGAGATATTGGCAAATAATGTGGCATGTTTTAGTATGGGTGGGTATCATCTCGTTCTTCTTTTATTTTGCCAGTACCAACTCCAAACTTACATTAGAGCATCTGCTGGTTATTTTTGTAGTATTCGGCGGTATCAACATTGGTGTTTTTTACATTAATTATTTATGGCTGATACCTGCTTACCTGGATAAGAACCGCTATTTACGGTACATCCTCATGATGATAACTACAGCCATCATCATAGGCATAGGCAAGTATGGCGTAGGGCTCATATTTAAAAGTTATGTGCTGGTGCACGATGGCAAGGCGCTCTCTTTTTGGGAATACTTTAGCAGTACCTTATTCACCAGTTTGCTGTTTGTGTTTTTGAGCATAGTGCTCAAGTTTTCGGTAGATTGGTTTACTAATGAACGTGTACAGCGCGATTTGGAAACCCAGCGTTTAAGTGCCGAATTGTCTTTCCTGAAATCGCAGGTGAACCCGCATTTTTTGTTCAACTCGCTAAACAGTATTTATTCGCTGGCCTATCAAAAGTCGGAAACCACGCCCGAGGCCATCCTGAAACTATCAGAAATTATGCGCTATATGCTGTATGAAAGTAATGATAACAAGGTTGACCTGGAGAAAGAAATTCATTACCTGCAAAACTATATCGACCTGCAAAAAATACGTTTCGGGCATAAGGCCTTTATTGATTTTAAGGTGAACGGCAGTATCGATAACCAGCGGATTGCGCCTTTGCTGTTAATTTCGTTCATCGAGAATGCCTTTAAACATGGCGTGGCCAATGACCCTAATTCGCCCATTAAAATGCTTATTAATGTTGATAACGGGCATTTGAGTTTTTATATTGAAAATAAAAAGCACAACAATAACCGCGATGCATCGGGCGGTATTGGGTTAAATAATGTTAAAAGGAGGCTCAATCTTTTGTATCCTAAAAAATATAATTTAACTATACGTGACGAAGCCGATACATATATCTGTGAATTATCTTTAGTTTTATAACCATGATAAGGTGCCTTGTTGTTGATGATGAGCCTTTGGCCTTAAATATTTTGGAAGATTACATTTCAAAAATGCCTGCTTTGCAGCTGGTTAAGGCCACTACTAATCCTATTGAATCGCTTACGCTGGTGCAGGATGGCGGTATCGATCTCGTGTTTTTGGATGTGCAAATGCCCGAGCTTACCGGGATCCAGTTCCTCAAAATATCAAACGGAAAAGCCAAAGTGATACTTACCACCGCCTACCCCGAGTACGCGCTGGAAGGCTACGAACTCGACGTGGTTGATTACCTGCTTAAACCTATAGCGTTCGACAGGTTTTACAAAGCCGTACAAAAGGCGCAGGGCGTATTGCAGCCATCGGCCAAACCTGCCGCGCCCGAACCGGTACAACCACAGCAGCAACAACAGGATTTTTTGAACGATTTCATCTTTGTAAAAACCGAACATAAAATACAAAAGGTATACCTTAAAGACATCCTGTTTATTGAGGGCCTGAAAGATTATATCTCCATTTTTACTACCGCGGAGCGTATTATCACCCTCCAGAACATGAAGAAAATGGAGGATGCCCTGCCCGAAAAATACTTTATCAGGGTACACCGTTCCTACATCGTATCACTCAACAAGATCGACAGCATAGAACGCAGCCGCATCTTCATCGGCGACAAGATTATACCAGTAGGCGACACCTACCGCGACGATTTCTTCCGGATAGTTGACGAGAAAAACGTGTAACCCCCCTGCCCCCTAAAGGGGGAGTTTTTTGACGTGCAAGATTCTTACCAATTCGTTCACTTGGATGTATCCACCTGACGCAGCTACTGTCAGCAAACAGCTTCGGGTGAAAGCGGGCAGAACTGTGATGGCCATGAGCGCAAAGGCGGCATAGTGAACTTGTTGCATGTGGGATGGAATAGCGCGGTGGGGCAAAAGTTCCAGCCCGAAGTTCTGACCGATTTGCAGGGTAATGGTCTGTGCGGCAAAGAAGCCTTTTGCTGGACAAGGGTTTTGTTACTTTTGCCCTCAAAAGTAATGGGGCACTGCGCCCAAGAGCAGGCTAACGTTAATCACAGCACAAGCATAGCCTAAGTAGAAATTGCTTCATTCTTCGCAATGACGTGATTTATAGAAAGCTTGTGACAAGCCGGAAAACCAAGTCTAAATTTAGCTGATCTTATCCCAGCTCAAACCACTATTTTTAGTTTGGGTTGCCTGGTGCAATATCTGATGCTCGGGCTGACTAAGCTGCGGGTCTTTTTCGAAGATTTCTTCTACGCATTTGCGTACCAGTATCAACAGCTCCTGATCGGTGGCAATGTTGGCCACTTTAAGATCGAGCACGCCACTTTGCTGGGTGCCTTCAATATTGCCCGGCCCACGCAGTTGCAGGTCAATCTCGGAGATCTCAAAGCCATTGTTAGTCTTTACCATGGTGTTGAGCCTGATGCGGCCATCATTACTCAACTTCTGGCTGCTCATTAATATACAAAACGACTGTTCGGCACCCCGACCTACACGGCCACGTAACTGGTGCAATTGCGAAAGACCGAACCGCTCGGCGTTTTCAATGATCATAACGGAGGCATTGGGTACATTTACCCCTACCTCAATTACAGTGGTGGCTACCATTATCTGCGTTTCGCCTTTTATAAAGCGTTGCATTTCAAATTCTTTTTCGGCAGCTTTTAGTTTACCATGCACAATACTGATGCGGAACTCCGGCAACGGAAATTCCCTCGACATCACCTCTATCCCATCCTCCAGATTTTTCAGATCAAGCTTTTCGCTTTCCTGTATCAACGGGTACACTACGTATACCTGCCGGCCTTTGGCTATTTCCTGCTTCATAAAGCCGAACATCCGCAAGCGGTGCGACTCGTAATAATGCAGCGTTTCGATAGGTTTACGCCCGGCGGGCAGCTCGTCAATTACCGAAACATCCAAATCGCCATATAATGTCATGGCGAGGGTACGCGGGATGGGTGTGGCCGTCATTACCAGTACATGCGGCGGTACAACATTCTTTCGCCACAGTTTGGCACGCTGTTCTACCCCAAAACGGTGCTGCTCATCTATCACCACCATGCCCAGGTTTTTGTATTGCACGGCATCTTCTATCAGTGCATGGGTGCCTATAAGTATTTTGAGTTCGCCGTTTTCCAATTTTTCGTGGAGTATGCGGCGTTCCTTTTTAGGGGTCGATCCGGTGAGCAGGGCGGTTTCTACAAAGCCATCACCCACCAAACTTTTTATGGTTTGATAATGCTGTGTAGCCAATATCTCAGTTGGTGCCATAATGCAGGTTTGAAAACCATTATCAATAGCTATAAGCATACTCATTAGCGCTACTACGGTTTTACCACTACCTACATCCCCCTGCAATAAGCGGTTCATTTGAACGCCGCGTTGAGTATCAATCCTGATCTCTTTCAGTACCCGCTTTTGGGCATTGGTAAGCGGGAAGGGTAATTTATCGTGATAGAAATTATTAAAGCACGGCCCTACCTTATCAAATACATTACCCTTAAATTTATGCGTACGGTAAATCTTATTCTTTAACAGTTTATACTGCAAAAAGAAAAGCTCTTCAAATTTCAACCTGTTACGGGCTTCGTTCAACTTAGCGGCATCATCGGGAAAGTGGATATTTCGGTAAGCATCCTGCCGGTTCATTAGCCTGTACCTATTGAGTATGTAGGCGGGCAGGTTTTCGTGAATATCTTTAGCATGCTGCTCCAACAACACGCCGATCAGTTTTTGCAGCCCTTTGGTATCTAACTGAAAACTCTTTAGCTTTTCGGTGCTGTTGTAAGCCGGTTGCAAGGTCATGTTGCCTTTACGGCGCATCGCCTCGGGCGAATACATTTCCATCTCCGGGTGCGACATTTGCGCCTTGCCATTGAACGAGCCCGGTTTCCCGAAAATGATATAGGCCTTACCTATATGCAGGTTCTTCTCTACCCAGTTGATCCCTTGAAACCATACCAGTTCCATTATGCCGGTATCGTCCTGCGCCTGTATCACCAGGCGCTTGCTGCGCTTATCGCCAATAATTTCTTTATGGGTTAAACGCGCCAAAACCTGCACGTAGGGCAGGTCGGGCTCAATATTTTTTACTTTGTAAAATTGGGTGCGGTCAATATACTTAAAAGGAAAGTGCCGCAACAGATCTTCGGCATTATGGATGCCCAGTTCTTTTTTTAAAACCTCTGCACGGCTGAGGCCTACACCTTTTAAATATTCAATTGGTGTTTGAAACGGATTCAATGCAGATGGTTATAATTTTATAGTACTATATAATTCAGTTAAGCAACAATGGCTGTAACAGTAATTTCAACATTCACATTTTTGGGCAAACCTGCTACCTGCACGGTTTCGCGCGCCGGGAAATTATCCGAAAAATAGCTACCATATACTTCGTTCACCTGCGCGAAGTTGCCCATATCCAACAAAAAGATACTGGTTTTTACCACATGGCTAAAGTTAAGACCTGCTTCGGTTAATATAGCGCTGATGTTCTCCATTACCTGTTTGGTTTCGGTTTTAATATCATCAAGCACCAATTCGCCGCTTACAGGGTTAATGGCTACCTGGCCCGATACAAATAATAAACCGCCTGCTTTTACCGATTGGCTGTAAGGCCCTATTGGCGCAGGGGCATTGGTAGTGTTAATTATAGTTTTCATTTTTTAAGTATAAACCAGTCTATCAATTTCCATATAATACCACCCAAAAACATAATAATAGCCGTTGCATTAATAATATGCATCACCTTTAAATTAAAGTTGGTTGGCCTGTTCGGATCTTTTTTGCGGAAAAAGTACATGCTGCAAAATTAATAAAAAAAAGAAGGCTCCGGGTTATCCGGAGCCTTCCAATATCTCAATTGATATTATTTTTTAATTACTTGCTGAAAGAAACACGACGGTTTAATACACGTCCTTCTTCTGTAGAGTTATCAGCAATTGGGTTAGTTTCACCGTAACCTTTTACTTTCAGTTTTTTAGCTTCAACACCTGAGTTAACTAAGTAAGTTTTTACTGAGTTAGCACGATCTTTAGATAAAGAAAGGTTGTGAGCAGCAGTACCTTCTGATGAAGCGTAACCTTTAACAGTTACAGTAGCACCAGTTGAACGTAAGTCAGCTGAAGTAGCATCAAGAGCTGGGTAAGAAGAAGTTCTTAATACTGAGCTGTCAAATTCAAACTGAATGTTTGAGTAAGCAACACCAACTGAATCTTCTTTAGCAGGAGCAGGGAATACGATAGCGCAACCAGCACCGTCAACAACTGTACCAGCCGGAGTGTTAGGGCATTTGTCAAATTGATCAGATACACCGTCACCGTCTGAATCTTTTTTCAGGTCGCTAACAGCAGTTTCAACTGCAGATACACGGCCTTTTAAAGCTTCAACTTCTTGACGAAGAGCTGCATCATACAACTCATCATACATTAAGGCAACTGGGTTAACCCAATCCAGGTTCGGTTTTGATTTTGAACCTAAAGTGAACTCTAAACCAGCATAACCGTAAGAGTATCTGTCTTTAGTAGGATATCCTCTTTTGAAACCGTCAAAGTTATCACCATCAACAAAGTTGATTGTGTAACCTAAGTTTAAGGCAGTAACATCAGATAATCTGAATTTAACACCAACACCTACAGGGATGATCAGCTCTCTTGCGTATTTTTTATCGCCGCTGTCGCCATAAGTACCTTTGAAATCAACACCGTCAACTTTAGCAGCATACATTGCTAAACCAGCACCTGCAGTACCGAAGAAGTTGATTGAGTTTTTACGGTGTAAGAAATCGATGCTACCAATGTTAACAACACCGCTCAAAGTTCCAGACCAGAACTCAGTTTCGAATTGTTTAGCTGAGTAAACCGGATCGTTAGGATCTAAATTGTTGTTGTTACCACCAACTTTACCACCGTGTAAGTCTAATTGTAAACCAAACACGTGTGAAAGTTGCTCTCTGAAAGAGATACCGTAGCCTAATTTGATGTCAGCTTTAAGGAAGTCATTGCTGCCGCCTAATGCAGTAAGTGGAGAAGTAACACCACCGTTAACACCAATGCTAAATTTTCTGTACTGGCCAGCACCGCCAAACAATTTGGGAGTAGTAGCTTCAGTCGAAGTTGCTGTCGAGGTTGAATCCGTAGTTTGCGCAGAAACTGCACCAGCTACCATCAAAGAAGCAAAGGATAATGCGACTGTTTTCTTTAATGTAGAATAATTCATAGTTTTAAGATTAAACGATTTTAATTGTGATTTTTTTCAAAAATACTAATTATGTTTGAAACGATAACCAAATTTTGTTCCAAAAATTATAATGGTTAACGCAAATACCACAAAATAGTTTTTTTCTTACAACTAAATATCTCCCCCCGATGAAATATCTACCTGTTGATAATGAATTATTTATAATTAATAGAAAAAATTTCGTTTCACGATTAAAGCCACTCTCTATAGCTATATTCCACTCCAATGACGAATATCCACGCAGTGGCGACCAGGCTTTCATTTTTAAGCAAAATCCCGACTTTTTTTATTTATCGGGGATAGATCAGGAGCAAAGTATACTGCTTTTGTTCCCTGATTGTCCTAATATGCAATACAGAGAAGTACTATTTTTAAGACAGACCAGTGAGCACATAGCCATTTGGGAAGGACACAAATATACCAAGGAGGAAGCGCGCGCGGCATCGGGCATTGAAGCGATATATTGGCTGAGCGATATTAATGCGATATTACATAGTATTATTAATTATGCCGAACATATTTATATAAATACAAACGAAAACGACCGTTACGTACACGAGGTTCCGTACCGCGACCTGCGCATGTACAACGATTTAAAAGCAAAGTACCCGTTACATCACTATGAACGATCGGCATTAATACTGCGCGATCTGCGCCCGGTAAAATCGGCTGCTGAAATAGCCCTTACCAAAAAAGCCTGCGAAATTACCCGCGACGCTTTTACGCGTGTGCTTAAATTTACCAAGCCCGGCGTTACCGAATATGAGATAGAAGCCGAGATCATCCACGAGTTTATAAAACAACGTTCTACCGGCCATGCTTACAGCCCTATCATCGCATCGGGTAAAAACGCAATTGTGTTACATTATACCGATAATAACCAGGTTTGTAAAGATGGCGACGTAATACTGTTTGATTTTGGCGCCGAATACGGAAATTACAATGCCGATATGAGCCGGTCTATCCCGGTGAGCGGCAAGTTTACTCCTCGCCAACGCGATGTTTATAACGCGGTGTTAAGGGTAATGCGTGCCGCAACCAAACTATTAGTAGCCGGTACCATCTGGAATGAATACCACGAGGAAGTGGGCCGCATCATGACAGATGAACTGATCGGCCTTGGTTTGTTGAAGAAACACGAAGTAGAAAAGCAGGATCCAAAGATGCCTTTATATAAGAGATACTTTATGCACGGCACCTCGCACCACCTGGGTTTGGATGTGCATGATTACGCCAGCAGGTACAAAGCCTTTGAACCGGGCAACATCCTTACCTGCGAACCGGGTATCTACATTCCCGAAGAAGGCCTTGGCATTCGTATAGAGAACAATATCCTCATCACCACCGATGGCAACATCGACCTGATGGCAGATATACCTGTTGAAGCAGAGCATATTGAGGAGATAATGAATTAACCAATAACCCCTCCCGTCCCCTGAAGGGGATGCTAATAATCAATATTGGTATCATGCACTTCAAAAACTCCCCCTTCAGGGGGCTGGGGGGTATTCATCTACAAAAGCGTACAAATTAAAACCATCTTCGGTTAAAGCCGCTGTTAACTGTTGATGAAGTTGTTGCTTGTTAATATGCTGCATCCGCTTCTGCTGTATCAGCCTGTAGGCTTTTTCAGACAAGAGCATACTCTTTCGATTATTACCAGATTTTTTCGAGGCGATAATAAACTCAGCTACCTCATCTATCCCCACATTTTGCGAAGCGATGGTTTTGATAACGGGAATTTCGGTTGCCTTGCTTTGGTGTACTATTTTGCGGAGGTTGTTGGCGAAAAGGTCGGCATCGGCACGGTCGGCTTTGTTGATGATAAAGGCATCGGCTATTTCCATCAGTCCCGATTTAATATTTTGAATTTCATCACCTGCTTCGGGCACCAGCACCACCAGCGTAACATCGGCCAAACCGGCTATCTCCACTTCCGATTGCCCTACCCCTACTGTTTCTACAATAATATGATCGAAACCGGCGGAGCGTAAAATATCCGTCATTTCAATGGTTTTGGCAGACAGGCCGCCAAGCGAACCACGCGTAGCCAGCGAACGAATAAACACATCCGGATGATTAAAATGAGAAGCCATGCGGATCCTGTCACCTAATAAGGACCCGAAGTTAAACGGTGAAGTAGGGTCTATAGCCAATACAGCCACCTTACTGCCCTGCTGCAATAGGTTATTGATAATGGCATTTACCAGCGTGCTCTTGCCCGCTCCCGGTGGCCCGGTGATACCTATTATAGTAGTGTCTTTTTTAAACTGTAAGCTTTTAAGTAATTCATCGGCCCCGGCCAGGCTATTCTCAACAATAGTTAAAGCACGTGCCACTTGTCTGAAATCGGAACTGTCAATTACCGGCGAATGATGCTTTGTTGCGGCCACGTTTTAAAAATGAATGATAAAAGGAACGGCGCAAGAATCTTTACGGTGTCTTTTTAACCAAGCTTCAGGCTAAAAATAAACGTACACTGACCAACAAACGCCATTAAGTACACAAATTTCAAGAAAAATAACGAGAAGACCCGCAGCCCATAATCTAAAAATCGCTCATTAACGCCTTTGTCCCTAAGATTATCGAACATTCGCATACCAAAAAAGGTAAAGAACAAATAAGAAAAAACAGGAAAGAACAGGAAGAAGATGAGCGGTTGAAAATCTTTAGCCCGTATAGGCATATTCACATTCAATATACCATTATGTAATAACACAATAATAACGAATGCGATGGTAAAGGATATAAATACCGCTTTTGATACTTTACCTGTATTATTTAGTTTGGAGTAGATGATAAAATTCGCGATAGCAAAAAATAAAATATAGATAAGCTTTATAAGCATTATAGCAGGGTTTCATCAAAGATAAATTTTTAGTCCATAATATATTTACTGTGCAAAATTCTGTTAACAAATTGGGTAATATAGCGTAAAGTGTACATTACCTTATGCCTTTAAACACATAGCTATTTTAACATAACGCATCGGCATAAATATTTTTTTGCCCTATTATTGCATAATTATATAGTTTAATATGGCGCAAAAGCCCAAAGTACTGCTCACGTTCGATTCCATGAAATACCCTAACTCGGGTTTCTTTTACTTTGGTAAAAGCCTGGGCGATGCCTTGCTGGAACAAAACCACGATCAGTTCGATCTTACCTATTACCTGCATAAACGCGCATCGTACCAGTTTGATGGCAAGGTGAAGGTGCAGTACCTATCTAAACTGCATAAGCTATATTACCCGCAGCGCAACAATTACGCTCTGTTTCACTTTACCGATCAGTATTGCCGCCTGCACCCGCAACGCACCGGGGGTAAAAAGATACTTACCATTCACGATATTAACCCGGTTCACGAAAAAACCAAGTCGGCGGCTAAAATAAACAAGCACCTTAATAAGCTGCGCAGGTATATTAAACTGTGTAATAAGGTGGTTACCATATCAAACTTTGTGGCGCAGGATATTATCAGTTACATACCCGAAGCCGCCGAAAAGATACAGGTGATTTATAACGGGGCCGACAGGTTAACAGTTAAACCCGGCCATACTCCCGCATACATACCTCAGCGTAAGTTTTTATTTACGATAGGGCATGTATCAGCCAAAAAGAATTTTCATGTACTGCCCGCGTTGCTGCACAATAACGATCTGGAATTGGTGATAGCCGGGATTGAAACCCCTTATAAGGATAAGATAATGGCCGAGGCCGCTAAATATAATTGCACCGACAGGGTGATTATTACCGGCCCTGTTAGCGATGATGACAAGGCCTGGTATTATCAGCAATGCGAGGCTTTCGTATTTCCGTCTATTGCCGAGGGGTTTGGTTTGCCGGTTATTGAAGCCATGCACTTTGGGAAGCCGGTGTTTTTATCAACCCATACCTCACTGCCCGAAATTGGGGGCGACGCGGCATGGTATTTTGAGAGTTTTGACGCAGATGCCATGCAGGCTGTATATAATAAAGGTATGGCCGAATACAACAGAGCCGACCTTACCCCGAAAATAATAGCCCATGCCAACCGGTTCGACTGGAAGGAAACCGCCCGGCAGTACTTACAGTTGTATGCCGATTGCCTGGCCGGTATTATTAAATAATTAAGCTTAATTTGCTGTATGAAAGTTGCCGGGTTTACCTTTATTCGTAACGCTGTAAAAAACGATTATCCTATAGTTGAAGCTATCACCTCTATTTTACCGCTTTGCGATGAGTTTGTGGTAGCCGTGGGCGATAGCGACGATGGTACCGAAGACCTCATCAAAAGCATTAATTCGCCAAAAATAAAGATCGTCAATACCGTTTGGGATACCAACCTGCGCGAAGGCGGACGTGTATTTGCCGACGAAACCAGCAAAGCGCTGGCAGCCATATCGCCCGATGCCGACTGGGCTTTTTATATACAGGGGGATGAATGCGTGCATGAGAAATATCTGCCCCTTATAAAAAAGGAAATGGAGGATAATCTGAACGATAAAAAGGTAGAAGCCCTGCTGTTTAAATACACTCACTTTTATGGTTCGTATGATTATTATGCCGAATCGCGCAGGTGGTACAGGCGCGAGGTACGTATTATAAGGAATGATAAGCATATCCAATCTTTTCGCGACGCGCAGGGTTTCAGGTATGATGACCGTAAGCTGAACGTAAAACTGATAGAAGCCTATATTTACCATTACGGCTGGGTAAAGCCGCCCAAAGGCTTACTGCGCAAGGGGGTAAACTTTCGCCAGTTTTATATACCCGATTACGTGCCCGACGAAACCATTATTGAAACCCACGAATTTGATTACGGCAATGCCGACAGACTGCTCGCTTTTAAAGATAAGCACCCGGCAGTAATGCAAAAACGGGTGGATGAAGTAAACTGGCCGTTAAACATCGATATGAAGAAAGCCCGCAAACGTTTACCATTCAGGCGAAAGCTGTTGCAGGCTATTGAAGATATTACCGGCTGGCGCATTGGCGAATACAAAAATTACCGGATAATATAATTTGGTTACAATAAAGGTATCCGCATAAAACATTGCTCAAAATAGAGCGTTTAGGAATATTTTACTATTACTGTTGCATTATGCCCTTAACTCACGTTATGGCATATGAATATATGCAGCATTGCATCTACTCACTACATTTACAAATGTTTAAAAAGAAGGCGTTTTTTAGCAAGTACTGGCTAAAATATACAAACAGACCCGGTTACACCCGCTATAAATGGGAATTGGCTAACGATAAGAAAATTCGTTATGCCGATGCCGTTATTGGCAGTCCGCGGCTTACCAATATTAAGCTTATTAAGGCTTTTGCGGCAGCAAGCGGCGAAATTAATTTTAGCCATAGCGGCAATGCCGGCGATGTTATATATGCACTGCCAACCATAAAAAAAATTCAGGAATTAACCGGGGCTAAAGTTAACCTGTACCTTACATTAGGGCAGCCTTTATTGGTTACCGGTTACAAAGAGCATCCGTTGGGTAATGTAATGCTTAATCAAAAAATGGCCGATATGCTTTGCCCCTTGCTTAAAGCCCAGCCTTATATTAATAACTGCGAGGTTTATACAGATCAGCATATACATATTGATCTTGATTACTTTAGGGATGGTTTGGTACCTATGGATAAAGGCAATATTGCCCGCTGGTGCGGCTATATTACCGGTATAAATGCCGAATTATGGCAACAATGGCTATTTGTTGAACCTGATACCACATTTGCCGATACTATTATTATAGCCCGAAGCGAAAGATACCGCAGCCGTGCAGCCGATTATACTTTTTTGAGCAATTATAAAAACATAAAATTTATTGGAGTTAAAAGCGAGTATGATGATATAAAACAGTTTATACCTCATATACAATGGATAGAAATGAAAGATTTTTTACAAATGGCACAAACCATTGCCGGTTGTAAATTTTTTATCGGCAATCAATCTTTTCCATTTTCGGTGGCCGAAGCATTAAAGGTGCCGCGTATACTGGAGGTTTCTTTTGACGTTATAAACGTAGTACCTGAAGGCGGCAACGGCTATGATTTCCTTTTTCAGGATCATTTTGAAACATTGGTAGAAATGCTTAACAATAATTAATAGTTAATGGTCTATCCACTAATACAATATAGTGTAATATTATTAACAGCCTGAACATACATGTTTAATTGGTTAACAGTAATTAGCTAATTACTGTTAATTTTGAACTTTTATTTAATTATTTTTTAATGAAGACATATTTCAGGCTTTTATCTTTTGCTAAACCTATCGAGAAATTTGCTATACCATATATACTCTTTACATTGTTGTATGTGGTATTCAGTACCTCTGTACTGGGTTTGTTAGGGCCTTTATTAAACACGCTTTTCCACGTGGGCGCCTGCAAATGCGATCCGCAGGCCATCCCGGTAAAAGCGTCGGATATTTCAACTTTTGATGTTTCGGGTTGGTTTAAATACTATACCAATCACTTTATAGCCTTATATGGCGAATGGGGCGCATTAAAGTTTGTATGCGGGGTAATTGTATGCGCGGTGTTTTTGGGTAACATATTCCGCTACCTTTCTCAACGCATTATGGAAAGCCTGCGTATCCACACCCTTTTGAAAATACGTAAGGCGGTATTTGATAATGTAATGAACCTGCACATGGGCTATTTCAGCAATGAGCGCAAAGGCGATATCATGTCGAAAATAGCTTCGGAAGTGCAAACAGTACAATTTTCGGTAACCGGCACCTTACAGGTCGTGTTTAAAGAGCCGCTGTTGCTTATTGGCTATTTAATATGGTTGTTTGTAATATCGGCCAAGCTTACACTTATCTCTTTACTTATCATTCCTATTGCGGGTTTCTTCATTTCGCGTATTGTTAAAAAATTACGTTCGCAGGCGGTAGCAGCACAAAACTCTTACGCCAATATGATCAGTTATCTGGATGAAGCCTTATCGGGCATCAAGATCATCAAGGCCTTTAACGCTACCGATTTTATCATCAAGCGTTTTGACGATGAGAATATCCGTTTCTCGAAGATCACCCGTGCCATGTCTAAACGTCAGCAACTGGCATCGCCGGTATCAGAAGCGCTTTCGGTTTCTATGATCTCGTTTGTGGTACTATATGGCGGTTATCTCATCTTCAACAAAAAATCAGATCTGGATGCCGGTCAGTTCATTGCATACATCGCACTATTTTCGCAGCTGATGCGCCCTGCCAAAGCTATTGGCGATGCCTTTAGCAACATCCACTCGGGTTTGGTAGCCGGTGAGCGTATCCTGGCGTTGATTGATGAAAAACCACAAATAGTTGACGCGCCGGATGCCGTTGTAGTTGATGATTTTAAAGAAGGTATCCACCTCGAAAACGTATCATTTGCCTACAACGAACGCGAAGTACTTAAAAATGTTAACCTTACCCTGCCAAAAGGTAAAACCATAGCGTTGGTTGGCCCGTCGGGCGGTGGTAAATCAACCATGATGGATCTGTTGCCAAGGTTCATCGAACCAAAAAGCGGACGCATATTGGTGGATGATCATGATATACAACAAATAAAAACGACATCGTTACGCGGCCTGATGGGTTTTGTTAACCAGGAGTCGATACTATTTAACGATACCATATTTAACAATATAGCCTTTGGCAAAATAGGGGTTACACAAGAGGAGGTTGAAGCCGCCGCCCGTATTGCCAATGCCCACAATTTTATTTTAGAAACTGATAACGGTTACGAAACCAATATAGGCGACAGGGGCACCAAACTATCGGGCGGACAAAGGCAGCGTATTTGCATAGCGCGCGCAGTATTAAATAACCCGCCTATAATGCTGCTTGATGAAGCTACATCGGCATTGGATACCGAATCAGAAAAATTAGTACAGGATGCGTTAAACAACCTGATGAAGAACCGTACATCATTGATCATAGCACACCGCTTAAGCACTATACAAAATGCCGATCTGATTATTGTACTTGAGGATGGAACAGTAGTTGAACAGGGAAGCCATTTGGAACTGCTTGCAAACAACGGCCTTTACCGCAGGCTAATTGATATGCAAACTTTTACCGGGTAAATGGCCATAAATTTTAACAATGCGTAAAAAGAGTTTTTTAAGTAAAAATTGGCTGAAATTTACAGATAAGCCTGCCTATAAATTATACAAGTATGAATTTGCCCGCAAAGCGAAAGAGGACCTTTTAAGAGACACCTATCGTTCTTTGCAATTTGCTAACATTAAACATGTAAAAGAGGTTGCACAACTTAATGGCGCGTTAAGTGTTGTACATAGTGGTAATTCGGGCGATATTATTTACGCATTGCCTACTATAAAAAAGATACATGAGCAAACCGGGGCCAAAATCACTTTATACCTGCGCTTAAACCAACCACTGGTTTTACCGGCGCATCTTAAGCATCCGCTTGGCAATGTAATGCTGAACGAAAAAATGGCAGAGATGCTGTTTGCTTTACTAAGGCAGCAACCTTACCTGGCAGCATGCGAAATATATGATGGTCAAGCCATCGATATTGATCTTGATGGTATACGTACGCCTTTGTTCCCTACCGATAAGGGCAATATTGCCAGGTGGTGCAGCTATATTACAGGTGCAAATCCCGAACTGTGGAAGCAATGGCTTTTTGTGGATCCTGATGCTTCATATGCCGATACAATTATTGTTGCCCGCAGCGAACGTTACCGGAATATTTTAATAGATCATTCATTTTTAAACAAATACAAAAACCTTGTATTTGTTGGTGTCGAGAGTGAATATCACGATATAAAGAAACAGCTCCCGCATATTAAATGGGTACCGGTTACCAACTTTTTAGAACTGGCCCGCATGATAGCGGGGTGCAAATTTTTTATTGGCAATCAATCTTTTCCATTTTCTATTGCTGAAGGTTTGAAAATTCCACGTATACTTGAGTCTTCTTTTGATGTAATTAATGTAGTACCTGAGGGCGATAATGCCTACGATTTTTTGTTTCAGGAGCATTTTGAATCATTAGTTGAAGCACTTAATTATAAATAAAGTTTTCAACGTTAAATATGGCAGGTAAGGAAGCGGTTATAATTATACCCTTTTATAAAACAACGCTTACTGCCTATGAAAACATAGCGCTCGACCGTTGTTTTAAAACCTTATCGCGCCATAACATTATCGCTATAAAACCGCGGTCGCTCACCATGCCTGCCGAAACCGGCCAGTACACATTTACGGGCGTAGTTAGTTTTGATGACGATTTTTTTGTCAACATACAGGGCTATAACCGCCTCATGATGTCTGAGGTTTTTTACGGTGCTTTTCTCGATTATAAATACATACTGATACACCAGTTGGATGTATTTGTATTTAAAGATGAATTGCAGGAATGGTGCAGTCAAAACTGGGACTACATAGGTGCCCCATGGATACGGAGCTATATTTATCCGGACTTTGTTAAAAAGCTTAAATGCCAACTTTTAATTTATTACCATAAGCGGGTAAATACGCAAGTAAACGGCGTTCCTATTGATGAGCAATTTTATTACCAGGTTGGCAACGGGGGCTTTTCGTTACGCAACACCCATAAATTTTACGATCTGTGCCAAAAACTTCAACCACAGATAGCACTTTACAATAGCCATACAGAACATCAGTATAATGAAGATGCCTTTTGGAGCCTGGAGGTTAACCGTAAAAAAAAGCGGTTAAAAATTCCGGGATATAAGCGCGCGTTAAAATTTTCAATTGAGTTTCAACCCGAACGGGCCATGGATATCAATAATAATGTACTGCCTTTTGGCTGCCATGCCTGGGATTTGTACATCGATTTTTGGAAACCGATAATTGAACAGTACGGTTATAAATTATAATGCGTTTCGCTGCTTATAAAGCCTGTAAATGTACCGGTGCAGTTTCCAAAACAGTTTAAAATGTAAGCGTAGCAGGCGCGGGTTGGCCCATAACATTTTATAAGCAGTGCTTATTGGAAAACCAAGTTCAATAAGTTGCTCAACAAACTCCATAAAACTTGACTTTTCGCTATGCGCCCGGTCTTTTTTTGAAAAGCCTTCCGTATCTACCGGTAAATAGCTGCCCCATTTTTTGTGTAGTTTAATATGATCAAGCATCCAACCCCTGCTGTAATTCCCTTCTGACAAATGTTCAACTAAAATATCATAAGTTACAGCTACTTTGTAATGCTGCCCTACTGTTAACGAGTAATCAATATCGTATAAATGAAACCCTTTTAAAAGGTGTTCGTCAAACTTATACTTTGCAAAAACTTCTTTAGTTGTTGACAGCCATACACCATCTACGCAGGCTACATAGCTAAGCTCTTCGTTGCGCGGGTTCCGGTTAAAATGTACCGAAGGTTTGTTTGAATATTTATGTACCTGGATAAGGTTTGAGTACTCATTTGCTATGCCCGAACCCGACCATATTGATGGCGACAATGGCTTATATGACCCGCCGATCACCCCTATCAAACCCACTTCCGGGTTTTTAGCAAAAGACTGTACCAGCTTGTTTCCCCATCCTACCGACCTGATGATAATATCCTCATGAATAAAACATAGAATATCGTATTTGGCTTTTAAAGCCGCGGTATTATATACCTCGCAAATACCCTTTTCGCCAAGGCTGTTATCGGTAGCTATTATTTCATACGGCACACCAATTGTATCTTCTATATTTTTGGTTACCTGGTTTAGCTGAACATTATCAACCGATGATATGATTATGGAGATCATTTAAAAGCACTAAAAAGTCCTTACAAAGTTACTAAATCTCCGTAAGGACTTTCGATAAACACTTAATGGTTAACGCAGTTTTATACCCAAACCAACCTGAAAAACCTGGTTACGGTAGCGGGGAATGTAAGCGTACGGATCGTCGTCGTTAATAAACTGATCGAGCGAGTAACGGGCACGCAGTTCAACGTTACGGCTCAAACCAATGTTAATACCCAAGACACCGCCCAGCAATACATCGTTACCGGTGTAGTTATAATTATCGCGATAGTTATAACCATCTACAATAGTTACAAAGCCATTGTTGAAGCTATTACGGCTTGAGGTTAAAAACGATACCTGCGGACCGGCCATTAAACTGAAAGACCTCGACAGCTTAAACTTCAGGAACACGGGTACATCAATAAAGTTGTTCCGCTGCCTGAACTCGCCATCGGGCGTAACAGCGCTGTAGCCTTTTTGTGAGAACATGATCTCGGGCGTAATGAACAATTGATCGTCGATAGGGATATCGACTGATAGCCCCGCGTGTACACCGGCAATGCTGTTGTAGTTAAAATCGCGCGAGTAGCTGCTCACCAAATTGGTAATGTTGGCTCCGCCGATAATGCTTACCGTAACCCGGTTATCATCATAATAATTGTTACGTTGCTGGTGCCGCGGCGGCGGCGGACGGCGGGCGTAACGGCGCTGCGCGCTTACCTCGCCTGCTACAAGTAGTAGTATCGCGAAAAAGAGAAGTTTTTTCATATCCTATAGTTTTTAATTATAACTGATAGATACAAACTGAACAGAAAGGTTTATTCGTAATTAATTGGAAGCTTGTAAAACAATTGTTGCAAAAATCAAATTAACCCTACATTTGGGCTATGACAGGATATAAAAGACGCTTACTATATATAATATCAATCATACTATTTAATACTCTGGCCATAAATGCCTTTGCGCAAAAGGAGGAATTTGTACAATCGCTCGACAGGCAAAACCATTGGGTTGATTCGGTATATAACGGCATGACCAAAGCCGAAAGAATAGCCCAGCTATTTTTTATTCGCGCGCATACTAATAAAGGTCGTGCTTATGAAGATTCGGTTGAAATGGTGATTCGTGAACAGCATGTTGGCGGTTTAGTTTTTTTTCAGGGTGGCCCGGTAAGGCAGGCTAATTTAACCAACCGTTATCAAAAAGCATCAGAAGTGCCTTTACTGGTATCGATGGATGGAGAATGGGGTTTGGGCATGCGTCTTGATTCGGCCATTTCATACCCATATCAAATGACTTTAGGCGCCATACAGGATAACACCCTGATATATAAAATGGGTCAGATGATAGCCGCCGATTTTAAGCGTATAGGCCTGCAAATGAACTTTGCCCCGGTGATGGATATCAATAATAACCCCAATAACCCGGTGATCAATTACCGCTCGTTTGGCGATAACCGTTTCAACGTGGCAAAAAAAGGCATAGCCTATTTTAAAGGTATGCAAGATGGCGGCTTGCTTACCACAGCCAAGCACTTTCCGGGGCATGGCGATACCAATGTTGATTCGCATTTCGATTTGCCCTTGTTACCCTTTACCCGCCAGCGGCTCGATTCGCTGGAAGAATACCCTTTTCGCGAAGCCATTAAGGCAGGTATCAGCGGTATTATGATAGCCCACATGAATATCCCGGCGCTTGATACTGCCAAAAACCGTCCTTCTACCCTGTCGCGGCCTATTATTACAGGCCTGCTGAAAGACTCGCTGAAGTTTGAGGGTTTGGTAGTATCTGATGCTATGGAGATGAAAGGCGTTGTAAAATATTTCCCTAACGGGGAAGCCGATGTACAGGCATTTTTAGCCGGAAACGATATCCTGGAACTTTCGGTAAACTCCGAACGTGCCATTAAACTGATCAGTAAGGTTTGCCGCAAAAAGAAGATTAACGCCCGCGAGTTTGAGGCCAAGGTAAAAAAGGTACTTACCGCCAAATACTGGGCAGGTTTAAATGATTATAAACCGGTTAACCCGGCAGGCATCATCGCGTCCATCAATCGCCCCGAAGCCAAACAATTGATACAGCAACTGAGCGATGCCGCCATCACCTTATTAAAAGGCAACACCCCTGCCCTACGCCTCGACCCGATGCGCAAAACAGCGATAGTAAGCATAGGTATTGATAAGCCAACCATCTTCCAAATGGAACTATCGAAATGGTACCCTAACAGTATGTTATTCCTGGTAAACAAAAGCACGCCTTTATCGCAGCTCAACAATATGCTTATCTCGCTAAAAACTTTCGACCAGGTATACATCAGCATTCACGATACCCGCCTGCGCCCGCAAAGCAAGCTGGATTACAGTTCAGATGTCCGCTTTTTGATAGCGCAACTGGCGGCTCAAAAAAATACCGTAACCAGCGTATTCGCCAATGCTTACAGCATTGCCGGTTTACCTGGTATTGAAAAAAGCGGCAGCCTTTTGGTAGGTTACCAAAACAGCGAAGAACTGCAACGCGCCGCCGTAAAAGTGATCACCGGCCAAATGAAACCCACAGGCAAACTACCCGTAAGCGTAAACACGTTTTTCCCTAACGGAACGGGGGTTACATTGTAGTTGTAAGTTGTGTGTTGTATGCTATTTAGCTTCATACTAAAACTTACAACCTACAACACACAACTTACAACTCACAATACCTAAATAATTGAAGATTTATCGAAACAATAATTATTTTCAAAGGTTATTTATTTAACTTTTAAAATAATTTTTAAATCTACTATTATGGAAACCATTGAAAAATCTGCTGAAGTACTAAACGATCTTATCGCTATTAATAACGACCGTATTGACGGTTTTGACCGCGCGAGCAAGGATCTTACTGCCGATGATAACGATCTGAAAAACCTGTTTACCCTGTTTGCGCAGGATAGCCGCCGCAACGTACAGGAGCTTACCGCGGTTGTTGCCCAGTTAGGCGAACAGCCTGATACCGGCAATACTGTAACCGGCACTATACACCGTGCATGGCTGGATGTTAAGGCAACCTTTTCCGGTCACGACCGTAAGGCTATTTTAGCCGAATGCGAACGCGGCGAGGACGCTATTAAAAAAGCGTACCAAAATGCCCTTACTGAAGACAATGGCGGACTTTCATCGCAAATTACGCAGTTGATCATTGATCAAAAACAAAAGATCGACGAAGGTCACGACAGGATCAAAGCCCTACGCGACAGCGCTGTATAATTAACCCGCAAAATGCGAAAGCCGCCCAAACATACGGGGCGGCTTTTGTATTATATAGAAAGATTTATACGGTAAAAAGCTAATAACCGGATAAAGTTGTATCTTTGTAAGCATTCTAAATAAAATTTTCTATATTATAAATCTCAGTTGTGTATATATTAATTTTCTTCGTCGCACATTGGTTTCTATCCCTGTTCTTCCAAACATTTTACCTGCACCGCTATGCGTCGCACAAAATGTTCAGCACACATAAATTCAATGAACGCGTATTCCATTTCTTAACTTTCTTTTTCCAGGGTTCATCATATTTAAACCCGAGGGCTTATGCCATTATGCACCGTGAGCACCATGCTTACAGTGATACCGAGAAAGATCCGCATTCACCACACTTCTTCAGGGATGTTTTCCAGATGATGTGGTATACTGCTATGAGCTACAGGCAGCATGTACGCAAGCTAAAAGAGCCTGAAGAACGCTTTAAAGGTAATACTCCCGAATGGCCACTGATAGATAACTTCGGTTCGTCTCTTTTTTCGCGATTTATGTTTATGGGCTTGTACACCTGGTTTTATATAGCTTTTGCTACCAGCTGGTGGATGTTCCTGTTGTTGCCTATCCATTTTATAATGGGCCCATTGCATGGCGCTATTGTAAACTGGTGCGGTCATAAATATGGTTACGCTAACTTTAACAACGGCGATAAATCAAAGAATACTACTCCTTTCGACTTTTTGATGCTTGGCGAATTGTTCCAGAACAATCACCACCGTCACCCTAATCAAGCTAACTTCGGCGCTAAGTGGTGGGAGATCGACCCCGTTTACCCGGTTATGAAGCTGATGCATTGGACAAGGCTCATCAAGCTGCGAAAACCTGTAGCAGTATAAAAATATTTCATCTAATAAAAAAGTCCCTTGCTTATTGAGCAAGGGACTTTTTTATTAGATCGAAGTTTATTATGGCTTACGCAGGGTAAAGATCTCAACTACTTTTGAGTAACTGGAGGTAAGCTCCCCACCTCCAAATAAGATATTATCACCTACGGTTGCTGCGGCTACTGATGTACGGCTCTCTATTAACTGCGTTGTCGACCATTTTTTGGTAACAACATTGTACATGTCAACCACATTAGATGGCACGCCGGCATTATTCCCTCCTGCAAAAACAATATAATTACCTACGGCAGCGGCGGCAATATCGCTACGGGCTGTACTTAATGTCGATTTGGACCACAAACCTGTTGATACATCATATATATCAACCCTGTCTACACTTTTACCTTCAAACATACCGCCTGCAAAAAAAACCTGGTTACCCGCGCCAACCGCCGCCATGTGATCTCTGGGCATACTAAGGCGCTTTACCGACCATGTATTTGTTAAAACATCATATATATCAACAATGTCTGATACATCAACAGCATCATTATAACCACCGGCTATAAGTACTTTGTTACCTGCACCGGCGGCCACAAGTGAGCGTCTGCCTGCACTTAAATTACCGGTAGTCCAGGTGTTGTTCAGTACATTGTATATATCAACCGCTGTTGAGTTGGTATTTCCTGCTTTTCCTCCACCTGCAAAAACCACAAAATTTCTTAATGAAGTGGCAGCCATTTTATAGCGGCTGTCGCTTAAGTTGGTGGTTGTCCACGTGCCTTTTTTGGTATCGTATATATCTACCAAACTTGAAGCGGAGCCTCCGGCAAACAATATTTTATCACCCGACCCCGCAGCCGAAGAAACGCCATAGCCACTATGTATGCTTGAAGTTGTCCACTCCTTTGTATTAATGTCATATATAAATGCTTCGGATGATATTGAAGCAATTTTATAGCTACCTCCGGCAAAAATCACTTTACCATCTGCACCGGCGGCGGCGTAGCTAACCCCGGGTTTAGGCATATTGGTAAAATTAGAAAGGTCTATATATGATTTATCTGAAGGGGGAACTACCACAATAGTGGTATCAGTAGATGGTTTACCCGGGCCAACATTTTCTTGCCCATTCGGATGCACCAACTCGTTTTTACCGCACGACGATATTGCGCCGGCAACTAATATTGCAAAGGATGCTTTTATAAATATTCTTTTCATGTGATGTGATAATTATCAGGTCTACTTGTTTTTATTGCCATAAACATAAGAAAAAAAATAATACAAAACACTCATTTAACTATGTGTATAATACAAATCTCATCGTTACAAAACCTGTATATTTGCCACACAAAAAATAACTACAATGAGTGTATCGGTATTGGCCCAAAACTTAAGGGGCTCTGAAATTATAAAGATTGCCGGCGAGATCAACGAACTGAAACGCCGCGGCGAAAACATAGCCAACCTTACCATTGGCGATTTTGACTCGAACATTTATCCTATACCAACTGCTTTAAAGCAAGGTATTATTGAGGCCTATAACGATAATCAAACTAACTATCCGCCTGCGGATGGTTTATTGAGCCTGCGCGAAAGTGTATCTAAATTTTTGAAGGACGGCTATAACCTTGATTATGCGGCTTCTAACGAAATATTGATCTCCGGCGGATCACGCCCGCTCATTTATTCTATTTACATGGCCGTGGTTAATCCCGGCGAAAAGGTGGTTTTCCCTACCCCATCGTGGAACAACAACCATTACTGCGACCTGCTTTCGGCCGAATCGGTAATGATTGAAACCCGTCCCGAAAATAACTTTATGCCTACGGCCGATGAAATCCGTCCGCATATAAAAGGAGCCGCTTTGCTGGCATTATGCTCGCCCCTTAACCCTACAGGTACCATGTTTGGTAAAAAAGACCTGGAAGAAATTTGTGACCTCGTAATTGAAGAAAACAAGAACCGCGCGGCAGGCGAAAAACCGCTGTACCTGTTATATGATCAAATCTATTCACAACTAACCTTTGGCGAACACAAACACTTCGACCCGGTTACTTTGCGCCCCGAACTGAAAGATTATACCATTTTTGTTGATGGCGGTTCAAAATGTTTCGCGGCTACAGGTGTACGTGTGGGCTGGGGCTTTGGTCCGGCGCATGTAATTGATAACATGAAAGCGATTGTTGGCCACATGGGTGCCTGGGCACCAAAAGCCGAACAGTTTGCCATGGCCAAGTTTTTACAGGACGAAAGCAGTGTTGACACTTACTTAACCGAGCTGAAAGGCAACGTACAAGCCAGCTTGAACAGCCTGTACCAGGGCTTTCAGCAACTAAAGGCTGAAGGTTTCAGCGTTGACTCTATCGAACCGATGGGTGCTATTTACCTGACCGTTAAGGTTGATTACTTCGGCAAAACCACACCCGATGGCAAAGTGCTGGAAACCGCTACGGATATTAACTTTTACCTTATCAAAAACGCAGGTATCGCCTTTGTGCCGTTCTCGGCATTCGGCACCGGCGAAGATGTGGCCTGGTTCCGTGCTTCGGTGGGTACTATTACCGACGCCGATATCAGGCAAACCATCCCGAGAATAAAAGAAGCGCTTTCAAAATTGAAATAAATTATTGTTTGAGCATGGCAGTCGGATTAAGGGTTGATTCATCAACTCACCCCGACATCGCTACGCTCGTCACCCCTCTCTCCGTAAGCGGAAAGAGGGGTTTTTGTTTTTGTTTTTTCCTTCCCTCTTTGCGCTCGCGCAGAGAGGGTGGTCCAGCGAAGCGTAGACCGGGTGAGTTAACTCACACAACTGAAAAACGAATATTCATCCCCTCTTTTAAGCGCCAACATTAAACCTTATTTTTGTTGTTGTGAGCGAAAGAACCATTTTAAAACTACAGTTGCCTACCGACCCAAGATGGGTTAAAAACGTGGTGGAAAGCAATATCGAAGAAATACTTACCGACCATGCCTATTGTGAGCAAAAGGCGGCTACCAATGCCATAACCATCATTATACAGAACCCTAACCTGTCCGATCTGGTGCAGGAAATGCTTGCCCTGGCACAGGAAGAACTGGAGCACTTTAAACGCGTGCACGATATTATATTGGAGCGTGGTTACGTACTGGGTAAAGAGCGTAAAGATGATTATGTACGTGAATTGGCAAAGGGTATGAAACCCGGCGGTGGCCGTATAGATCAGTTGATAGAACGCCTGCTGTTTGCCGCCATGATTGAAGCCCGCAGTTGCGAGCGTTTTAAAGTATTGTCTGAAAATATTAACGATGCCAAACTTGCCGAATTTTACCACGAACTGATGGTAAGCGAGGCTACCCACTATGCCATGTTTATTCGCCTGGCTAAAAAGTACGCGGGCGATATCGATGTGGATGCACGCTGGAAAGAATTCCTGGATTTTGAGGCTCAACTGATACAAAATTACGGCAAGGGCGAAACCATCCACGGGTAGTTCGTCTACACAATTGGGGCAATTGCCGATACATTGTGGGTTTATATAGCTTAAATAACTTGTTTTGTGTATGTTGCGCTTCAAATCATATATAGTTATCATACACATAGCAGGCTGGCTGCTATTTATGGCTTTCCCCTTATTGTTTTTAAACAATAACGGCCAAACCACCAACCAGTACCAGTTGCTTACATCGCCGTATTACTGGCTGTTTTGCTTTACGTACATCGCGCTGTTTTACCTTAACGTATACGTACTTATTCCGCGTATTTTCCTGAAAAAGAAATACATGGATTACGCCGTGGTTACAGCCGTATTGCTATGCGGCGTATTTTTTTTGCAGCCCTTTGATAAATTACTGCGGAACAATGAAAACCGCTACGGTATGCGATATCAGCAGGGCAGGATGCAACCGCCTCCTTTTGGTATGCCGCTTAATGGTCAGCAACTACCGCCACCTCCCCGCGACGGCAGCATGCCGCCACCGCAAGGCCCGCCTAATGGCAATGGCAATTTCAGGCAGGATGATGGTCGCCGGATGATGAGGCGCAGGCATTTTGACAGCACCAGTATCTTTATTTTCGCCATGATAATGGCACTGAGTACGGCTACCAAAACCATGCAGCAGTGGCAGCTTACCGAGCAGCGTGCCGCCCGTGCCGAAGCAGATAAGGCCAGCGCCGAGCTATCCTTTCTGAAAGCGCAGATCAATCCGCACTTCTTATTTAATACCCTCAATAATATATATTCGCTGGCCGTAATAGGCAGCCAGGTAACGGCAGATAGCATCATGAAGCTATCGAACATTATGCGGTATGTAACCGACGATGTAACTGCCGATATGGTACCCCTGCAAAGCGAAATTGATTGCATAAGCGATTATATTGAACTGCAAAAACTCCGCATCAGCAAAAACACACAGGTAAATTTTGAGGTAAAGGGCGATATTTATGGCAGGCAGATAGCACCCCTAATAATGATGACCTTTGTAGAGAACGTATTTAAGTACGGGGTAAGCAAAAATGTAAAATCAGTTATCGATATTAGCATTGATAGCAGCGAGGCGGGAATCTCGTTTATTTGCCGCAACCAAAAATTCCCGATAAGTAAGGAGAACCAGAGCACCGGCATCGGCATAAAAAATACCCGCAAACGTTTGGAACATTTGTATGCCAACAGGTATTTATTAGATATTATTGATGCCGATGATATATACACCGTTCAGCTTACCTTAAAAGCCTGATATGCAGTTAAAATGTGTTGCCATAGATGATGAGCCGCTGGCGCTGATGCTGATCAGCGAGTATGTATCGCGCATACCATCGTTACAGTTACTTAAAACTTTTGAGGATGCCATATCTGGTGCCGAATTTTTAAAACACGCGCAGGTCGATCTGTTATTTATCGACATCAATATGCCCGATATTACCGGGATAGAACTGGTGCGTTCGCTGGAAAAGAAACCTATGGTAATTTTCACTACGGCTTATAAGAACTTCGCCTTTGAGGGTTTTGAGTTAGAGGCGATAGATTATCTATTAAAGCCCATAGACTTTACCCGTTTTGCCAAAGCCGTTGACAAGGCTACCGAATACTACAAGTATAAAAACGCAGAGCCTAAAGATCAGCCCGACGACAGCATTTATGTGTACAGCGAGTACCGCATGGTAAAGGTGAACGTTAATGACATTGAGTACATTGAAAGCATGGAGGATTACGTAAAGATCCACCTGCCGGGTGTAAAACCTGTACTTACCCTGATGCCGCTTAAAAAAATGCTGGAGAAGCTGCCTGCCGATAAATTCAGGCGGATACACCGCAGCTATGTGGTGGCTGTTAACAAAATAAAATCGATACAGAGCCGTAAGGTGCAGCTGGCCGGCATTGAGTTACCGGTAAGCGATAGCTATGCCGATTTTATTAAGGAATGGGCTAAAAGATAAGCACGTCATTAGTCGATACATATAGCCGGTTTACCGATACATTGGGTAATTGCCGCTTGCTAATCCGCACTTTTATATCATAATTATTTAACCGGGTATTGATAGTTATTGTGGTAGATAACATCGCGCAGCCGCTCAAAAATCACTCGCTGTACATATACAGTTGTTAAAGGCAATAGAGAACTGGGTAGAAAATAAAGCACAAACACAGTAAGTGATTTTTGACGGCTGTGCCGGGTAAAGCATTATCCGCATGGCATAAAACAGGGGGACTATTTCAATGACAATGCAGACATGATGCAAGGACATCTGCATACACATTGAACCCTCTGTTGCTTATGTGGCAACCCGCTTTACAAAACTCACTACGTTGAGCAGGTAATTATCCATCATATCAATATCCACCACATCGTTAATGTAACCGATGTACATATCGGGCCTTATAATGAAGGCCTTTTTTTGTTTCTCCCCTATCTTAAAATGATCGAATACTTCCTGGTTTTTAAGCGATGGCGGCAGGTAGAAGAAGTTAAGGTTGCCGTTATAATTTTGAGTGATCCATTTGGCAAGCGTAAACAGGTCGAGTTCCTGTAGTTTACCTAACACGATCAGGGTGAAGCCGGGTTTACTGCACCATTCGTGCAGGTCGGTTTCTTCCTGCTTTTTCTCGTCGAATATTTTAACGTAAGGCAATCTGTCACCAGCCTTTACGGGCGACGAATTACTTAAATGCAGATTGAGCCGGCTTTGCCTGTAACTGATACCTGTTTGCGATACCTGCTCAAAAAAGGCGGCTTTCAACTTTTGGCTGCTCCACATAAAGTTTAACAGCTTAGGCAACACCCAGCTTTTAAACAAACCCGCCAGCCAGTTTTTCGACATGATGATACTAAAAGCACGGTCGGTAGAATTTAACAGGTCTTTAGCTACGGGCATGCGCTCGGTTTCGTAGCTATCTAAAATAGCAGGACTGATTTGCCCGCTAACTACACCTGCCAGTTTCCAGCCCAGGTTATAGGCATCCTGCAAACCGGTGTTCATGCCCTGGCCGCCAACCGGCGAATGGATATGCGCGGCATCGCCCACCAAAAAACACCGCTGCTGCCTGAAGTGTTCGGCCATGCGATGGTGTAGCTTATATAACGTGAACCAATTACAATGTACCACCTTTACCGGGTAGCCCGCAATTTTGCTTAAATGCGGCAATACATCATCCAGTTGCAGGTTCTCTTCGCTTTCTGTAAGATTGTAAGGCAGGCTGCCTACTATCCTGAAACAGTTTTCTTCAGGCATCGGGAAGAAAGCCGCGAAACCATCTTTAGCCGGATAAAGCTGTATGTTATCTCCAAGCTCATTAGCCAGCTTCACATCTGCCAGGTAAAATTTATGCTGATAAGTGTCGCCCCTGAATGGAATATTCAACTGCTTACGCACGGTACTATGCGCACCATCTGCACCGATGAGGCGGTCGCAGGTAATGGTATATTCGCTGTCGGTATTTTTTAATTGTGTTGTGATCTTATCGGTATCCTGCTGTAAACTTATTAACGATGTTTCCCAGTAAACCGGGCAGCAATTGAGTGTAAGATAATCTAACAGCAAGCGCTCGTTCTTGCTTTGCTGGTAAAAATGCACATAAGGAAAAGCCGTTTTACCGGTACCGATATCATTAAATGATAAAGACGCCTGCGGCTTGCCATTGCTGTTAAAGGTAACGCCCGAAGCATGTTTACCTTCTTTAACAATACGTTCGGCAATACCCATTTGGCGGTATATTTCGAGCGTTCGGGCTTGTACGGCCAGCGCTTTTGAATAATCGGTAGGGCCTTGCCGGGTATCTATTATAGCGGGCTGCACACCATGCCTGAGTAATTGCGCGGCCATCATAAGCCCCGAAGGGCCTGCGCCTACAATTAAAACCTGTACATGCTGCTCCGATATAACCATGTTAAACTAACGGAAAAGTAAAAAAATAGTTGGACGTTTATGCAGGTCGGGCGGTTGTTTTTTCCAGTCGGCCAGCGATTGTGTTTTTATCATTTCGTCGGCAGCCGTAATATTGCAGGCTATGCAAAGCCTGGTTTTAGGGTTACCAGTTTTAAGCACTTCTTCCAGCAGTTGATTATTGCGAAAAGGCGTTTCAATAAATATCTGCGTTTGTTTGTTGCGGTCGGCCAGGGCTTCGAGGTCTTTGATGCTTTTGCTACGCTGTACCTTATCAATAGGCAAATAACCATGAAAGGTAAAGCTTTGCCCGTTAAAACCCGATGCCATCAGCGCCAGTAAAATAGAACTTGGCCCCACCAGCGGAACCACTTTTATACCTTTACGGTGTGCTTCGGCCACTACATCCGCACCGGGATCGGCCACGCCGGGGCAGCCTGCTTCGCTCATCAGGCCTACATCGTTACCGGCCATCAGACCTTTAAAAAAATCGTTGCCAACGTTATCGCGATTATGCTTACCGTAATCATGAATAATGAGTTCGCTTTGCGGCATCTTCAGCCCGGCGAGTTTAAGAAAGCGGCGCGCGGTTTTTTCGTTCTCCACAATGTACTCCTTAATGCTGTTAATGGTATCAACCAAAAACGGGGTGAACGATTTTGCCGCCGCGTCATCAGCAAGCGGAACGGGTATTAAAAAGAGGGTACCTGTGGCCATATTGCAAAATTGCCTTTTTTTATTTAATTTAAGCTGTATGAAAGGAGATTGAAATTATGAAAATGCTGGGCGTGAACTGGTTTATTGAAGGGGCTATTGATTTTGAGTATAAAAAGTACATTTTGCTTGACTACCTGCAAGAGATTAACCGGCATTTTGATAAGAGCAGGTTGTACCCTAACCTGGCCGATCTGATATTTCATTACAATAACCTCCTCGCTTTTAAGCAAAATAAAACTGTGCTGCAACAGGCTTTTCCTCAGCGGCTTACTAAGGCCAATATTAACGCGGTAAAGCTTACCTATAAAAAAATAGTGGAAGACGACAGCTCCATGCTGGAGATAGAACGCATCATCAGCTACTCTCTTGGCAAAATGGACCCGGCTATACAAACCGGTAAAGAGATTTACGATTTTGTGGAAAGCCGCCTCAATATTGACCCGGTGGGTTTAGTCCCTCTTTTGCCTTACCACGGCTATTTCTCGCTCCGTAACGGCACCGACCGTACCAATATGGTATACGAGTATAACCTTACCATTTTTGAAGGCAAGGACGATAAATACCGCGGCATCAATATCAGCCTGATAGATACTTACGAGCAAAGCATCGTTAACACCCCGGAAGCCTTTAAGCAGCAATTAATAAAGCGCAATAAATACGCTCCCAACCCGGCGGTATACTACGTTCACAGCGATATTACCTTCCCGCTTGAGCAAACGCTGCTGCCCGTAGCCAAGAGGAGTTTGGTGAAGTATATATCTGAAGCGGCTTAGTTTTTTTGAGTGGCCTGGTTCGAGGTTTCAGGTTCCTGTTTTACTTTGTGGGGTGGGTACATTCACATTATGGAACTACTTCATTCTCCAACTCACCGGAACCTGTTCCCTCAACTCTCGTTACACCGAAACCCCGATCCTGACAACTGGAACCTCATTAATAAGTAGAAATCAAACGTTCTATAAACTCTGCTAAATGAAGGGCTTTTTGGGGTGGTATAGGTTTGTGGCTGCCTGCCAGTAGGGTGTGACTATTTATTTCGATAATGAAATCGTCTTCCCGGATGTCCATTACCGCGTTGCGGAAATTGCGATCGATACCGGCGATCGCTTTTTGCAGGTTATCTACCAGTACATAAAAGGTATCGCTAAAAGGCTTGTCTTCCTTAAAATCGAGTTCGATAGGGTGTATCAGTTCAATTATCTTGTCGGCCAGCGTTTCACGGCGAATAAGTATGCGACCGAGGTCGCGCTTGAGGTAGGCAATGGCCCAGGTTTGATATTCACGTTGCTCGGTAATACGGCCCCGCGGACCTGCTACCTTTCGGGTGGTATCGGCAAAAATAATATAACAGCTGTCGCAATCGGTAGTAATGCGGTACGATGCCGTAACGGCAACGCTACTGTAATCTTTAAACACACCAAAATCGTTCAGCTGAAAATCGATATGGCCGGTTGGCTCAATACTAAACTTCTCTTTCAAAGCCTCATAAGTGGCATCAAAAGTAACAGCAGTTGCTAAATTAGTTGAAGTAGAATCTATTGCCATATGTAATAATTTGCTATTTAGATAGTGGCAGGCTTTGAATGTTACATTTTCGGTTCCGAAGAACTGCTAAAATTGAAATCATGCCATCGCGATGAGGAACGACTAAGCAATTACGGGCTAAAAAGCTGTCATTCTGAATGTAGTGAAGAATCTTCTTCGCTTTAAAAGTAACCGACAGATGCTTCGTTCCTCAGCATGACAGCGGTGAAGAATACAAACACCCTCCCTATACCTAATTTACCTGTACAAATTCTTACTCTCAATAAAGCTCAGAACGGCATCGGGTACAAAGTACTGCACGTTCTTTTTATCGGCGAGTGATTTACGGATGAAGGTGGCAGAAAGTTCCATCAGTGGTGTCATGGTGATGGTTACTGACGGATGCGATGCCAGTTCGGCATTTTCATAACCGGGGCGGGGATACACATACACGCGGTAGTCGCGCAGTATCAGCTTATAGTTTTTCCACTTGGGCAGCGAAATCAGGTTATCCGAACCCATAATAACGGCAAATTCGTGCTGTGGGTATTTTTCGCGCAGATGGGTTAAAGTATCGATGGTGTAGGATGGTTGCGGTAATTTCAGTTCTACATCGCTCACCTCAATATTATCAGAATTGCTGGTTGCCAGTTTCGCCATCTCCAGCCTGTCGTAAGTATTAATAAGGTCGCCGTATTTTTTAAGCGGGTTTTGGGGCGATACCACCAGCCACACTTTATCAAGCGCGGTATGATTAGCCAGATAGTTGGCTATAATTAAATGCCCAATGTGTATGGGGTTAAATGAACCGAATAATAAGCCTATCTTCATTCTTGTTCACGGATTAATAGTTAGCCAAAGGAAAAAAGAGAAACCTATTTCTCTTGAAATACTATAAAGCTTGTTGTAAGAAACCTGTCATTGCGAGGCACGAAGCAATCGCGAAATATACAGCGTGCAAATTAAACCGAAGATTGCTTCGTTCCTCGCAATGACAATCGTCCCGGTGCAACTGAGAACTGATTAAGCAAACTACGACTTTATAAAGTCGCTCACCAATTGTTCTGCTTCGGCACATGCCGTGTTAAGATCGTAATTTTTGAGGATAATATCAAACTGAGGGGCGTAATTTAACTCCTTTTCAGCTTTGGCGAATCTTTCCTGCAATTTTTCGGCGCTATCGGTACCGCGGCCACTCAAACGCTCCTTCAATACCTCTAAAGATGGCGGCTGTACAAAAATGGCCAGCGCCTGGTCTTCATATTTACGTTTCAGGTGCATACCGCCCTCTACATCAATATCAAATATTACCGTTTTACCTTTTTGCCAAATCCGTTCAATTTCGGTACGCAGGGTGCCATAAAATGTACCGCTATATACTTCTTCAAACTCAACGAATTGCTTTTTGGCAATACGGTGCAAAAACTCTTCTTTACTTATAAAATAGTAATCCTGTCCGTCAACCTCCTCGCCACGGGCCAGCCTGGTGGTGGCCGATATGGAGAACTCCAGATCAGGAATTTTACCCAGCAAATGGTGCACAATAGTAGTTTTACCGGCTCCGGATGGTGCTGAGAATATGATTAATTTACCGCTCATGTTATTGAAAGGTTGTAAAGTTATAAAGTTGTAAAGTTGTTTTTTAACATTTCAACCTTACATCCTTGTAACATTACAACACGTTTAGTAATTGTTCTTTAATTTTTTCAAGCTCTTCTTTCATGCCTACTACCAATTTTTGTATAGCGGCATCATTGGCTTTTGAACCAAGGGTGTTGATCTCTCTGCCTATCTCCTGGGTTATAAAACCTAACTTTTTACCGTTAGCATCCTGATTTTTCAGGGTTTCTAAAAAGTATTCGCAATGCGTTTTCAGCCTTATCTTTTCTTCGGTAATATCAAGCTTGTCAATATAATAGATCAATTCCTGCTCAAAACGGTTCTGGTCGATAGCTTCGCGGGCTACCGCGTCGTTTAAAAACTGGTTAAGGCGCTCGCGAATCAGTGGCACACGTTTCGGTTCTTCTACCTCAACGGCTTTCAGGTTGTTCAGTATTACCTCAATACGGTATCTAACATCCTTCTCCAATACATCACCCTCATCCTGACGAAATTTTTGGAAAGCGGCCAATGCCTGCTGAAAAGTTTTTTCAACCTGTTTCCATTCGTCTTCAGATACAGTTTCCTCGTTATATTTAACTACCTCGGGTAAACCCAAAGCCAGTTGCAGCAAGTTGCCAGATGGTTCGCCCAACTCGGCACTTACATTTTTAAGCTGATTGTAATAGTGTTTTAACAGATCGTTATCAATACCGGCAGCTCTAACGGCCGAACCGCTTTGCTCAACATTGATAGAAAGATTTACCTTACCACGATCTATCTGCTTGCTGCAATCGTTGCGCAGCTGAAACTCTTTATCAGAAAATAGTTTGGGTAACCTTAACGACAGTTCAAGAAATTTACTGTTCAGGGATTTTATTTCAACGGTGTACTTTGTGCTGCCCGAATCAAAACTGGCAATTCCATACCCTGTCATGGATTTTATCATGTGCAAAGATAGTTTTTTTACTGTTTTACTAAACTATGTATCTTAATGTTTACCTTTTTGTGGTTTTAACACTTTTTCACATTGTATCTAAAATACAATATTTATGTTTACGTTGATTAATACCGAATGAAAATTAAAATATCCACCACCCTTTTAACGCTGCTTTGCATGCTTGGCCTGCCCGGCTTAACGCGTGCGCAAAGCATCCAGGGTGTTATTTATAAAAAGGGAGCATCCATTCGTGTGGCGCAGGCATTAGTTACCAATAAACGCACCCAAACCATCATGATGAGTGATGAACTGGGGATCTTTTCTATTCCGGCCGCTACCGGAGACACCCTGCTGGTAACCAAAAAATCCTATGGAAGCGAAGAGGTGGTAGTAGCTGGTAAAAACGACATCGCAATATATCTCTCGCCCGAAATTGAACTGAAAGGATTGAGCGTAAAAGCGCAAACCAAGCAGCAGGAACTGGCCGAAGTGATGCGAAGCTACCGTGGCAAAGGCGTTTTTTTTGATGGCAAGCCACCCGCATTGTTATTTTTAGTATCACCTATTACCGGCTTTTACGAACTTTTCGGCAAAACACCGGGACAAGCGCGCCACTTTGCCTCCTATGCAAAAAACGAATTGCAGGAAGCCGAGGTAAATCACCGTTACACCAAAGCGCTTGTAAAAAGCTCAACCGGCTTAACCGATGACGAAGAGATCAGGAAATTCATGGACTTTTATCGTCCCTCTTTTGAAGACGTAAAGGGCTGGAACGATTATGAACTGATACAAAAGGTCAAAAAGAATTTCGACTACTACCAAAAAAACAAGAACCGCATAAAAGTTGCCCCACTAAGCAATCCCGGAACAGATACGGTAAGGTTGAGCAGAGACTGATGAATTTTAGAGTCAAGATATGAGAGTCAGGAATCAAGACCCGGGCGTTAACTTGTCTCTTGAATCTTATCTCTCGATTCTCAATACATGTCACCTTTCTCCTTTAAGCTTTTACCTTTTCGCTTTAAATACCCAGCGCTTCGCAAGCTTTTTCTGCAGATAATTTCTCGGCGTTCTTCTTGCTGAATTCTTTACCCAGGCCCATTATTTCGCCGTCAACACTGGTTTGTATGGTGAACAGCTTGGTGCTTTCGCCCTCTTGGTTACCTACTAGGTCAAAGCTGATATCCTTACCATGGCGCTGGCACCATTCAATCAGCTTGCTTTTGAAATTGGTTTCGGTTTGCTCAAGCGTATGAATATCAATATGCGATTTAATGATATGGTTGATCAGGAAGTTCTTGGTAAAATCGTAGCCCTTATCTAGATACACCGCACCAATAAGCGCTTCAAAGGCATCGCCTAAAAGCGAGCCCTGCCTGCCGGAATTGAGGATCCGGTTATCATATTCAATTAACTGCTCAAAGCCAAGTTTGCGTGCTAACTGGTTAAGGTTAACACGGCTCACTATCTTTGATCGCAGTTCGGTTAAAAAACCTTCGTCTTTATAAGGGTATAATTTAAAAAGCACTTCGGCCACAACGCTGCCTAAAACAGCATCGCCCAAAAACTCCAGGCGCTCGTTGCTGTTCTTAACACCCTTCTTTACGTTTTGTGCTACAGATTTATGACGAAATGCCAAGCGGTATAACGACAAATTGCCCGGCACAAAACCGAGCAAATTCTTTAGTACTTTAACATATTTTCTGTTAGGAGATAGGTAAAGCTTGTAAAACCGACTAATAGGCATTCAATACTTTTAAACTTCGTACTTTTTAAATATAACAGACGCGTTATGGCCGCCAAAACCAAACCCATTGCTTTGAACTATATTAACTTCGCGCTTTTGTGCAGTGTTAAAGGTGAAGTTAATTTTAGGATCAAATACCGGGTCATCAGTAAAGTGATTGATGGTTGGAGGTATAATGCCTGTTTGCAAAGCCATAATAGAAGCTATAGCTTCAACCGCGCCCGCAGCACCAAGCAAGTGCCCGGTCATTGATTTGGTTGAGCTGATATTGATGCGATAGATATCGTCACCAAAAGTATCTTGTATGGCTTTAATTTCCTGCGGATCGCCTATCGGTGTAGATGTTCCGTGAACATTTACATAGTCGATATCGGCAGGTGTAAGGCCTGCATCTTCAAGCGCCGCTTTCATTACTAAGGCCGCGCCTAAACCTTCAGGGTGTGGTGCCGTCATGTGATACGCATCGGCACTCATGCCGCCGCCTACCATTTCGGCATATATTTTTGCACCACGGGCAATTGCATGGCCAAGTTCTTCCAATATGATGGTACCTGCACCCTCGCCTGCCACAAAACCTTCACGATCAAGATCGAACGGCCTTGAGGCAGTTGCAGGATCATCGTTACGGGTTGAGAGGGCATGCATGGCATTGAAACCACCTATACCGGCTTCGTTAATAATAGCTTCAGAACCACCTGAGATAAACATATTTGCTTTACCCAAACGGATGTAATTGAAGGCATCAATCAACGAATTGTTTGAAGAAGCACAAGCCGAAACTGTTGTAAAGTTTGGTCCGCGCAGGCCATATTTAATTGAAATATGCCCGGGGGCAATGTCCGCGATCATTTTAGGGATGAAGAACGGATTAAAACGCGGTGTACCATCGCCTTTAGCAAAGTTAATTACTTCATCTAAAAACGTTTTTAAACCGCCAATACCCGAACCCCAAATTACACCTATTCGGCTGGTATCCAGCTTTGAAAAGTCTAATTCGGCATCCTTTACGGCTTCTTCGGTTGAAAACAAGGCATACTGCACAAACGGATCAAGCTTACGCGCATCTTTGCGCCCCAGAAAACCATCAGCATCAAAACCTTTTACCTCGCAGGCAAACTTGGTTTTGAAATGTGTGGTATCAAAACTCTTGATCAAGGCAGCACCGCTTACCCCTCTTGATAAAGCGTCCCAATATTCAGGAACGGTATTACCAATAGGAGTAAGCGCACCAAGCCCGGTTACTACTACTCTTTTAAACTCCATTTAATAGCTTTAGGGAGTCTTACTTAACGTTTTTTTCAAGGTAAGCAACTGCCTGACCTACTGTACCGATAGTTTCTGCCTGATCGTCAGGTATAGCTACGTTAAATTCTTTTTCAAACTCCATGATCAGTTCTACTGTATCTAAAGAGTCGGCACCAAGGTCATTGGTGAAGCTTGCTTCAGGTGTTACTTCACTTTCGTCAACACCCAATTTTTCTACGATTATAGCTTTTACTCTTGAAGCGATATCAGACATAGTCTTATAGTTTAATGATTAATAATTTTTCAGTTGCAAAGAAAAATAAATTCTGTTAAATATCAAATGTAAAACTTTTGCACAATATCAGTAACAAAATTTTATGCCTACAGTTTCTATTTGTAAATTTACCGCTGTAAAAATAGTGATTTTGAACAGGAAATTTTTAAAGTTTGAGATCGATCTTGATTTTGTTTTGATCGCAGTAACAACTTCGTTAAAAGATTACCGCATTTGCTACCTTATAAATAAGCACCTCAATTTTAATTTTGTTAAAAAAACCGACCTTGAGGTTGATATAAACCAAGCCGCGCAGCCTGTTTTCTTTTCTATTTACGAGCATCATTGGGAAGCCACCGAAACAG
This sequence comes from Mucilaginibacter gynuensis, assembly GCF_039541195.1. Lineage (NCBI taxonomy): Bacteria > Pseudomonadati > Bacteroidota > Sphingobacteriia > Sphingobacteriales > Sphingobacteriaceae > Mucilaginibacter > Mucilaginibacter gynuensis. The sequence continues at coordinate 99,527 of NZ_BAABFT010000014.1, forward strand.
ATTTCTTTTTTATTGCCAATAAAGGATCAGATGGCTACCTTATACCCGAAATGCGAAAGATCGATTATTTTTTGATGATAAAAAACTATATAGATGATGATGAGCTTGATACGCTTGTTTTTTCGCTAAATAAGATACCCGAAATTGTTGCCGCCGTAAAGATTGATCCTAAAAAATTAAAATCCCGCGAAAATCTCCTATTTTAGCGGCGCAATTTTGAGTGTGATTGTTACACCATTGTAAAATTTAAGTTACCCCCATATGAAACTGAGTTATAACCGTACAAAAATAGTCGCCACGATGGGTCCCGCATCGTCGCCGAAAGATGTTTTATTATCGATGATAAAGGCCGGCGTGAACGTTTGCCGTCTTAATTTTTCTCACGGAAAACCCGAAGATCACAAAAAAACTATCGATACCATTCGCGAAATCAATGCACAGTACAAAACCAATGTTGGTATACTGGCTGATTTACAGGGACCAAAAATACGTATCGGCTTAGTTAAAGATGGTGGTATTCACCTGGTGAATGGTACACGCATCAACATTACCACCAATGAGTGCATTGGTGACGACAACCAGATCTACATCACTTACGAAACCTTTCCGCAGGATGTAAAACCTAACGAGATCATTTTGCTGGATGACGGTAAACTGCAAATGCGCGTTATTGAAACCAACCGCAAAGACACTGTAGTTTGCGAGGTTGTACACGGTGGTATTTTAACATCACGTAAAGGTGTTAACCTGCCAAACACTAAAGTATCTATCCCAAGCTTAACCGAAGAAGATCTTTCTAACCTGCACTTCGCTTTAGATAACGATGTAGAGTGGATCGGTTTATCATTCGTGCGTGATGCTTCAGATATTATTGAACTGAAACGCGTGATCAACTCACGTAACAGCGCTGCACGCGTAATTGCCAAGGTTGAAAAACCGGAAGCTATTGACAATATCGATGCTATTATTGCCGCTACCGACGGCGTAATGGTGGCCCGTGGCGATCTTGGTGTTGAAATGCCATTAGAGCAAGTGCCTTTGTTGCAAAAAATGATTGCCCGTAAATGTCGCGCGGCTTCAAAACCGGTAATTGTGGCTACACAAATGCTGGAGTCAATGATCACTACCCCTCGCCCAACACGTGCCGAGGTGAATGACGTAGCCAACTCTGTACTTGATGGCGCTGACGCGGTAATGCTAAGCGGCGAAACTTCAGTTGGTGAGTTCCCGGTTATTGTTATTGAAACAATGGCTAAAATTGTGCGTAACGTTGAAGAGTTCGGTTATCCGTTCAACTCATCAAAAGAGAGCACTTTAGATCTTGCATCACCTAATTACTTAAGCGACGCGGTTTGCAGTTCGGCTGTTTACCTTGCAGAGCATAGTAACGCGGTAGGTATTGTATCAATGACCATTTCTGGTTATACCGCTTTTGAAATTTCAAGCTACAGGCCAAAGGCAAGTACTTATATCTTTACCTCTAACACTCAACTGTTAAACGCTTTAAGTTTAATTTGGGGTGTAAGAGCTTTCTACTACGATAAACTGGAAAGTACTGATCAAACCATCAGCGATGTAAATGGCATACTTAAAACTGCCGATCTTATACAACCGGGCGATGTAGTAATCAACACTGCTGCCGTGCCAATTGTAAAACAAGGCAAAACCAATATGTTAAAAGTTAGCGTTATTGAATAATTAGTATTCGATAACCCAATATAGCTATAAAACGAAAGCCGCATTTTTTATGCGGCTTTTTTGTTTTGTCAGAAGATTTTTGCTGAGCAAACCTTTACGAACATCTTGTCGAGGCTGCCAAAGTAGTAGTCATAATAAATGCGTACCATTACCATAGCTCAATAATTTAAATTAGTTGTAAATGCAATATAACAAAAACGTTACAATTAATAAAAAATTATTTAACACTCACATAACTTTTTGGATCAAGCGCTTTTGTCGACCAATTCTGGAAAAACTCCATCACTTTGGCTTTGCTGTGGCCATCACCTTCTTCCAGATAACCTGAATTTTGGGTATGCAGGCGGTTGCCCTTACCATCCAACACTACAAATACCGGGAAACCAAAACGCTGCGGATAGCCTAATGAGGCCAGTACGGCTTCGTTCTTATTCTCTTTACTGTAGTTTACGTGTACAGTAACATAGTTATCGTTAAGGTATTTGGTAAGGTCGGCATCGTTGGTAACCAGTTTATTAAACTTGAGGCACCAGCTACACCAGTTACCACCCAATTGCAGCAATACATTCTTATGCTCTTTGGCAGCCTTTTTTACCGCGGCGGCTATTTCGGCTTTGGCATCAGCGGCGGGGTTGTATAGTTTGGCGGTATCCTGCGCTTTGGCAGCTATTGTAAATACAGCTAACAGGGCAATGAGTGTCAGTTTTTTCATTGTATAAATTTGTTAAAACCTAAATGTAGCGTTAAAACAAGTTAAAACCCATCAGCAAAAAGTAATATATAGCCTTATTGCGTAACATTAATGCTATTTATTAACACTGTTAATATGCCAAATAAGGTTGTTTTAAGTATAAACAACTACTTATATGGTATGCTTTATGTACTTTGTGGAAAACTCCGCATTTCAAATTCAGTAAGGCTTATTACATTTGAACATTCCCCTACTAAATATTATTAACGCATTTTAGCCGATGCAAATACGTATGGCCTTTACTACCCATATCCACCTAAATTATGAGGCCATTTTTGCACTGCAATATATAAGTGCAGTGATTGATCAATAAAAGATCAACCCTCTATAATAGTTAATTTACACCAAGTAACCCCGTCAGTAATGATGGGGTTTTCTTTTTTAAAACACATGCTGATTATGAGAGTTATATAAGTTAACACTGAATAATAATAAGCTAATGCAAATTATACTTACACCGCAGTTACTGGGCGATCTGATTGAAAAAGGATACACCTATATGCTGGCCAACATCGCTTTTAACGAGGATGCCGACAATAAACTACCCATTGTTTTGAAGCCCGTAAAGCAACAGCCGGATGTATTTGCCTTACCAAACGGTTACGAAACCTATTACCGTATAACCCGCGAGCCGCTGCAAATGATCAGCAGCCCCGGCAATACCGTTGTTATGCTTGATTATGCCAGCGACAATGACAGTATTACCGGCAACACGGTATATAACGACAGCTATTTCCGCATGAGCGAAGATTTCTTTAGGCAGGTACTGGATAGCCTGGAAGATTATGCCGTGGTAACTACCGATACCAATGGCGATGTTAACAGCTGGAATACCGGCGCTGAAAAAGTGTTGGGCTTTAAAGAGGAAGAAATATTAGGCGAAAGTGCTAAAGCATTTTTTACCCCGGAAGATGTAGCCGCAGGCATACCCGAAAAAGAACTTGGCACTGCACTAAGTGAAGGCAGGGCTATTGACGAGCGTTATCACATGCGTAAAGATGGCACTCGTTTCTGGGGCTCAGGGCTGGTGTTCCCGCTGTATGATGAAACACGTGTGCATCATGGCTTCACCAAAATTATGCGCAATCTGCGCGACCGCGAGGCCGCGGAAAAAAACGCCGATAATATATAATACGCTTTCAAATTCTTTTATAAGCAAGAAGGCCCCGCTGATATGAGCGGGGCCTTCTTGCTTATAGTGTGGTAAACTTATTTCTGATATAGTTTTGAAACATCGCGGTAGCCTGCGCCTTCGTTGGTATACCACTCAGGGTATTGCCTTCCGGCAGACATTGCCCACTCGTTAAAGTGCAGGTAGGCATCGTTAATGTTTACACCTTCAATTGGGTATTTAACCGAATACTGGTAGCTGATAGCCCATGGCAGGTTGTTTGGCGACAGGTAATACCTGTTAGCTGCCGGGTTAGTGCTGTCATCATCAGTACCGAATAATTTGGCATTAGCCAGGTCGGTTGGCAAATAGCCCGGCAAGTGAACCTCCGCGCCGCGGTTAAGGTTACTGATCAGGAACGGATTGAAATCGGCCACGCTTAATGCTGACTGATCTATAGGCGCGTTAAAGTTGATGGTTACAGTAACACGTTTGCCCTCTACCTTATCTTTTTCAGGTTTGGTATTTACAAAGTATGATCCGTCGAAATAGCTCAACACGGCATCGTGGTTATCAAATGGTATAATAACCGCTTTGCTTTGGCCTGCTTCGTTACCTTCGGCAGTACGTTTAATGTAGTTGCCAATTAATTGCTGGCCTCTTACCCTTTTAACTGCTGATGCAGGAACAGGGAATTGTACACCGAAACCATTTTTAAATGAGGCACCGGCTGCAATTGGTACATATAAACCTTGCAGGTCAACCACCTGGTTTTTGGCGTTAAGTACAAATTTGTAGCGATAATCAATCACCAGGTCATTCATATCATAATCACCTTTTTTAGGCCAGTTGTCTTCAAAAGCAACTTGGGCAAAACGGGTTTTAGATGGGTAGTAGCTATCGAAAGCACGCTCCGGATCGTTAGGATACTGGTCGGCCTCGTCACTTACACCGTCACCATCTGTATCGGTACCTTTATCAATAATAGGAATATCAGTAGGGTCAATCGCGTCGGCAACGGTTGCTTTAGCGTAGAAAACGATATCGTTAAAGTCATGATCGCAGATGGCTTCGTTACGGGCAATATCTTCAAAGCCTACCACGAAGTGATTGTGCACATCATCATTCAATACTACAGTATGTTTTTTAATGGTGTTATCAGTTTCAGGGTTGAAAGCATCGATAGAGTAAAATTTATCTACATCAGTTTGGATGCTTGAACCTGTCCATGAGTTACGCAATACGATGAAAGCGATGGTAGTACCAGCTTCAAAAGTACCCAGTTTTACCTGGTCACCAGCCTGCAAAGCACCACCCGAACCTGCTGCCGAAGTATTAGGGAACACAAAAGTTGCCTTTTTAATATCGTTAGCGTTTTTTGGAGGATTGTTGGTTGGATAAGTATAGTAAGCCAACGTGTTTTGGTAAGTAGCACCTTCAGATATAAAGGTTACATCAACTTCAGATGTTTTAATTACATTGATAGTAGGCACCGCTTTTTTAGTAAGGTACTTCGGGTGCAGTTTTTCAACCGGGACCGACTCCGGTAACGACGCGTTGATGTATTTAAGCATCAACGGCGTAATGTTAGCGCGTTGCGTTTCTTTATATTTAGGTACGCCCAAGTACAACGGGAAGTTAGCATCGTCATATATAGCATCGCTTGCCGAAGTATAAGGTGCAGGATATACAAACTGGGTGCTTGTAACCGCCTGTGTACCTGTGCTGAATATTTTACGATTTTTTTGAGTAACCGCTTGTGCGATGATATCGCCGCTGAAAGTAGTTTTACCACCAATAACTACGGTAGTTGCACTGCCGTTTATTTTAGCGATAGCGTTACGCATTAAACCAACATAAGCAGGATCAATAATTACCTGGCTTAAGCCGGCAGGCACATTCACCTTAGCTTGTATGTTACCCGCATTATCCGTCATACCGGTGTACAGCGCCTCATCAGCATTGGTATTGGCCGGATCGAATATGCGTACCAGTACGTTTGATAAAGGCTCGTCGTTATTGGCACGAAGAGTAATGTTAACATTTACCTCGTTAGAGGTTTTAAAGTTAAAACCATCCGGAGCGGCCTTGCCATTCGCGGCAGTGGTTGGGGTTGTGTTATCTGAGCCGGTTTGGACATCCTTTTTACAAGATACCATGCCGGTTACAGCTAAGGCAATAAGTAAGGTTAAGTGCTTCTTCATTTATATTTTAATTTAGTAAATAGATGTGAGTGCCATATTGCAAACACTGCACCATTCCCCAAAAACCTATAGTTTATAGAAAGAAAGCTCCATTTTGGTGAAATTAAATTACTTGGGCATAGTAAAAAATTCCACACTTATCCCCGATTGCCATTTCCCCAAATTTCCCCAATTGCTTGTGAAGCAGATTTCACAAAAATTAAAAAAACCTCCAAAGCATCATTATTTCGGCATTTACACTTCTCACAACAGGTATGAAGTGTGTGAACAAAATGATTAGTTTTTTAATTTAAATTGGCACAGTGGAGTTTTCGCCACAGTTAAATTTAATCTATTAAGTGAATTTTGGTTTCGCGGGAAACAACCGTCAGTGCTGCGGTCGTCGGGTATATATATTACCGGTTCTTATAAAACAAAAGAGGCAACGCCGTTACCGACGTTGCCTCATCAAATCAAACCACTAATATTTTATTATTTCAAGTATAAAGAGCTGTTATCTCTGAAACCTGCACCAGTGTTGCTGTACCAGTCGGTGAAAGACAAACCGGCTGAAGCTGCCCACTCAGCGAAGTGAGGGTATGCTTTGGTGATGCTAACTGTTTCAAGTGGATAAAGGATAGCAGTGTTATAGCTGATAGCCCATGGCCAGTTTTCGTTAGATAAGTAGTATTTACCTGCTGATGGTTTTGAAGCATCATCATCAGTACCGAACAATTTAGCGTCAACTTTATCAGTTGGAACATAACCCGGCAGGTGAATTTCGTAACCTCTGCGCAGATTGCTGATCAGGAACGGATTGAAGGTTGATGGTGTTAAGCTTGCTTGTGCAACAGGTGAAGCAAAAGTTACCAATACTGATACTGTAGTACCTGTCATTTTATCTTTAGCGTTCAAGGTGTTCACGAAGAATGAACCGTCAGGGTTTTTCAATACTGCATCCTGGTTGTCGAAAGGAATGATAACCGCTTTGCTTTGGCTGGCTTCAACACCATTGCTTGCGAAGCTGATGTAGTTGCTGACAGCTTTTTGGCCTGTTACTGATGCTACTGTAGAAGCTGCTACCGGTAATTGTACACCGAAACCGTTTTTGAATGAAGCACCTGATGCCTGTGGCAAGTAATCGCCTTGCAAAGTTACTACCTGGTTTTTAGCGTTCAATACTGAAGTGTAACGGTAGTTGATCACTAAGTCGTTCATGTCATAGTCACCTTTTTTAGGCCAGTTATCTTCAAATGCTACTTGAGCGTAAGTTGTTGCAGATGGGTAGTAGCTGATGTAAGCTTTAGTAGGATCGTTAGGGAAAGCATCCTGATCGTCAGCAACACCGTCACCGTCTGTATCACCGCCTTTGTCAATTACAGGTACGCCATCTTGTGATATACCGTTTACTGGGTTAGAAGTTGCGTAGAAAACTAAGTCGTTAAAGTCGTTATCAGAGTCAACATCTCTTGGAAGATCTTCGAAACCTATCAGGAACAATTTATGAACATCATCATATAAAGCGATAGAGTGTTTCTTTAAGCTTGCGCTGCTCTCAGGGTTCAAGTTATCTTGAGAGAAGTATTTAGTACCGTCAGTTTTGATACCTGAACCGGTCCATGCGTTTTGTAATAAGATGAAACCGATAGAAGTACCTGCTTCAAAACGACCTAATTTAACTTTATCACCGGCATTTAAAGCACCGGCAGAACCTGTGTTTGATGCGTTTGGCAATATAATAGTAGCGTTAGTTATATCGCTTGCGCTGGTTGGCGGAGTACCTGTTTTGTAAGTATAGTAAGCCAAAGTGTTTAAGAAACCTGCACCTTCAGATACGTAAGTGATCCAAACGTCAGACTGTGCTGTAATGTTAAGCGTAGTAGTGTTTTTGCTTGACAAGTACTCAGGATGGCTTTTAGGTACCGGGTTTGACTCTGGTAATGAAGCGTTCACAAATTTTAATAATGAAGCGTCGATCACGTCGCCGGTTGCCTCTAAATATTTAGGGCGGCCAACACTCAGCGGATAAGTTGAGTTGTTAAATACCGCGTCGGCTGAACCTGTGTATGGTGAAGGGTAAGCAAACTTAATGTTAAGAGCGTTACCTGTAGTAGCCGTACGGATTGAGTTAGTTTTTAAAGTTTGATCAGCAGAATAACCGATGATATCGCCACCGAAGCTGTTTTTACCACCGATAACTACTGTAGTAGCGTTACCATTGATAGCAGCAGTTGCGTTGCGCATTAAACCTACGTAAGCAGGATCGATGATCAGTTTATCTAATGAAGTAGGTACAGTAACGGTTGCTTTGAAGTTACCGCTTTTATCAGTTACTGCTTTAAAAATTGGAGAAGTAGTATTGTTAGGATTGTAAACACTTACAACTACACCATCAATTGGTTGGTCGTTGTTGGTTTTCAATGTTACGTTTAACGCTACATCTTTAGTAGTGTTAAAGTTGAAACCTTCAGGGGCAATTTTGTCAGTAGAGGTTGTCGGGTTGGGGTTAACCTGGTTTGAACCGTCTTTTTTACAAGATACGATACCCGCGATTCCAAACATCAACAGGTAGGTAAATACTTTTTTCATGTTATAAATTAATTAGTGTGTCTTTTTGTTCAGTCTTATGCAACTATAAGTCCAAACTTGCAAATACTGCGTTTCAAGCACGAAATAGCCCTTTTTGCGTGCCAAAGGTCAATATTTTACTTCACACTTTTTCTCACTTTGGGAAAATTTTCCACAAAATGAGTTCCCCACAAACAAAAAAGCGCCACAATTGCTTGTGACGCTTCCCCATTATTAGTTAATTAAAGAAATCCTACTTTGAGTAAATGAAGCTATTATCGCGATAGCCTGCCGCGGTATTGCTATACCAATCGGTAAAGCTCGAACCGCCCGATGCCGCCCAGTCTGCAAAGTGCAGGTAGGCTTTGGTGATAGTTGCCGCTTCAATTGGGTAACTGATGGCTGTGTTATAGCTGATAGCCCATGGCCAGTTTTGTGCCGACAGGTAATACTTACCACTTGATGGTACCGATACGTCATCGGCAGTACCGAATAGTTTGGTATCGGCCTTATCAGTTGGCACATTGCCCGGCAAGTGCACTTCATAGCCCCTGCGCAGGTTACTGATCAGGAACGGATTGAATGATGAAGCCGCTAAATTAGCCTGATCTATAGGCGACGCGAAGGTAAGCAGTACTGATACCGGGGTACCAGCAACCTTATCCTTATTAGTTAATGTATTCACCAGGAACGATCCGTCAGGATATTTCAATACCCCATCCTGGTTATCAAACGGAATAATTACCGCTTTGGACTGCCCGGCTTCTACCCCGCTGCTGGCAAAGGTGATATAATTGCTGATAATTTTTTGTCCGGTTACCGATGATACTGTTGAAGCAGCTACCGGCAGTTGCACACCAAAACCGTTTTTAAACGAAGCGCCTGCTGCCTGGGCTATATAATCGCCTTGCAGGGTTACCACCTGGTTTTTAGCATTCAGTATATATTTATAACGATAGTTTACGATAAGGTCATTCAAATCATAATCGCCTTTTGATGGCCAGTTATCTTCAAATGCCACCTGCGCGTAAGTACTTTCTGAAGGGAAATAGCTGATGAATGCCCTTGTAGCGTCGTTAGGGAACGCGTCCGACTCATCGGCCACGCCATCACCATCGGTATCGCCGCCATCATCAATAGCAGCTACGTTGGTAGTTGATATAGCGGTAATAGGGTTAGCGGTAGCGTAAACAACCAGGTCGTTAAAGTCGTTATCCGAACCACTTTGCCTGTTTTGGTCTTCAAAGCCCAGCAGGAATAGTTTATGCACATTATCATAAAGCATTACCGAGTGGCGTTTAGTAGCCGTAGTGGTTTCAGGGTTGAAGTTAGGGTTGGTAAAGAATTTAGTAGCTGCTGCATTTACTGTAGAGCCTGTCCACGCGTTTTGTAATATTACGAACGCGATAGAAGTGCCGGATTCAAAAGTACCCAGTTTCACTTTATCGCCGCTTTTTAAGGCCCCGCCCGAATTAAGCGCCGAAGCGTTGGGGAATACATAGGTTACCTTATCAATACCACCTAATAATGTACCGCCTGTTGATAACGTTGGCGGATCGGTAGTTTTATAAGTATAATAACCCAGTGAATTTAAAAAGCCCGCGCCTTCAGATACGAAAGTGATCCAAACATCTGATTTAGCGGTTACGTTAATAGTAGCTACCGCGCTCGAACTTAAATATTCCGGGTGCGAAGTAGTTAATGGAGTGCCTTCCGGCAACGAGGCGTTTACATAAGAGAGTAACGAGGCATCGATAATATCGCCTGTAGCTTCCAGGTAGGCTGGTTTACCTAAGTTAGTTGGCGCCACAAACGCATTAGATGCGGTATAGCCTGTTGGGTAACCATAATCGGTAGTGATAACACCGGTGGTACCTAAACCGTTACCCCTTATTACGCCGGTCGGGTTTATTTCTTCGGCTACGATATCGCCGCTGGCGCCTGCTTTACCGCCCAGCACCACTGTTGATGATGAGCCGTTGATAGCAACACGGGCGTTACGTATTAAGCCTACATAGGCAGGGTCTACAACTAACTGGCTTACAGAAGTTGCTACGTTAATGGTAGCTTTTAAATTACCGTTTGCATCGGTTACGCCCTTATAAATGGCCTGATCGCTATTGGTACTGCCTACATTGTATACGCTAACCACTACGCCCGATATGGGCTGGTCGTTATTGGTTTTAAGCGTTACATTAACGTTAACATCCTTACTGGTTTTAAAGGTAAAACCGTCGGGAGCAATTTTTGTTGGGTTTTCATCCGGACCATTATCTTTCGATTTGTCCTTCTTACACGATACAAATCCTGTAACTGAAGCAATCAGCAGGATTGAAAGTAGTCTTTTCATCATAATATTAATTAGTTCGTTAGTCGCACCGAAAACTTTTTTGCTTTCAGTTAAAATCTTAACGGCTACAAACTTCAACAGGTTCTGTATCAGCCTTGAATGAACAAACTGAATAGGCTTTTGAACTTAAATGCTGGTTTTTCGCATTGGTCAATAACCAACATCTCCAAATTTGATGATGATTTATGGGCTGTAACAAATGCCTGTGTCACAAGTCAAACCGGCAATAAAAAACTTATCATGATTAAAAAAGCTATACTTTTCGCATTGCTGCTGGCCTGTATAGGCAGCTATACATTTGCCCAAACTGTAGATACCATCCGGCTGAAGGACAAGCGCCTGCTCACATCGGTTTTGCAACCCGGGTTTAAACAATACATGGTTTATTTTCAAATGCCCGTACGTAACAAAGTGCTCAGCATTTCTTTATGGACACGCGATGTTAGCGTCACCAAATTTCAAAACCAGCCGGTGTATAAGGTTACCCAAAACTGGTACGCCGCCGACACCAACCAGTACCGCCACATCGTATCCATCAATAAAAAAGCAGACTTCGCCCCTATTTATCACTCCGAAACTATCGGCACTAAAACCAAGGCGTATAACTGGTATGCCGATAAAGTAGTTGGGGCCGATACCGTTGCAAATAATCTGGCTAAGGATTTCAAGATCGATTTCAACACACCCAACCTTAACTGGAACTTGGATATTGAAACATTTGAGATGCTGCCGCTGGCAGCCGGAAAAACCTTCGCCATCAACTTTTACGATGCCGGTATCCTGAAACCCGACTATATCCTATACAAAGTAACCGGCAGCGAAACGCTCACCCTGTTAAACAACGAAAAGGTTGATTGCTGGGTACTGCTGCACGATGGGGAACACAACGGTGCCAAATTCACCCAAACCTTTTGGATCACCAAAAAAAACCACGAGTTTATAAAAGAAGAAGATGCCTTTAACGGCGGCTACCGTTACAAAGTAAAACTACCGGGCAGTGCGGTGAATGTTGTAGAGCGGTTTAAGAAGTAATGGAATTATAAAAAAGCGTCGCAGACGCTAACCCGGTTTAAGCACTCGTTGAAAACGAGCGCAAGGGTTTCTCTTCATAAGAACGCGTCATTGCGAGGAACGAAGCAATCTCTATACTATACAGGGCGGCTCTGCTTACGTAGAGATTGCTTCGTTCCTCGCAATGACGCGTTTTTCAGAGTAAGACTTACGAAGTTTTTGAAACTTCGTAAGTCTCGTTCCTCGTCAGCAAAGAGCTTCGGGCGAAAATGGGCAGAACTGTGGAGGCCAAAAGCGCAAAGGCGGGCATAGGAACTTGTTGCATGTGGAGCGGGATAGAGCAGCGGGGCAAAAGTTCCAGCCCAAAGTTCTGCCGTTTTGCAGGGTGTGGCATGTGCGGCAAAGAAGCCTTTTGCTGGACAAGGGTTTATTCGTTATTGGTTTGTTTTTAAAGGTACTCATGAGATCGCTTCGCTTAGTCTGTTACTTTTGCCCTCAAAAGTAATGTGGCTCTGCGCCCAAGAGCAGACTAACGTAAATCACAGCACAAGCAGAGCCTAAGTAGAGATTGCTTCGTTTCTCAATGACGTGAAGGAGAAAGAGGTTGCTTCGCTCTCCGCAATTACAAGAAAAACAATCATTCATTCAAAAGCGATTTCAAACTCTCTAAAGTATCCGCTTCCTCTTTCTTTTTATCATGCCGCCAGCGGAGGATACGGGGGAAACGGAGGGCGATGCCCGATTTGTGGCGGGTTGATTTATTGATGCCCTCGAATCCTATTTCAAATACCAGTTCGGGTTTTACGGTACGTACCGGACCAAACTTTTCGAGCGTATTACGCTTCACAAAGTTATCTACCTTGTTTATCTCCTGGTCGGTAAGGCCCGAGTAGGCTTTAGCGAATGGCACCAGCTTGTCGCCATCCCATACGGCAAAGGTATAATCGGTATACAAATCGGCACGGCGACCGTGGCCTTTTTGCGCGTAGATCATCACCGCGTCTATTGACAGCGGATCGATCTTCCATTTCCACCAATCGCCACGGCGGCGACCAACCTGGTAAGTGGCATTCTTGCGCTTCAGCATAATACCTTCGGCTATCATGGCACGCGATTGCTCACGGATGGTTTCCAGTTCGCCCCAGTTATCAAACTTTATGAGTGCCGAAATTCTGAATATATCCGAAAATGACGTGGCGGCTTGTAAGCTTTCCAGTATCTCACGGCGTTCGCTTTGCGTTTTACTGCGGATGTCTACGCCCTCGTACTCCAAACAATCGTAAGCGATTACCGCTACCGGACTTTCCTCCAGTATCTTTTTACTTAAATTTTTGCGGCCGATGCGTGTTTGCAACACATTGAATGGCAATGGTTGGTCATCCCGAAAACTCAGTATTTCCCCATCTAAAACAGTCCCGTCGGGCAGGGCATTTAAAAACGGGTGCAGTTCGGGGAATTTATCGGTGGATAGGTCCTCGCCCCTGCTCCATATAAATATCTTGCCCTCGCGCTTTATCATTTGGGCACGGATGCCATCCCATTTCCATTCGGCCTGCCAGTCATCGGCATCGCCTAATGAAGTTTCTAAATCATCGGCTGTTTTTCGCTTTTCTGATGTTTCCTGTATAGGGTAAGCCAAAAAGAAAGGGTATGGCCTCGAAATATCATCGGCCGCGCCTTGTGCCTGTATCAATTGCGGGTAATGATAAGTTTCGGGCATCCAGCTCCCCATAATGCGGTGGGTAAGCGTGGGCGCTTCAATTCCGGATATATCCGCCAGCGCTTTAATCACCAGGTTTTGCGATACTCCCACCCTGAAACTTCCCGTCAATAGTTTATTGAACACAAAGCGTTCCTGGCTATCCAGCATCGCCCATGATTCTACCAGCCAAAGCTTACGCTCTTCTTCGGTGCGGGTAGCAATTTCATTTATCTCGGCAATCCACTCCGTAAGCGATTTATGGCTGCTGTTCTCATTGGCGGGCATCAGCAAGGCCATGGTTTCGGCCAAATCGCCCACTACGTGATAGCTTTCCTCAAATAACCAGGCCGGGATGTTAGATACTTCGATGGCCCAGTTGCGCACCAGGGTAGAGTTGATAGGCCGCTTCGGCCGCCTGCCGGTAAAGAGTGCAAGCATGTGCATCTTGTCCGAATCGGGCACACTGGTGAAATATTCTTTTAAAACCCTAACCTTTTCATTGGTTTTGTTGGTTTCATCTAAAGAGAGAAAGAGTTGGGCGAATGCTTTCATATAGCAGATTCCTCCTTGGCTTCACCTAAATCCTCCCCGGGCGATAGCGCTTTTTCTTTTTCCTCAACAACTTCCCCTTCCGCCGGAGATGAAGCGCTCTCTTCATCATCACCATATAATGTATGTACCTCCTGCGCGTTAAAACCAATTTCGTTTAAATAGCGGGTGAACGATGCCGTGTAACCATGGGTAAGGTATACCTTTTCGCAACCGGTAGCATCAATGGCACTGATGAGGCCATCCCAATCGGCATGATCGGAGAGGATAAAACCCCTGTCGGCAGCCCTGCGGCGTTTCGCTCCGCGGATCGCCATCCAGCCCGAACAATAGCCGAAACTATACGGCTGAAACTTCCGCATCCAGGGTGTACCTACTGATGATGGCGGGGCGAGTATGATCCCCCTGCGCACTTCCTCTTTCGGACTATCTATCGTAATACGTTCGGTAGGGTTTAATATAACACCATTGCGGCGCAGGGCTTCGTTGGTGTTTTCGATAACGCCATGGGTATATACTTTGCCAATACTTAGATCGAGGTTCTGCAAAATGCGTTGTGCCTTGCCTAACGAGTAACCCACAATTACGGTAGCTACGCCATTATCCACATTGTTTTGCCACCAGCTGTTTACATCCTCAAATATTTTAACCTGCGGTTTCCACTGGTAAACGGGCATCCCGAAGGTACACTCTGATATAAAATGATGGCAGCGTACCGGCTCAAAAGGCGTTGATATCCCATCGTCTTCTGTTTTATAATCGCCGGATACCACCCAAACTTCACCCTTATACTCCAACCGTATCTGTGCTGAACCTATCACATGCCCCGCCGGGAAGAGCGAGATCTGTACCCCGTTCTTCATTACCGTTTCGCCATACTCCACAGTTTGCAGTTCAATTTCGCCAAGGCGGTATAATAAAACCTCGCGCGATAAATGGTGCGCCAAATAATGCTTGTGCCCCCAGTAGGCATGGTCGGCATGGGCATGGGTAATTACGGCATCGTCTACAGGTTTCCAGGGGTCAATATAAAATTTGCCCTGTTCGCAGTAGATGCCCTTGTCGGTAAATTCAAGCAATGGTTTAGCCATGGTGCTTAGATAACCATTGTAATACCAATTGGTTTTAAAACAACAGATCCCGGCTTCGTTTCCGAACCGGGATCTGTTAAATATGCTTGTAGCTACGCTTACTTCATTACTGAAGTAAACTTGTTATCTAAATTGATGTAGTCGATCAGGATCTGTCCGGCCTCAACCTTAATAAAATCCAAATCTTCGTTGCGCGGCCTTGTTTGTCCTTTTTTAAGCGGAGGCAAGCCCATAGCTACACGGCGTTTGTTACCACGCTCAAAGGCAGTAGTTTCATCTTCGTCGCGTTCCTTTTTAAACTGCGCTTCGTTAAGCGTTACGCTTTTTTCAGCATCGTGCTTTTTAAAATCCGCGATGTCTTGCAACAAATATTTGTAGCTATCGCTTTTTGCCATACGTTGCTGGTGCAGCTTTTTAAGCTCGGGCAATACGGTTGCAAAATCACCAACCTTGGTATAAGCACTTTTAGGGATCACATCATAAGGCAATGCCGATGGTTCAGTATCTTCACCATATTTATCCAACGGAATAACCGATGGGAAATCAATATCAGGCGACACACCTTTGTGCTGGGTTGAACCACCACTGATGCGGTAGAACTTGGCAACTGTAAGGTTTAACTGCCCATAAGTATTTTGGCTGCCATTACCTGCTATTTTTGCTTTGTTACCTGCCAAATTAGCAACCTTATCAACCAATGAATTACCTATTACTTTATCTAAATTGATAGCACTTTGTACAGTACCTTTACCATAGGTTTGAGTACCCACAATTAAACCACGACCATAATCTTGTATAGCGCCGGCGAAAATTTCGGAAGCCGAAGCGCTGAAACGGTCAACATTGATCAATAGCGGACCAGCGTAGGTTACCGTTGGATCTTCATCATCATTCACCTCAATTTGGCTGGCAGCGTCTTTTACCTGTACAACAGGGCCTGTTTTAATAAATAAGCCGGTAAGTTCAATAGCTTCGGTTAATGAACCACCACCATTTTGGCGAAGATCGATCACTACACCGTCTACTTTCTCCTGTTTCAGGGTATCCAATATCAGTTTAACATCGCGAGTGGTACTTTTGTAATTAGGGTTACCTGAGCGGTAGTCATCAAAATCAAGGTAAAATGCCGGGATAGAGATGATACCTACTTTAAATGTTTTACCATTGCTATTATAAGTTCTTATTTCTTTTTTGGCCGATTGATCTTTCAGGATGATCTTCTCGCGCACCATTTCAACAATTTTAGGCTTGCTTGAAGTGTTCACACCGCTCGGTAAGATCTCTAAACGTACAGTTGTACCTTTAGTTCCACGGATAAGCGAAATAGCGTTCTCCGTTCTCCAGCCCACAATGTTTTGGAACTCGCCGGTTTTGCCTTGTGCAACACCTACAATGCGGTCGTCAACATTAATTTGCTTGCTTTTATCAGCCGGACCGCCCGGTACTACCGATTTGATAGTTACATACTCGTTCTCTGACAATAGTGATGCACCTATACCCTGTACCGAACGCGACATTTCAATATTGAAATTAGCGGCATTGGCCGGGTTAAAGTAATTGGTATGCGGATCAACAGCTTCAGTAAAGGCATCCATAAAGATCTGGAATACGTCCTGATTAGTCAGCTTGTTCGATTGCGACAACAGGTTATCATAACGCTTTTTCAGTACCTCTTTATTTTTAGCCATATCCTTATTGGCTACCTTTAAACTAAGCAGGTCGTATTTTACACGTTCGCCCCAAAGGGTGTTCATTTCGCTTTCACTGTTTACCCAGGGCAAGTCGTCGCGCTCAAAAGTAAACGTTTCGTTTTTGCTGTAATCAAAATTGGTATTGATCTGCGTAAGCGAATACTTAATGCGGTCGTTATATCTTTTTTGGTACACATTAAAAATGTAGAATACATTGGCCAGGTTACCAGCTTTCAGGTCGTCATCTAAAACGGTTTTATATTTTTCAAACTCTTTTATGTCAGATGCCAGCAGGTAATTATGGTTAACATCAAGCGATTTGATGTAACGGTTATACACCTCTGTTGAGATAGAATCGTTAAGGGTTACCTTCTTATAATTGTATTTTGATATCAATTCGGCCACTTTTTTGGCCACTATGCTTTGCTGCTCATCTGGTTGCAGATCATTAGAGCCGGCTACTTTCGCCGGTTTAGAGGGAGAGGCCTGGCAGGCAAGCGCAGCACTAACCACCAACACTACATATAGTTTCTTTAGCATATCTTTTACCGTCTTTAATTCAAGGTTTATGTTCAACATCAATACTTGTGCCTCTTTTTATTTATTTGCTAATGTAAAAAAAGACAGCATATTATGCTGTCCATCTACTTATTAATTGAATAACAATATTACGATAATGTTTTACTTGTATTGTATATGACTCGGCATTTTACGCTATTGTTACAAAAAAGTATAATTATTACTACTTTGATTTTGCAACCGGGTCAACATTGTCGGCATACTTTAATTCGCTTTTGGGGGCTTGCGAGTTAATTCCCTGTATGCTTTCCAGCTTTTTAACTATTACTTTTTCATCTGCCTTCCAACCGTTACTGCTGGCTATCTGCCTGGCTTCCAACAAATCCTGTCGGCCAAGGTTAACATCGCCCATATCAATTTTAACATTGGCAAGGCTTATTAAATTGGCAAGGGTATGCCTGCTGTTATTTTCGCGGCGCGATATCAGGATGCTTTGCAACAGGTACCATTTGGCTTCGGAAAGGCGGTTTTGTTTGATATAAATATTTGCCAGATCGCTAAAGTTATAGCTTGCCGTGCTGTACTCCCTAAAGCGCATATTATGCTGGGCATTACGCATGGTTTTGTACTCGGCCATATTAAGGCGGTACCAGCTTATCAACTCATTGCTTATGATTTTGGGGCACGATACGGCCTCAAACTTTATTTTTTCAACGGAATGGTTTGTCGTGTTAGCTATAGGCGGAAAGCGCTTCCCCTTTAAAGGGCCAATCCTCCACCACTGTGCCGATGCCGAAAAACTTATTGAACAAAAGAGAACAAGTACAAAATATTTCATGTATTTATTTGCCCGGGTTTAATAAATTAACTGGTACTCAAACATAATTATTAATTACCAGATATACAATAGTTTGCGCGGGTTATTCAAACACCTCGGTTTCGCCGTCGCACAATGCCCAAACCATGTAGGGATGGGTATCGTCGTGGTAAATATCACCATTGGCAGCAATACCGATTATGCCCGCGAAGCCATTATACGGTTTTAATTCGTCGAGGGTTTTATCAGATGCCGCATGCAGCGAAAAACCATCGCTTACGCGTGTAACTATCTTAGTAGCAATTGATCCGCTTACAATATCCTCACCCACACCGGTGCATGATATACCTGCAAAAGCGTTGGCGTAATTACCGGCAGTAGTTGCCGAATCGCTCACGCGTCCGGGTATTTCAAAGCCTTTTCCGCCTGTTGATGTAGCTGCGGCAATGTTGCCGTAAACATCAAGCGCCACACAGCCAACGGTACCTAAACGGATAGAGTCACTTAATTTTTTTTCGTATTCCTTACGGCGCTGCGGTATTTCGGGGCTGTAATATTTAAAGCCGTTCTCGCGCGCGAAATCCTGCGCACCTTTGCCGCTTAGCACCCTGTCTTCATAAGCCAATAATTTTTCGGCAATGCAAATAGGGTTCTTTACATCCTCAATATTGATAACGCCCGAAAATCGCTGGGTTTTGCCATCCATGAGGGAGGCGCTCAATCTTATTTTACCGTCGCTTTGTATTTGGGAACCGGTACCGGCATTAAACAGTTCGCAATCCTCCAGCAAACCTACGGTGCGTACCACAGTTTCGAGAGCAGTATGGGTTTCCAGATATTTATAACCGGCCTCTACAATCTCCTTTAAAGCATTTTGCTTGGCCTGTTTAACCTCCTGGTTAGTTTGCGACTCGCTGAAAAAACCGCCGTGGATAATTAACTTCATTTGGGTACAATTAGTTTATAACGGACGATTGTGTTTTTTATGATACGATCATTGTAAAAGATCGTCATTGCCGGGCATGTTCAGGAATACACCATCCTCTACCTTTATGGCCTTTTTTATTAACAGCCTGTGCTGTTGCAAATCGTATTTATCAAATATAGACATTACGTGCACTTTAAGGTTCTCGATAGATACCGGGTCGCCTATTTCTACATCGTATATATTGGTTTCAACCATTGATTTACCGTCAACCAATATCACCAGGCCCGAGCCAATGGCTTCCATCATACTGCCTTCGGTGATCAGCAAACCTGCATCCTCACCCAAACCTATGCCTAATATGCCGGGGTTACTGGCTACCGCGTACAGTAACCTGCCTATGCGGCCGCGCTGTACAAAGTGGGTATCTACAATAACGCCGTCAACAAAACCCAGTCCGGCGGTAATTTGTACTTCGCCTTTTACCAGGGCCTCGTTGCTTTGCCCGCGGTAGATCATGTGAGTGGAAGCCGCGGCCGCGCCTGCCGATGTACCGGCTATCACGAAATGCTCTTTCTGATAACGCCTTTTCAGAATCTGCAAAAACTCGGTACCGCCAAAAATAGCGGTAAGGCGTAGCTGGTCGCCCCCGCTGAACATCACTACATCGGCTTTGTTAAGGCGGTCGAGGTATTCTTTGCGGCCGGCATCTTCCCTGCTTTTAATGTGCATTACATTTACATGCGTAACATTCAACTGCCCGAACGATTTGATATACTCATCGCCCACCAGTTCAGGAATTTGCGAGGCAGTCGTAATTACCTCCACTACCGATGCTTCATGATTGGCAGATTCGGTGATAATGCGCCTTAATATCCCCTTTTCAAAAAACTTGATATAATTGGGCTGCATTATATGTTCCTGGGCGCTTATGTTGCTGCCCATATCAACTGCACCGCCTATTATGATCAATTTACCTTTCGGGACACCCATATTTTATATCGCTTAATACAAATTAAGATAAAATAGCTCAGAAACAATAGGGTATTTTTAAAAAAGTGACGGATTTGCACATCAAAAGTTTCTTTCCATTGTTACGTTTCTTAGTTTTAGGAACAAAAAATCACACTCCGGCACCTTACTTATGAAGATTGAGAATATACAAGTGTTACGCGGCCCTAACATATGGAGCATCAGACGTAAAAAATTAATTCAAATGCGGTTAGACCTGCAGGAGCTTGAGCATAAACCCACCAATGAAATTGCGGGGTTTTATGAACGCATGAAAGCACTCATTCCCTCATTATACGAGCACCGCTGCTCGCCGGGCGTACCGGGCGGCTTTTTTGAGCGCGTAATTGCCGGTACCTGGATGGGCCACGTTATTGAGCACATCGCCCTCGAAATTCAAACCCTGGCAGGCATGGATACCGGATTTGGCCGCACCCGCCAAACCAAAACCACCGGCATTTACAATGTTGTTTTCAACTACATTGAAGAAAAAGTAGGTGTTTATGCTGCCGAAGCTGCCGTTCGTATAGCGCAGGCTTTAATTGATGGCGAAGAATATAATCTGGAGCACGACATACAGCAGATGCGCGAAATACGCGAGAACACCCGCCTTGGCCCAAGCACCGGATCCATCGTTGATGAAGCCATAGCGCGCGATATCCCGTGGATCCGGTTGAACAATCAATCGCTGATACAACTGGGCTACGGCAAAAACCAGGTACGCTTTCGCGCCACCATGACCGAAAAAACCAGCAGCATCGCAGTTGATATTGCCAGCAACAAGGAAGAGACCAAGCGACTGTTACAGGAACAAGCTATACCTGTTGCCAAGGGCATGACCATTTCCTCGACCGATCAGGTTGACGAGGTGATACGTAAAGTAGGCTTTCCGCTTGTATTTAAACCGCTGGATGGTAACCATGGCCGGGGCATCAGTATCAATGTAAAAACCCGTGAAGACTCTATCGCGGCTTATGAGTTTGCCGCCAAAATATCGCGCAGGGTAATTGTGGAGCGCTATGTTACCGGGTACGATTTCCGGGTACTGGTGATAGATAATAAAATGGTTGCCGCCGCATTGCGTGTACCTGCCCATGTTAAAGGCGACGGCGTGCTTACCGTACAGCAACTCATTGACAAGGAAAATACCGACCCACGCCGTGGCTACGGGCACGAGAATGTGCTTACCGAAATATCTGTCGACCGTGACACTTTAGACCTGCTTGAAAAAAGGGAGTATACTTTAGAGAGCGTTCCGCCGGAAGGTGAAACGGTATTTTTAAAATCGACCGCTAACCTGAGTACCGGCGGTACATCGGTAGATGTTACCGACCATGTGCACCCCGACAATGTTTTTATAGCCGAACGCATCTCGAAGATCATCGGTCTGGATATTTGCGGTATTGATATAATGGCCGAAAACCTTACCGAGCCATTAACCCAAACCGGCGGTGTAATACTGGAAGTAAATGCCGCGCCGGGTTTCCGTATGCACGTAGCGCCAAGCGAGGGCTTGCCGCGTAATGTGGCCGGGCATGTGATCGATATGCTGTATCCGGCAGGTAAATCGGCACGGATTCCTATTATATCGGTAACCGGCACCAACGGTAAAACGACCACTACCCGCCTCATCGCCCATATTGTAAAAAACAACGGGCACCGAGTGGGCTTCACCACATCCGATGGTATTTACGTGCAGAACACTATGCTGCTGAAAGGCGATACCACCGGCCCGGTAAGCGCCGAGTTTATATTGAAAGATCCTACAGTTGATTTCGCGGTGCTGGAAACTGCCCGCGGTGGCATTTTACGTTCGGGATTGGGATTTGGCAAAAGTGATATAGGCGTGATCACCAATATTCAGGAAGATCACCTTGGCCTGGCCGATATACACAACCTGGACGACCTTACCCGTGTTAAAAGCGTAATTATTGATTCGGTAAAAACGGACGGCTGGGGTATATTAAATGCCGATAACGAATATTGCGTACGTATTGGCAAACGCGCGCATTGCAATGTCGCCTATTTTAGCCGTAACGAAAAGAACCCTGTAATTAAGGCACACTGTAAAAAAGGCGGTATTGCCTGCGTTTACGAAAACGGCTTTATTACCATTATTAAAGGCGACTGGAAGATTCGTGTGCAACGCACTATTGCCATCCCGTTAACTTTTGGCGGCACCGTACCGTTTATGATTGATAATGTGATGGCGGCTACATTGGCCACCTTCCTGTGCGGTTTTAAAACCGAGGATATCCGTATTTCGCTGGAAACCTTTATACCATCGGCTGCGCAAACGCCGGGCAGGATGAACATTTTCGATTTTAAGGAGTTCCGCTTCATGATCGATTTCGCGCATAATCCGGATGGATACATTGGTGTAAGGGAATTTTTAAAGCATGTTGATTCGCCTCAAAAAATTGGACTGATAGCCGGTACCGGCGACAGGCGCGACGATGACCTGCGCGAACTGGGCCGTTTAGCGGCTACCATGTTTGATCATATTGTTATACGCCAGGAAAATCATACCCGCGGCCGCACCAAAGAGAATATCATCGGCCTGATGACCGAAGGTATGATGGAAGTAAATCCATCTCAATCATTCGAGGTGATAGGATTAACCAATACCGAGGCTGTAGGCTATGTAATTGGCCTGGCCCAACCCGGCGCTTTTGTAACTACCCTAAGCGATGCCGTTGATGGCGCTATAGCGATAGTGCAAAGTTTCCAGGAAAAAGAAAGAGACAATTAAGCCCCCGGCCCCCTCAAGGGGGAGTGAGAGATACAAGAGTAAAGAATCAGGAGACAAGAGTTGAGAATCAGGAGATAAGATTCCTGCTTGAGTATTATAAGAAAGCCGGTTAGTTTTTGCTAACCGGCTTTTATTTTCTTTTATTCCGTTTATTCTTCTCCGCATTCTAAAAAGAACTGTTGCAGGTAGCTTTCCATAAAGGCGTGCCTTTCTTGTGCTAATTCTTTGCCGGTGTTGGTGTTCATTTTATCTTTCAGCAGCAAAAGCTTTTCGTAAAAGTGGTTGATGGTTGGGGCTGTGGTATTTTTGTATTCCTCTTTGCTCATGTTGAGGTTGGGTTTTATTTCAGGATCGTACATTGCCCTGCCTTTAAAACCTCCGTAACTAAATGCCCGCGCTATACCTATGGCACCAATGGCATCCAGCCTGTCGGCATCCTGAACGATCAGCATTTCGGGCGAACTAAACACCTGCTCACCAAAACTGGCCTTGAACGACATATACCTTATAATTTGCTGAACATGGCGCACCGTTTCTTCATCAACATGGATGCTGCTCAGCCAGTCGCCGGCCACTTGCGGACCAATATCTTCATTACCGCCATGAAATTTGGCATCGGCAATATCATGCAGCAAAGCTGCTAATTCAACAATAAATTGATTGGCTTGCTCGCCGCGGGCTATTAGTTTGGCATTATTCCAAACACGGTTAATGTGCCACCAATCGTGGCCGCCCTCGGCATTTTGAAGCGTATCGCGTACAAACGCTTTCGTTTTTTCTATTAGTGATGCCTGCTCTTGTGTCAACATCAGGCAAATATAGCAGTTTGAAACAGCGTTAACTACGCTGCCTCAAACTGATCAATATTTATAAGATCTATACTGCTTACGCCCAACACGTCAGCAATTTGAAAAAGTCGTTCGAGGGTTATTTTCGTATAACCCAGTTCAATTTTACTATATGCATTTTGCGATATCTTCAGCTTGGCTGCCAAATACTCCTGTGTGTAGTTTTTGGACTCACGCTGTTTCCTGATGTTAGCTGCAACACTTCTTATCTTAAGGCTCAGTGAATCTTTCATAGTCTCATCGCGTATTAATTGCAGTACTAACGAGAAATTTTCAAGCACGGATTTTTTAATAATAACTTTATGTACAAATAATTTATAATACATTGATAATAAGCGAGAAATTGTGAATATAGATGTACAATAATTAGCTAAATCGGCTTAAGTAAAGTTATTATGTGATAAAAGCGAAGTGCTTGCAAAAAACATATTAAGCACTTTGCAGATGTGTATAAAGTATAGCGATGTCTTACTTAGAACGGCCGGAGGTCGTGGGATAGTTGTCACCCGGCTGGAGCCGGAGCGACGGCGGTGGGAACAAAAAAAAGACTTACGAAGTTTTTAAAACTTCGTAAGTCTGAATATCGAAAACTGATAGTGTGCTTACTTCAAGCTATAATTAATAGTTACCGTAGGCAACAGCGTTGCCATATCCAGCGGAACCTGATCAAATGACATGATGGGTTTACGCTTTACATAATAATCATAAGCTTCTTTCTCTACCTTATCAGCCCCGGTTGGCGGCGGAATAAAGTTGATAGAGAACGGCAAAATAAAGTCGTGTACTTTTTCCTTATCAGGGATGATCCATTTATGGTTCGATCTTTTTAAGGCCTCTATAATAGGTATGGTAAGCACATAATCATCGGCATAATAAATTATTATTTTTTTGATGCTGCCTTTTTCATCGGCAGTAAACTTAAATACAGCTGTACCGGTAGCCCGTTTTTTTATAATCTCGGGCGTAACCATCAGGCTATCCTTAAAAAACTTGCCCATTACCTTATTGCCTCCCTGAAACGGGAAGGCGAGTTCCTGCTGCGCCATTGCTGCGCGTGATGCCAGGAGGATACAAATAGCAATTATTATTTTTCTCATTTATTCTTCTGCTTTCGGTTCGCGTTTGCTGCCATCGTATAGCTCGTATTCGAGCAGACGGCAATCCAGCTTACCATTATAAAATTCAATTTTGCGCGATGCTTTCAGCCCTATCTTCTTAGCCAGATCGGGGTTACCGGTAAATATATATCCTTTATAACCCTTGCAATCCTGTTTCATAAAGTCGCCCACACGTTTGTAGGTAGCCTCCAGCTTGGTGTGCACGCCTAAACGCTCGCCATACTCGGGGTTAAACATTACTACGCCCGGTTGCTCGGGTACTTCGGTATCCGCAAAATCACAAACGTTAAAATCTATCAAATGTTCTACACCGGCGGTATTGGCATTGCGGCGTGCAATTTCAACCGCGTCGGCAGAGAGGTCGGTAGCTATAATTTTAAAGCCGGTTTCTTTCTTCGCTTTATCTTTCAGTTTACGGCGCTCTACAAAAAACACCTGCTCATCATAACCCATAATGTGCATAAAGGCATAATTCATCCGGAACAGGCCCGGGTGTTTATCAGTAGCCAGCAGGGCCGCCTCAATAGCCAGCGTGCCCGAACCGCACATAGGGTTAATAAAGGTGCTCTTCCTGTCCCAACCGGTAGCCATAATGGTTGATGCGGCCAGCGCTTCCAGCATTGGGGCTTTGCCCGGTATTTTACGGTAGCTGTGTTTAGCCAGTGTTTCGCCCGATGTATCTATAAATACTTCGGCCTTATCATCCTGCCAGTACAGGTGCACTACGGTTTTATTATTATCGGCACCCGAGTTAGGCCTGATGCCTTTTACTTTTTTAATACGGTCAACAATGGCATCTTTTACCTTAACGTTGGCAAAAAGCGGCGTGCGGATATGCTCGTTATTAACATTTGACGTTACCGAGAAATAACCGGCAAAGTCTATCAGTAATTCCCACTCAATCTCAACCAGGTTGTCGTACAACTCCTGCGGATCATTTGCGGTAAATGTTTTTAATGAGTACAGCACCTGGCTTGCGCAGCGCAGGTTAAGGTTGAGCGGTATACAATCGGTAACAGTACCTAATAACTCAACACCGGTTTGAAAAACGCGGGTTGGGGTAAAGCCCAGTTCCTCAACTTCTTGTTGCAGGTAGGGCGATAACCTTTTGTTACAGGTTATGATGATTTTACTTTCGTTGTGGAAAACTTGCATAATATTTCTGCGAATTTATGAATTAAATACACCTCAATTTTAATTTGTTACCATTAACTTTACATTTTAATATATTTGTAGTTATGGACATCAAAGGCAAAGTACACGAAGTGTCACCAACCGTACAGGTTACTGACTCGCTAAAAAAGAGAGAACTGATAATAGAATACGTAGAGAACCCGCAATACCCTGAATACCTTAAATTTGAAGCTATACAAGATCGTTGCAACCTGCTTGACACTGTTAAAACAGGTGATGACGTTGAAGTATTCTTCAATTTAAAAGGTCGCCCGTGGACTGATAAAACGGGTAAAAAATCATACTTTAACTCATTGCAGTTATGGAAAGTTAACGTATTAAGCGGTGCCGGCGCAAGCGCTACACCTGAATACGCCCCACCGGTTGACCTGAGCGCAGCCCCGGATGATGACGATCTGCCATTTTAATAAAAACATTTACAGATATAAAAAGAAAACCCCTTTCTGACACACAAGAAAGGGGTTTTTACATATATATTGAGTTTACTTATAGGTAGCTTATTATGCAAAGAGCATTGTCTTAGCGATTTTTAATCCTATCAATCTTCCTTAACAATTCGCTTTACCGCAGTAGCGGCGCCTTGTTTAATTTGCAGGTAGTATATACCGTTTAAAGCCAGGGTAAATGTTTTGCTGAAAGCGCCCGCGTTAGCCTTATCGCTCCAAAGCAGTTTGCCTTCGCTATCCTTAAATTGTACTTCGGCATTTGTTTTCGTCGGCAGGTTAAAGGTCAAGGTTGTTTTTCCTGTAGAAAACTCCGGCGAAAGGTTAAGGTCTTTCAGACCCAGCTCCGCTTTATCAACACCTGCAATTTTGGTAACCTTTTCTTTTGAAGCGTCACTTACCCTATAGCTGATATGAGTGCTTATGCCATCATTATCGGTACTGGTATAGTTAAAGTTTTGCGTATTGCGTACGTCAAAGCCATCAAACGCGCGGCGTAAAAACACCTGGTTGTCGGACCCGTTGTTCATTTTATAATTAAACGCGAAGTTTTCTTTTTTGTCGCCGGGTTTACCGCTGCGCAGTTCTATTACTTTGCCCAGGCTGTCTTTATAAATCACACGGTCGGTAACCATAGCCAGTTCATTGTCGGTATCGCCACCGCTCCTGATAATAATGCGGCGGTTGCCGTTTTTATCGTTAGTGGTGCTGCGCTGAACAAAAACCTGCCCTCTGCCGCTATTATCTTTAATAATATCAAATGCGATGTTACGGCTGGTTTCCTGCAAATCGCGCAGGGCATTTTCGCGGTCGCTGCCTTTAAGGTCTTTCAGGTTTTTACCGTTTATAACGGTGTCGCCATCGGTAATACTTATATCAATATTCTTCTTTACTACTGTTTCCTTCTTATTTTGTGCAAGCACCAACGGAGGCAGGCACATAATACTGATGATGCTTAAAGCGAACACGCTCTCGAAGCACGGTTTTAATATTAGTTTCTTCATGATTAGTGATTTAAGTATTTACAATTATCAAAAATACCAAACTACTAAATACCAAGATGTTAAATGATTTTTTAAAATTGTTAAAAATTGTTAAAAGCGATGGTTATGCGTTTATTTAAAATATTTTTGTTGAAAGGATGAAGAAGAGAAGCATTAGATTGATTATTGGGCTGATGGGGTTTGCGCTATTGGGCGTAATGGCTATGCAATTCTATTTCCTGCGCCAATCGTACATTATGCAGTCGGAACTTTTCGACCGCGATGTTAACGAGGCCTTGGGTAAAGTAGCCAGCAAAGTGGCCAAGCAGGATGCCATGACCTTTTTGAATAATAAGGCACAGCGCACCTACACATCGGTAACCCCGTTGCACGATGCCATAACTACCATTACCACTACTACGCAAAAAACGCAGATAACAGTAAACCATAAACCGTTTAACGAAAATTCCATCAAAAGAAAACTTTCGCCGCGGCAGCGCAAATTGGCTTTATTGCGCGATAGCCTGCGCCGCATGGTGATGCAAAAACAAATGGATGAAGAGATGGACGCCCTTACACAAGAGGGATCGTTAAATTTCAGGATCCGTATTGAGGAGTTTACCGATGAGTATGGCGAGGTACATGGCCGTATGATACCCGAAGTGGTGCGCACACTGAAGCCGAAAGCCAAAAGACTCGGCCGGCCTAAAAAATACGACACCCTGCATTTTACTTATGCCGATCCGCAATTTGGCCAACAGGTAATATCATACCCGCGTATTAATCCGCAGTGGAAACTGGAACAGGAGCGCCTGCGTAAAGAGCGCCAGTTGCAACAGGTAAAGAAATTACTGGAGGCCGATTCTATTGAGAACCTGGCGCAACAGCAGGCCGGCAAAAAGAAACCCAACGTTATTGAAAACCTTGCCGAAGAATACAGCAAATCGGGCGAGCCGCTTAATAAACGTGTTAACCCTTTTTGGATTGATTCGCTGCTGCGTTTTGAGCTGCATAATAAAGGTATATACCTGCCCTTTAGCTACGAGGTGCTTACCGCCAACAGCGACTCGCTGATATTCGCCAATGCTATGGATATGCAGGGCGGCGCCAAACCGGTATTTATCGAGGCCAATACTTATCAAACCTCTATCTTCGGTAACGAGGTAATTAACGACCCGGGGAAGATCAAGATCGCTTTCCCCGAAAAAAACTCCTTAATATTGAGCCGCATGACGGCCAGCATGGGTACCACTGCCGGTTTATTGCTGGTGCTGATCTTCTGCTTCGGGTATACCATATTTTCGATACTGAAACAGAAAAAGGTATCTGAAATGAAGATCGACTTCATCAACAACATGACCCACGAGTTTAAAACCCCGGTATCAACCATCATGATTGCCAGCGAGGCTTTAAAAGATGATGAAATAACGGAGGATAAAAGCCGGGTATCGCGCCTGGCCAATATTATATATGAAGAGAATCTTCGTTTGGGCAGCCATATTGAAAGGGTGCTCAACATTGCCCGTATTGAAAAGAACGACTTTAAGCTGGATACCAAACCGCTCGACGTAAATGAGATGATCAGCGTGGTGCTGGATAGCATGGCGCTTAAGCTGCAAAAATGCGAAGCCCAAACCATATTACACCTCGATGCCGAAAGGCCGATGATCATTGCCGATGAGCTCCATTTTTCTAACGTGATATATAATCTGGTGGATAATGCTATTAAATACAGCAACCAGCCGCCCGAAATAACCATTACCACTACCAATAAAAGCGGCCACATTATTATTAAGGTAGCCGATAAGGGTATAGGCATGGGCCGCGAACAGCAGGCAAAAATATTTGAACAATTTTACCGCATACCTACCGGCAACCTGCACGATGTGAAGGGCTTTGGGCTTGGTTTAAGTTATGTGAATACGATAGTAAAAAGGCTTAACGGCACCATTGGCGTTAAATCTGAAAAAGAAAAGGGCTCAGAGTTTGAACTTAAGTTTAACTTAGCCTGATCCATAATTAATTACCTTTTATAGCCCCTGATGAAGAGAATACTGCTTGTTGAAGACGACCCCAATCTTGGTTTACTGTTACAGGATTACCTGCAACTAAAAGGCAAGTTTGACGTGGTTTTATGTAAAGATGGCGATGAAGGTTTGCGCGCGTTCACCAAACAAATATACGATTTGGTGATACTGGATGTAATGATGCCGAAAAAGGATGGCTTTACCCTGGGTAAGGATATCCGCAAGATCAACGAGCATGTGCCTATTATATTTGCCAGCGCCAAGGGTATGATAGAGGATAAAACACAGGCTTTCAACCTCGGCGGCGATGATTATATTACCAAACCCTTCCGTATTGAAGAACTGCTGCTGCGTATTAACGCGTTGTTGAAGCGGTCGGAAAGCAGTGAAAAAAAAGCCGAAGAGCAACAAACCCAGTTTAAAATAGGCAAGTACGATTTTGATTATAAAGCCCAGCAGATCAACATAGGCGAACACCAGCAAAAGCTTTCAACCAAAGAAGCCGAATTGCTGCGTTTACTCTGCATCCGTAAAAACGAGGTACTTACCCGCGAAGAAGCCCTGCTGAACATCTGGCACGATGATAACTACTTTAACGGCCGCAGCATGGATGTTTTTTTAAGCAAGATCCGCAAGTATTTAAAGAATGACCCGACTGTGGAGATCATCAATGTGCACGGCAGGGGGTATAAGTTATTGATTAACTAACACATAGCCTATTTCGGCATCTCCCTTCCTGTCATTCTGAACGCAGTGAAGAATCTTCTTCGCGCAGCTAAGCATGCGACAGATGCTTCGTTCCTCAGCATGACAGGTGGAGAAAGAACACTCCTTTACCACTATATACCCGCTATCATTCTGAACGCAGTGAAGAATCGTCTTCGCGCTGCTAAGCCTGTGGTAGATGCTTCGTTCCCCAGCATGACAGGACTATAGAGCATTACTCTTCGTCATCCTCGCCAATGTCTTCACCAAAATGGATAATGTTACCGTTGTTATCCAATATCGAGAACTGACGCATATTCCATGGCATATCGGTTAGCGCGCCGTTCGGGTGAATGATGTTGTGCACTTTATATTCTTCGTACAAAGCATCAACTTCCGTTACGTTTACATAGCAGCCCGTATTTTTAGGAATGTCTGGGTTTTGGCATGGCCACAGGTGAATCTGTACGCCCTCTCTGCTAAATATCAAATATCCCTCCCAACCGGAGTGAAACGTGAAACCCAGTACTTCGGTGTAGAATTTCACCGTTTCGTCCTCATTTAACGAGGCTAAAATGGGGATGGCGTATTTCAGCATGGCTATCTGTTTTTAGCATTGTTGGTATCAGGTCTGGCTCTTACTTTAAACACTGTTTTATCTAAACGCGGCGGTTCATTTTCAGGATAATTGTACGCTACACTGTTTAAATAATTAGCTATCCGCATGCGTTCCTGCCATGTCAATGTCTTATAATATTCTGCATGATAATCCGAGGCCTCTTTAGCTGTATGTGCTTTAAATGCCGTTCTATCCAATCTGTAGGAACTCATACCCAAATATAACTCAATTATGCCACCTGTAACAACTTTGTTAAAACCTGTTACTCAGTTTATTTTTGGATAGATTTGAGCAACTGATCATTTTTAACTGACTGACAAATGAAAAAACACTTACTCCTATCGTGCCTTCTTTTAGCAGGCATAGGCACTTCTGTGTATGCACAGGAACCCGTGGATGCCGCCATGACCCAAAAAATTCGTGAAGAGGGTTTGAAAAACTCCAAGGTTATGGAAACCGCTTTTTATCTTACCGATGTATCCGGCCCAAGATTGGCAGGCTCACCCGGTTTAAAACGCGCGCAGGAATGGGCTGTTGGCCAGCTTACCAAATGGGGAATGGCAAACGCTAAACGCGAACCATGGGGCAAATTTGGTAAAGGCTGGGAAGTGCAAAAGAACTATGCCGCCATCACCGTACCTTACTATCATGCCATTATAGCCATACCAAAAGCATGGACACCCGGCACCAACGGCCTGTTGAAAAGCGAAGTAATATTAATTAAGGCCGATACTATTACCGATTTAGATAAATACAAAGGCAAACTGCAAGGCAAAGCGGTAATATTTGATGTGGCCATCACTATTAAACAAAGCTTTAAGGCCGATGCAACCCGCTATACTGATAGTGCCTTAACTGCCATGGCCAATACCAAACCGCAGGCAAGCCGTCAGCAACAACGCCCGGCAGATTTTGCCAATTCGCCGCAATTTGCAGCTATGCGTAAAGCAAGGGCTATGCGTACTGCTATCAATACTTTCCTGAAAAATGAAAATGCAGGCCTGATCTTGAGCATGTCCCGCGGATCTGACGGAACGGTATTTACCACCAACGGCGCGTCGTATGCCGATACCGCGCAAACCGTAGCTCCCGAACTGGAAACCAGCGGCGAAGATTACCTGCGCATTTTGCGTTTAATAAAAGGCGGGCAAAAAGTAGAGATCGAAGCTGATATAAAAACCCAATTCTTTACTGATGACCTACAAGGTTATAACGTAGTTGCCGAAATACCGGGCACCGATAAAAAACTGAAAGAGCAGGTAGTAATGATAGGTGGTCACCTCGATTCGTGGCATGCTGCTACCGGCGCTACTGATAACGCGGCGGGCAGCGCGGTAATGCTGGAAGCCATGCGTATTTTAAAAGCCGTTGGCTTTAAACCGAAACGCACCATTCGCATAGCGCTTTGGAGTTCGGAAGAGCAGGGTTTACATGGCTCACGCAACTATGTGCTTAACCACCTTGGCGATCCTAAAACAATGGTGCTTAAACCGGAGCAAAGTAAAATATCGGCTTATTATAATTTAGATAACGGTACAGGAAAAATCCGTGGTATCTATCTGCAAGGCGATTCGGCTGCCGGACCGATCTTCCAAACCTGGCTCGATCCGTTTAAGGACCTTGGCGCGGCTACCGTTACCGCAGGCAATACCGGCGGAACAGATCACCTTTCGTTCGACGCGCTGGGAATCCCGGGTTTCCAATTCATACAAGATCCGTTAGATTACGGTACCCGCACCCACCACACCAATATGGATACCTTTGATAAACTGATTGAAGACGACCTGAAACAAGCAGCAACCATCGTCGCTTCATTTGTTTACAACACGGCTCAACGCAAGGATATGATTCCGCGTAAAGTGTTGCCTAAAGCACCGGAAGTAAAGTAAGTTAGGTTTTAATATTGATTTTAAAGGCTGAATAACGGACTGCAACGCACCTTGTTATTCAGCCTTTTTGTTTGGGAGGATATCAAAATATCTCTACAAAAAAGGAAGCAATCCCGAACTATACAGCGTTAACTGATAAAGTTGGGATTTCTTCTTTTTTTGCGAATCGCTTTAGCTTCTGCGAAGCTGTTATTTCAATGTGATGCTTGTTTTACCCATAGTGAAACCATCGGCGTAAAGCAGCACGGTATAATTGCCTTTGGTGAACGGGGCAGGGTTGATCCAGTCGATAGTGTAGGCGCTGCCGTCATCTCTAAAGTCGATAGATGTTTTGTAGGTGTATTGCTGCTCCTGGGCATCGGCAGTAAAGTTACCTGAGTCATCCTGGGTTAACAGGTTGCCCGATGGATCTATCACGCGTACATATACATCATGCAGTGCTTTATCAGCAACAGAATTGGCCGCGAGTGTAAAGCTGATCTTCAATTTTTTAGCCGTTTTAGCTTTAGTTACGTCAGATTCTTTTCCGCTGCTTTTTATTTTATATGCAATTACTTCAGATGTAGCCACTTTAAGGGCCGATGCTTCCTGTACTTTAGCACTCAGGTCTTGGTTTTGTTTTTCAAGAGTAGTAGCTTTTTCGCTAACAGTTTGCAGGTTGGTTTTTAAAGTATCCCTTTCGGTGATCAGTGAGGTGTTTTGTTTTTTAAGCTCCTCAATATCGGCGGTATATTTAGTAACGAAATAACGCAGTTGTTTTACGTCTTCCTGTGCTTTGGCAAGCTCTTCTTTAGTTAGTTTCCCCTTAGCCAGCGCTACCCGTAAGGTTCTGATCTTGGCTACCAGCGAATCGTTTTTAGCCTGCAATTCGGCAGTCATTTTGGTTTTAACGCTGTTTACCTGCTCAATTTGTGCTTCCAGACTGTCAAGCTCGGTTTGTAAGCGGGTCTTCTCGTCGTTTTGGTATACTATCTTAGTGTCCGACTTGTTTTTTTGCAGGTACAGGTAAACATCTGTTCCCAGCAGAGCTATCACAACTATAATAAGAAAGTAAATTACATTTGAATTTCTTTTAGCCGGTTGCTGCTCAGGTTGATAATTATTCTCCATTATAAACTCTTTTTGTGGTAAAAATAATAGCTAATACAAGCCTTATAGGTATAATATATACGTAAAAACTACAGAAATATGATAAACGGTAATAATTTTTTTAATTTAAAATATAGCGTTGTATCACTGCTAAAGTAAGTACAATATGGTTAAACACAAAATGCAGGCAATTATTATTGGTAATAATAAATGGGCATTGTAATGAGTTTATATCTTTGCACCTGCTCAATAAACCGATTTATTAATGCATTTATATAAAAAGCTTATACCCCTGCTGATACTGCTGTTTGCCTTTGCTACCACCAAGGCACAGCCTGATAGCCAAATAGATATAGAGGATGCTTACAAGCCGGAACCCAAGCGCGAGTTTAGGGGTGTTTGGATTGCTACCGTAGTAAATATTGATTGGCCATCGAGCTCAAGAATTGGGCCCGACAGGCAGAAAAAAGAATTATTAAGCCAGTTAGACGCGCACCAAAAAACGGGTATAAACGCCATTATGCTACAGGTAAGGCCTGCGGCCGATGCGCTTTATGCTAAAAGTTTTGAGCCATGGTCAAAATATTTAACCGGTAAACAGGGACAGGCACCGGGGGCGGATTTTGATCCGCTGGAGTTTGCCACTACCGAGGCTCATAAACGCGGCATGGAGATGCACGCCTGGTTCAACCCTTACCGTGCCACGTTTGACGGTAACTTCGCGGCCCTGGCCAGCGATCATATCACCAAGCTGAAACCCGAATGGTTTTTTATATATGGCGGTATCAAATTGTTTAATCCGGGTATACCCGAAGTGCGCGAATATATAGTACGTGTGATATTGAACGTGGTGGATAATTATGATGTGGACGGCATCCATCTTGATGATTATTTTTATCCCTACCAAATTGCCGGGCAGCGCATCAACGACTCCGACGCTTACGCCAAATATGGCGGTAACTTTACCGATATTAAAGAATGGCGCCGCGATAACGTGAACCAACTAATAAAAATGCTGGGCGATAGCATTCACAAGCATAAGCCGAGCATGAAGTTTGGGATCAGTCCGTTTGGGATATGGGCCAACAAAGGGCAAAACCCCGAAGGATCAGAAACACATGGCGGTTCATCATACTATGAGCAATTTGCCGATACCCGTAAATGGGTACAGGAGGGCTGGATAGATTATATCAACCCGCAACTATATTGGCAAATAGGCAACCGATCGGCGGCGTTTGATACGCTGCTGGATTGGTGGAGCGATAATACCTATAACAGGCACTTATATATCGGTATAGCGGCTTACAGGGTTCTTGAACGCAAGCTGGCCGCCTTTCGCGATCCTAACCAGTTGCCGTCGCAAATACAATACCTGCGCGAGAACCCACGGGTACAGGGCAGTGTATACTTCAGCTCCAACTCCTTGCTGAGCAATCCGCTTGGCTTTACCGATTCGCTTAAAAATAATTATTATAAGCATCCGGCTTTGCCGCCACCAATGCTTTGGCTCGATTCTATTCCGCCTAACGCCCCGCGTGAGCTAACGGCCAAGGGTGGGGCTAACGGCATCTATCTTAAATGGCAAATGCCTTTGCCGGCAGAGGATAAAGAACCGGTATTCGGTTATGTGGTTTACCGGTTTGATGAAGGCGAAAAGACAGATTTGAACGATCCGAAGAACATACTGAAGATACAGTACAGTACCGATTTGTTCTATACCGATACCACGGCCGAAAAGGGTAAAAACTACCTCTACATAGTTACCGCGCTCGACCGCATCAAGAACGAAAGTGACCGTACGCCTGCCATAGCGGCATCGTATTAAATAAGGTTACGTTTACCAAGGCTATCAAGGTAAATGTCCAGCTCGGTATCGCCCATGCCGTATATTTTTTCGGCTATCCAAAAGGCTTTATAAATTTCGGGTTTGGTAGTGATGCCGCTGTGGTAAATACCAACCAGCTTTTGCTCAATATAATTGAGCCCGCTTTTATTAAGTTGCAGGCGTTTTAGGTGTGCTTGCAGGGCAGGGCCCAACAGGTGCAGGTTACCCCAAAAGCTAATGCCATCCAGCCATTCGGTTAACAGCGCGGCATTGCCGCTCAGGTAGGTTTGCCAAGCCTCGGTAGCTAAAGAAAAATCGTATTCGGTAAGTTGCACACGTATGTTATCGTACAAGAATTCCAGCTGGCTGCCATTGAGCTCGCCCATGCCGGCAAAGTCATCCTTACCCGGGAAGCTATCCGGACTGATCAGGTAAACCGCCGGGGCCGACATGTTGGTCATTTGCTCCAGTAGCATCATCACCCCAAGCAGGTTCACCTGGCAATGTAAATCGAATTCAAACCACAGGTTGATCTCATCATACGGTTCATTAAGCTTACCCAATTGGTCTACCACATCGTGCTGATAAGCTTCGGGCGTGGTATTAAATGTTTCGGTTATCCAGGCTTTACGTGCTTCCCAAAAGGCTGCCGAACTAACGTCATTAAACAATGGCCCTTCCGAAAAAACTTCGCGCCAAATAAGCGTATCGCCATCAATACCGGTTTGTTTAAACCCGTTCCAGGTAGAGTCGCCGTTAAGTACATGCAGTATGTTTGCCATAAGGTTGCTTTGCTAACGCAAAGCTATGGCTATCGTTTTACCTGTACTGTCATTTCATTAAAAAAGCCCGCTTGCACAGTGCAGCGGGCTCGCGGTTTGGTTGAAGCCTTGGTATTTATTTTTTTGTGGTAATAGCTATGGTACTGTATCCTTTTTCGCCGGTTTTCTTTTCGGCATCTTTAGTAATATCGATACTGGCAATTGTTTTAGGGTCAAGGGCGTCCATTTCTTTTTTAGTGATCTCCTTACCGTTAAGGGTAATGGTTACATCATCTAAAGTAGCTTTGGTGCCATCTGTTTTGTATCCTCTAACAACAACGTTGCTAAGACTTTTACTTAAAGAGTCGGGAGTTGCAGGATAGCCCACTACAACTATACCGCTTACTTTGCCTTTTATCTTTTTCGGATCTATAACGACAGCTTTTTTGGTTGTTTTGTTAACCTTTTTACCGCCATCGGCATCAGTTAGTGTAAAATTGATAGGCATAGTATACTGTACCCTCACCGTGTGATCGTTTTGCACGCCCGGCGACCACTTAGGTGATAACGACATGGCACGTACCGCCTCGGCAGCAAGTAGCGGGCTCGGTGCCCTTAACGATTTTATATGGGTTATTTGGCCATCGTCTTCCACTATAAAGCTTACTATTACTTTACCTTGTATGTTTTTTTCTACAGCAGCTTTCGGATAATTTACAACCTTACCTAAAAACTGGTACAGTTTTTCCATTCCGCCCGGAAAGTGAGGCGGTTCTTCAACCTGTGTAAATATTTCACTTTTTCTATCGGGCACGGTGTCAACAGTCTGCATTTGTCTTTCAGATACTATTGCTTTTTCCATTACTGTGGCGGGCATTACCGCGTTTTCGCGGGCATTATCTATTTCTTTTAAAACAGCCTTGGCAACATCGTTATTAACTGACCTTATTCTCGATATAACCACAGGCGTTGCCGGTGTGGCAAATACCTGTTCGGCTGTTTTATTAATGGTTTCTACGGCTTTGCTCTCGTTCACCGTTGCCGATGAAAGTACAAGCATGAGGGCAAACAGGGGTGCTGATAACCCATATTTTATGAGCTTTATGCGCTGCGATCTGTTCTTCTGTAACATCATAATTCGTTGTTTTAAAAGGCTGTGATTAAAAAATGGGTTTACTAAGGTATGTGAAGGGTTATTAAAGGTTTGTTTTAATAGCAGCATGGCGTAACCGGCCTTATCAATACCGGTTGCAATTACGCGGCTATCGGCAATAAACTCGTGTATGTGTTTAATGGCGCTGCGGTACAGGTATACCACCGGGTTAAACCAGTTGAAGATCATTATCAGCTCAATCAGCAGCACATCTACCGAGTGCCATTGTTTGGCATGTACTTCCTCGTGCGATGTAATGGCTTCGGCATCATCATGGTGCACGGTTTCGCTCAGCTTTATCTTGTTAAAGAAAGAGTAAGAAGTAGCAGCTTCCGGCTGTTTTATAATGCGGTTAAGCTTAATGAGCTGCCATGCAAGCCTTATAATAAGGAAGACCACGCCTGCCCCGTATAGCATGCCCAGCACATCGCCAATCATAAGTTGGGTATCGGGCACTTGCGGCGCTTTTATGGTAAATACCGGGCTGTTATAAATAACATACTTAACCTGCCGGGTAATAAACAAATTCTTCACCCAGTCGGCCTGAATGGCCGGTATCAAAAACGATAACAAAGCTGCCGCCACAAGATAGATCCTGTTAAGCTGAAAAAATGTTTCTTTGCGAAGCAGCAGCGCGTAAAACCCGTAAAATAATACCAGATACAGGTTTGCCAGTAATAAATATTGCCACCAGGTCATTGCTATTTTATTTTTTTAGTTTTTCAATCAGTTTCATAATCTCATCGGCCTCTTTCAGGTCAATCTTTTCTTTCTTCACAAAAAAAGAAAGCATGCGGTTAACCGAATTATCAAAGTATCCGCTCAGCAACTTGTCCGACGCGAAATCCTGGTACTGCTCCTTGCTGATCACCGGGAAATACTCATGGCTTTTGCCGAATGCCTCATGATCTACAAATCCTTTAGTTTCCAGTATCCTGATAATGGTTGATACCGTGTTGTAAGCAGGCTTTGGTTCGGGCAAAAGTTCAAGTACATCTTTAACATACCCCTTTCCCAACTGCCATAATACCTGCATAATCTGTTCTTCCGCTCTTGTTAATTCTTTAAATTCCATATTGTACCGGCTTAATTTCTGGTTTGTTAGTGATTGTTGAACTAAGGTATTAGTTATAAATGATATTTGCAACTAATTTTTTAGTTTATTTTTTATAATGAACTTTTATCACTCAATTTAGTTTGATATTACACAGCTTAAAAATAATATATGCACATAGTTTTTCATGGTGCTGCGCGCAACGTTACGGGCAGTAAACATTTGATCCGTTTAAATGATGGTACCGGTATATTGCTTGATTGCGGCATGTTTCAAGGCATGGGCGAGCAAACCGAAGATATGAATGAGCACTTTGGTTTTAACCCGAACAATGTGGACTATATGATCCTCTCGCATGCGCACATTGACCATTGCGGTTTAATACCCCGCCTGGTGGCCGAAGGCTTTAACGGACAAATATTTTGCACCGCACCCACTATGGACCTGGTGCGGATACTGCTGATGGATTCGGCACATATACAAATGCAGGATACCGAATACAGCAACCGCCACAGGCAGCGTAAAGGGCAGCCACTGCTTGAACCTTTATACAACGAAGAACAGGTGATGGAAGCGCTGCGCTTATTTAAAATTGTAGATTACCACGAAGAACATGAGATAACCCCGCGTGTAAAGTTTCAGTTTACCGATGCCGGGCACGTGGTGGGCAGCGCGGCAGTACATTTAACCGTGCTGGAAGACGGCAAGGAAACCCGCATTACTTTTAGCGGCGATGTTGGCCGCTATGGTGATATGCTGCTTAAAAGCCCCGAAACTTTTCCGCAGGCCGATTATATTTTGCTGGAATCTACCTATGGTGATTCGTTGCATAAAGACCTTGCGCCAATTGAGGATGCACTACTGGAAATAATCAAACAAACCTGCGAGATAAAGAAGGGTAAAGTGATCATCCCCGCGTTTAGCGTTGGGCGTACGCAGGAGTTATTGTATGCGTTAAATTCGTTGGAATTAAAAGGCGTATTACCTGATCTACCTTATTTTGTGGATAGTCCGTTATCTGAAAAAGCTACCCGTGTATTAATGGACCATCCCGAAGTATACAATAATAATGTGAACGAGGTATTAAAGGTAGATGCCAATCCTTTCGCTTTTAAGGGGCTGCGGTTTGTGCAATCAACCGAAGAATCTATCGCGTTGAACAGCGACCCGCGTCCTTGCGTAATCATCTCATCATCGGGTATGGCCGAGGCGGGCAGGGTGAAGCACCATATTAAGAACAACATCGGCAACCAAAAGAACACCATATTAATAGTAGGCTATTGCGAACCCAATTCGTTAGGCGGGCACTTGATGCGCCACGAACGCGAGGTGTATATATTTGGTGAGCAATATGAGGTTAAGGCCGAGGTGGAAGTTATCAAATCAATGAGCGCCCACGGCGACTATGAAGATCTGCTGCATTTCATATCCAATCAGGATCCGGCCAAAGTAAAAAAGATCTTCCTGGTGCATGGCGAATACGATGTACAGCAAAACTTTGCAGAAAAGATAAAAGAAAAAGGCTTCAAAAATGTAGAGATCCCGGCACAGCATAGCAGGGCTGACTTGGAGTAGTTTTTAGTATCTAAATTCAATGGCAAAATATCGTCTTTGCGAACGAAGCAATTCCCGAGTTACAGAGCTGCTCTGTATAGCTTAGAGATTGCTTCGTGCCTCGCAATAACGTGATTTTTAGAGTACTTATAAAGAGGCTCTTCGATAAACAGTAAGCAAAACACTCAATTAAAGTCCAAACTCTCAACACACCCAAACCCGCAACCCCAAACCTGAAACCTTGAACCCGCAACCCCGAACCTAAATCCTAACACACACAACTTACAACACACAACCTACAACTTAAACTACTTCCTCCGTGCCCGCAGCAGCAGGCAGGCTCAAGTAGAAGGTGGTGCCTGTACCAATAACCGTTTCAAACCATACTTTGCCGCCTGCGTTCTCTATGGAGTTTTTGATAAAGGCGAGGCCTAAGCCTGTACCCGAGCTTTTGGTGGTAAAGTTGGGTTCAAAGATCTTTTCGCGCATATTTTCGGGGATGCCGTTGCCATTATCCCTGATGCTTAACAAAATATTTTTGCTGGTTATTAACGCATTGATCTCTATAAGCCCTGTCCGGTCGGGAGGGGTAGCTTCAATGGCATTTTTAAGCAGATTGTTAAAGCAACGGAGCAGTTGGTCGCGGTCGGCCAGTATAATAAATGGCTTTTCGGGTGGCTGATACATAATTTGCAGGTTATCCATCTGCTTAAATATGGTAACAGCCTGGTTAAGCATTTCAAATACGTTGATCTGCTCCAGCTTGGTATC
Source organism: Mucilaginibacter gynuensis (assembly GCF_039541195.1). Taxonomy (NCBI): domain Bacteria; kingdom Pseudomonadati; phylum Bacteroidota; class Sphingobacteriia; order Sphingobacteriales; family Sphingobacteriaceae; genus Mucilaginibacter; species Mucilaginibacter gynuensis. The sequence continues at coordinate 140,289 of NZ_BAABFT010000014.1, forward strand.
TGGCATTTTGGCAAAGGCCGAAAACTCCGACGCTATCGACGACAAGCTCTCAATCTGCTCAACAAACGATTTGCTGAAACGCTCAAATTTTTGATCGAATTTAGGGTCTTTATCCTTCCACGATTTATCGAGCAATTGCAAACCCAGTTTTAGTGGCGTAAGCGGATTTTTGATTTCGTGAGCCACCTGTTTGGCCATTTCGCGCCAGGCGCTCTCCCTTTCAGATTGCGCCAGCTTTTGAGCGCTGTTCTCCAACGCGGCAATCATTTTATTATATTCTTTTACAAGGGAACCAATCTCATCATCCCGTCCCCATTTAATGGGTTCGTTCTTTTTGCCGTAAATTATACCGCTCAATTTGCTCTGTATAAAGTTTAGCGGCGAGGTAATTTGTCGTGCTATCGCCATGGCAAACAAACCTATAGCGATAAAGATAAGCGCGTACACATTGATCATGGCGTTGAGCAAAGAGCCAACACGCTCGTTATAATCTGCCTCGTTAGAGAAGTAGGGCAATTGCAGGTAAGCCACGGTTTTGCTCTTGCTATCCTTCAACGGCGCGTAAACCGATTTGTATTTCAGTTCACCAATAGTTTCATCATTCACTACCTCTGCCTTGTGCAGTTTATTAAGCTGAATAAAGGCCTTTGCATTCATACGGCGGGCATGCAGGCCATATTCGTAAAACTTGGGCTGTGTGGTAATGATCGGGATGCCGCTGGTATCAAACAAAGTGAGATCGGCAGCGTAAGTATTGGCCAGTTCATCAAAATCAACCATACTTTCCTTTTGTATATTGTTGATATACTTGTTGAACAGCCCCTCCTCAAACGCGTCGGTAATGCGGTTAATCTTCTCACGGATCATTTTTTCCTGCTGGGTATTATACTGCGTACTGATGAACAGGAAAGTGATAAAACCAACCATCACCAGCGTAACCACCACGGCCATAATCATGGAGAACTGGATACGGGTTTTGTACAATACGTTATCAAAATTGATCCGGAAATTCCAGCGGATCTTATTTTCGCTGATGGAGAGTATTTTGATACGCAGCCACAGCCATTGCACCAATATGACCAGCATACTGAACAATAGCAGCATCACAAAGAAGAACGTAAGTGAAGTGATCACATAAAAAGGTTTGTTTTCCTCTTTACTCACCACTATCAGGTTACGTTTAGCAGGCTTAAATATCAGGTGGTTATAAGTAGTAAAGCGACGGTACCACTCGGGATAAATACTGGCGGATGTTTTAAAGGCATATTTTTGTTCGGGCGCTTTAAAGTAGTGGTTCACCAAGTCGTATACGAATGTACCGTTTTGGTTCACCAACTTATCGTCGGTATAAAATGCGTACGAATACTCTTTAAATTCATCATGATAAGTACCAAAGCCTTCGGTTAATAGTTCGGGGAACTTATTGCTCTGCCGCGGATCTCTCGACCGTAATTCAATAACGATAGTACCCGCGTGTTTGCCCCGCTTTTTAACCGGGATAACAGCAAAGTAGTTTTGCGAACCGAAAGATTCGTTCTCCCTGAAAAAATAATCGGATACCTTGAACGAACTGTACAGCACCATATCGTTAAAAACATCCAGTGAATAATTCTGATCGCCCGATAAAGGTTTATCGTTCGCGTCAAACTCATGCACACTGATACTGTATTTAGAAAGATAGCCGTCGAAATACAGCTTTTCGAGCCGGGTTTTTAAACTGTTAACACGGTTCGTATCATTAAAAAGTTCCCGTACACGGCGGTCATTGATGATCTTCTTTTCGATTTTTTTGATCATCAGGTTTGCCGTGCCATCATCGGGTACCAGCAATTTTTGTATTAAAGCCTTGCGGGTTTCGCCCTCTTTTATGTCGCCAAAACTCACCAGTTCGAGTGAAGACATGAGCGCGCATACCAGTACGATAAGCAATAATGACGATGATGATAACTTACCATGCTTATACCTGAACGAGTAGCCCCGTATAAATACCAGCGTAGCCATTAAAAAGTAGAATAGCGTAAACTGGTTATTATAAGCATATATCGTCGTTGCCAATATCACAGCTATGCTGAACACGAAGAATTTATGCGAGTTTGATATCGGCAGCTTTATGCAAATATTGAGGAAGGTATCGTTAAGCAGGTAAAATATCAGGAACGCAAAACAAAGCATAACGAGCCCAATAACACTAAACCCGGTTAGGTTAAGCACATTGGTTACATCAAAATTGATATGCGAATTAATTACCAGGCCATAAAAAAGGTTAAGCAAGGCCGTGGATACCCCTATCATGATCAAAATACAGCTAACGAGTATTATATAGCTCAATACCCGGCTTTTTACATTACGCACCAGCCTGTTACGCTGCGTGTAGGCATAAGCCACCAGCCAGCATATACCCAGCAGGTTGATACAGAAATCGCCAAGGGAGGGATTTACCTTGCTCGATGCATACAGGATGGGCTTGAAAAGATCGAGCCGGAGGGTAAAATCGGGCAATTGATAGCGCAGGTTTATATACCGTACGCCCACAATAAACAAGGCCAGCAGCAGCACCGAGAGCAGGCCGAAACCTTTGTAAGCCACATAACCGCAAAGATCATGAACCAGTACACAAAAGGTGATCAGCGTTAAAATCCACAGTGTAATTTCGGAGTACAGGAAACGGTAATTAACCGTATCGGGCTTCAGCTTAACCGAAAACAGGTAGGCATTGGTGATACTGTGTACCGAATAGATCTCGGTATCGGTAAACTCGGCCAGTTGGATATTATCTTCATCGTAAATATCCTTGTCGAAACCGTTATGCAGGTACTTGTTTTGAAACTGGTAACTGATCTTCACCGGAAAAAAGAAGATGACCGAAAAATCACCATCATTTTTGCGGAAACTTTCATAGTAACCATTGGGCTGCCGCGTAAAGGAGTAGCCTTCTTTTATACGCTCGGGTTGCGGCGGTAATACCTTAACGCCACTCCAAAAGGTGAGTTTGTTGTTACGCAGTATAACAAACCATACGCGATGGTCTACCGTAACATCCTGTATATATTTGAGTCCGGTTTGCTGGTTTACGTCTGCCGTTTTTAGCTTGCTGTACCAATCCTTATCATTCAGCAGGCCGGCAATGTAGCGCTCCTTTTTGTTTACGTTACTTTCGAGTATATGAGCGGTTTGCTCTAAACTGTTAACAGGCGTGTACGACCGCGGCACAATAATAGCCGTGATGAGCAAGCTGACGGTTAATAAGGCCAGCAGTAAACGTATTTTCGCCCGGTAACTCAATTTGTTTTCGTGTAGATGGTATAAAATTAAGATAAAAAAACAAAGCCATCGGTTGATGGCTCTGTAAAATTATGATGGTAATTCGGCGCTACTGGTTGGTATCGCCCTGTTTACTTTTTTAACAAGGCCCTGTAGCACACTGCCCGGCCCTACTTCGGTAAATGAAGTGGCACCGTCTTCCAGCATGTGTTGTACGGTTTGTGTCCAGCGTACGGCACCGGTAAGCTGGGCTATCAAGTTCTCTTTAATTTTTGCCGGGTCGGTATACGGTTTGGCATCAATATTTTGGTAGATAGGACAAATTGGCGCGGTAATATCGGTAGCCACAATAGCCGCCTCAAGCTCAACCCTTGCCGATTCCATTAACGGCGAGTGGAAAGCACCACCTACATTTAGTTTTAAAGCACGCTTGGCACCTGCGGCGGTCAGCTTCTCTAAAGCAGCATCAATACCGGCAATAGTTCCTGAAATTACCAGCTGGCCCGGGCAGTTATAATTGGCCGGCACAACCACATCGGTTAATTGCTGGCAAATATCTTCTACAGTAAAATCATCCAGGCCTAAAATTGCCGCCATGGTTGATGGTTGCAATTCGCAGGCTTTCTGCATGGCATTCGCACGTGCGGCTACCAGTTTAAGTCCGTCCTCAAAGCTTAAGGCTTTGGCGGCAACCAGTGCCGAAAATTCACCTAATGAATGACCGGCTACCATTTCAGGTTTAAAATCATCGCCTAAAACCTTAGCCAAAATTACCGAGTGTAAAAAGATGGCCGGTTGTGTTACGTTGGTTTGTTTAAGGCCTTCATCGGTACCGTTAAACATAATATCGGTAATGCTAAAGCCCAGTATCGCGTTAGCTTTTTCAAATAATTCGCGGGCTTCGTTTGATTGGTCGTAAAGGTCTTTACCCATACCTACAAACTGCGCACCTTGTCCGGGGAAAATGTATGCTTTCAAATTAATAATTTGTTAGTTATTGATCAAAGATCGGTTTATGTATAGCAAACGGTTCAGTCAGCAATAACAGCTTAGCTTATTTAAAGGTTTTTGTTCAATATTTGTTTGCGTGCCAAACAAATATTAATCACCTTAAAGATCGCCACTCTGCAACCGCTGTTTTACCGTTTAACTTAATTTAGATGCTATCAGGTTTAAAAATTCCGTACGCGTTTTTTCCTTCAAAAATTCACCTTTAAATGCCGATGTGGTAGTTACCGAATTTTGCTTTTGCACACCGCGCATGCTCATGCACAGGTGGCGGCATTCAATAACAACACCTACACCTATGGGGTTAAGGGTATCTTGGATACAATCGCGTATTTCGTTGGTAAGGCGCTCCTGCACTTGCAGCCTGCGCGCGAAAACGTCAACAATACGCGGTATTTTACTTAAGCCAACCACATGCCCGTTAGGTATGTAGGCTACGTGCGCTTTGCCGAAAAACGGCAGCATGTGATGCTCGCACATAGAGTATACCTCAATGTCTTTTACTACCACCATCTGGCTGTATTCCTCTTTAAACATAGCCGAATTGAGGATTTCCTTAGCATCCAGATCATAGCCATGGGTAAGGTACAGCATGGCTTTTGCCACACGCTCGGGGGTTTTCAGCAAGCCTTCACGGTCGGGGTGTTCGCCTATTTGCTTAAGCACCTCACGGTAATGGCCAGATAGGCTTTGAATAAGCTCGGGATTGTAACGGTCTATTTTTTCGTAACCGCCAATATCATCATCGCGATCAGGTATATGGTTTTCGTTATTCATGATGCAGGGTTAGTCGCCAAAGTATTCCGCGGAGTTATTTTCGGTTTCAAACAATTTCACCGAATGTAAAAACACGCCTTCGTTTTCTTCAATAGGGCCTTTTAACTGGTTGAATATCTCAATACAAAGCAGTTCGGTTGATGCCATTTTACCTTGCATAAAATCAACATCCTTGTTAATATTGCTATGATCGAGCTTATCAACAACGTATTTGTTGATGATCACTTTAAGATCTTTCAAATCCATCAGATAACCTGTTGCATGCGTAACATGGCCCTTAATGGTTACAAAAAGGTTGTAATTGTGGCCATGCCAGTTTGGGTTTGCGCATTTGCCAAATACCTCGGCATTTTTCTCTTCGCTCCACTCCTCTCGGTACATTCTGTGGGCCGCATTAAAATGTTCTCTGCGCGTTATATAAATCATCATAATTATTGTGGGTGCAAATATACAAAACAAAAACAGCCGAGTTGTTTTATCTTAGCAGTCAAAATATTGCCCTTATGCGGATATTGATAGTAGCGGCCACCAGGCCAGAGATAAACGAACTGATCACCACCCTCCCATTTACCATTCACGATCACACCACCGGCCTCCCAAACCCCGAACCCGGAACCTCACCCCACACAACTCACAACTCACAACTCACAACCCAATTCACAGCCCTTATCACCGGCGCAGGCATGGTACCCACTGCATTTGCTTTAGGCCAACACTTAGCTGCTAACCGGTATGATCTGGCTATTAATTTAGGTATAGCAGGTAGTTTCGACCGCGAAATCGCCCTTGGCGATATTGTAAACATTACCGAAGACACCCTTGCTGAACTGGGTGCCGAAGACGACGAGGAATTTATACCGATAGCGCAACTGGGTTTCGGCGAGGGAACATTCAACGCTACCTATACACTACCTGCCAATGCGGGTATTGCACAGGCGACGGCCATTACTGTAAACACCGTTCATGGCAATGAGGCATCCATACAAAAATTAAGCAGCCGTATAACCGCGCAGATTGAAAGCATGGAAGGGGCCGCGTTTTTTTATGCCTGCCGGCAGATGGGCGTTCCCTGCATGCAAATCAGGGCAGTGTCAAATTACGTGGAAAAGCGTAACCGCGAAGCCTGGAAGATAGGGTTGGCCATAAAAAATCTGAATACATTTGCTGTGGAATATTTGAAGAGTGTTTAGAGATAGCCTTTGCGAATAGTGCAGCAAGTGCGTGCCACGGATCGTCACCCTGAGCTTGTCGAAGGGTGGGTGAAAGCCTCTGCGCACGCTCATTCGACAAGCTCAGGATGACCCGTTTTTACAAGCACGCGTTTAAAAACTGTTATTGCGAGGTACGAAGGAATCGCGAACAATACAGAGCCGATTTGCATAGCTACGAGATTGCTTCGTACCTCGCAATGACAAGCCCTGTTTGTTCAACATTACAACCTTCAAACGTTCCAACCTTCAAACAAACGAACTATGAAACTAACACTTGGCTTTTCGCCCTGCCCTAACGATACCTTTATTTTTGATGCCCTTATTCACCATAAAATTGATACCGAGGGATTGGAGTTTGAGGTATTTTATGATGATGTAGAAACCCTTAACCAAAAGGCCCTGCGTGGCGAACTGGATATTACCAAACTAAGCTACCATGCATTTGCCTACGTGGCCGATAAGTATATTCTGCTGGATGCAGGCAGCGCGCTGGGTTTTGGTGTTGGCCCCATGCTGATCTCTAAAAAGGATTACGCCGCACAGGGATCGGTTGACGAAATTATTGCAAATCTTAGTTCTCAAATTTCCAATCTTAAAATAGGTATCCCCGGCAAATACACTACGGCCAACTTTTTACTCGGACTGGCGTTCCCGGAAGCGACCAATAAACAAGAGATCGTTTTCTCGGAGATCGAGAATTCTTTATTGCAGGAAAAGATCGATATCGGATTGATCATCCACGAGAACAGGTTTACCTATCAGGATAAAGGCCTGAAGAAGATCATCGATCTGGGAGATTACTGGGAGAAACGCACCGGCTGCCCAATTCCGTTGGGGGGCATTGTGGCTAACCGCAATTTGCCTGTTGATGTACAGCATAAAATAAATCGAGTTTTGCGCAAATCGGTAGAGTTCGCCTTTGCCAATCCAAAATCCGGACTGGAGTTTATACGCTCGCACGCTCAGGAAATGAGCGAAGAAGTAATGTACAAACACATCGAACTATACGTAAACCAATATTCGGTTGATTTAGGCGAGCAAGGCAGAAAAGCGATCAAGCTCCTTTTTGATACCGCTACAGAGAAAAATGTAATCCCGGAGATTAAGAAGGATTTGTTTTTGACTGCGGTTTAGAAGGTTTTTTTCTTCCTCTCCTTGGAGGGGCGGGCAGGAATTGCGCGAAGGCAGGGGTGGGTTTATGCGATTAGTTTCTAAACTTTAGATGTAGTAGAGTACGGTGCAGAAACCCACCCCTGCCACTACATTGCCCTATGCGCCCCCTCCGAGGAGGGGAAATTTGAAATTGCCTGTTCACAGCTCAAATCTGGAACCCCGAACCTGAAACCTCGAACCTCAAATAACCTTCCGCATTACATAGTCATTCATCCAGTAAGGGCCAATGGCTATGTCTTCTTCGTATACTATCTCGAAGCCCATTTTTTGGTAAAAGCCTGTGGATTTGTTGTAGCGGTTCACGTTAAGATCGAGGACTGACTTACCGGCTTCTTTTACTTTTTCAGTAACGGCATCAATCAGCACCTTACCATAACCCTTGCCCTGGGTGGCGGGCAGGCAGTATAGTTTGTGCAGCTTGTAAATATCAGCATCCTCCTCGCGCGGCGAGTAGGCGGCAAAAGCTACCGGTTTTTCATCTTCAATAAGCAGCAAAAATGTTTGCTTATTGCTGGCGATCAAATCCGTTAGCTTATCCGCGTTGTATATTTCGTTCAGCATAAAGCTGATCTGCTCTTTCTCCAGTATCGGCGAATAGGTAGGCCACCAGGTATCTTCGGCCAGTTTGATAATAGTATCTACGTTGTTAACCGTAGCAGTTCGTATAAAGTACATCTATTAAATATTTTGCCCCACCGCGAAATAATCTTCCAGATTGGCCAGTGTTGACGAACTGGTGGCGATGTCTTTAATAATAACGCCTTTTTCCATCAAAATGATACGATCGCTCACATCGGTAATGTGGTTAAGGTCATGACTGGATACAATGGTGGTAACCCCGTTCCTGTTCAGTTCTTTCAGCAGGTTCTTCAGGCGGATCTGTGTAGTTGGGTCGATATTGGCGAATGGCTCATCAAGCATCAGCAGTTCGGGCTTTTGCAATAAACAAGCGGCTATACCTACTTTGCACTGATTACCTTTCGACAAGTCGCGGATATATTTACCTTTTTTAATGATCTCGTCGTTAAAGAAATCGGTAAGCGTAAGCAAAAACTCATCAACATGCGCTTTTGATTGCCCGTGCAAGCCACCTATAAAGTACAAGTATTCTTCGGGAGTAAGGTAATCTATCAAAAAGCCTTCGTCAAGATACGAGGCCGTGTAATTTTTCCAATGTTCTTGCCCGGCCACTGCTTCGCCTTTCGACAGGATCTCGCCTCTTTCAGGACGGATAAGATCGAGCACCATACGGAACAGGGTAGTTTTACCCGCGCCGTTGTTGCCAACCAGGCCAATGCTTTCGCCTTTGTTTATAGTAAGTTGAGGTACGTTTACAACGGTTTTACCGCCGTAAGCTTTAATAAGGTCTTTTACTTCTATCATAATTATTTATTTCTGAAGCCTTCGGCTAAGGTGTATCTTTTTGTGTTATAATCTTCTACCAATTTTTTTATCCAGAATTGGCGGGTTAAAATACCCAGTATGCCCACGGCGGCAATAATGCCCAGGCCGATATCAACATGCCCCAACAGGCTAAACGGTATATATATAATAAATGGCGTAACAAGCAGCGGGAACGAAACCAGAAATTGCGTAGCGCCCACACCTTCCCAGTTGAACGATGCACCTTTCGAAAGGTCGATACGCCTGTGGTTGCGGTTAGCGAAGTATAGTATAATAGTGGTATTAACGCCCAGGTTCCATACATACATAATACAATGGATCATCAGTACCCGCCAGCCGAAATAAACATAAGGCGTAGTAAGTAACAGCGCCACTGTTGATACCATGGTGAACAGCATGTATTTGGCTTTCAAAAAGTCGGTAAAGTTTACCTTGCTTACCAGTATGCCATCAAAATGCGAGGCCTGCCAGCTATACATAAACTGCCCGTAGTTGATGATGAATATCCCGGTCATGAACATGCCCACAAATACTTTCGACCATTCGCCATACGCCTTTGGATTAGTATAAAATATCAACCCGTAAAACATGAACAGCAAACCCATGGTAAGTGCCGAACGCGAACGTTTATTGCGCAATATCAGCTTGATCTCGTTAGCTACCAGATCGCCAACACTACCAAAACGGTTGAGTAAAGGATATTCGGTGCTACTTTTATAGGCAGAGGCCTTTGACGAGTTAAGATCTTCGAGGTACAGGTTTTGTTTAAGATAGATGAAATTGAGGTAATACATGGCCGCCGCGATAAGCACAGGAACCAGCGCCAAAGCCGGTTGAGTGATCAGTTTACCGAAGAACGCGAACGAAATACCGCGGATTGAATACAAGTGCCAGCTAAAATCGCCCATGGTAAGCAATATTACTGTGCCTACGGCAACCAAAAACACCCAGCCGTTAAGGTTGGCTTTACGCTTAATGTACAGGGCCAGATAGTTGTTAAAAACCGCCAGCGCGATAATAGCGGCTATAAAGGCCAGCGTAACCAAGGCACTATGATCAAATATGATCACCTTAAATATAAAAGGGAAAAACAGTATAAATGGCCACAGATTAAATACCGAAAGCAACGATGTTGCAGCCAGATAGCTCACCAACGAGTTCCGTTTAATAGGCAAATGCAAATAGGGCTGTACCCTTAAAGTCGGGAGTTCCTGTAATTGCAGGCGCAGCAGCAGGTCGTAAAGATAATAAAGGATCAATATGCCGCTAAAGGAAGCAACTAATTCATCCTTCGGGAACATTTTTTCTAATATTTTATCAAGGGCGAAACCTACTATAAATACGCAGGCAAGCAGATACAATATCAGCAGGGCCATTATAATTTTTACAGCAATAGACTTCCCTTTGTTTTTTGTGCGCCAAAACGCTTTTAATTCGTGGCTTATAAAAGTTGAGGTCATTTAGTAGTTTTTTGTTAAGATACAATAATGACAATTTTGTTACCCAAACTACCACAAAAAAATTACAACAAGCCCGCAAAAGTCTTACGCCTTAGCTTCCAGCTCAAAAACCCCGGCCAGTAACTCGTATGATCGTATCCTGTCCTCAAAATCTTCGGTAATGGTTACGGCCATTATTTCATCCACATCATAATCTTCGGCTATCCATTTTAACCGCAGTTTGATTTCGCCGGGTGTACCGGTTATTACCCGCGGACGGTTATGGGCAATGCGCTCCAACTCGGATGGGGTGTATACAATATCTTTAACATCTTCATAAGCCAGTGGTACTATTGGTCCGCCTTTTTCAAACTGCAAAAAGCGGTGCTCCATTACGGCACGGTGCTGCTTTATCTTTTCTTCATCTTCCGAGCAAAAAACGAACAGGGCCACATTGGCTTCGGGCCGGGGCAGATCTGCCGAAGGCTGAAAGCGTTCGCGGTACAGCTTTACCGCTTCGGGTCCGCCATAAGGATTAATAAAGTGCGCGTAAGCCAAACCCATGCCGAAATGCGCGGCAAATAAGCCGCTTTGCCCGCTGGAACTTAGCAGCCACATGGATGGCACGGTTTGTATTTGCGGTATGGCCCTGATTTTTGCTTGTATGGTACCAGGAGCGCCTGTATCATGAAAGTAATTCACCAGGTCGTCCAGCTGTTCAATAAAATCCTGCTCCCTGAACTGGTTGCTCGGGTTAAGCATGCTGGCGGTTATCCTGTCGGTGCCCGGCGCCCGGCCCATGCCCAGGTCTATCCGCCCCGGAAACAGCGCTTCCAGCATCCGGAAGTTTTCGGCCACCTTTAAGGTACTGTGGTTAGGCATCATAATACCGCCCGAACCTAAACGGATATTTTTGGTTTGCCCTGCAAGGTGCGCTATCAGTACTTCGGGCGTTGAACCGGCCAGTATACCGGTATTATGGTGTTCTGATACCCAATAGCGCGAGTAACCCAGGCTATCGGTCAGTTTTGCTAAAGCTATGGTTTCCTGTACGGCTTGTTCGGCAGTAGCGCCTTTGCGTATCGGCGACTGGTCAAGCACGCTCAGGCGTATTTTCTTTGTGCTCATTATAAATCAATATATTAAGACCACAAATGTATAGCAGGAAGGTTTGCGCAGATGGCAAACCCGCGTATTATGGCATTGCCATTACAGGCAGCTATTATTTAAGTGGGACTACGTGAGCGGTAAGCGTTTGGGTTTCTTTAATACCACCGAGGGTTTCGTATTCCATTTGTATAATACCTACACCTTTGGCAATATAATAATCATAAGTACCGGCTACGTTTAATCCGGTACCTGTACCCAGGTCAAGCAATACCTGTAAATGCGTGTGTGATACGCCCGCGTATACCGTACCGTTTACTTCTTTAACTACATCTTTTTCGAGCAGGGTACCTACCAAACGTACCGGCAAACCGTTGGCCAGGCCATTATCGGTAATGCGCGTGCTCCAGCTGGCGCCTACTTTGGCGGTATCAATAAGGTATAAATATTCGGGACTGGCTGATTTTATAGCGGCTATTTCCCGTATGCTGAACTCGTGGTTAATCACCCGGAAATATCTCGGGTAACGTTCGGTACGGTCGGGAAATTCTATTGTTGTATTAACGTTGTGGTATAACCTGTCGTCGATAAGTGTAGTGCCGCCTGTTATGGTATTGCGCACGGTTGCAATGGTAACAACATCAAGGGTATCCCTAACAGATTCGTACTCCCAATACTCGCCTGCCTTTAACGATTGAAATTGGTTGTTAAACGTAAGATCATAACCTGTAAAGATGGGCTCATCTTTTTTGCATGACGATAATGCCAGCAGGCAAAGGGCAAAAAGGATGGGTAAACGATGTTTCATATCAATTAATCAGGAATTTAAATATATGTAATTTCTTTAACCCCAAAAAGTAATTAAAATATTTAAATATCCCGATTATTGATTGTGGCTATACCACCCTTATACGACAAGTACTCATTAAGGGTTTATCTTTAAATTAATTGATTTTCCTGCTGCTTTATCTGCGCCCTTTTGGCTGGCGGTAAGCGATATGGTATAAGTTCCCGATGCCGAAAACTTTACTACCGGATGTTCGTCGGTTGAGTTTGGCGGCCCGCTGGTGCCAAAGCGCCAAAGGTAGGTATCGGCATTTTTCGACATGTTGACCAGTTGGATCTCCTCATTAACCGTATACGGATATGGATGATAGGCCAGTACAAAGCCCGCTATGGGGTCGTTATTGGCTTCCACCTTTACCACATCACTGAATGAAGCTTCATTGTTCCCTTTTTTAGCGGTAAGCGTAACTACATAATCGCCGGCCTTTGTAAAGGTATATTTGGGGTTGTGATCATAAAGGGTTTGTCCGTTAATAACCCATTTGTAGCTATCAGCGTTAACCGATTCGTTGCTGAACACAACCACTGCCGGGGCGGCATTTCTTTGCCCCTCATAAGTAAAAGAAAAATGCGCGAGCGGCTTGTTATCGGCTGCTATTAAAATGGTTTGCTGCGAAAACGAATGTTTGCCTGCTTTGGTGGCCGTTAGTATAACATTATATGGGCCATCGCCGGTATATTTAACCTTAGCCGGATTTTTTTCGGTTGATGTTTCGCCGTTGCCAAAATCCCATTTATAGGTATCGGCGTTCTTTGATTCGTTAACGAAGGTGATTTCGGCATTTATGCGTTGCTCGCCTGTCCAGCTGAATGATGAGCGTACAACTCCGCCGCCAGTATTATTATCGTCTGCGGGTTTTGAGGGTTTGTTATCTTTTTTGCACGAGAATAATGCCAGCGAAATGAGCATTACGTACACTATATATAGTAGGTGTTTTAGTGATTTCATGGTGATTAGAGGTGATGCGCCTGTATTAAGTTCAGGAGCATGTTTAGGTGGAAGGCAGATGAATAACCGGTACGCCCGTTGGTAATGCTTGCGTACCGGTTATGTGATATTATTTGATGGTATAGTTAAACAGCTCTGATTTGAAGGTAAGCTCGCCTTGTATTGAACTGTAGATACCGATAACGCCTACACCTTTCGCAGCGTAAAAATCAATAGAGGTTAAGGTAACCCAGTTGTTTTGTACTTTGTACTGTACCTCTACTTTGGTTTGAATTACGTTGCTGTATTGTTTATCAAGTATGGTTTTGTTGATGCCTTTTTCAACAATAGTGGTTTTTATCTGCGCGTCAATATTGCCTTCTTCGGTTTCATAGGTTTTGGCAACTACCCAGCTATCGCCTTTTGCTTTGCTATCGTTAAGGTAAGCGAACTCAATGCTTTCACCCAAACCGGCATCGTACATGTAAGTGCTGTATACATGATCGTTAAGGCCAAGGTATTCTTCGTAGTTTTCGGTGCCATCTGTTGAGTTAACAATGTGGAACTTTTTGTTCTCGAAGGTTTTTGTTTTATCAGTCATGGTGCTGATGGTGGTATCCAGTTCAGGAGCTTCGCCGCCTAAAAAGGTTGAGCGATATTTCCAAACAGAACCTGTGGTGAATGGCTGGTAGGTATCGCCGCCGCCACCGTTATTGTTGCTATCGCCTGGTTTGTTGCTGTCTTTTTTGCAAGCGCCAAAAAACAGGGTGGTTATTGCTACAAGAGCTAAGAGTGATTTTTTCATTTTGTGTAAAGTTTGTGGGGTTGTTACACCCGGGTATTGATAAATTGTGTTAATGTTTATTGCTGCCAATCAGGGTACCTTCTGTATTTACAGCGATTTGAAAGCCATGACGGATTTTTTTTGCCCGGCGTTACAACAGGGTATAAAACTTTTTTAAGAATTACCGGCTTAGTGTGTAAGTGTTACAACATGGTTACGCCGCTTAAAAATACTTATTAAGAAAGCACCGGTTTTAAGCAGGACTTAGTGTATTGAAAATTTTTGAAAAAAATTAAGATTTATTTGTCGCGGCTGTGTATCAACGCCTCTTCCCGATGATTAAAACACCCGCCAAAAGCAAAAGATAGTGCCGGAGAAGCACTGCCATTAGCACCACACAATACCACTATAAATTGTACCTAATATGTGTAGTAAATACACAGGTGCTTTGCAAGGCTTTTAGTAATTTTAAGCACCAATTTCTGCACCGGTCCCCCCTAACCTTTTACAATTTCATCATGCTGTACAAAACTATTGATCTGTTAAAAACCCACCGGCTCCCCTTAAAGATAGCTGCACTTATATGGCTGTGCCTTATTGCTAACTTAGCTACAGCGCAAAACAAAACGAATGCATTACTGGCCATAAAACGACCCGATAATAGTTTTGTAACCTATAATGATATAACAAGCCCCGAAGAAGCTATACCGCAGCAGGTAGAGAATAAAATAAGGAGGATACTAACCGACGGCAAGGCGGTATCGCAACCGCTAATATTTAAAATAAGCTATAATACCGATGTGGCCCTATACGTGATCAAAATCCGTTCGGCAAAACGCGTTTGCTACAATTTAGTCGCTTACAGCACATCGTTAAACCAGGTGAGCAGCACCCCTCAGGTTATTGATGGTAAATGGATAGACGCCAATGAGAGCAGCGCCAAGACCTCGAAAACGCCGCTGATACGCTTTATAATGGTTAACGGCAAAAAAGCTATAGCTATAAACGAAAGCAGAAATAACGGCACTACCTACAATGCCGTTATCGATCATATTTTCGAGTTAAAGCAAAATATGGAGATTGCCGATATAGTGCATATCGAATCGAGCTATATTACTTCAGATGATTGCACAATCAGCCGCACACTGAAAAACGATGAGATAGTGAGCGAAATAAGGTGCAAGGATAAAAACCCCACAATTATTGGCAGGGTAAAGCTCATTAATAATTACCAGCGGATATTACACAAAGCAGTATATCAACCACAATACGCCCAATATTTAATTACCGGCAGCGGAATAGACGAAGCAGTATTTATAAAGCAGGGTTATACGACTACTTTTTAGCGGGAGGATGTAAAGCCGATCTGCACTTCATTTTAACTCACCCCGACATTGCTTCGCTTGTCGACCCTCTCATATCTTTGTAATATAATAGATCAGAAGAAAAGGAGAAACATAGAGGGCCCTCATGACACGTATTTAAAACGATGTTGACGAAAGAGGCTAATACTCCTTTTTTACTTTTGAAAG
>NZ_BAABFT010000015.1:0-146776 GCF_039541195.1 Mucilaginibacter gynuensis
GTATTCGCACAGATCTTCTTTACTTTATTTAATAGTATGCACCCATCAACAACGTTTTGAACATTTGGACGGATATTGATAAGTTAATAATAATTGACCTCAACAGCCAATATTGTGCAACAGCCACGAAAAGAAAAAAGTACATCCACTAACGATGATTATAGCAGAGCCATTCCTAACGAAGAACTAACAATCGCATAATTAGATCCTTCGTTACACTCAGGATGACAGTAAAAATAACACTACTCTTCTTTCACACTTTCTCCCCCATCCTCTTTACCTTCCAAAAAACCATCCTGTAAATCGTCAATCTCTCTGCGGTCGCGCTTGGTGGGGCGGCCTGTGCCGCGGTCGCGTTTCAGCATAGGCGCGTGGAACATCGATTTAAAAGCTTGAGTTTGTTCAACCGGGGTAAGGTCTTCATAGAAAGTAACCGCGGTTTTGGCATCGGTACGGTTTTCGAGCAGACCGGTCACCTTGATCACCTTACGTTCAATCCCCTTAGATACCTGGTAAGTTTCGCCGATCTTTACTTCGTACGATGGTTTAATATTACGGCCATCCAGCTTTACACGGCCCGCTTTGCAGGCATCGGCAGCCATGGTGCGGGTTTTAAACAGGCGTATCGCCCACAGGTATTTATCAATTCTTAACTTTTCTTTTTCGGGCATGATTAAAATATACGGCTCAGAATAGCCAATCACTTATCTATTCACAAATTTATAAATTATATATTCTAATATAACCTCCTTACCGTATCACTTACCATCTTAACAGAAGATGTTTTAATATTTACAGCGTATTTATAATACATAACGTATTCACTCTTTCCATTAATTTCACCCCAACCGGTCGCTAATGCCTCGTATATTGTATCGTTTTTCATAGGCCGTATTGTATAGTGTAACCCATTACTTTCTTTTTCAAGCTCAAGGCGCTTTTTAATATTGGTATTCTCTTTATTTAAAAACGTTGTTATCCGATTAACTATTATTAACTCACTATTAACATTTGTTTCAAATTTACTTCTCCAATTTTTCCCAAATTTCTTTTCTATACGCTCATAAACATCCGAATTATGTTCTTTAACACTGTCTCTAAGAGATTGCGATACTATACAACCCGCTACACTTTTATAAGATATGCCCCACCTATTCGCAGTTATTTCTTCTGCATTTCGCAAATCGCGAGGTCCGGGTAAACCATAAGTCAATATAGTAAGCGAGGTATCCCGGCCACTTTTAGGCTTTTTACCGATATTTTCACATGCCGATAGAGAAAGCACAATCAAAGACATAACTAAAAAATAACTGATTCGCATGACTTATTATTAATATGATAAAATTAAAACTTCCTTTACAAAAACACATTATAACTTTGCAAACAAAAAGTACGAGCACACATGGCTACTGAATATGACGATTACGACGAAATAAAGGAAGATGGTAATGACGACCCAAACGAAGATGACTATGTAGAACTATATTCAACGAAGGCCATTTTTTGGTTCACCTTTTTCTTTTCTACTATTTTTGGAGGGATTTTGCTTGCCATTAATTTAAAGAATGCGGGTCAAAAAAGAGGTGCTCTTTCTGTTATACTTTTTTCCATAGGATACTTCGTTTTAACCAGGATAATCGGGGCAAACATACTACTATCGCAACAAGGCAATAAGTTATTACCTTATATAATTATTGGCACTGAATTAGTGGGCAACGTTATTGGAGGATTAATATTAGTCAAATACTATTCAGACAAGTATTTCCCTGATAAAGATTACTATCCACGTAGTATTATGGGACCGTTGCTGGTAGGTATAATTATTTACTTATTACAAACCTTTATTGCATCGCAAATTGGGTTGCAAAACTTATCCGGTTTGTAATCCTCCTACCCGAATGTAAGTTATAAACATCAACCGAAACATTTCTCCTCAAAATTCCTTTAATTTGCCAAAGTTTAAATAATACGATGCAAGACCTTAAAAAACTTATTGAAGATGCCTGGGCAGACAGGAACCTGTTAAATTATAACGAATACATTAACGCTATTGAAACCGTTATTGAGCGCCTTGATAAAGGTGAATACCGCGTTGCCGAACTAATTGGTAACCGCTGGCACACTAACGACTGGATTAAGAAAGCCGTAATACTTTATTTCCCTACCCGCAATATGGAAGAGATTAAAGTTGGCCCTTTCGTTTTCCACGATAAAATGGCGTTAAAAACCGACTATAAGAAAACCGGTGTTCGTGTAGTGCCTCATGCTGTTGCCCGTTACGGCGCGCACATCGCTAAAGGTGTTATCCTGATGCCATCTTATGTTAACATAGGCGCTTTTGTTGATGAAGGTACCATGGTTGATACCTGGGCAACTGTAGGTTCATGCGCGCAGATAGGTAAACACGTACACTTAAGCGGTGGCGTAGGTATTGGCGGCGTATTAGAGCCCGTACAGGCTTCGCCGGTTATTATTGAGGATAACTGTTTTATAGGCTCACGAGCTATTGTGGTTGAAGGTGTACATCTTGAACGCGAAGTAGTGCTTGGCGCAAACGTGGTATTAACCGCGTCAACCAAAATTATTGACGTTACGGGTTCTGCCCCTGTTGAATATAAAGGTATAGTGCCTGCACGTTCAGTAGTTATACCGGGTTCATATACTAAAAAGTTCCCTGCCGGCGAGTTCCAGGTGCCATGCGCGCTCATCATCGGTAAACGTAAAGAATCAACCGACAAAAAGACATCATTAAATGATGCCCTGCGCGAAAATAACGTAGCGGTATAAATGTTATAAGTTGTGTGTTGAAAGTTGCAGGTTTAAATATTCTGAACACACAACTCACAACTATATAAATATTATAAATGTTGTAAGTTATGTGTTGAAAGTTGCAGGTATAAATGTTCTGAACACACAACTCACAACTTACAGCACACAACTATGAGAATACTGATAAGGCTGCCCAACTGGCTCGGGGATGTGGTGATGAGCACCGCGTTCGTTACGGCGGTTAGGCAGCTTTATCCTGATGCTGTGGTTGATGTTGTCATCAAAAAAGAATTGGCCGCCCTGGCCGAACTTATCCCCGGCATCAACAAGATCCACCCTTTTTCAAAACAGGAATACAAAGGCTTAACAGGCGTATACCACTTTGGCAAAACTCTGCGTAACGAAAAGTACGATATGTACTTTAACCTGCCTCCTTCGCTTTCATCGGCGGTAATGGCTTATGCCAGCGGTGCTAAAAAGCGGGTTGGGTTTGGTAACGAAGGCGGCTTTTTCCTGCTCACCAAAGCCTGTAAACGCCCGGCAGGGGTGCATCGTGTACGCGAGTACATTGCCTTGTTAGAACAGTTCAGCGGTAAAACCATTCCGGATGAACCGGTATTACTGGAGGTGCAAAACCCGGCTAAGGATAATAACAGGGTGATCATCAACTTTAATTCCGAAGCTTCATCGCGCCGTATGCCTGTAGCCAAAGGCCGTGAGCTGCTCAACCAACTTACCGCCGCACTGCCCGGTCATTATTTTGAACTGGTTGGCGCGCCAAAGGATTCGCCTTATGTGGAGGAGCTATTGAGCGGATTAAACCATGCTGATCGACTTATTAACAGCTGCGGTAAAACCAACCTCAGCGGCCTCACCCGCCTAATGGCCGAAAGTAAGGCTATATTAACTACCGATTCCGGACCGGCGCATTTAGCTAATAGCGTGGGCTTGCCAACCGTGGTACTTTTTGGCGCGGGTAACGAGCATAATACTGCGCCTTATAATAAAGAAGATCTGTCCGTGATCCGTTACGGGCAGTTGAGCTGCGAGCCTTGTGTAAAAAACACTTGCAAGCTTTATGGCATACCCAAATGCATGGAATTGCTCAACAATCAAAAAATTATTGAAGCTTTAAGTACCTTTGCCAACCATGCTTAAAGAAGAAGTAGCGAAAGCGTTAAAAATTATTCAGGACGGAGGCATTATCCTCTACCCTACCGATACCATTTGGGGTATTGGCTGTGATGCCACCAACAGCGAAGCCGTAAAAAAGATATTCGCGCTTAAACAACGTGCCGAAGCCAAAAGCATGATCATTTTGGTAGATACCGAAAACAAACTGCAAAGCTACGTACGCGAAGTACCCGATATTGCTTACGACCTGATTGAATACGCCGAAAACCCGCTGACGCTGGTGATGCCCGGCGCTAAAAACATAGCCCCCGAGCTAATAGCCGAAGATGGAAGCGTTGGTATCCGCGTAGCTAAACACCCCTTTTGCGAGCAGTTGATACAGCGTTTACGCAAACCATTGGTATCAACATCGGCCAATATCAGCGGGCAGCCATCGCCGCAAAACTTTGGGCAAGTAGCACCCGAAATTATTGAGGGGGTTGATTATGTGGTGGATATAGACCAGCACGACCTTTCTGTAAAGAAACCTTCAACCATTATGCGCCTCGCTCCTGATGGTGGTTTTGAGTTTATCCGCCGTTAATAGCGGTATTAAAGCTTAATTGTTTAAATTTGCCGCAATTGAGCAATGCCTCCCGCGCGGAGCATAAACTACCCATGAAGGAACACCTGCAACATCATATATTTAAAGTAATATCAAAGCTTGCCGCACAGCAAAACTTGCAGGTTTTTGCTATAGGCGGTTTCGTGCGCGACCTATTTTTGAAACGCCCCTCGAAAGATATTGATATTGTGATTATTGGCAACGGTATTGAGTTTGCCGAAGCCGTAGCGCAAAAGCTCAATGTACAGGTATCGGTATTTAAAAACTTTGGTACGGCGATGCTGCGCTACCACGATCTGGAGGTAGAATTTGTAGGCGCCCGAAAGGAATCATACCGCCGCGATTCGCGCAAGCCTATTGTGGAGAACGGAACACTGGAAGACGACCAGAAACGCCGCGATTTTACCATCAACGCGCTGGCTATTTCCCTTCACCCCGATAACTTTGGCGAACTATTAGATCCCTTTAGTGGCATTATCCACCTGGAGCAAAAGCTGATAAAAACGCCGCTAAACCCGGTGGAAACTTTTTCCGACGATCCGTTGCGTATGTTGCGGGCTATACGCTTTGCCAGTCAGCTCAATTTTGTAATTGACGATGAAGCGGTAGCTGCCATTAAAAGCAATGTGGAGCGCATCAGTATTATCTCGCAGGAGCGCATTACAGATGAACTGAACAAGATCATCCTTTCGCCCCAACCATCGATAGGGTTTAATTACCTGTTTGATACCGGTTTGCTGCACAAGATATTCCCGCTAATGGCCCAGCTTTACGGCGTAGAATACCGCGACGGCAAAGGCCATAAAGATAACTTTTACCATACCCTACAGGTATTGGATAATATATGCGAAACCACCGGCGACCTTTGGTTACGCTGGGCGGCCATATTACATGATATTGCCAAGCCGCCCACCAAACGCTTTGAACCCGGCCACGGTTGGACGTTTCATGGCCACGAGGATAAAGGCGCGCGCATGGTACCCAAGATATTTGCCCAGCTAAAGCTACCACTGAACGAAAAAATGAAGTTTGTGCAAAAAATGGTACAGCTGCATTTACGCCCTATCGTACTGTCGCAATCCATCGTGACTGATTCGGCTGTGAGGCGTTTGCTTTTTGAGGCAGGTGACGATATTGAAGGACTGATGTTGTTGTGTAAAGCAGACATCACCACAAAAAACGAATATAAGGTAAAAAAATACCGGCAAAATTTTGAGCTGGTTCAGCAGAAATTAAAAGACGTTGAAGAGCGCGATAATATACGCAACTGGCAGCCCCCGGTTACCGGTACCGATATTATGGACCTGTTTGGCTTAAGGGAAGGCCGCGAAGTTGGCATTATCAAAAACCAGATACGCGAAGCCATACTGGAAGGCGAAATACCTAACTCGCGCGATGAAGCAATTGCCTTCGCTATTGAAAAAGGCACACAAATTGGCTTAAAAGTTGTTGCAAAGACCAATTGAAATAAAAACATTATTTAATTTTGATAAATATTACTAAAAATGGCAGTTTACAGGTTCAGGGTAACTTTTGAGGATTATGATGATATTGTGAGGGAAATTGATGTAAAGTCAAATCAAACCTTCCAGGATCTTCATCATGCTATACACAAATCTACAGGTTATAACCCTGAGTACCCTTCATCTTTTTATATCAGCAACGATCAATGGACCAAGGGCGATGAGATAACTTATTTACCCAACCAGCGCCGTATTGACCGTGGCATACCCCTGATGGAAAAAGTAAAGCTGAGCAGCTTTATTGATGATCCGCATCAAAAGTTTTATTACACCTTCAATTTCGATCGTCCGTTTGATTTTCATGTGGAACTGATGAAAATCCTTTTAGAGGATGCGCCCGGCGTAGTTTACCCTGCGGTAAACAAATCGGTAGGTGAAGCGCCTAAACAATTTGGTAACGTATTTAACCCAACAGTTATACCGCCAACCAGCGAAGATTTCGATTTCCTGAACCAGATGGAGTACAACCCGGAAGATACCGAAGACTTTTCGGAAGTAACTGAAACCGGTGAAGCAGTGGTTGATGAGGACGAAGATGCAGCAACTGATGATGAATTTGGCGACGAATTTTCAGATAACGAAGGTTTTGACGACGACGAAAGGCCTCACCGCGGTGGTGGCGACGATTATTAATATAATAGCTGTCGATTTCACCTCTCAACGGGCTACATTAACAGCATATTAAAATAAATAGCGATGGGTGAAAACTTATCGCTATTTGTTTGTTAATCAGTTAGTAATAGCTTAATATTACGTACCTAACCATTGTAAACCAATGTCGCAATTTAAAACGCTTGTTGTGGTAGCCGGGCCTACTGCTATTGGCAAAACCGCTGCTGCCATTCAGTTGGCCGGCCATTATAACACTGCTATCCTATCGGCCGATTCGCGACAGTTCTATAAAGAAATGTCGATTGGCACCGCCAAGCCCACAACAGATGAGTTAGCCGCGGCAAAACATTACTTTGTTGATTCTATTTCTATAAACGATACCTACAGCGTTGGCGATTTTGAAAAGCAGGCATTGGAACTATTGGATGAACTTTTTAAAACCCACGATGTGGTCATTTTGGCCGGAGGATCGGGTTTATTTGTAAAGGCCGTATGCGAGGGCTTCGATGAATTACCTGCCGTACCGCCCATCATCCGCGAAAACCTTAACCGCGAGCTGGAAGAAAAAGGCATAGAACACCTGCAACATAAACTAAAACAAGCCGACGAAGAATATTACGCAGAGGTAGACATCAACAACCCGCAAAGGCTTATCAGGGCATTGGAAGTGTATGAATACACCGGCATGCCCTTTTCGTCATACCGTAAAGGCAGCAAGAACAGTCGCCCATTTGCCATAAAAAAGATAGGCCTGAATATGCCCCGCGAGCAATTATACAACCGCATTAACCAACGGGTGGACGCTATGGTACAACAAGGCTTGATTGATGAAGCCAAAGGATTATACGAATACCGGCATTTAAACGCGTTAAACACAGTAGGCTACAGCGAACTCTTTGATTACTTTGATGGCAAAAGCACATTAGAGCATGCCATTGCACTGATAAAGCAAAACACCCGCCGCTTTGCCAAACGCCAGCTTACCTGGTTCAGGCGCGACAGTGATATTAAATGGGTAGAAGCAGGCAGCAGTACCCTACTGCCTGATATGCTTGCGGCCATCGAGGCGCAATAACTGATATTCTACCTTAGATAGCACTATTTTAAATTGCAAGTTGCCTGTTCATTTTATGCACGAAATGGCCTTTAATCATTGTTTTTGATTTTTAAGTTGCTATTTTTAGCAACTTACAGGGGAGGACAAAAATTTGAAAAAAGTTGCATTAATAACAGGCATTACCGGCCAGGACGGCGCATATTTGACCGAACTGCTGCTTTCAAAAGGATATGATGTACACGGTGTAAAACGCCGCAGTTCATTATTCAATACCGACAGGATCGATCACCTTTATCAGGACCCGCATCAGCAAGATCGTAACCTGATCTTACACTACGGTGACCTGAGCGATTCTACCAACCTCATCCGTATTATACAACAGGTACAGCCGGACGAGATCTATAACTTGGGCGCTATGTCGCACGTTAAGGTGAGTTTTGATACACCCGAATATACTGCCAATGCCGATGGTATAGGCACACTCCGCATACTAGAAGCCATCCGCATATTGGGGCTTACCAAAAAAACCAAGATCTACCAGGCATCCACATCAGAACTTTATGGTTTGGTGCAGGCCGTTCCGCAATCAGAAACTACGCCTTTTTACCCGCGTTCACCTTACGCGGTGGCCAAGCTCTACGCCTATTGGATTACCGTAAACTATCGCGAAGCTTATGGAATGTATGCCTGCAACGGTATTTTGTTTAACCACGAAAGCCCCCTGCGCGGCGAAACCTTTGTTACCCGCAAAATTACCCGTGGCGTAGCAAAAATAGCCATGGGTTTACAGGATAAACTATATTTAGGTAACCTCGACGCCCAACGCGACTGGGGCCACGCCAAAGATTATGTAGAAGCTATGTACCTGATATTGCAACAGGAAACACCCGAAGATTTTGTAATTGCCACAGGCGTTACCACCCGCGTGCGCGAGTTTGTGCGCAAGGCTTTCGCCGAAACAGGCATCACTGTTGAGTTTAAAGGCGAAGGTGACAGCGAAAAAGGTTATGTGGTAAGTTGCAGTGACCCGGCTTACCAGGTAGCTGTGGGTACGGAGGTTGTAGCTGTGGATCCTAAGTATTTCCGCCCTACGGAGGTTGACCTGCTTATTGGCGATCCATCAAAGTGTCAGCAAAAGCTGAACTGGAAACCAAAATATGATCTTAACGGTTTAGTAAAAGAAATGGTAGCGGCCGATCTGGAATTGTTTGCAAGAGAGAAATTGCTGAAAGATTCGGGCTACGAAATTAAAAACCAGTACGAATAAGCGCTAATGGATAAAAACGCCAAAATATACATTGCAGGCCATCGCGGCATGGTGGGTTCGGCCATACACCGCAAACTGCAAAACGAGGGCTTTACTAATTTTGTAACCCGCACTTCCGACCAGATAGACCTGCGCGATCAGCAACAGGTAAAAGACTTTTTTGAACTGGAAAAACCCGATTACGTTTTTTTGGCGGCAGCCAAAGTAGGAGGCATTGTGGCCAATAATACCTATCGTGCCGAGTTTTTGTATGATAACTTACAGATCCAGAACAACGTTATTCATAACGCTTATTTAAACGGCGTTAAAAAGCTGATGTTCCTGGGGTCAAGCTGTATCTATCCTAAATTGGCGCCGCAGCCTTTAAAGGAAGACTATTTATTGACCGGTCCGCTGGAGCCCACTAATGAACCTTATGCCATAGCCAAAATAGCGGGTATAAAAATGTGCGACGCGTACCGCGATCAGTATGGCTGCAACTTTATATCGGTAATGCCTACCAACCTGTACGGGTATAATGATAATTACCATCCGCAAAATTCGCACGTGCTGCCGGCGTTGATCCGCAGGTTTCATGAGGCGAAGGAGCAAAATTTGCCCGAAGTGGTGATTTGGGGTTCGGGCTCCCCGAAGCGCGAGTTCTTATTTGCCGATGATTTGGCCGAGGCTTGTTTTTATTTAATGCAAAACTATAATGAGCCCGGACTCGTAAACATAGGTACAGGCGAAGATATATCTATTAAAGACCTGGCGCTGCTGGTAAAAAACATTACCGGTTTTGAGGGTGGTATTACTTTTGATACTACAAAACCCGATGGCACGCCGCGTAAGCTAATGGATGTAACCAAGCTGCACAACCAGGGATGGAAGCATAAGATTGAACTTGAAGAGGGTATTGCACTGGCCTACAGCGATTTTTTAAACAAATACATTAACGCCTGAAATTGATACTTAACCCTATTAATTTCAGTATAATTACCCAATAAAGAACAATACATATATGAAAACCATAATAATTACCGGTGGAGCCGGTTTTATAGGCTCGCACGTAGTAAGGCGCTTTGTACAAAACCATCCCGATTATAAAATAATCAATGTTGATGCCTTAACTTATGCCGGTAATTTGGAGAATCTTAAAGATATCGAGAACGAGCCGAACTATGTTTTTGAGCGTGCCGATATTCAGGATACCGAAAAAATCAACAGCCTGTTTGAAACCTATAACGTAACCGATGTGGTGCATTTAGCGGCAGAATCGCACGTGGATCGCTCTATCACCAATCCGCTCGATTTTGTTTATACCAACGTTATCGGTACGGTTAGTTTACTGGAGGCTGCTAAAAAATACTGGAAGGATGATTATTCCAATCACCTCTTCTACCATATTTCTACCGATGAGGTATACGGCTCGTTAGGTACCGAGGGTTTCTTTACCGAAACCACCAAGTACGATCCGCATTCACCATACAGCGCCAGCAAGGCATCTTCAGATCACTTTGTACGTGCCTATCATGATACTTACGGTATCCCGATTGTAGTATCAAACTGCTCGAACAATTACGGCCCTAATCACTTCCCCGAAAAGTTGATACCGCTGCTGATCAATAACATTATTAATAACAAACCACTGCCTGTATATGGCAATGGCATGAACGTGCGCGACTGGCTTTATGTTAAAGACCATGCCCGTGCTATCGAACTGATATTTCATGAAGGTAATGTAGGCGATACCTACAACATTGGCGGCTTTAACGAGTGGGCCAATATCGACCTGGTACGTGTGCTGTGCAGGCAAATGGATGCCAAACTTGGCCGTGAGCCGGGCACGAATGAGCAGTTGATCACTTTTGTAAAAGATCGCCCGGGCCATGATGCCCGCTACGCTATAGATGCTACCAAGCTGAATAAAGAACTGGGCTGGTCGCCATCGGTAACCTTTGAGGAGGGCCTGGCCGAAACCATTGACTGGTACCTGGCAAACAAAGCATGGATTGAACATGTTACCAGTGGGGCTTATGCCGCTTATTACGAAACCCAATACGATAAACGCTAAATGAATATTGAACTTACCCCGCTTGAGGGTTGCTTATTACTGAAACCGAATATTTTTACTGACAAACGCGGTTACTTTTTTGAGAGCTTTAACCAAAAGTCTTTCAATGACGCAACCGGTATTGAAA
Organism: Mucilaginibacter gynuensis; assembly: GCF_039541195.1. Classification (NCBI taxonomy): domain Bacteria; kingdom Pseudomonadati; phylum Bacteroidota; class Sphingobacteriia; order Sphingobacteriales; family Sphingobacteriaceae; genus Mucilaginibacter; species Mucilaginibacter gynuensis. Next base: position 11,147 of record NZ_BAABFT010000015.1, read on the forward strand.
CTCAATTTATACAAGACAACCAATCTTTTTCAACCAAAGGCACATTGCGCGGCCTGCATTTTCAAAAAGGCGAACATGCACAGGCCAAACTGGTACGCGTTATAAAAGGCGAAGTACTTGATGTAGCAGTTGATCTGAGGCCGGGTTCGGCTACGTATGGGCAGTATTATAAAACATTACTATCCGAAGAAAACAACCTGCAACTGTTTATCCCCCGTGGGTTTGGGCATGGGTTTGTGGTATTGAGCGATACCGCTATTTTCTTTTACAAATGCGATAATTACTATAACAAGGCATCAGAAGGTGGCATACATTATGCCGACCCGGTATTAAATATCGACTGGACCTTACCTAAAGACGAGCTGATCGTATCGGCTAAAGACCAGGTATTGCCATTTTTTGAAACGCTTGAAGCATAATCTATCTGCATGAAAAACATTGTCATTTTTGGAGGATCGGGTCAGTTGGGCAGCTGTTTTAAACAAGTGGCCGAAAATGAGGGTATCACTACCATGCATTTCTTGTCTTCTGCCGAAGGCGATATTGCCGACGTAGAAAGCTTGAAGAGTGCATTCCAAAAATACGAACCGGCTTATATTATCAATTGCGCGGCTTATACCGCCGTTGATAAGGCTGAAGATGAAACCGAACTTGCAGCAAAGATAAATACAACAGGCGTCGAAAATCTGGCTAAACTTGCTGCTGAATATGGTTCAACGCTGATCCATATTTCTACCGATTTTGTTTTTGAAGGTAATAGTCCGCTGCCGCTTAAGGAAGATGACGAAACCAAACCCGTCAACGTTTACGGGCAAACCAAGCTTGATGGCGAGAAGGCCATACAGGCTAATACCGATAAATATTTTATTCTGCGTACCAGCTGGTTGTACTCAGAGTATGGTAACAACTTCGCCAAAACCATGCTGAAACTGGGCAGTGAGCGCGATGAGTTAAAGATAATTGCCGACCAGGTAGGCACACCTACTTATGCTATCGATCTGGCATTTACGGTGGTGCAGCTTATTCTTACCGAAAGTACCGCTTACGGCATATACCATTACAGTAACGAGGGTGTAGCATCATGGTATGATTTTGCCAAGGCTATCTTCACACTGGCAGAAACTCCGGTTAAAACCTTGCCCATCCCTACCAGCGAATATAAAACCAAGGCTACCCGCCCGGCATATTCGGTAATGGATAAGAGCAAGATAAAGGCGGCATTAGGTATAGAAATACCTTACTGGCGCGATAGTCTGCATATTTGCATCAACAGGTTATTAAATAATTAAGCATAAATACAACAACCCAAGCATCACAATCGTAAAACACCCTATATGAAAGGTATCATTTTAGCAGGCGGATCAGGAACAAGGCTTTATCCCATCACCAAAGCCATTAGTAAGCAGTTAATGCCTATTTACGATAAGCCGATGATCTATTATCCGCTGTCGGTTTTAATGCAGGCCGATATCCGCGAGATACTGATCATTACTACCCCCGAAGATAACGAAGGTTTTAAACGCCTGCTGGGTGACGGTCATGAACTGGGCTGCCGCTTTGAATATGCCATACAGGAAAAACCAAACGGACTGGCCCAAGCCTTTGTAATTGGCGAAAGTTTTATTGGCGATGATAAAGCCGCCCTTATTTTGGGTGATAACATATTTTACGGTACAGGTTTCAGCGAGCTGATCCGCAGCTTTAACGATGTGGACGGCGCGGCGATATTCGCTTACCCGGTTGCCGATCCGGAACGCTACGGTGTGGTTGAATTTGATGAACATTTCACAGCGCTTTCTATCGAAGAAAAGCCCTTGAAACCAAAATCGAACTACGCGGTACCGGGCTTATATTTTTACGATAATACCGTTGTAGAAATAGCCAAGAACCTGGAACCATCGCCACGCGGCGAATACGAAATTACTGACGTAAACAAAGCTTACTTAGAGCAGGGCACTCTTCACGTTGGCGTAATGGACCGCGGTACAGCATGGTTGGATACCGGTACGTTCGACTCGTTGAGCGATGCATCAGAATATGTACGCGTAATTGAAAAACGTCAGGATACCAAAATAGGTTGCATCGAAGAGATTGCCTACCTGCGTGGTTTCATCAACAAAGATCAACTGGCCGAACTGGCCAACCGCTACATAAAAAGCGGCTATGGCAGGTATTTGCAAAAGTTGCTGAATAAGTAAAAAGTTATAAATAAAAAAGCACGTCATTGCGAGGCACGAAGCAATCTCTTACTATACAGAGCGACTCTATAATTTGGGGGTTGCTTCGTTCTTCGCAATGATGCGTTTCGTTTCGTCCTATCACCCGCCCTCCCTATAAAACCGCCAATGTTTATGCCGGTTCGTTAAAACATTTTCTTTATCTTAGACCATATCATTGTAACACAATTGATAAACCGAAGATCTGCCTAAGTTTTAACAGCCTAATAAATGCCTGCATCACGAATTTTTACAGTAGCTATTTGTCTGCTTTTATTTTTTACGGGCATTACCGCGTTTGTAAAAAAAGCTGATGAACCGCTGGATAAAATTTCGGCCTCACTTAGCAACTGGACCACTACCCTACCGCAGGAAAAAGTATACCTCCATACTGATAAACCCTATTACGCGCTTGGCGATACCATTTGGTTTAAAGCTTATGTAACCGTAGGCAGCCGTCACCAGTTATCTGCATTAAGCGGTGCCCTATATGCCGAACTCATCAATGAAAAAGATTCGGTAGAACGAACATTGAAGCTCCCCGTGTTGGCAGGTATGGCCAAAGGTGACTTCATTATAAGCGATACATTGAGCGAGGGAAATTATCGCATAAGAGCTTACACCCAATGGATGCGCAATGCCGGTGAAGAATTCTTTTTTGATAAAACCTTTACTGTAGGCAACGCCATTGATAACGAAGTAAGCGCCAAAGCTGATTTTAAATACCAAACAATTGATAATAATCTTGTTGTAACCACTATACTATGCTATACCGATTCAAGCGGACAACCTGTTGCTGACAAGGAGGTAGAGTATACCGTAATCAATAACCAAAAAGTATTGGAAAGGCGCAAGGCAAAAACCGACGCCAACGGCACTATAAGTATAAATACCGTAAACAACGAAAAGAGCAGCCTGAAGGGTGCACACGTTTTGGCAAGCATAATAACCTCCGCTAATAAAAAGTTAAGCAAAACCTTTACTATTAAAGTGGCTTCATCGCAAAGCGATGTGCAGTTTTTTGCGGAGGGCGGTGATATGGTGACAAATATTAATTCGCGGGTGGCATTTAAGGCTACGGGGATTGATGGCCTGGGTGTACCTATTAAAGGGAGTGTTGTGGATAACGATGGTAAGGAGATCACCACTTTTGAAAGCCTGCATGCAGGAATGGGCAGCTTTAACCTTAAACCATTATCAGGTAAAAGCTATACAGCCAAAGTTGCCTTTCCCAATGGTTCGTTAAGCAGCATCAATCTGCCGAAAGCTAAAGAAAGTGGTTATGTGTTGGCAGTTTATAATTCTGGAGTTGATTCTTTATTGGTACGAATAAATGCCTCGCAAACCTTACTGCAAACGCCGCAGGCGGTTAACCTTGTAGTGCAAACAGGCGGCGAAATGCTGTATGCATCACAAATAAAAATAAGCAGACCGGCAACTTCGGTATGGATAGCTAAAAAAGATTTTCCTACCGGGATAGCACAATTCACCTTGTTCAATACAACCGGAGAACCCATAAATGAACGGATAGCTTTCATTCGTACTAAAGACCGGATGGAACTTAAGATTAACACTGCTAAGGCTGCCTATGCAAGTCGCGATAAAGTGGAGATGGAATTGAGTGCCGCGGATAAAAACGGGCAGCCTGTAATTGGTAGCTTTTCAGTATCGGTAATTGATGAAACCAAAGTACCGGTTAACGAAGCCGCAGAAACCACCATACTCTCAAGCCTGCTTTTATCTGCCGATATTAAAGGGTATATAGAACAGCCCAATTATTATTTCACCAATGAAAGCGATGAGGTAAACAAAGCACTGGACAACCTGATGCTTACGCAAGGATACAGGCGTTTTACATGGAAAGCCTTATTGGCAGCAGGGCCGGTAAAACCGCTGTATAAGGCGGAGAAAGTGAGCAGCGATATATCGGGCCGTTTATTAACGCTTACCAAAAAGCCGGTAGTTAAAGGGAAGGTCACCCTGCTATCCTTAAAAACAGGTATAGTAACCGATACTACTACCGATGCCGATGGCTACTTTAATTTTGATAAACTGGTACTAACCGATAGCATTAAATTTACGGTACAAGGTCGCGGAGCGAAAAACAGTTCGCTGGTGCAAATACTGATGGATAAAGTACCCGGACAATCCATCAATGCCAACCCCAACATTGCCGATATAAATACCGACATCAGCGGCAGCAGCAAAACTTACTTGGCCAGTAACAAAAAACAAATTGAGGTGCTGGAAAAACTGGGGAAGTTAAACAGGGTGCAGCAATTGCAGGGTGTAAGCATAAGGGCTAAGCAGGTAAATAAATCAACTTTACGCGGAATACTTTCAGTACCCGATGCTAATGCAGATCATGTTTTTGTTTTAGAAAAAGCTGAAGCATGCGCCAATTTGGGAACGTGCCTGCAAGGTCGTTTAGCCGGGGTTATGATGATGCCTCGCGCAGGTTCTAACTTCTACCCCCATTTTTATGACTCAAAGGGCATGAAATACGTGCCCATGCAAGTAATTGTTGATGGGCGCAACGTCGACTCTACAGAAGTAGCAGATATTATGGATAATAATGGGATTGAACCGGTGAACGTAATAAAGGTACTGGTTGTACGAACCAGCGTGATGACATCAGTTTTAGGCTTTCCTTCAATAGTTATCATTACCAAGGGCAACAATATCCGTAACCCTCATCACCCGGAATTAGCGCAGATCAGTCCGCGTGGATTTAGCCGTGCGCGTGAGTTTTATATCCCAAAATACAATCACCCTAAAACGGTTACGGAGCTCCCCGACCTGCGATCAACCATTTACTGGAATCCCGAAGTAAAAACCGGCGCCGATGGCAAAGCTAAGTTCAGCTTTTTTAATGCTGATGACCCCGGAAACTACAAAGTAATAATAGAAGGCATCAACGCCGCAGGCGAACTGGGCAGACAGGTTTACCGTTATAAGGTAGAATAAATCTTACCCTTCGCTTTAAATCTTATTGGCATTAAGTACAGGGTTTTGGCTGGCGTTTACCTGGTAGGTGTAAATAGAATTATCCTCTCCTACCTCAACAACGCGGTAACCTTTATAATCGGTACCCCAATCACCGCCGATGTGCGAATCAAAGAAGTGCGGCAGTTTATCGGTATATCGCACACCATCCAAAGCATGATCATGCCCGTGGAATACGGCCTTTACATTCGGGTAGCTATGCAGTAATGTTACCGTTTCGGGGCAATCTAAAAAGGCTTCATTTTTCAGCCACATTACTGGCGGAATATGCAGTATAACGAAAACGATCTTCTTATCGGCAAATTTATCCAGCGAAGCTTTGATAAAGGCGTTATCAGGGCAAACGTATTTACCTTTGGTATCGGCAGTATTAGCCAGCACAAAGCCTATATCAGCTTTGTCAATCACATATTTATCTTCATAACCAAACACTTTTTTCCATATCGTAGCATCGGCATAATCGTGATTACCGGGGATGGTATAAAATGGCGATTTCAGGTGTTCGAGGTAATCGGTTTTTACCTCGGTTAACAAGTCGGGGCGGTTGTGTACCAGATCGCCATTGATGATCACCAGGTCGAGATGGTTTTTGGCGTGGTCATCATTCAGCCATTTGATCATATTACCAAAATGCTGTTTATATTCCGTTCCCGGCTGGGCATAATGCGCGTCGGAAGCCAGCGCGAAGCGTAATTTCAGTTTGCCTTTCGTTATTTTGCGGTAGCTGTTATCAATAGCTGCAAAACTATTTACCGTAGGCAACAGGCTGATAGCCGCTATGCATGCCAAACCCGAACTGATGAATTTTCTGCGTGTGCTCATGCGTATAAAGGTAGATGAAGGTTGTTAAGCCAGTGTTAATGGATAATTGCTTAGTTAAAGAATGTTAAAAATAATGGATAAGTCGATAATTATTTATTATTTCATACCGCAATCAACTAAAAACTAAACTATTACACAAATACCTCCACTATGCTACGTAATTATTTCACTCTTGCCTGGCGCAACCTCCGTAAAAACAAGGTATTTTCCTTCATCAATATTTTCGGCCTGTCGATAGGAATGGCTTTCGTTTTGGTTATCGGCGCGTATATATGGGGCGAGTTGCAGGTTAACGCCGGTGTAAGCGACAGGGTGTATATTATGCAAAGCAAATGGAAACAGCCCGATATGGGGCTGGAGTTTACCAGTCTTGCCCCGCTTGGCAAAGCCTTAAAAGAGAATTACCCAAACCTTATCACCTCCTATTATCGCCACGATGGCCTTTCAACCATTATATCAAAAGGCGACAAACACTTTACCGAAGGCATACAAAACGGGACGCCTTCGCTCCTCACCATGTTCGGCTTTAAGATGTTGTATGGCGATGCCAAAACCGCGCTTAGTACACCCAATTCGGTAGTAATTACCGAAAACCAGGCCATCAAATACTTTGGCCGTACAGATGTAGTTGGGCAAACGCTTACCATTAATGCGTTTAACGGCAGCAAGCAGGATTTTGCCATAACGGGCGTATTAAAAAACCTGCCGCGTAACAGCGTCACTAATTTTGGAGGCAGTACTAACGAGATATTCATGAACGAAGCCAGCTTCAAATTCTTTGGCCGTGATGCAGCTTTGGATGCCTGGAACAATCCGTACATGGTGAACTACATCCAACTAAAGCCGGGTGTAAAACCAAGCGATCTGGATGCAGCCATCAATCAACTGGCCCGCACCAATACCACGCCCGACATTCAAAAGAACCTGAAAACTTACCTGGTGCAGGTGAATGATTTTTACCTGCAAGATAATAAAGGCAGTGCCCGCAAAATGATCTACACGCTGGCATTCATCGCCATGTTTATTTTGCTGATGGCTATCATTAACTTCATCAATATCTCGATAGGTAATTCAGTTACCCGCTTAAAAGAAATTGGCGTACGCAAGGTGATGGGTAGTTCGCGTGTGCAGCTCATCATCCAGTTTCTTACCGAATCTGTTCTGCTGTCGCTGTTTTCCTTTATCATCGCGTTGCTGATCTATCTTGTAAGCAGGCCATTCTTTAGCTCGGTAATGGGTAAAGATATTCCGAAGATCACGGAGTTTCCGCTGTATTTTGCGGTGTTGCCATTACTGATCGTACTGCTCATTGGTATACTGGCCGGTATGTACCCTGCCTTTATCTTATCTGCCCAATCATCTATAGACTCATTAAAAGGGAAATTAAAAACGGTAAAAGAAAAGGTGGTATTCCGCCATTCACTGATCGTGGTGCAGTTTGTTACGGCCATTGTGGTTTTTATAGCCGCCCTGGTGATCAATAAGCAGGCGTCCTTCTTTTTTCAATCAAACCTCGGTTATGATAAGGAGCAGGTGATTACGGCGAAAGTACCACGTGACTGGTCGCCGGAAGGTGTAAAACATATAGAAACCATGCGGAACGAATTTGCCGCCATGCCGCAGGTTGCTGATGCTACCGTTTCTTTCGAGATACCGAACGGACAAAGCGGTAATGCCAGCAACAACCTGTATAAGGCATCGCAAGATCCTTCGCACGGCATTATGGCTACCTCCATTATAGCCGACGAGCACTATACCGGCACCTACAAAATACCGCTTATAGCCGGCCAGTTCTTCGCCGCGCAAGGCGAAGGTACTGATGTTACTAAACTGGTGATCAACGAAACTGCCGCCAAAGCATTGGGCTGGCAGAACCCGGCCGACGCGCTTGGTCAACCGGTGCGGGTACAAAATGACCCGTCCCCGTTAACTGTGGGCGGCGTGGTAAAAGATTTTCATTTTGGCTCGATGCACGAGAAGATACAGCCCATATTGTTTTACCATGTTAAACGTTCGCCGGTGTTCCGCTACCTGTCGTTCAAGCTAAGGCCGGGTAATATGGCCAACAATGTAGCGACTCTGCAAAGCAAATGGTCGGCATTGTTTCCGAATGCACCTTTTGAATATGTGTTTTTAGATGATACCATTGCCAAACTATACCAGCAGGAAATGCAAATTAAAAAAGCATCGCAAGCGGCTACGGTTATCGCGCTACTGGTGGTATTATTGGGTGTATTAAGCATTGCTACCTTAAGTATTGCACGCAGGGTAAGAGAGGTAGGCATCCGCAAGGTATTGGGCGCTTCGGCCATGCAGGTGGTTTGGCTGTTTATTAAGGAGTTTGCCATTTTGGTACTCGTTGCCAACCTCATCGCATGGCCGGTGGCATGGTTCAGTTTAAACAGCTGGCTTACCGGTTACGCGTATCGAATCAACTTGGATGCACTGCCGTTTTTGAGCGTAGCCTTGATACTGGCTGCACTGGTGGCGGTTGTGATCGCCGTGAAAACTATTAAAACAGCATTGGATAACCCGGTGAAAAGTTTAACCCCCTAACCCCCTGAAGGGGGAATTTTTGATGTGCTGATTTTGCCGTGTATTTGCAGATCAGGTTTGAAGAAGACCAGGCTTATGGTGGGACTCATCCCGTCATCGCTGCGCTCGACACCCTTCTCTGCTGCGCAAAGAAGGGATTTTGTAAAGCCTTTGGCTTTTTCCTTTCAGCTTTCACCTTTTTACCCCCTCTTTTCGCTTGCGAAAGAGAGGGTGATCCAGCGAAGCGTAGATCGGGTGAGTTAAATTATGCTACTTCCCCACCCTGCTTACCACTACAACCTTCATCTCAGTTAACTCCCCATCACGTGTTGCCTTGTTTAAGAATTTCGGTTTTAGGCGGGTTATCCAATAGCGTTTAAAGCTTTGTATGGTTTGCATTTGCCAGCCTTTGGCTTTTAAGCCGTTGATGATATCATCGGGGGCGTAAAAAATGAATTGACCTTTGGGGATGTTGCCGCTGCCATCGGCGTTGATGGTGGTCATCGGCTCATCGAGGTAGAACTCCATGGCAAAGTTAGAGTCGTCACCGCTTTGTAATACGGGTAACTTTTGCGGGTTGTTTTTATTGATCCATAAAGCGGCTTCGGTACCGGCCTGGTATTTTAACAACGAGGGATAAAATGCCAGGTTAAGGTATACGTTCACTATCAGCGAGATCAGTATTGTGCCGTAGCCTATCCTTTCGTACCAAATGGTGCTTGCTTTTTTAGGAAGAATAACGAGCGCGCTCAACAATATTACTTCTAAAAGTATCACCGGCCAGGTGAAATCGTCGGGACGGAAAAAGTATTGCAGGGCTATGATCACTAACAGCAAAAGTGATGCTACTATAATTTGTGTGATACGTACTGCGCGGATACTCTTTAGCCCTTGTATGGCGCATATATATTGCGCGGTTAGTATGGCGAAAAACGGGAATACGATATTGAGGTAATGCGGCAGTTGGAACTTTGATGCCGAAAACATCAGGAAGGTGATCATCGCGCCGCAAATACAAATCCACTCTTGCGATTGTACATTTTTGTATCCCTTTTTAATAAAACGGAATACGGCCACAAACAACAGTAACGACCACGGCAAAAACGCCCAAAGCGTGGTATGCACAAAAAAGAAAGGATCGCCGCTGCCTTTGATGGGGCCGGTATTGAAGAACCTGCCAAACTGGCTATCCCACAAAAAGAACTTAATACCGGATACTCCCTGGCGGTCAAACACCACCTTTTCGGGATGCGCGTCGAACTGTACATACAGGCAATATATTTCGGGCAGTATAAATATGGCTACCAATACCAATGCTACCAGCCAGCGGGTATGGAAAAGTTGTTTCCACTGTTTGGTAATAATAAGGTGACCGATGATGGCTCCGCCGATGGTTATGAGGGCGAATACGCCTTTGGTCATTACGGCGCAACCGGCAAACAGGCAGGCCAGCAGCAGGTCGCGGTAGTTATTGCGAGTGTATGATTTGTAATAATGATATACTGACGCAATGATGAGCCCTGTTAAATAAGGTTCGGCCCGTACGTCGTTGTCCGACAGGATGATGTGTTGCGAGGTAAGCAATATCAGCACCGCCCATTGCGCTACCTTTTCGGTATATAATTCTTTAGCCAGCAGCGAGGTGTAAACGGCAGTCATCAGCATAAATACAATACCCGACAGCTTGTAGGCCCAGGTATTGATACCGAACACTTTAAAGAACAAAGCCGCCACCCAAAACGGAAAATGCGGTTTATCCAACCAGTCGGTACCGCGGGCGTAAATGTTCACATAGTCATTACGCAATACCATGGTTTTGGCAATGGTGGCGTATAGCGTGGCATCGGGATTCATGAGGTGCACAAACAGTCCGCTGAAATTAATGAGGACCGCCAGCAGGATAAAAAGATACAGCCATTTATTGGCAACAGTTGTTTGAGGCATATACAGCAAAGGCTTGCGGGTAAAGATAAACAGATTTTGCGGCGCTTAATAGTTTTACCATCGCTTTGAAATAACCGCCCTATTTATTTAACTTCATTTAAAATTATCCCCCCATGAAACGACGTCATTTTTTAAGGAATACCGCATTGGCAGCGGGCTCGCTTAGCCTGCTCAGTAAAAGCAGCTTTGCATCATGGCTGGCCGAGCCGGCTTACCAGTTTAAACCCTTACGTAACAATGTTGGCATATTTGCCGAGCAAGGCGGTACCATAGCCTGGCTAAGCAATAAAGAAGGTATAGCGGTTGTTGATGCCGAATTTCCGGAACCGGCCACGCATCTTATTGCCGAACTGAAAAAACAAAGCGAAAAGCCTTTCGAATGGCTGATCAACACGCATCACCATGGCGACCACACCGGCGGTAACATTTCGTTTAAAGGTATTGCCCAGCATGTGGCCGCGCATGCCAACTCGCTTACCAATCAAAAGAACACCGCAGTACAGCAAAAGAAAGAAGACCAGCAGCTTTACCCCGATACCACTTATACCACCAAGTGGAAAGCAAAGGTTGGCGATGAAAGTATACAGGCACATTACTTTGGCGCGGGCCATACCAATGGCGATAGCTTTATCCATTTTGAACATGCCAACATAGTGCATACTGGCGATCTGGTTTTTAATCGTCGCTATCCCTACATCGACCGCACGGCAGGGGCATCGGTAAAAAGTTGGGTGCAGGTATTGGCAAAAGCGCAAAAAGAATTTAATAAGGATACCCTGTTTGTATTCGGCCATGCTTTTGATCCTGAAAAAGTTACCGGCACCATAGCCGACCTGAAAGCCATGCAAAACTACATGGAACGCCTTATAGACTTTGTTGGCGGCGCTATCAAAGCAGGCAAAACAAAAGAAGAGATACTGACAGCCAAAGCCATACCCGGTGTAACCGAATGGCAGGGCGATGGTATTGAACGCAGCCTTACCGCCGCTTATGAGGAATTGAGCGCTTAAGTAAATATACAAAACCAATTATAAACACAATTATGATCTCTAAAATAAAGCTCCTAAGCTTAGCAGTATTACTGTTAAGCTTAGGCTTATCCACTAAAATAATGGCTCAATCAGCGAAACCAACTATTAACCATATTGCCATTTGCGCGCAAAACCTCGAAAAAAGTACTAAGTTTTATACCGAGGTGATGCAATTTGAAATTGTGCCCAACCCGTTTAACGATAAGGTACATCAATGGATAAAGATAGGTCCGCTGGTTAATTTGCACATTATTGAGGGCGATTGTAAAGGCAACCCGCATAACCGTAATGATCATTTGGCTTTCAGCGTAGCCTCCATGCCCGATTTTGTAAAGCACCTGGATAAACTGAATGTTACCTACGGTGATTGGGGCGGCACCAACAAAAAGATCCAGAAAAGACCCGATGGTATTTCACAGATCTATTTTCAGGACCCGGATGGTTATTGGATTGAGGTAAATAACGCCGATAAATAGGCCTATCTTAAAGTGTACCCGCTGGTGACTTGCGGTACATGGCCATAATAAGCGATACCATTTGATTATAAGTGAGCAATCCCTGCGGCTGGTTGTTCACTTTTAAAAACTTATCGTAAAACAAACTGCTGATCACTTCCAGCTTGCCCTGGTAATATTGCCAGTAAGCGCGTTCGGCTTTAAGGTCGATGATCACCGCCGGGTTTATCTTGGCCCGCAGCAGTTTAAAGGCCACCGTATCTGTAGCCCGTAGCGAGTACATACACTCCTGCATTCCCTCATAATAGGCAGAATATCGGAGCAGCCTGTCGGCCGAACGGATTCCCGCCAGGAAACCCGCGAAATTAGCCTCATCCTCCGAACCGAAACCTGCCTGGTGCGACATTTCGTGGCAAGCCACAAAGGGGCGTACATGCAGCGGCATCTGGTAATTAAACTGCGCTTCGGCCGTAAAAGGGTTGTAATAACCCGATGTACCTATATAATTCAGCAACCACGATAATGAGGATGGCTTTATTGAAGGCTTGTAAGTATAAAATTCTGCCGAAGTATGAGCCAACGCCACAACCGCCCTGATGGAACTGCTGTATATCGAATCGTTTTGCTGCCGCAGATCGGTATGGTTTAGTCGCCCGCGGGCCGCGTTGGCACTATCTATTAATATATTGGCAACGGTTTTAAGTTCATCGGTAGAGTAAACGGTATCCTGCAATTTCAAACGCGTAGCGGCAGGCAACCGGAAATAGTTCATCCCCCAAAAAAGATAAAATATAACTATCCCGGCCTCTACCCCTATCACAATACCCGATGCCAGCATACCCCACTCTTTAAACCTTCGTTTAATAGGCAGTTTGATAAGCATTACCAGCGCGTAAATAAGGTAAAGGATAACAACGGCGTACAGCACATCGCCAAAACTGAAAGGGAGCAGGTTAAATACCGGGTGCAGTATTTTACAGATGAAAGGATAAAAACCCTTGGAATAATAACGTTCTACCGTTGCCGGGTAATCTGCCAGCCAGGTGAGCAAAAAAATAAACAAGCCTAATATAACCACAGTGGCTAAGCGCCATTTTATTTTTTTACCAAAACGGTTATCCATTGCGTAAATATACAATCAAAAACCATTTTACAATAGGCATAAAAAAAGCCTTCCGGTAAATACGGAAGGCTTTTTTACAATACTTTAGGTATTTATTATTTTACTGAAACCGGTACCGAAAGTTTGTCCCAAGTAAGGTTAAAACCTTTTGAGTTTACAGCGTATACCAAACGCTCGCTTTTCTCGCTTTTTTCAACCGGTTTAACGGTTACGCGTAAAGCGTCTTGTTTTTCATCGTACTTGTAAGCGCCCCATTGTTTAGCTACTTTGTTAAAGATGATGGTCCACTCTTTTTCACCCGGAATGGTGAAGAAGCCGTAAGTACCTGCCGGTAATACTTTACCTTCTACCTTAATATCTTTATCGGTAGTAAAAACGGTAGCCTCGTTAGCGCCTGCACGCCAAACCTGCGCGTAAGGTACCAAAGCACCCCAAACTTTACGATCTCTTACCGATGGGCTGCCATAGTTAATGCTGATGTTAGCTTTACCTGCTTTAGCGCTAACGCTATCACGCGGACTTGCCATTGGTTTTGCATCCTGAGCCTTTGCAAAGCCCGCAATTAAAAGGGCCACTATCATAAATGATAACGACTTTAACTGAAATGATTTTCTCATAATATTATTTTTATAGTTTTTTGCTGTTGCCAAAGGTATAACGAAATTTTATTTAAAGCTTATTTTATTGATTTTTTGGATGATGTATCCATAACCATTTATTTTTCCGTGTAGAAAGCCAAAAATATTATCGCCGGCGCAAAACCATCTATTAATGTGCGTGTTATATACTACGGAATCACATTGCAGTTAGGAATTGACCGCAAGGTTAAACAATTGTTGTGAATTTTGCCCTTGTCTGCAATAGCAGGCAGGGGTTTTTATTTACACGTGTTTTAGTAAAGGCTATTTACAGGGTTAACCTGCGGGCTGGTCGTCTTTAATTTCTTCCCAGTAAACAGTGTTTATCATCAACGCGTTTTGCGTTGCCACCTGTGCCTTTACCTTTTCCAGTTCGGCTTTGATTTCATCGGCACCCAAAGCACTGCTTAACGAGTAGTAATAAATGCAGTAACCTGTGCTGCTATTTATAAATTTGTAGTGTTTATCTGCTGCTGTTGTCATAAAACCCCGGTTTAGCATATAAACTATCAACACGTTTGGGCTAAAATGGTTTGCCCCGCGGGCGCAATGGTCTGAAAGAATCTGCCGTGAGGGCCAGGTCATCATAAGTTATGGTTTCGGGGGCTTCAAACTGCTTGGTAACAAGCGGTATTAAAATACGCACAACGCCGCCGGTAGTTTTAACCAGCGTATAACCACTATGTACAGCATGACCTTTATAGTCGCCGATGTTAGGATTAAGATGTGCAAGACGGATCAATAGTTCAACTATAGCGTAAGCGGGTAACCTTTGTTTAGGCATGGCGCAAAGATATTGCTATTGACAGGCTTAGTTTAATTACCCTTTCGTAAATGGTTTACATTTAATTAACATAGAATTAACTTAAATGGCATTTAGGTAACAATTACTTAAACAACCGTTAACATATCATGCCTACCTTTACGCAAAAAAGCGCAACATTATGTTTACCGCACTTCTTGCAGGCATTATGCCTAATTACAACAAGATCTTTTTCGATCTGTTCAACGCTGCTTCGGCAGATATGGTTGAGATGGCAAAGCTCTTGTCACAGGTGATCAATAACCCATCGGCCGATCAGCCAAAAGTGGCGTACGATGAGATCACCAAGCTTAAACAAAATGTTTATGATATTACCCACAAGGTATTTGCCGAATCGGGCAAGGCGCTTGTTTCTCCTTTTGAGCGTAACGATATGTGTAACCTCTCAACAGCTATTGATGATGTTGCAGGCCGTATCAATACCGTATCGCGCAAGCTGAACCTGTATAATATTGATTATATATCTGAACCTATTGTTAAACTGGCCGGTGCTATTATTGAAACCACACGCGAGTTAGACAACGCGGTAAGGGCATTAAACAACCTGTCGCACCCGGAAGCTATAATAGCCCTTTGCGATAAAATTAAACTGGCCGAATACCACGCCGATTTAATTTACAACGATGCCCTGGCTTACCTTAACGATACCGAAAAGGATGCCATTCAGCTGATAAAATACAAAGAGATACTGATAGCCATGGAAACCG
This sequence comes from Mucilaginibacter gynuensis, assembly GCF_039541195.1. Lineage (NCBI taxonomy): Bacteria > Pseudomonadati > Bacteroidota > Sphingobacteriia > Sphingobacteriales > Sphingobacteriaceae > Mucilaginibacter > Mucilaginibacter gynuensis. The sequence goes on from NZ_BAABFT010000015.1 coordinate 26,447, forward strand.
TTACCGATAGCTGCGAGGATGCTACCGTTGTAATTGAAACCATACTGCTTAAAAACAGCTAACTATATCAACACAAAGGTGCCGGCAATAATAAGTGCCGCGCCTATACCCGTTTTAAGGGTAAGCTGCTCACCCAAAAAGATAATGCTGAGTACAATGGCTATAGCCACGCTCAATTTATCAACCGGTGCCACTTGCGATACTTTGCCCAGTTGCAAAGCCTTAAAATAAAATATCCACGATAAACCGGTAGCACAACCCGATAGCAGCAAAAACAACCAATTGGTTTTACTTAGCGTTGTTATACCATAGCTACTGCCTTTCACAAATACAATTGCCCAGGCCAGCAGCATTATTACTACGGTACGTATGCCTGTGGCCAAATCGGTGTCCACATTTTTGATGCCAATTTTGGCGAAAATAGCGGTTAATGCCGCAAACACGGCCGAAAGCAAAGCGTATATCCACCACATTTTTATGAATGATTAATTGTTATTTAAAAGTTAATAAAGTTTTTTAAAAAAATTCTAATAAATAGGATTTTGAGACGTTATTTATATATTTACAAATATATGACCAAAAAAACCGACTTCGTTTACTCAGAATATTCTGAGCCACACCGCATCCGGACAAAGAAAATATTAAAGGAATTTCCGCATTTACGGAACCTGATAGGCAAAAATCCCATGACCATTTTTGCGATAACAGGCTTGGTACTTTTCCAGGTAGTTATGGCTTGGTTGCTTCGCGACCAGGCATGGTGGGCAATAGCCATAGGTGCTTACTTACTGGGCGCGTTTGCTGATCACGCCTTATTTGTAATGATACATGAGTGCGCGCACCAATTGTTATTTAAAGGCCGCGCCGCCAACAGGTGGGCAGGTATGTTTGCCAATATGCCACAAATATTTCCGAGCTCCATATCGTTTGAGCGTTACCATATTAAACACCACTCGTTTCAGGGTATACATGAGCTTGATGCCGATTTGCCTAACCGTTGGGAAGCAAAACTGATTAACAACTCGTTTTTAGGTAAAGCCATGTGGTTGCTGTTTTACCCGGTATTTCAATTATTCCGCCTTTCACGCTTACGCGAGATACAAAACTTTGATATATGGATTGTGGCTAACGTAGCCGTACAGGTAGCTTTTACCGCTGCTATATGGTACTTTATGGGTGGCGCAGCGGTTGGATATTTATTTTTAAGCTTTATGTTTTCGGTAGGCCTGCATCCGCTGGGTGCCCGCTGGATACAGGAGCATTACCTTACCCATACCGAAGAGCAGGAAACTTACAGCTACTATGGTAAACTTAATGCCGTGGCATTTAACGTAGGCTTCCACAATGAGCACCACGATTTTCCGTCGATACCATGGAACAAGCTGCCGCAGATAAAAAAGGCAGCCCCTGAATATTACGAAACACTGCATTACCATACCTCATGGACCGCCTTGTTCTTCAGGTTTTTGTTCGACCGCGAAATTTCCCTGTTCAACAGGATATTGAGAAAGGATCGTGGTAAAGTGCCTTTGAAAGATATTTCACGCCCGGATATGGAGATGAAAATAACCCCGGAACAGCCAAGCGCTGTACAATAAAACAAAAAGACCCGCTGCACAACACAGCGGGTCTTTTTTTGCAATATACTCACCTTTTGGCGCAATTAATGTACAAAGTCACAATTAACAGGGGCATTTTGTATCATTTTGTGCAAAATAACGTGTAGCAGAATGTACCTCCCGCCACGCTACAACTTTTAGGTGTTTAGTTATATTTACCGGACATTTTTACCACATTAATCACCTGAATATGAACAAAATAGTTACACACTTAGAGGTAAGAGATTACCTCGGAGTAAACTGGCTGGTTTATCTTGTTAAGATCAGCATCAGCGGACAAAAGGGCCAGTTTGTACTGGTTAAGCACCAGGGAATGCGCATACCCGAAGGCTTAGGCAGCATGCAAAACATCCCTTACAACCAACGAACAAATTAGTATCATATTCAGCATTTTACACACCAACATGCAATAAACCAAGCTTTTGGTTGTTAGATTTGTAACAGAATACAACTTTTAGTTACAACTTAACAATAAAGCAGGCTTTGAATGTTACAGAATTAAGAAAAGAATTGAGCAGACGTAAAAAACTCAGAGTATTGTTGCCCGTAGTGCTTACTGTATTTGTAGGCGCCTATGCCAAGCATCGATATGATGTGAGCAAGTTTGAGCTGACGGGCCGCCTGCAAAGCAAGCATACGGCCGAAATTTCGGGAATCACGGCATCGGGTATTAGTAAAGATATTTTTTATATACATAATGATAGCGGCGATACCAGTCGCTTTTTTGCTATTACGCCCACAGGCGAACTCAAGTCAACCATTAACTTTACCTGGAGCAAAGGCGTTGTGCACGATTGTGAAGACATAGCCACAGGCCCCGGTCCGGTGAAAGGCAAAAACTATATCTACTTGGGCGATATTGGCGATAACGGCGGCACACGCAGTCAAATTTCGGTTTACCGTATTCTGGAACTACCTACTTTTGCTACCACACCCGAGACACATACCCAAGCTACCACCCTGCACTTAACCTATCCCGATGGCCCTAAAGATGCCGAGGCGATGATGGTTGACCCTGTTGATAAGCTATTATACATTGTAAGCAAACGCCATGATAGCGTAAGTGTTTACAGTACTCCGCTAAGTTTCAAAACTCACGATAGTGTGGTGCTGCATAAAAAGGCTACGTTATTCTTCCCCGGTTTAAAACCATTTAAATGGATCACCGCGGGCAGCATCTCAAAGGATGGGCAAAAGATACTTTTAAAAAGCTATGAAAAGGTATACTACTGGCACCGCAAGCCCGGCGAAGCGATATGGCAGGCGCTGAAAAGGAAACCCCTTGAACCCGCCTACCAGGCCGAAAGGCAAGGCGAAGCTATAGGCTTCACGCTGGATGGCAGCAGCTACTATACTACCAGCGAAGGCGTATTTTCACCGATATACAAGTATAAAACGCCGCTTAATTAAGTTGCTTGGTTGTTGATTTTACCACAGAGTACACAAAGGTTTTCACGGAGTTACACAGAGATTTTTATTTGCTTTATAAAGTCTTTGTGTAACTCCGTGTTTTTTAACTTCGTGTACTTTGTGGTAAAAGCCGTTTGCAGTTGGTTGCCGTATTCTCAAATAACTTAGTTACGTGTCAGGTCGCCCTCGTTGGGGTTTAGTATGTATTCGAAGTTTTCGTGCCCGTTATGAAATATAAACTTCAAGCGCTCTTTGGCCGCGTGGATATCGAGTGTTAACGCGGCTATGGTTGATGGCACATTGTCTTTTATCAGTTTAAGATCGGTAATGTTGGGCATCTCAATCAATATACCCTCGGCAACGTCAGTTACCTTCCATCCCTGCAAATTTGCCCGGTTTAAAATATCAAGCCATTTCTGTTTATAAGCGCCCATAATTGTTTATATAATGTTTAGTAAACCCTATGATAAGCTATAAAGTTTTATTTTTTTAACACTTTGATAAAATGTATAAAATGACCGCCTGCTTATTTTATACTAACTTGCCAACAATTGTAACAATGTTACTGCACTAAGCGTTCGCCTGCGCGAATAAAGGTGCCCGTACAGCTTATTTTGTGTCATGGTTATTTAATATTTATATAAATAGCAGCTTAAAAAAACAAGATACATTTCAAATTGTAAAGTAACGGGTATCAATGTTTAGTTTAAGTGATACATTTGCCGCATTAAATGGATACAGTAAGTAATACTCCCCCGCCGGTACAAAAGCGGAACTCCAAGCTAAAAACACGCGTAACCGGTTTTTTTGTTAACCTGTACGATGTAAGTAAATTTGTAGTACGTTTTTTTAAAGAAGCATTTGTACCCCCTTATGAGTTTAAAGAAATAATACGCCAGTGTTTTGAGGTAGGTGTGCGTTCGCTAACCCTTATCTCGTTAACCGGTTTTATTATCGGGGTTATTTTCACCAAGCAATCGCGCCCGTCGTTAACCAACTTTGGTGCAAACTCGTGGCTGCCCTCGCTGGTTTCCATCGCGGTAATGAAAGCGCTGGCCCCGTTGGTTACCGCTATTATAGCATCAGGTAAGGTAGGTTCAAGCATCGGTGCCGAATTAGGCTCCATGCGCGTTACCGAACAAATTGATGCCATGGAAGTATCAGGTACCAAACCCTTTAAATATTTGGTTTGTACTCGTGTTATAGCCACTACGTTCACCGTGCCTTTGCTGGCCACCTATTCGGCTTTGATAGCCTTATTGGGCGGTTACCTCAACGTATCACAAAACGAGGGTACCAGTTTCAGCGAGTTTATGGAATCGGCCTTTGAGCCTATTAACTTTATAGATATAAACGCCTCATTGGTAAAGGCCATTGTGTTTGGCTTTACTGTGGGTATGGTAGGTTGCTACCAGGGTTATAACTCAAGTAAGGGTACCGAGGGTGTAGGTAAAGCGGCCAATAACGCGGTGGTAATAGCCATGTTTTTGGTATTTATTGAAGAAGTACTTATTGTACAAATAGCCGGCTGGTTCAGATAATTATTTATGGAGAAAGCAAAAGCACAAATTAATTATGATAACCCGGTAATATCGATCAGGAACCTGGAGAAATCCTTTGGCGACTATCATGTACTGCGGGGCATCGATCTTGACCTTTTTCAGGGCGAGAACCTGGTGGTGCTTGGCCGTTCGGGTACCGGTAAATCGGTATTGATCAAATTGATATCAGGCTTACTATACCCCGACAGCGGATCAATCGATGTATTGGGTAATGATGTACTCACGCTTGATACCCGCTCATTACAGGAGCTGCGCATCAGGATAGGCTTCTCGTTTCAAAACAGCGCGTTGTATGATAGTATGACCGTGCGTAAAAACCTGGAGTTTCCGCTGGTACGTAATAAAAAGGGCATCACCCGTAAAGAGATAGATCAATCGGTAGAGAGCGTGCTTGACGCTGTTAGCCTTTCGCAAACCATTAACCAGATGCCTTCGGAGCTGTCGGGCGGTCAGCGTAAGCGTATAGGTATAGCCCGTACGTTGATACTTAACCCCGAGATTATGCTGTATGATGAACCAACTGCCGGCCTCGACCCTATTACCTGTATCGAGATCAATGAACTGATCAACGAAGTGCAGCAGCGTTACCATACATCGTCAATCATTATTACGCACGATCTTACCTGCGCTAAAATGACCGGCGACCGTATTGCCATGCTGCTCGACGGGCAATTTCAGCGGGTGGGTAACTTTAATGAGGTTTTTGCCACCAGCGATGAAAGGGTAAAACCGTTTTACGATTACAATTTTATACAATAGAAAAGAAAAACATATACCATATATATGGATACTACAGAAAATAAGAAAGCAATTATAGTAGGTATTTTTGTTGCCATAGGCCTCGTTATATTCGTGGTGGGGGTGCTTACCTTGGGCAGTTCGCAAAAAAGCTTCGTTAAATCAATCCACGTAAGCTCACGCTTTGATGATGTTGCCGGTTTAAAAAAGGGCGGCGCTATCTGGTTTTCGGGCGTTAAGATAGGTACCATTAAAGAGATCAGCTTTACCGGTGTTTCGCAGGTAGATGTGGTGATGAACATTGATGAAGCCGTAAAACCTTACATCCACCGCAACGCTTCGGCCAAGATAGGTTCTGACGGATTGATTGGTAATAAGATCATCGTGATTGATGGCGGCAGTCCGCAGGCCCCGGTAATTGAGAACGGAGATGTACTGCAATCAGAAAAAATGCTATCGACCGACGATATGCTGAAAACCCTGCAAGAGAACAACCAAAACCTGCTGGCCATCACCAAAGATTTTAAACAGTTAAGCAGCCAGATATTACAAGGTAAAGGTACCGTTGGCGCCTTACTGGCCGATAGCACTATGGCTATTAACCTGCGTAACGCCATGCGTAACTTACAAACCACAACTGAAAGCGCTTCGCGAATGGCGGTTCAACTGGATCATTTCAGCCAAAAGATGAATACCAAAGGCGGCCTGGCCGATAACCTGCTTACTGATACATCAACCTTTAACCGCATAAGGGCATCGGTTGCGCAATTGCAACAAGCCGCGGCTAATACCAATACCTTTACCGATAACCTTACCAAAGCCAGCAACAAGCTGAACGGCACCGATAACGTGTTGGGTATTTTACTGAACGACCGTAAAGCGGCCACACAGGTACAAACCAGTATTAACTATTTACAGTTAAGCTCGGTTAAGTTAAATGATGATTTGGAAGCCGTGCAGCACAACTTCTTTTTAAGAGGTTTCTTCAAGAAAAAAGAAAAGGCCAAAGCCGACAGCATTAAAAAAGCTAACAAGCAATAAGGCTTTATCCTGATATAAAAGTAAACAAGAAAGACCACCTCAATTGAGATGGCCTTTCTTGTTATTGGGCTGATTGTAGATTACTCATCCGGTCTTAGCTTCGCTCGACCACCTTCTCTGCTGCGCAAAGAAGGATTTTCTAATCTTTCAACTTTTTCTTCATACCCTCTTTGCGCTTGCGCAGAGAGGGGCGACCAGCGTAGCGTAGTCGGGGTGAGTCAACTAAGCTATTTTAAGCGCCTGGTACTCGTGCTGACGATATATTTGCTGCGATGCCTTCAGCATGTTTTCCATGCGGCGTACCAACTTGTTGGCATAAGTTAAGTTAGTATCTAAATTATCAAGATCTGTTTCGATAGCTTTTAAATTGGTGATACGCCCCAGGGTGATGATGATCAGCTTTTCATTCTTTTCTAAAAAAGAGATAACCTTCATAAAAAATATGCTTTTCTCTTTAAGCAGTTTTTCGTTCTCATCAATCATGCGGGTAAATTCGGCTTCGGTCACATTGTTAATTAGATTGCCGGTTTTAACCATTTGCAACAGTTTGGTATAAGTAATGCTGATTTTGCGATAAGTTAACTGCATCTCTTCATCCACCGAGCGGATGGAGAAGCAGTGACGATATTTTTCATAATAACCAAATGCACCATTAGCATTAAGGATGCAATTTTTATATTTACTAAAAATAAGATTTGGTTCCATAAGCAATACCTTTTTTTATGCTTAGTGCCAAATATAGAACCAAAAAACTATCGCTGCAATTAATAAACTTTCCCAAAACCCGGCATATTGGCAAAATATTCCGAGAAGTTTTAGGATTATGCTAATGTAACAAGAATGAGACTCATTATATTTAACCAATGTTTAAACACCTATTGGTAAAATGGTTTAGCATTTGGTACACTTGTTCATTTTGTTCACAAAAACCTACAAAAATTTCACATACTTCACACTTATTTAATCATTGGTATAAATTATTTTTACACAATTAATAAAACTATCAACAAACTATCAAAGGCGGCTAATGTTGTTAAGGCAAACAATACATCATGAGCAGCAACAATAAATATATAATACAAGCCGCGGGGCTTGGGGCAATAGCCGGTTTACGTACCACCTTTGCACCGGCAATAGCCAGTCATTATTTAAGCAGGCACCCAAATGCTGCCATATCTAATTCAAAACTAAGTTTTATACAATCGCCCGTAACGGCTATTATAACCAAGATATTATCGGCCGGCGAAATTGTTGGCGATAAGCTACCTACCACTCCCGACAGGATCGCTTTTCCGCAAATCCTTGGGCGCATAGGTTCGGGGATGTTTGTTGGGGCTACCATTTACAAAGCCAATAAACAAAGTTTGCTTACCGGTGCGCTGGTAGGCGGGGCATCAGCATTGGCGGCCAGTTTTGCAGCCTTTTACCTGCGCCGGTATATTGATAAACTCCCCCATGTAAAAGATGCCGTTACCGGTGCAGTTGAAGATGTTATAGCTATTGGCAGCGGCATTGCCCTTTTAAGCAAATAGCAATAATTTGTACAAACAATCGATTATAATTGATATATTTAGCTTACCCCATCCATAAAAAAGGGCGCTAAGTATATCTTTATAATTTATGAAAAAATATTTACTTCTCCTTATTCTTATTTCCTCAGCGTTTATATCACGTGCGCAAAAGTATAATTTGAGTTTAAATCTTAAAAAAGGCGAAACTTACAGTACCATCAGCAAAGCCAATACAGTGATCAATCAAATGATCAATGATCAGCCTTTGGATATCAGCATGACCATTACCGGCAAAATGTCGTACAAAGTGATCGGCATAAGAGATAGTTTGTATGACATGACCGCCCAATACGACAGCCTGGGTTTTACCATGAAAATGCCTAACGGCGAACTGTCATCAAGTTCTGAAAAGATCGACAGCAGCAACATATTCGGCTTATTAATGTCGAAACTTAAAAACAAGCCTTTTAAGCTTACCATGTCAAAAACCGGCAAAATATCGCAGGTAGATGGTGTTGAGAAAATGATTGACGGCCTGATAGCCGGCATGGGCAGCAAACTGAACGACGCGCAAAGAGCGCAGATGAAAAGCCAGATGAGCAACTCGTTCGGTACGGAGGCTTTCCGTACAAGTATGGAGGTATACCTTACCATTTTCCCGGGTGCCAAGGTAGCTAAGGATGCTAAATGGGTAATTGACACCAAGCTAAAATCAACCATGGTAGCCGATGTGCATACCACCTATACGTTAAAGGATGTTACCGACCAGTACTACCTTATTGCCGGTGATGCTACTATTAAAACCGACCCTAAAACGCCGGCTGCTACCGTAAACGGTTTCCTGATAAAGTATAACATGGCGGGTACCAACCTTACCGAAATTAAGGCCGATAAAAAAACGGGCTGGATAACCGAAGCGCACGTTGTACAGAATATAAAAGGCAATAACGAGATACAGGACAACCCGCAAATACCGGGCGGAATGACCATACCGATGACCATGAATACCAACATGACCATTACTGATAAATAGCCGTTTTTAGCGTTTGTACGCTTTGTTCACTTTCTGAAAAGATTTTAGCCATTGCAAATAATTGATATATTTGAAATAACAATTTGACCCCTTTAGCTAATAAAATTTTTGAACACCCGGCTACAATATAATAAAGAGACCGCTGCGCAGTTTAATTTGCAAACCATACATACCTTGTACAATAAGTACGGGGCTATGTTACTGGGTTACATTTTTGACGTAGTGAAGGACGAGCAACAGGCCGAAAAATACCTGATAGACGTTTTTAATGATGTGCCCACTGTACTGCACGAGTTTTCGGAGCATGGCACCAATGCTTATTGCAAGCTTCAGTTAATGGCAAAAAAGCGCCTTTCGGGCTATTTTAAAAACGTTGAAGATTGCGAGGATGGCAGGCCGCGCACATCGGCAAGGCCTAATAAATATACCGACCTCATGACTGCCGAACAGCAGCTTGTTTTTTGCGGTATACATTATCAGGGTAAAAACACAGCTACCATTGCTGCCGAACTGAACACCAATGAAGAAGGTGTAAGAAGATTATTAAAAGAAGCGTTTATCATTATCAGGAACAATCGTGATCATGCAGGAATACATTAACAGCGGAATACTTGAAACCTACGTGTTAGGTTGCGCTTCTGAAGAAGAAGCCAGGGAAGTGCTGTACATGAAAGAGCAGCATCCCGAAATACGTTCGGCCTTAGAACAGCTGGAGATAGATATGGAGCGCATTGCCGAAGCAGGCGCCCTGCTACCACCGCCCGGCACCTGGAGCAAAATAGAAAAGCAAATTGAAGAGATCAGCTTGCGCCAGCCTACCGAACCGGCTATCTATCGCGAACGTTATAACGACAATACGCAAGCCCCACCAACTCCGCCTGACTACATTAACGTGGAATCGGAATCGAGCCACATGCGCATACATAAGGTATGGCGCTGGGTTTTCGCGGCGGTATTTGTGCTGGGTAAGATATTTTTAGGCTTCGCGATATATTATTACCTGGAGAACAGGCAAATGCAGGAGCAATTATTAGAGCTTAAAACAGAGATGAAGCAACTGAAGAAGTAAGCCCCCCTCTCAAAAGCATAAAACAAGAAATAGCGCACCATTACGATGCGCTATTGTTGTTGATAAGGGTTTAGGTATTAAGCTTATTACTCGTTGTGCGAGGTATCGCTATTTGCACTTTTGGCGTTTTCGCGTTGCAGCTTCTTCAGCATATCACTGCCTATCAAAGCATCAATCATTCCGCCCGAACCGCCATCTTTACCGCTCACCAGTATTTCAGGCACCAGTTTAATGTTGTTGCTGGCTAATGCTTCGGCTACACGTACTATGGCGTATTGTTCGGTACCCATGGCCTCGGTCTTTTGCTTGGTTACTTCGGCTTCGGCTAAACCAATGGCCTTGATCTTCCCGGCTTCGGCATCACCATTCACTACGGTAGCGTTGGCATCGGCAGTGGCATTCACTGTTTTTACTTCAGCATCGGCTTTGGCGTTAATGGTTTTCACTTTGGCATCCGCCTCGGCATTAATGGTTTTTGATTCGGCCTCACCTTTGGCTGATGCTACTTTTGAAGCTGCCATTTGTGTATTGATCTCTACCTGGCGGGTTGATTTTACTACCTCCGGCTGCATATCGGCACCGGCTTTGGCACTTTCAAACTCCTTACGTTCTATCTGCGCGTGGCGCTGTATCTCGTAGGTTACCTTTTCCTGTTCAGCAATTTTACGGTCGGTAAGAGTTTTCATCAGGGCAGCAGGCGGCACAATGTCACCTATCAGGGTATCAACCCCAACAACATTGTACGTACCCAGCACCGCGCTGATATGTTCTTTAGCATCGTTTTGCCTTTGTATACGGTTGGCCAAAAAGCCTATCACATCGCTCTTTTGTGCCGAGTTACGGAAGTAGTTGGCAATAGTTGGTTCCAGTACCTGCGATACCAGGTTTTTCATTTTACCGAAACGGGCTATTACTTTAGGCGCTTCATTTCTGGGTACGTGAATAATTTGCGACACATCCAAATTGAAGGTAAAACCATCAGACGACCTCACGGTAATGGTACTTAGGTTCTTGTCCAGCTCGTGTGCTTCGGTGCGGCTATCGGCCCAGTTGAGCACAATGTTGGTAGTTGGCACTATTTCAACCGCGTGAGTGTAGATGTTTACAGGATGCTTGCCCGGGTCGAGCGGTTCTTCCCACACCCCTTTTTCGTTTCGTTTTACAATGTTACCATGCTTAAAGCTATCGCCGCTGGTGTCTTTACCTAACGGACCAACGAAGGAGTTCACCACGCCCACATAACCAATCGGGATATAGATCATATCTACCTGCTCTACCAGCACAAACCAGGGGTTGAGGTAATAGGTACCGGCCAGTATCACATCTTCCTGTAAACCTTTGCGGCCACCGGCATTGATAAAGGCTATCGGATCCTGAAAGTTTTTATGCCCGGCTACCGATTCACCGGCAATTTCACCTTTATCCAACGGTTCACCATCCAATGTAGTGATCACCCCTACTTTGTTCTCCTGTATCTGGGTGATAGGCACAGTAACAATTTCGAACAAAAAGGTATTAATGCGGTAGCTACCCGGCGTAAGGAAAGCCGCCTGCGGGCCCTTTTGCCCGTTGTTATCCAGAAAAGCAATGGCATCCTGAAACTTATCGCAGTCTACCGGTTTACCCAGCACGCGGCCGGTATCCAGCGAAGCGCCATCCTTAGCCTTTACCAGTCCGAGCTTATTTTGCTCAATGATGGTGAACGGTTGCATAAATATGGCATACTGCCATGGCCACATGCGCCAGTACAAACCTGGCGCTAAGGCTTTGGCCTGCATACCCGCTTCGCCGTTGGTAGCAATGATACGCCCGTCGGGCAGGCGCTTGCTTGATGATAAGGTGAATTTTTTAACGACCAGCCCTATGCGGTCGTCGGGGACGATCACCATCCCGAAGAACACCCTTAATACGAATTTGTACAAAATAATAAGCACAACAAGGGGCACTACCCATAACAGGTAAAAATTTAAATCAGACATTTTTGGTTGAGATTTTTAAATACCAAGCCCTTAAGGTACGGGCCTTTAAAATAGACTTACAGCTTTATTTTGAGCACCTTAGCTGTAAAGCAGGTTAGATTTTCGGTGTGTTTTGGTTTACATTTTGCAATGATATTACACACCAAATATTGTATAGACTAAAACGATTTGCAAGAGATAGCGAAAAAATAATTAAATAATAATAACAGGATATTTTTATAATTTTCCTGTCAAAATAACATTATTAAAAATGCCTAAAAATATAATATTAGCAATTATTGGAGCCTTAGTTTTTTTGCTTTCGGCCTGCGGCGGAGGCATAAATGCCGAAAAACTGCGCGGAAAATGGAAATACATCAAAGTTTTTAAACCAAATGCCAATCCGCCGGATACGGTTTCGAGCATTGAACTGGATGAAAACAAGCCCTATATTGAGTTTTCGGGCGATGACAAACTGAAAATAATTTGGGGCGGCGAAGTACTATCGCACGGCACTTATAAAATAGAAGCCAGTAATTTACGCTATCGCGAAGAATTCGACAACGGCCAATCGCGCCAGTTCCCCTTTTACGTATCAGAACTTACCGACAAAAAGATCATCTTCGAAACCGTAGGCGCCGACGGCTCACGTGTGGAAGCGGTTAAGGAGTAATTTAGACCATAGTCCATGGTCGATGGTCCATAGATAAGATTGCATTACGCTGTATACCAATGGCTATTGACAATGGTCGATGGCTTATATTCTATAGATAAAATTGCATTACGCTGTATACTATTGGCTATCGACCATGGACTATGGACTATAGACCATGGACTATGGACCATCGACTATGGACTAATTAATGCCCAACAACAACCACCTCATTATCCGCGGCTATAAAGCGGTCGCGGTTGATGCGGATGCTGGTGAAATAAACCACAAAGGCCAGCAGAGACGAACCGAATACTACGATAGCCAGCGGCAGTACCGATTTAGAATCGAACATACCAACGGCTGTTGATACCAGCGCGCCTATGCCTAATTGCAGTGCGCCCATTAATGATGATGCCGTGCCCGCGTTTTTGGCGAAGGGAGCTAATGTTAAGGCGGCCGTGTTAGGGTTGGTGATACCGATGCAGCATAAAAACAGGAAGATCATCGCTACGGTACCGTATAAACCGAACACATTATTCAATGCCCCTGTGAAGAACAATGCCGCAATAATAGCCTGGGCACTTAACGATACTTTTACAATTTGCTCGCTGCGGTATTTCTTGAGTAGCAGGCTGTTCACCTGGCTCGATCCGATAAAGCCTACCGACAGGCCTGCGAAGATCCATCCGTAATTCTCCTTGCTCACACCAAAAACTTCCATAAACACCATCGGAGAGCCCGCCACATAAGCGAACAGGCCCGAAAAGGCCAACGCACCCGTAAAGGCATAGGTGTAAAATTGCGGTTCTTTCAACACAACCCAAAAGCCATTAATAATGGGAATAGGTTTTAAGGACAGGCTTTTATCGGGCTGATAACTATCGGGCAAGGCAAATATCACTGCCAGTAATATCAACGCGCCCATTACAGCTAATATAATAAATACCCATTGCCAGCCTGCACCCGCCGTAACATAGCCACCTACAGTAGGCGCTATCATAGGCGAAGCACCTACTACCAGCATCAGCAAGGCGAATACCTTGGCATTATCTTTCACTGGGAACAGATCGCGTACCATGGCCATAGAAGCGACAGCTGCCGCGCAACTGCCTATGGCCTGTATAAAACGTAACAGGATTAACGCATGTAGCGACCCCGCGAACGCGCAGCCTACCGAAGCTATCACATAAAAAGTTAACCCGAAATATAAAGGCTTTTTGCGGCCATACTTATCAAGCAATGGGCCATATAGCAATTGCCCGGCAGAAAGCCCGATAAAAAAGCTCGACAGGGATAACGCCACCTCGGGCACGCTTGTGTGCATGTAAGTGGCAATGGCCGGAAAACCCGGCAAATACATATCAATTGAAAACGGACCTAACGCTGTTAGGGTTCCTAAAATAAGTATGAGGAAAATGTATCGTTGCTTAGTCATAAAGTACTTTGTTTTGTTGCCGCGGCAGGTGGTATTGGCGGCTTAGCTTTTGCAAAGATGCCTTATTTTATTGCAACATAGCTGCACTTCGTATAAGCGTATTGTCAATTTTTATTAGTGCGAATTATCGTAATAAGTGGCGTCTTTTACAATTTTGCCTTTCGTAATAGTGAGTACAGTGCAAATGGGCAATCGCCATTTTTTACCATCGGGCAGGCTGCCGCCTGATACAAACTCCACCACTACCCTATCGCCGGTGGCGGTAATACTTTTAACGTCATCCTTAATATCCGGAAACATTTGCTGCATCTCTTTATACTTGGAAGCGGTTTCGGCGGGTGTTTTCTTCACGTATTCCGTTCCGAATGAAGGATCTAAAAACTCGGCCGTATCAGCATAAAAAGCCGCCATTTTTTTCCAGTCGTGCTGGTTAAAGGCTTCAAACATGCCTTCTGCTATCGCGATGTTTTGCGCGCTGTTTTCAAATTTGCGGCAGGCCGATAGCATCAGCATGGCAATTAATATAAGTGATAGGTTTTTCATTATTGTGTTATGGCTTGTGTTAATTCTTTCCAGTTATCTTTTAGGGTAACATCCAGTTGTCCCTTACCGGTTTCGCAATAGCTTTTAAGGGTGAGCAAATGCCTTGCCCAATGAAAATTGCATACCGAAAAGTATTCGCTTTGCTGCCGCCAGCAGCTATGGCTAAAGTTAAGTATAACCGCGCCTTTTTTCTGCTGAATATCGAAACTTATACGGGTGTTGGTCCACTCATCTTCGGGTAACAGGCATTGCCATTCTACAAATTCATTCGGTGTCAGTTCGATGATCTTCATGGGGGTTACGCCGCTTGCGCCTTCATCAAACAGGTTGATATAACCAAGTTCGGGCCGGGCGGTGGTTTTCCTGATCCACCATTGCGATAGACCCTCCTGCCCGGTAACGGCATCATAAACCTTATTTGCAGAAGCCTTTATCCATACCTGGTGTGTAATTGCCGCCATCGGCATGTTTTGCGTATATTGAAAATAACTTAAATTAAATAACATACGGTGCCTTTTAAGTTTAATTGCCGCTGTAAAACCACATACCACCGGCATAATATAAAATTAGCCAGGTTAAACGAATTGCGCACGGTGAAAAAATGTCAATAAAAGGGGGCAAAAAAGACAAAATATTGTAGTTTAGTTTCTTAGAAACTGATCAAGAAATAGTTTCTAAATATGAACATTATAAAAAATACGTCATTGCGAGGCACGAAGCAATCCCAAACTATACAGAGCGGCCCTGTAAATCGGGGATTGCTTCGTCGTTCCTCCTCGCAATGACGCGGCCTTTTTAACTTTTAGTACAATTTATACCACCTATGATCAACCTCGCACTGTTATATACGCGCCAAAGCCGTCCCATTAGTGTAGCGGCCATATTAGATATTTTTGAAAGCGTTAATAATTTTAATGCTATTAAACAACTGCCCCCGGCTTTCAGCATTCAACTGCTTAACAACGGCGACACCATTACGGTACACGAGAAATACCAAACCGTAAACACTGCCGACGCCCAAAAGCCCGATGTGATACTGATACCCGCCTTTAACTCTATGGCCGATATGGAAGAGGCTGTGCGCTCAAACCATTCCTTTATCCCTTGGATACAGCAACAATGCAGACAGGGGGCCGAAGCCGCAAGTTTTTGTACAGGCGCGTTCCTGTTGGCTGCAACCGGCTTGCTTAACGGCAAAAAAGCGACTACGCACGTAATGGCCACGGGCAGTTTATCGCGTGCCTTTCCTGATGTTATGGTGCAGGGCGATGATGTGCTTACCTGCGATGACGGCATTTATACCAGCGGCGGTGCCACCAACACCTTTCACCTACTGCTTTATTTGGTAGAGAAATATTGCGGACGCGATGCTGCCGTACAAATTGCCAAAATGTTTTCAATAGATATGGACCGCGACCGGCAGAACTACTTCGCTACCTTTTTACCCGAGAAAAACCATAACGACCCATTGGTAGCTACCGTACAGCAACGCATGGAATCGGCCTATGCGCAATCGGCTACCATTGAAGAGATCGTGGGCGACATACCTTCAAGCCGACGCAATTTTGTGCGCCGTTTTAAACATGCTACCGGCATTACCCCTATCGAATACCTGCAACGTACCCGCATTGAGGGCGCTAAAAAACTACTGGAAAAAACCAACCAAAGCATCACCGAGATCATGTTCAATTCCGGTTATAACGACCTAAAATCGTTCCGGCAGTTGTTTAAAAAAGGCGTTGGTTTAACCCCTAAAGAGTACAGGGATAAGTTTCAGGCAAGCAACAGCTAACCGCAAACAGCTATATATCAATAAAATAATCGCCAAAAATCATTATTGGCTTACTATTTGCATAGTTATCATTTTAAATATAATGACCTATGAAAAAGTTAGCAATATATGGCGGGTTGATCATCACATTCCTGCTTTCGGCAGGTGATTTTGCCCACGCCCAAACAAAAAAGAAGAAAGGTATTAGTCAGCAAGGTAAAGGTGCCATCATTGGCGGCGCAGCAGGCGCGGTAGCAGGCGGACTGATAGGCCAGGACGTAAAAGGGGCCGTAATTGGCGGCGCGCTTGGCGCCGGCGGCGGTTACGTAATAGGTAACGAAAAACGCTTAAGCAAAGAGAAGAAAGAGCGCGCTTACCGCAGAAGTTTAAAGAAAAAGAAAAAGGTTAATTAAGTATAATGAGGCTTGCGTTTGGCAGGCCTTTTTAATATTTGTCATTGCGAGGCACGAAGCAATCACGTAGCTCTGCGTGACCGCTCTGTATAGTTTGCGATTGCTTCGTGCCTTGCAATGACAATTCGTTGAATAGCACATTAATCAACTTCCATACAAATACTTACGAAGTTTTGAAAACTTCGTAAGTATTAAGCCTTAAGCGAATTTACTTCTTCGCTTCCGCAAACTCCAAACGCTGCCCGGCGCTGTGGGCGTTAAATTCGGGGGCGTACATGCTTTGTACGCTGGTGATACCAGTGGCATACTTGCCTGGTTGTGCTACCCGCAATTTATACTCGAATACATAATTACCTTTTCTTAACGTGCTGATGAAAAAGTTGGTAGCTACATCCTTGCTTACCTGGTAGTAATATAAGCCATCCTGGTATTTATATGCGGATAGCGCGTCAACAGGTTCGGTACCTGCCGGGCGCATATCTTTCAGGTGTATGTAGTCAAAATCGCGGTTGGCATTGAGGTATACAACTACTTTCAATATATCGCCCGTTTTGGGTTGATGTGCGGCATCAACAGCAGTAAGCACATCGCCCGCGTCGGTCTTTTTCAGGATGAAGTATTTACGTTCCAGTTTTATTGCCGTGTTTGATGGCGTTATTTTATCCAATTTTTCGGTATACTGCCAGTACAAAGCGCCCCAGTTAATGGTTTTGCTGTTGTTTTTGATCTCCACTTTGCCCAGTTCAGGTTTTACCTGCTCATCAGCCCAGGCGGTTTTAATATAACCTGTACCGGCTTCCGTTTTTACATCGGGCTTTAGTTCGGTAAGCGATTTACCGGCAATGGTGATCGTACTTTCGGTATTATCAGCCAGCAGGTTATCGCCCTTCATTAATAAGGCGTAACAAGCGGCGGCAGTGGCTTTGGTGTTTCGCCAGTTGCTTGTTTGTTTATTGCGGAGCAGCCAAACCTTCATTTCTTCCACCGCTTTCAGGTTATTGGTAGCTTCGGTAAACAGCTCGATCATTAGCGACTGTGTTTCCACCGGCGCCTGGTACCAATAATATCCCGACTGGTTCTTTGGCCAATACATGCCCAACTCATCTGACTGCTTAGCGGTTTCCAGTAATGAATTAATGATCTTTTGGCTTACATCTTTCCTGTTGTAACGGTACATAGTAAGCGCTATAAGGGCTTTCTCATATTCGCTTTGCGTTACCCATTGACTGGCCGCCCTGTTTATATAATTCTGTAAAACCTCGCTCAATTCGGCATCCATTTTTACCGACGTAAAATAGCTGCGGGCATACCAGGCATGTGTTTCGAGGTTATCTACATTACGGGTTTTGTAATTTTTATCATATTTACGAACATTCAACTCGCGGCCCTTCAATTCATTATCCATGTAAACGAGCAATTTTTCGGTGATAGATTTTAACGATTTATTGCTCTCCTCGCCCAGGTTTAATTTTTTAAGCTGACCTATACCCGCCAGGATATGCTGACTGATATAGCTATCGGCATACTCACCACCAAACCACGGGAAGCCGCCGCCCGGCAGCTGTCTTTTCTCCAGTTTGCCAAGGTTTTGCGCCAGCTCATAACTCATCTTGTTAAGATCGAACAATAAGGCTATTCGCTTCTTCTGCTCGCTCTCGCTGACGGCATCCTGCAACCAGGGCGATTCTTCTAACAGTACCGATTTCAGCTCTTCATTTTTTTCGAGGTTAGATAGTAGGGCTTTGGAGTCGGTGGCTTTCCACCGGTCGAACACCTGTTTAATTTGCGGGTATTTGTTTACAATAGCCGTAGCGAAACTATTGGCATAATACCGGCTAAAGATCTGCTCCGAACATTCGTAAGGGAACTCCATCATATAAGGCAGCGCCTGTACCGCCGTCCATGCCGGGTTTTGGGTATACTCCAGTGTGAGTGTCTTATTTTTAAGTGTTGTGCTGGTTTGGTTGATCAGTTTATCAAACGTGAAAGCCTTTGTTTGCCCGGCCCTCACCATCATCGGCAAGCTCTCTGTAACCAACATATTGTTAGGGAGTACGGGCACGGTATTTTCTTCCCCATCGCTGTAGTCGCCCCCCTGCGCGGTGAGGCGATAGGTAAGCGCGTCTAATCCGGCCGGGATGATCAACTTAAAGGATACTGATTTATTAGTTGAACCGGCTACCTCAACATTTTGTTCCGCTTCTTTCGGGTTAACCAGCAGGTTAACAGGCTGCATAGTGAGCGCGTTAAATAGTTGCAGGTTCACCTTGCCTTTTAAGGTTTGCGTGGTGATGTTAGCCAAACGCGCCGATACCGTAAGCGTATCGCCCTCGCGTAAAAAGCGCGGCATATTGGCACTGATCATCAATTGCTTTTGGGTGATCACACTTCGCTCTATATAGCCCAATTGCAGATCTTTAGTATGCGCCAATCCCCTGAACTTCCAGCGGGTAAGCGATTCGGGAATAGTGAAATCAATCAGGATCTGTCCTTTTTCATCAGTATGCAGTTGCGGGTAAAAGAAGGCTGTTTCGGCAAAGTTTTTACGGGTAGTAATAGGTTTAACAGGCAAACCTTCGTTAGGAGAATCTTCAATTACTTGTTTAACATCTGAATTTCCTACAGGTTCATCAATACGTATATCAGCACTGGGATCTCCGTAAGCACTCTTTCCCCGTATTTGAATTGAGCCCCGAAAACCCGGAGCACCATTACTAACTTCTGCAAAAGCATAAGCCGCACCGGTTAAAGTTTCTTTTTTATGATTGCTGTAGGCTACTGTTACTACTTCTTCCAAAGCTTGATGATCTTCTTCAAGCTTTATTTGCACATCGCTTTTGGCTTTGGTGGTTTTCAGCCCATAACCCTTATAACCTATAAAGCTAAATACCAGTGAGGCTTTTGGCGGCACCTTAATTTTAAAGTAACCAAACGAATTAGTTTGCGTACTTATTTTAGTGCCCTTTATGGTTACCAATACCCCCGGAAATTCCATATTGGTCGTCTCCTCAAACACCCGCCCTGCAATAATATAACCTTTGGACACTTTGGCGGCATTCCTAAGGTATTCGGCAGCCAATTCCTTGTCTGCTATGCGTCTTCGCTCGGCAGCGCTTTTATTGTTTTTTACCTCTTGCAAATATTGCCGGTAAATGTCGCCGCCTAAACCATAATAATTGTAGCCGAAAAGATTCAGTTTTTCATAATCGCGTTTTTTAAACGATTCATTTATCCAGGGTTCATGTAAACGCTCAGCTGTAGCTTCTTTAACATAGCCATAAGTTTGCCATTTAAAATAATCGTAAATAATTCTTGAATAAAACTGACCAAGATCGCCATTCCATTGCAGCGCGGGCGTAATATCATCTAACGATGCATCATACATTGCGGCAACCATCTCGGCGGCAACCTTTTCATTTTTAGTACCCGATACCTGTAGTTTCCATTTCTCCTTTTCACCGGGCTGCAACTTGTTTCTGAATGTGCTGAATTTTATGTTTAATTTATTTTCAGGCTTTGTAATATTTATGTTTTGATAACTGATGTATTGCCTATTAGCACACACCATAAAAAACTGTACAGAAGCATATTCATCGTCGTTAGTCACCGGAAAATTAAACAACCGCGGGCCTTTATCCACCTTTACCCAGGCCGACGATAATAGTTTATTACCACGATACTTTTCGGCCAGTATGTATCCCCCGCTGTTAAAACCAGCCAAATACGCTACCGAACCACCCGGAGTAGCGTCTTTTTTTATGGGGATCAACCAATCATTAGCATTTTGAATTATCGGATCATCGAAAACAAACTTGCTGTAGGCCTCCAGGCTATCCTTATCGCCGTTAGGGGTTAATGCCGTAACTATTATTTTATATACACCCGATGGCTGTTTTTTTAAACTCGCTGCATCAAGTACCGATGCAGTAGAATCATTTGTATTAATGGTAGTTTCAAACACCTTTTCTTTAACCGGCCATTTATTATATAATTCTTCATCGTTAAAAGAATAGGCCGGGAAGTCCTTTGCGTAATCTTCAGCGGTAAGTGTAAACTGATCGGGCCTTTCCCATAAGCGATCGTTGAATACTTTACCTGTACCTTGCAGGGCAAATACCTGTACTTTCACCTCTGCTTTTAATTGTTTACCATTTAGGTTATTAACCGACAGAGGAAATTTAAGTGTATCTTTTGTAAATACATACGCCGGTATAGCCATATTAATCTGTACAGTTTTAGTGCCCACAGTTACACTGGCCTTACCTGTTTGCGTTTCATTACTACCATCGGTAACATCTGCTGTAACATCATAGGCATAGCTTATGTTGGTGGTTCTTTCGCCGGGCAAGGCCTTAAATTTTATAGTAAAAGCTCCGTTAATATCTGTTGTTACGGTATCGGCGGCAATTTCGGCATTGGGCACCCACACGTTGCTGTACCTTCCGCCATATTCTATCCCTCTAAAATGAACGCTTCTTCGGTTTATTTTATAGGCAACTGAAGTGCTTGAAAGCCCATAGCCTGCAAATGCCTTTACCGTACCTGTAACAGTTACACTATCATTAAACTTATATGTTTCCTTTACAGGATTAAATTCTACAGAAAACGTAGGGCGCTTGTACTCTTCAATTCTAAAATCAAGCATTCCGTTATCAGCCTTAAGAAATGCCTGACCGAAAAGTATATTCTGCGGAATTATAAAAGAGCCTGCGAAAGTACCGTATTCATTAGTAGTTAATTCTGTTTTTACCAAGTCTTTACCGTTGAGCCCTACTAACTTAATATTAACTTTTTCGCCAACCATTATAGCGCTTTTGTTTTTTATCGTTTTTATCTGTAAGCCCTTGAAATAGATGGTTTGCCCCGGACGATAGATCTGCCTGTCGGTAAATAACAAAGTATGTTTCTGCCCACCATCATTGGCATCACGATAACTTGTATTATATCTTCCTGTTACATACTTACTAACATCAAGCAGGGTATCGGTTTTATTCACCAGTTGAAAGGCAAGCCCATAATTTGAAACTACGTTTAGTTTTACACGTCCGTTAATATCGGTAAAGTCACGGGTGATCAATTTGGACAGATCAGCCTCTTCGCTGTAATCCTTTCTTGCTAAAACATTTACCTGCACACCGTTCAAAGGCTTTCCGGTTTGGCGGTCGTTAATTATCAATTCAATAAGCTCATCCGGATTACGCCGAACAACGCAACCAAGGTTACTTACACTAAAGGAAACCATTGCATAGGTATCGGCATCTTTTGCCCCGCTTTCCATAGCTACCAAAACGTAATTACCACTTGTTAAAGGCTCAATTTTAAACTCGGTGCTATGGCCTTTAAAATCAGCGCTATCAGGCACCTTTATTTGCTGCTGTTTATACAGTTTCGCGCTGCGCTGTAAAAAACCCATCAGGCTATCGGCTGTCACATCAGGGTTGCTTAGCTCTCTTTCCGCTAATTCGCGCAGATGATTGTATCGCTGTGTTTGTTTAGAGGTTAGTTTATATATCAAAACACCAGCTGATGATATGTTCCGGTATTGCAACAAGGCCAGTATTGGTTTATCTGGAATATTTACATTTTCTACCTTTACTGTTGTGCTCTTTTTTTCAATATTATTAAGCAACATCGCGGCGTTTTTGCCGCCCAAGCTTTGCGGATAACTATTTACTGCTTTTTTAAGGATAGCATGAGCCGTTACTAAGCTGTCCTTATCCTTATAATATGCACCCAATAGGGCCAGGGCATCGGCACTGATAGGTTTCGAGGCAAAATCGGCAGCTATTTGTTGAAGCGCGTTTTTATATTGAACATTATTGCCGTCATATCTTGCATTAGGGAACAAAAAGCTGATTCGTTTAAGATCCAGATCGGCCAGTGCTTCTGCATTGCCACTTTGCAGGTGAAAGGCGGTCGCCTGTTGCAAATACTTAATACCCCAGTAAGGCATGGATATGGTATCAGTAGTATTTAAGGTTAAAGAGGCGAAGGTTTTGCTATCGGTAAAAAAGCGGGGGTCTTTAGCGAAGAAGACTTTCCGTACGCTGGTAACATTTGCCTCGGGCGACAGGAACAGATCAAACGCGCGGTGTACCAACAAGTCGTAAAGTGTAGGCCGCAGGTAACGCGTTTCTTTATCACCTACAAGTACGTCGCTTAATACATCAACATGCGTATTTTGCTCTTTGGCGGCATCTTGTAATGATAAAGCATATTGCTTGCCCGCTTCGGTAAGTATGGTTTCCAGGTCCCAGTTTCTGAAATCGGCATCCTGTTTTTCAAGTTTAGTGCGGTTGGTGAACCGGTAACGATTACTACGATAGTAGTTCCAGTACATATCGCCCAATAAAGATTGCAATACAGGCTTCACCGGGAAAGGTGCCCGGGCTATATCATTTTTAAGCGTATCAATAATGGGCATCATCGCGTCTTCATCCATATAGCTTTGCATGGTGATACGATAGATCACCGCCCGGATAATTTGCGAAGGGTTCTCATCTTTACGCGCCAGGGCATCAAGCTTGTTTACCTCAACCAATGCCGATTTAGGCAGACCAATACCCGCAAGCGAATCAATTTTCCGGGTTAATTTATCGTAAGCAGTTTGGGCAAATGCGGACTGAAAGCCCAGTAAAAACGCCGCGACAAGCAGCATTTTAAATACAAACAGGTTTAGATGGCGCATAATAAGCGATGAGGTTATACCCGTGTAAGATACTATTTATATCAAAAAAATCCCTTTTAATAATTGAGCAAGGCAAGCCAATCATCTCCGAAAAAGCAGTTTACTGAAATAATTTATTTCTCTTCCATTTGTCATAATAAAATCATAATTTAATCGTCGCCAGCTAAACCCAATTCGCATCTAATCCGTTAAGCAATTATATATGATCAGAGTGTTAGCTGTATTATTCGTTTTAGTGCCCTGCTGCCTGTTGGCGCAGCCTAAAATGATACGCGATACGGTTTACAACCCGGTTAATACTTACGGGCAGCGCGATCTGATAGACATTGGTCGTGATGTGTTCAACATCCGTCCGTCAAAAGTTAAGGTTGAAGAAGAGAAGAATGTTTATTTTTCGTTTCTACCCATATCCTCAACTGTACCGGGTGGCGGCAAGGCCTTGTTCACCTCTACCACAGCAGGTTTTTATTTAGGCAATCGCAGTACTACTTATATCTCCACCATCAACTTTACGCCGTACTTCAATTTCAGGGGGCGTTACGGTTTGCCTATCCGCTCAAACATCTGGCTTAAAAATAACGACTGGAATATACAGGGCGATACCCGCGTAATGGTTTACCCCCACTACACCTGGGGACTTGGCGGTACCAACGATAACGACGATAAAATGCTGATAGACTATAAGTACATCCGCTTCTATCAAAGTGCCTTGAAACGTATTAAGCCCTACTTTTATGCCGGGGTAGGTTACAATTTAGATTATTACGTAAATATAGAAGGGCACGACAATTCCAAACTGAAAGATTTTACCGGTTACAGATTCGGCACCGGCGATAGCAAGAACTCCTTTTCATCGGGTGCAAGCCTCAACCTGTTGTACGATAGTCGCAATAACTCTATCAACCCCTTACCCGGTTGCTATGCCAACCTTATTTATCGTTTTAATACACGAATGTTAGGTAGTATTAACCATTGGCAATCCTTATATGTGGATATGCGCAAATACGTATCGCTAAGCAATGGCGGACCCAAAAATGTACTGGCCTTTTGGAGCTATTACTGGACTACCCTCTCCGGTGGAACGCCTTACCTTAACCTGCCCAGCATAGGCTGGGATCCATACCAGCGTTCGGGCAGGGGTATCAGTCAAAACCGTTTCAGGGGCGATAAGCTCATCTATTTTGAAAGTGAGTACCGCCGGGATATTACCCGCAATGGTTTACTGGGCTTCGTACTGTTTGCCAGCATAAATTCGGTATCAGAACCCGATACCAAAAGATTCGCGTACTGGAATCCTGCGGGAGGATCGGGCTTGCGGATAAAATTCAATAAAAATTCGGGTACTAATATTGGTGTTGATTATGGTATGAGCAAAGGATACTCGGCAGTGATGGTTACACTGGGCGAGGCATTTTAAATGCCATTTTGTAACAATGAGTTGACATAGCAACAAGCTTTTACAGCACCCGTTAAAATAGTTGAACCCCGTTAATTGACTTTATTACTGATCCCGAAAAATCATAGCAAAACAAAAATACCGGAACACATTTTTTTTTGTATTTTTGTAAGCTTTATAAAAATATCCAACTAAAATTAGCCCAAACTCATGCTCCTTATTAAGGGGTAACTCACAGCAAAACAATCAAGGTAGCTTTTCGGGCTCATTCGTTTTATTAATAATATATGATGTTGAAACGTATTTTAGTGTTAGATGACAATCAGGATATCCTTGAAATTGTACATGAAACCCTCGCTTATGAACAATTTGAAGTAAAAAGCACCGGTGTAGCATCTGATGTTATACCGATGATGAAAGATTTTGATCCGCATTTGGTAATACTTGATTATCGTGTAGCGGGCACTAATGGCGGCGAAATTTGCAGACAAATAAAATCTCACCCCGATCACAGCGAAGTACCGGTAATTATCTTCTCGGCCTACATTAACAATACCAGCGAATTGTTCGCCTACGGCTGTGATGCCATCATTAACAAACCCTTCGACTTAAACGAGCTTGTAGAAAAGGTGAATAGCCTTGTACAATAATCCATAGCAAATTCCCTTTATTTTCATACGCTTACGCTCATCAATCAACTACTAATCAGCTGATTGCAATCAAAAACGTACCTATTATTGCCAAATAATTAAAAACAAGGCTATTTCTGCTTCTATTTTATTAAATCTTCAACGAAAAGCCTCCTGCGCAATTAATAATTTAATAACATCGTCGCTGTTTTAACTTTTTGTCAAAAATTTTAAATTTGTGATACTACTGAGTGATTAATACAAACTACCCCTCAATTGTATTGCACAATGATATCTACAAAAAAAGACACCGCTGTAGAAACAGAACAAAAAAAGATACACTATTGCCCTAAATGCAATAGCCGTTTAATGGATAGGATTCCCCGAAGCCCGCTTGTAAAATTATTTTTACCCTGGATGCACCTCAAAAGATACATCTGTTACAAGTGCCAGCACAAAACTTACGTTAACGATTAACAAGTAATTCATTATCGTAACTATTATTATAATTATTAATTAATAATAGTATCAAAATCTATTTTTTATTGGTTTTAGGTAATTAAGTATTTATTTGTAATAATAAATCACTTGAGCCTTGACCACCCAACCAAAAAAACCTGATTGCCCCAAATGCGGCAACCCTTACCACTATCAAATGCATCGGGGCTGGCTTTTCAAGCTGATCTCGCCTATTTATCCCATTAAGAAATACTTTTGCGCCAAATGCATGAAAGCGAGGCTTGTGCGTAAAAACGGCAAAACCATTGGTTAAAGCCACCTTATAATCGCTTATTAAGCTTATCATAAAATTATTATAAACACTTGTTTAATATTTGGTACGAGTTTTGACCAATTAGCAATTGAATAGAAAAGTGGATTTAGTGCAGATAATATTAATTTATAATAAGATACAAAATAATGAGACGGATATTAGCGGTGGATGACAATAACGACATTTTAGAAGTGCTTCAGTTTATACTGGAAGATTCCGGCTATAAAGTGGATACACTGAGCGACGGCCACCACCTTTTTGATAAGATAAGCGAAAACCAACCTGATTTAATATTGCTTGACATTATGCTGGGCAATATGGATGGCCGTGAGCTATGCAGAGAGGTTAAAAGCAAATTCGAAACAAATAATATACCCGTTATATTAATTTCGGCAAGCCACGACCTGGCAGGTACGCTTTCGCAAAAAGGATCGCCTGATGCTTTTATTTCGAAACCATTCGATATTAACGTACTTTTGAATACCGTGAGGCATCATCTTGCCGCATAATCAGCTTCAAATTACTTTAAAGTTTTCCACAGGTATATAATATAAAGCAGTATTTTCGTTAAAAAATTGTTTTCCACATTTGTGAATTAGTAATGTGGATTGCATTTTTGCGGTTTAGCTATTTTAGCGCATCGTTAGTACGCACTTTATGATAAAACTTAAATATATTACCCTGCCTGTAGCAGTTTTATTTGTATTAGAATCACGTGCCCAGCAAAATCCATCGTCTCAAATCTACAAAACTTACCACACTGGGCTCGACCTGCTGAACAAAGGTAAATATGTAGCCGCGGCCGAGCAATTCAGACTGGTTGAGGATTCGAGGATAAAAACCACCACGCAATCGAAATTTGAATCGGAAGTATCTCTTATTAAAGAAGATGCCTATTATTACGAAGCTTTGTGCGCGCTTGAATTAGGCAGCGATAATGCCGAAAGCCTTTTCCTGAAGTTCAGCAAAGAACATCCGGAAAACCCGCTTACCAAAATGGCATTCTTCCAAATAGGTAAATCGTACTTTAAACAAGGTAAATACACCGAAGCTCTCACTTGGTTTGATAAGGTAGAAGCCGGCGAACTAAGCGGCCGCGACAATACCGAATACAAGTTCCGTAAAGGTTACGCCTACTTCGCTACCGAAGATTACAAGAACGCGCAAGCGCTTTTCAGTGAGGTAAAAAACAAGCGTTCGCCTTATACCGAGGATGCTACTTACTACTTCGCTTACATCGCTTACCTCAATACCGATTACCATTTGGCATTGGTAAACTTTGAAAAGCTGAAGAACTCTAAAAAATTCGAGAACAGTTACCCGTATTATATTTCGGCTGTTTACTTTTTAGATAAGCGTTATGATGATGTGCTTAACTACGCCATCCCAATCATTAACCGCACCAAGCAACAGCACGAAACCGAAATGCTGCGCATCATTGGCGCATCGTACTTCGCTAAAAACAACTACCCTAAGGCGGTTGAATACTATACCCGTTTCCAAAGCCAGGATCAGGGTAAAACCCAAAACACGCAGGATAGCTACCAGATAGGTTACGCGCTTTACAAGGTTAATGATTATGCAAAATCGGCAACCGAACTAAAGAAACTGATAGGCCAGAATGATGTATACAGCCAAAACGGTAACTACATACTGGGCGATGTATTTTTGAAACTGAACGATAAGCAGGGCTCACGCAACGCTTACTTCGCTGCATCAAGGTTAAGCTTTGATAAAACATTGCAGGAAGACGCTTTGTACAACTACGCCAAGTTATCTTACGAACTCGATTTTAATACCCAGGCATTAGAAGCTACCCGTACTTATCTTAAAAACTATCCACGCAGCAAAAGGCTGGAAGAGGTAAAGATATTATTGGGCGAAGCCTTACTTAACTCGCATAACTACAAAGAGGCGGTTGAGATACTGGAGCCTATTCCTAACAAATCTATCAGCGCTAAAACGGCTTACCAAAAGGTGACCTATTTCCGCGGATTGGAGTTTTATAATGAGCGTGCCTTTGAAAATGCCATTGGTATATTCCTGCGGTCGTTAAACAGCGCGGTTGATCCTAAAACCACTGCCCTAACCACCTACTGGATGGCCGAGGCGATGTACGAGGTGCGCAAATACGGCGAATCGGTAGAGAACTTCGAGAAGTTTTTGGATATGCCCGAGGCAAAAGAAACCAGTGTAAGCAATTACGCTAACTACGCTTTAGCTTACGCAGCGTTCTACGGTGAGCAATACCCTAAGGCAGCCCGTTATTTCGAGCGCTTTTTACAAGGCGGCGAAAAGGATGTAAATACAACTAACGATGCGGTTACCCGTTTGGGCGATAGCTATTTTGTAATGAAAAGCTATACCAACGCCTTAACTTATTATAACAGGATCATCGCGCAGCGCAGTCCGGGTGAAGATTACGCCTTATTTCAGCGTGGTATGATACAGGGTTTACAGGGTAGCCTGGATACCAAGATCAGTACCCTGAATGATGTACTGGCCAAGTTCCCGAACTCTGATTACGCGGATGATTCATCTTTCGAGATCGCTTATACCTACTTCTTGAAAACGGATGGTGAACGCGCCAAAACCGACCTGAATGCCATGATACAAAAGTATCCGAGCAGCAGCTACGTACCGCGTGCGCTGGTAACTATCGGTTTAATTGATTACAACAACAACCAGGATGACCTCGCTGTTGAGTCATTTAAAAAGGTAGTTCAGGATTACTCATCAACCGATGAGGCTAAACAGGCATTGAAACAGGTAGAGAAAATTTATACCGATAAGGGTGACGCGCAAACGTTCATCAACTACGCCGGTACAACTTCTATAGGTAACTACACCACGGCAGATCAGGAGAACATCATGATCACCGCCGCCAATAACCTGTACCTGAAAGCCGACTGGCAGGGTACCGTGAACGCGGTGAATGCTTACCTGGATAAATTCCCGTCGAAACAGATCTACGATAAACAGGCGAGGTACCTGCGTGCGCAGGCATTGGTTAACCTTGATCGTCCGCAGGAAGCCGTAGTTGATTACAACTTCATCCTGAATGACTGGACAAGTGCTTACACCGAGAAATCGCTGATCAGCATGGCTAAGTTGTATATCGCCCAAAAGAAATATAATGATGCCGTGGTATTCCTGAAAAGACTGGAAACCAACTCTGAATACAAAGCCGATTATACTTACGCCCTTAATACTTTGTTGATGTGCTACGCACAGATGGAAATGTCTGACGATGTGCTGAAATACGTAGCACTGGTAAGGCAAAACGAGAAGACCGCGCAGGAGGACAAGTTTAAAACAGGTTTATACGCCGGTCAGGCTCACCTGCAATTGGGTGATACCACCGCCGCTGTTAAAGAGTTTGATTATACTGTAAGCAATACCAAAACCATTGCCGCGGCCGAAGCCAAATACAACGTAGCCAATATTGAATACCTGAAAGGCAAATACAAGGCATCGCAAAAAACATGTTTTGATTTGGTGAAAGAGTTGCCCAACTATGATTACTGGGTAGCCAAAACCTACATTCTGTTAGCTGATAACTATGTGGCTTTAAAAGATGATTTTCAGGCAAAAGCTACACTACAGAGTGTGATAGATAATTATAAAGGTGATGATGATGTATTGCCTACTGCCAAGCAAAAGCTGGAAAAACTGAGTCCGGGTAAGAAAACCACCACGACCACCGGCGCTGCCAAAAAGAAAGCGAACATTAAAGAGGATGTGCAAAAACCGGCCGGTACAGACAGTACCGCTACACCGGATGCCACAAAACAAGATACACAGGATAACAAAGAACAATAAAAAGCGAGCAATGAAATTAAGATACAGCTATATACTATTTTCCTTACTTACGGCATTCTACTTTGTTCCTGCTGCTGCACAAGTAAAGAAGAAGGCTACTACCACTACAAAAAAGACTACCACGCCCGCATCGCAATCAACAGCTAAAAAACTGGGCGACGCGGCTGCCAAAGTAGTACAGGATACCACCAAAAAAGGCGGCAATAATAATACGCCTGATAAAGGCACCAGCAGCCTGTCGGAAGAGATTGTGGTAACCACCTCATACAAACCGGTACTGGCCGACGCGGTAAAGATCCGCAGAAACCCTGATCTGGAAGATAAAAGTCCGTTCAAGGCACCGTTGAGCTATACTACCTTAGATAAAAGACTGGACAAAGACAACGAGATACAACAGCTGGAAGCCATGAAAAGGCCGCCGGAGCAGGACTCTATCCCGAGCAATAACTACGCTAAGGTAGGTTTGGGCAGCATGAAAACCACCTTCGCCGAAGGCTACTTTGCCAATGGTAAAGATGAGGCCTTGCAGGTAGGCGGCTATGTAAAACACTTCGCCCAAAAAGGCAGCGATTTTAACAAGCAGAATGAAAGCCGCAATGAGTTAGGCGTATTCGGTAAAACCATACTGGCCGAAAATACACTACGCGGTACCATCAATTACAAACGCAGGGCTGTAAACTTTTTCGGTTACAACCGCGATTCTGCACTGCTTGATTTCAACCCGCTGAAACAACATTTCAGTACGCTAAGCGCCGAAGGTGAGCTAACCAAAAACTATAAAGATGTAGAGAACGATTTCACCTACGCTTTAAAACTGAATGGTTACTTATTTAATAACGCTTACAAGGCTAAAGAGAACAACGTAGTAATATCGGGTTTCCTGAACCAAACGGTTAAGCAATTTTATGCAGGTTTGGCTGCTTCGTTAGATCTAAGCACGCAAAAGGATAGCCTGTACTCGTACAACAACAGCCTGGTAAGGTTAAACCCTTACATCAAATTTCAGGGCGAAAATTATAAGATTGACGCGGGTGTAAGCATCGTTAAAGAATTTGGCGTAAGCAGCCGTTTCTTCCTGTTTCCTGCTGCCAAGCTGGAGTTCCAGGTAATACCTAAATACGTACGTTTATTTGCCGAAGCCAAAGGAGATGTAAACAAGGCATCGTTACGCGATTTCTCTGAAACCAACCCATACATCGGCGAAAACATCGCCATTAAAAACTCGGTTGATCAGTTTGATGTGAGCGTAGGTTTAAAAGGTACGCTGGCGCCGGGTTTAGGCTTTAAGGCTACCTTCTTCCGTAACAGCATTAAGGATATGGCCTTGTTTGTTAACAATTTCGATCGTGCCCTTGGTTATAACAACAAGTTTGGTGTTATTTATGATGACGGCCGTTCGCGCGTTAGCGGTTTCAATGGCGAATTGGATTTTAAAGCTACCGACGACCTGAGCATATTTGGCCGCGTGGAGTTTAAAGACTTTAAAATGGCCAGCGAAGCGCAAGCCTGGAACATGCCTAAGTTTAAACTGACTGCCGGTACCGTTATCCGTATCAGCAATAAGGTGAACATTAATGGTTCAATGCTGATCCGTGGTAATACTTACGACAGGTTCCTGACTGATGCTACCGGTGCGCCGCTGGCTCAACAGGCTCCAATATCGATAAAATCGTTTGTTGACCTTAACGGCGGCGTGGAGTACAAAGCCACCAAGCAGCTTTCGGTATTTGTACAGGTGAACAACTTGCTGAGCAACACTAATCCAACATGGTTATATTATAATAACTACGGATTTAATATCTTTGGCGGCGTTGGATATGCCTTTTAGTTTTTTGAAGTTTTATAATTAAACGTACTTTTGCCAGAATGGATGTAGCCTATTATTTAAGCGAAATACTGGGGCAACAGGGCGAAGTGAACGTGCCCGGGTTGGGCTCTTTTACGCAGGTACGTATAAACGGCTACTATAACGAGCAGGAGAACACTTTTTATCCGCCACATAACGAGTTGCAACTTAAACAGCAGGCAACGCAGGATGTGGCAGATGATACGCTGGCCTTATATATAGCCGGCAAAAAGAATATATCGCTTTCGTCGTCAAAGTTTTTTACCGATAAGTACATTGATGCTTTAAAGCAGGAAGCATTAAACGGCGAAGCACCCATAGGTAACCTTGGCTGGTTACGTGCAGGGCAATCGGGCTTTTTGTTCAGGGCTAAAAATAACGCGGGTAATGATCCTGCTTTTTTAGGCCTCCCCGCGTTACAATTACGTAAGGTAAATGAGCAGCCAGAACCGGCGCAACCTATTCCGGATATTTCTTCAACACCTATAACACCGCAGCAGGTACAGGTAACTGAACCTGAAGCATCTGTACAGGCAGAAGAAGTACTACCTGTTTACGAGGAAATGAAACCAATGAGCGCCTTACTGATCACCGCGATAGTGATCGGTATTTTGTTATTGATATTTGGTGGTATATATATGTATAAACCATCGTTATTTACAGGCGAGCAAAAGCAACAGGTGGCAGCGAAAGCCCCCGCGCAACCGGAGCAGCCTATAGCTGTGGATACCATTACCGCGGATAGTTCAGGAATGGATACCGCTGGACAGGCAGTAAGCAAACCGGTTGATACCGTGGCAAAAACAGCAACGCCTGCTAAAACCGCAACACCAGCGGCCAAGGATACGGCAAAAAAGACACCGGCGGTTAAACCACAGGCAGCAGCAGCCGTCATACCAAAAAATGATACCTTAAACCGTAAGCATTACGAGATAATGGGCGGCGCGTTTAAAACGCAGGATAAGGCCGAGCAGATAATGGCCAATTACCGTAAAATGGGCTTAAAGCCAAGGATATTACAACATGCCGGCGGCAAATTATTTAAGATAACATTAGGCACTTACTTTACTGCCGAAGAAGCTGATAAGGGTTTAGAAGCCATTATTAAAGGCACTAAAGTGAAAGAGAAAGAAATATATATACAAACCTATAATTCCAAACAATGAGTTTATTATTAGCACAGATAACAGATACAGCAAACAAACTGGTAGATACAGCCAACCGTGCCGCGCAGCAACTGCCTGTAGTGCCTGCAGAAGAACTGCGCTTTGGCGACCTGCTGATAAAAGGTGGCTGGGTGATGATACCCATTGGAATTTTAGCGGTATTGGGTCTGGTGATTTTTTTCGAACGTTTCTTTACCATTCGTAAGGCATCAAAAGATGAATCTAACTTAATGGTACAGGTACGGTCGAGCATTATTTCGGGCAACCTGCAATCGGCTATCGCTATTTGCCGCAACAGCAACTCGCCACTGGGCCGTATGCTGCAAAAAGGTTTATTACGTATCGGTCGCCCAATAAAAGATATTGAAGGCGCTATCGAAAACGTAGGCAAGCTTGAAGTATCAAAACTGGAAAAAAACATAGGCATCATCGGTATAGTTGCCGGTATTGCGCCCATGTTTGGTTTCCTGGGAACCATAGCGGGTGTAATCAAGATCTTTTATGATATATCGAAAACCGATAACATCAGTATGGGTGTTATATCAGGTGGTTTATATGTTAAGATGGTTACTTCGGCAGCCGGTTTATTTGTGGGTATCGTAGCTTATATTTGTTATCATATATTGAATATGATGGTTGATAAAGTGATATTGAAACTGGAAACCGACGCGATTGAATTTATTGACCTGTTAGAAGAACCCAGCAAATGAATTTAAGAAAAAGACATAGAGGTGCATCTGCCGAGGTACATACTTCGGCCATGAACGATATCATGTTTTTCCTGCTGCTTTTCTTCCTTATCGCGTCAACGGTAACCAACCCGAACGTGATCAAGCTGGTACTGCCTAAGTCATCATCAGGCCAATCGGTATCAAAAAAGACGGTAACAGTATCAATAACCAAAGATCTGCGTTATTATGTAGATAAGCAGGAAATAACTATTGATCAACTGGAAGGCATTTTGCAGCAAAAGAAAACTTTGGCAACAGAATTGACCATTGTTTTACATGTAGACGAAACCGTAGCCATACAAGATGTGGTACAGGTAATGGATATAGCACAAAAACAGAACATAAAACTGGTACTGGCAACAAAACCCAAGGCCTAAGTAAGGGTACTTGATACCCGGCACTAATTACTTGATACTAAAAACAGATGGATTACCGCGAAGAAAATAACTATCCAAAGGCGTTCCTGGCAACAGGGATCATACTTGCTGTGGTTATTGCCATGAGTTATTTTATCGTTTTTCATAATTTACCAAAAGAGGAAGACGGCACAGGCGGTATACTGGTAAACTACGGTACGGTTGATGAAGGTATGGGCGATGATTACATGAGCACCGAAGAACCTTCAGTTGCCGAAAAGGCCAACAAATCAAAACCAGATAAAGTTACCCCCGAGCCACCTACCGAAGAAAAGGTACAGGCCCAGAACAGCGATAAAGAGGTAGTTACCCAAAATAACGAAGATGCCCCGGAAGTAGTGGCTAATACCAAAAAGCCGAGCACTACCGTTGCTACCCAGCCTACCAAAGCCGAAAGCAAACCAACTGTTAACCAAAATGCCCTGTATTCGGGTAAAAAGAATAATGGTACAGGTGAGGGCGATGGTACCGGCAGCACCCCGGGTAACCAGGGTAAAAAGACAGGCACTACCCTCACCGATAATTACGATGGTACAGGATCGGGCAATGGCGGGAATCTGAGCGAAATGCCGCAGCGTAACTTTGTGAGCCGCCCATCTGTTGATGATGGTAACAGGCAAAGCGGTAAAGTGGTATTGGATATACAGGTAGATAAAGAAGGTAATGTAACCAAAGCAGAGGCTGGTCGTGGTACTACCATATCTGATTACGCGCTTATTCAAAAATGTATAAACGCGGTGAAGCGCTCAAAAATTAACGCTTCAGAAACAGCTGCCGATACACAAACAGGTAAAGTGGTTTTCGTATTCAAGTTGAACTAAGGTATAACCTTAACCACTTCGCCTTCAATGTTTCTCTTGGCTTTTAAATCTCCACACAATAGATAAAATCTCTGTGTAACTCTGTGCAAACCTCTGTGCCCTCTGTGGTAAAAAACAGTAGAATTAACCACAGAGATCACAAAGAAAGAAACACGAAGTTACACAGAGCCTTTCAATAGTAAATAGCGTGTGGTTGGGGTATTGAGGCGCGACATTTCACTTTCAGAGTCACTTGGGTTTCAACCCTTATGGTCTTTTCAAACACCAATGATATATACAAAGCTGTGATTCATTTAAAGGCACAGCTTTTTTGTGTTTAGCCTATGCAAAATTAAAATGATGCGTCGTCAACACTTATCTTAAATAATTACAGCAAGCTTTCTTACTTTTGGGCATCAGATGCAGGTCATCTTCACAGTAAAATGAACTACCAGGATACGCTCCAATACCTATATAACCAGCTGCCCATGTTTACACGCCTGGGTGCCGCTGCCATTAAAAACGACCTGAGTAACACGCTTGCGCTGTGCAAAATTTTAGATGATCCGCAGCATAAATTTAAAAGCATACACATTGCCGGTACCAACGGTAAAGGTTCCAGCTCGCACATGCTGGCCGCCATACTGCAAACCGCGGGTTACAAAACAGGGTTGTATACCTCACCCCATTTAAAAGACTTTCGCGAACGGATCCGCATTAACGGGCAAATGATATCCGAACAAACGGTGATCGATTTCGCGGCTAATTATAAGGCAGATTTTGAACGCATAGAACCTTCGTTTTTTGAAATGACGGTGGCCTTGACCTTTGATGTTTTCGCAAAGGAAGAAGTGGATATAGCCGTAGTTGAAGTTGGCCTGGGCGGACGGCTGGATTCCACCAATGTGATCACTCCCCTGCTCTCGTTAATCACCAATATAGGCTGGGATCATATGAATATCCTGGGTGACACACTGCCGAAGATAGCGGCCGAAAAAGCGGGTATCATTAAGCCCAACATCCCTGTGATCATCAGTGAGCAGCAACCGGAAACAAGAGCTGTATTTGTGGATAAGGCTAAAGCCGAGAATGCCCCGATCACATTTGCATCCGAACTGTGGGATGTGGAAGAAGAAACAGCGCCTGTATCCGGATACCATGCCTTTAAAAATCTGATAGTAAGCCATAAAACTGAGGATATAGGCTACCAGTTACGGGTTGACCTGACAGGCAGTTATCAGCTTAAAAATATAAAAGGGGTGCTAACCGCTGTAGATGAATTGCGCAGGCAAGGATTCGTCATTACATCTCAGCACATACAAACCGCAATGCAACAGGTGAAATCCCTTACCGGTTTACATGGCCGCTGGGAGGTGTTAAGCACCGAACCATTTACGATATGCGATACCGGCCACAACCCGAACGGTATAGAGGAAGTACTGAAAAACATTGCGGATATCAGCTATCATAAGCTCCACTTTGTAATAGGCATGGTGAACGATAAGGATATTACCAAAGTACTGGCCATGCTGCCGAAAGATGCCACCTACTATTTTTGCAAACCGGATATCCCGCGTGGACTGGATGCAGAGGCTTTACAGCAAAGCGCGAAAGATTTTAACTTGAATGGCGAGCATTACCCTTCTGTAAACGCGGCACTAAAAGCTGCACAATCACAAGCCGGTGCTAACGATCTGGTATTTGTGGGAGGCAGTACTTTTGTAGTTGCCGAAGTGGTATAAATTATTCCCTCTTATTTCACAGCGATGTGACATTATCTTTTTACGAATAATCAGCTCGAAACTTTATTTTTACCCTCAAACCAATACACTGTTTATGACATATCAGCCCTCACCTACCCGGTACCAAAATATGGAATACCGCCGCTGCGGAAACAGCGGCATCAAGCTTCCGGCAATTTCGCTGGGCTTATGGCACAATTTCGGCCATGTAGATGTTTCCGATAATTTTCAGAAAATCCTGCACCTTGCCTTTGACAGCGGTATTACCCACTTCGATTTGGCCAACAATTACGGCCCCCCTCCGGGTTCGGCCGAAGAGAATTTTGGTCGCATCCTGAAAGAGGATTTCCGTGGCTACCGTGATGAAATGATCATTTCGAGCAAGGCAGGTTATACCATGTGGGATGGTCCTTACGGCGACTGGGGTTCTAAGAAATATTTGGTTGCCAGTTTAGATCAAAGCCTGAAACGGATGGGATTAGATTACGTAGATATCTTCTACCATCACCGCCCCGACCCTGAAACGCCACTGGAAGAAACCATGGCAGCGTTAGACCTTATTGTTCGCCAGGGGAAAGCTTTGTATGCAGGCATCTCCAACTATCCGGCCGAAGAAGCAGCGAGAGCCATCAGCATATTAAAAGAGCTGGGCACGCCGTGCCTTATCCATCAGCCTAAATACTCTATGTTTGAGCGCTGGGTAGAAGGCGGATTATTAGATGTACTGGAAAAAGAAGGCGTAGGTTGTATCCCGTTCTCACCATTGGCGCAGGGCTTGCTTACCAACAAATACCTGCACGGCATCCCCGAAGATTCAAGGGCAGCCAAATCAAGCGGCCACTTGCAAACCGACCAAGTAACCCCCGAGCGTATCAACCAGATCAAGTCATTAAATGACATAGCGGTACAACGCGACCAGTCGTTAGCCCAAATGGCCCTGGCCTGGTTGCTGAAAGATAACCGCGTAACAACCGTACTGATAGGCGCCAGCAAACCCGCACAACTTGCCGACTCATTAAAAGCGCTGGATAATATTCAGTTTAGTACCGAAGAATTAAGCAGGATAGAGGAGATTTTGAAATAAGGTTAAATTGATTAAAAACCAGTGTCATTGCGAGGCACGAAGCAATCGCGAACTATAAAGAACGATCATGCACAGCTACGAGATTGCTTCGTTCCTCGCAATGACAAATAGTATATAAAACAAGAAGGGCGGCCCATAGCAGGCCGCCCTTCTTGTTTTATACTTGGGTTATAATTAATAACCCGGGTTTTGTTTAAGCTTAGTATTCAACGACACTTGCTGCTGTGGAATTGCAAATAACTCCCTTGTTTTAGTGCTTGGCTGATGATCCCACCATGTTGCTGTAGTGAATTTACCAAAACGGATCATATCATCCCTGCGGAAACCTTCAAAGATGAATTCACGGCCCCGTTCTGCTAATAATTCATCCATAGTTAAGGTAGATGGCGTATAAGCGGCATCAGCCCAGTCGGCAGTTGTGTAAGCACGTTTTTTACAATCGTTGATTAGCTTAACAGCTTCGGCATTGGCACTGTTGCCATTTTTACGCATAATAGCTTCTGCTTTCGCAAAGTATATCCAGGTAAGGCGATACAGGTTCCAATCGGTACTATTATAATTAGGGTTAGGCGCTATACCACCAAAACCTAATACCTGGTTACCCAGTTTATACTTGTTAAAACGAACACCACTATTTTCTTCGCCATCGCTCATCGTTGATGACAATTGTGCTGGGTCTGTTCCGTTATCAGCCGCCTGTTTGTTTCTGCGGATATTATCAACAAATACTAATGGCTTTCCATCGTACTCATTACCACCTGTAGCTATTACAGGTTCATTATTATCAAAACGGAGTTGAGGCCCCTCAAGCAGCCATTCTTTCTTACGTTTATCTTTATCATTAAAGGTAGTATATACACCCGGTACTACCACCACCCCATCGTTTCCATTACGGCTACCGCCATATATTAAACTTTGGTTAAAGTGAAAGAATTCACCAGTCCAGGAAGGTTGAAAATTTGCTTTCTGAAATTCATAAGCAATAGAAAAAATCACTTCTTTTGACAGATTGTTAAGCGGTTTAAACTGATCGGTGATATTGCTATCCAATGCCATTGGGCCGTTTTGCCCGCCTGCACCGTTACTGATCAATTTATCGGCCGCAGCAATACATTCATCCCATCTTGGGGTACCTGTCCAAACTTCTGCATTTAAATAAAGTTCAACCAGCATAGCATAACCACCAGCTTCAGACATTCGCCCTAATTGCCCTTGTGTTTTTCCGGAAGTAAGTTTAGGTGCCTTATCAATATTATCCTTGATCTCTTTCTCTATAAAATCAAAAACTTCCTTACGTGTTGAATTCGCCGGATACTGATCTGTAGGTATCGGCTCCGATGGAGATTCAGTAACGATAGGAATATTTCCGAACAGATCCATCAGTTTCAAATAATGATAAGCTCTTAACAGCTTAAGTTCAGCCACGTACTGATCCTTTTCTTCCTGTGTTAAACCAATGGCAGCGGCATCACGTTTCTCAATATTTTGGATAGGAATATTACATAAACCAATACCCCAGTACATTAGTACCCATGCTTGATTCAATCCCGGTTCATCGTTAGTCCAGGTGTGATAATGAAGCCTTTTCCATTTACCACCATCTTCACCATGGCGCCCTTTGGTTGGCCAGGCCAGCTGATCTGCAGATATTTCGCTTGGCCGCCACCAGCCATCCTGCCCTGATGGTGTCGCCCAGGCATTAGCGTGAGTGTAAGGCCTTAATACGGCGGATATAATTTCGTTTTTATTATTGTAAAACTTATCACTGTTAAGTGTATCGTAGGTAGTTTCATCCAGTTTTGTACAGGCGTTAAGGCTTAATGCAGCTGCTGTAAAAACAATATATTTTAATGATTTATTAATCGATTTCATTTTTATTAGTTTAGAATCCAACGGTTAGGCCAAGTAAGAAAGAGCGTGTGCTCGGATAAGGGCCGCGACTATCAACCCCCGGGCCTGTGCCTGAGTCTGTGATAAAATCAGGATCATTACCACTGTATTTTGTAAACGTAGCCAGGTTTTGCCCGGTTACGTAAGCACGCATATTGCGGATAAACTTGGTTTTCAACTTGAATGTATAACCAAAAGTTATTTCATCAATTTTTACGAACGAGCCATTTTCCAGGTAATAATCTGAATACATAAATGTATCCTGAATTTGAGAATACTTGGTAAATGCAGTTCTTAACAGGTTGGTTTTACTTGCATATTTATTACCGTAAGATATGGCTGTGGTGTTGAGGATATCGTAATCAAATTTCCCTCGTAAAAATATGCGCAGATCAAAACCTTTGTAATTAAAAGTATTTGTCCATGAGGCATAATATTTTGGAATAGCATTACCTATTGGAGCAAGATCGGTAACACTGCGATCCTGCGAGTTGTTGATTTGATCATTACGCACCTTTTCGCCGTTACGGTTATAGAACAGCCATTTACCGTCATCAGTAAAACCGGCAAATCTTTTACCCCAAAACTGACCTAAAGGGCCGCCTTCGTATGTAGTGATAGCTTGCTGTAAATCACCTGCACCTCCAATATCACCAAACCTTCTAAATTCAACTTTAAATATATCATCAGAGTAAGAATCTAAAGTGTTTTTAGTTGTACTGGCAGTCAGGTCCATATTCCATCTGAAATCTTGCTTTTTGATGGCCGCGAAGCTAACCGCCAACTCAATACCCTTTGATGAAATTGTACCCACGTTAGCATAAATGGTTTCGCGTACATAGGGAGGCTGCGGCGTGGTATAAGTATCCAGCAGATCTTTAGTAGTACGTTTAAATACATCGAGGGAACCGCTTATACGGTTGTTGAATAAAGTGAAGTCGGCACCTATGTTTAACTCTTGTTTCTTCTCGTAGCGCAGGTTAGGGTTAGGGTTGCTGTTAGGGCCGTAAGTTTCGCGGTACTCCCCGTCAGGGTAAAGGTAGATACCACCCGTACCCAAAGTAACCAGCGATGCATAGTTATCAAAGCCCGAGTTACCCGTTATACCGTATCCTACACGAAGTTTCAGATTATTAACAAAGGTTAAATTCTTCATGAAATCCTCTTTGCTGATAGTCCAGCCGGCTGATGCCGCCGGAAAATAGCCCCATTTATGGTTAGCACCAAACCTGGAAGAACCTTCACGACGCAAAATAAACTGCGCCATATACTTATCGTTATAGGTATAGTTAACCCTGCCAAAGAATGCGATCAGCTTATCATCATTTTTAAAACTGGATATACCTGCTTTACCGGCAAGTATCTGGCTACCCGCCCCCAGGTTATTATCTTCAAAAAGATCGTTCAAAAAACCGTAATTGTTGGCACTGAAACCTTCGTTTTGATTGTACCGGTAACTGTAACCTAAAACACCGGCTATAGTATGCGCACCAAAAGTTTTGTTGTAGTTAATGGTAGGTTCAATAGCAAAATTTTGTGTTAATGAAGTTACACGCTCTGCATAACCGCCATTTTTATATATCTCGTTCTCTGTAGAAAACTCACCATTAACATCCCTGTAAATAGCGTCGATATAGCTGTTACGCTGGTACGATGTAAAAATTGAGCCTTTTAACCCCGGAATAATTTCCAGCTCAAGTTTACCATCAGCCGATGATGTTTGTTGCTGTCTTTTATATTTCTCCTGGTTTAAACGCGCTAACTGGTTAGTACTGGTAGTTTCAAAATAATAGCTGCCATCATCATTAAAATTTGAGTAAGTGGGATTTTTGGTCAGCTGCTCTTCCCAGCCGCCACCGCCTAACAAGTTGGCGTTATTGTAATTGGTGGCCAGGTTTATTTGAGCTGTAAGGCGGTCATCTAAACCTTTTTGATTAACACTTAGGCGTATGGTATACTCGCTGCGGTCGTTTTGCTTGGCAAAGCCCTGCAAATCGCGATAATTTATACTTGCCCTGTAGTTAGTTTTATTCGAACCACCTTGAAGGGATAAATTATGGTTTTGCGAAAGGTTATTCTTGTTTACCAGATCGTTAAAGAAATCGCTTGAGTATCCTTTATCTGTAGCATCCAGTTCGCCCGAATTAATTTTATCACGAAACTCAGAGGCAGTTAAAAAATCGGGCCTTTTGGCCAGGTACTCTCTTCTGAAATAGGTAGAATAATTAAACTGAGCCGGGCCTTCTTTGGCTTTCTTGGTAGTAATTAAAATTACACCTGCATTAGCGCTTGTACCGTAAATGGCGGCGCCAGATCCATCTTTCAAAACGTCAATAGATTCGATATCGTCCTGCTGTAACAGATCGAGGTTTCCTCCCGGGATACCATCAATAACGATTAAAGGACTGGCACTTCCTTTTAGTGTTACCACCCCACGTAATTGAATACCCACACCCGAATTTGGGTTTGAACCGCCGTTACGGCTAATTTGTAAACCGGCAATTTTACCCTGGATAAGGTCAAGTGCATTACGCGAACCGCTTTGCCTGAAATCGGACGTATCAGCATGGCCTGTTGCTGAGGTGATCTCCCCTTTCTTTTGTGAACCATAACCAATAACAACCACTTCGTTCAAACTTTTTGATTGCTCAGCCAGACTGATATTGAGCGTAGTTTGCGCACCAACAGGTACTTCTTTGGTAGTGTAGCCAATTGATGATATCACCAGCACGGCTTTATCATCGGGCACGGTGATGGAAAATTTACCGTTAACATCAGTAGCCACGCCTGTGGTTAAACCTTTTACCTTAATGGTAGCACCAATAACAGGTTCTTTAGTTTGATCGATAACGGTACCGGATACCTGCTTGCCCTGCGCGTAAACTTGCGTGGTAACTAACTGGCATATAAATAAGAAAAAGACAATGGAAAATGCCTTTAAGTGAGGGCTTGGTTTTAACGTACCATTTTTACAGCGCTTTGGTACATGCGCCGGGATAAAACTGCTTTTCATAAAAAAAATCGATAATAGGTGAACATCGCATATCAGAAATGATATACCAATAGTTTTAATTGGGGCCGCTAACCTAAAGCTAATTTTTTAAACTGCAAAAACACTTTTAAGTCAAAAGTATCTCAAAGATTAATATAAAGAACGTTTTTAGATATATTATTTCTTTTAATGATATTTAATGCTTAAAAAAGAAGCAATTTAATCTTCTCATACACAATGTTTAATAAAACTAAAAAAATAGTTATAATGATAAAATAACACCATAAATTATGTATCAAAAAAATTACAATAAAATCAAAATTTTGGCCTATTTACCGTTTTAGCAGATAAATATCCGGCTACTGTAAGATAATTTTGTGTTAAATAAATACCATCAATATATGATTTAACCTATAGAAAGGCAGGCTGCCGTAAACAGGTGGTTCAAAGCGGCATAAATAAGACAAATGCGTTAATTAATGTTAAATACAGCATGGATATTTGCATGGCAGTCATGCAGTTAATAATTTCATGGCACAATTGATACTTGTTATGAAACCCGTTGTAAAAAGATATATTTTTTGCGTACTGATAGCTATGCTGCTGTGGGCTTTTACCACATCGGCACAAATCTTTGAGGTGCCCGATTATAAGATAGAGAGCAAAGAGGATTACGCAAAATACGACGATGATATTATTAAAGCGACCGACTGGCTGCAACAAACCGAGTGGACAAAAGAAGTTGTAATACAATCAAACGCCACCAAATTTATATTTGATTGGATAGAGGGCAGCCCTGCGGTTACTGTTAGCATCAGCAAACCGTTGATGGAC
This sequence comes from Mucilaginibacter gynuensis, assembly GCF_039541195.1. Lineage (NCBI taxonomy): Bacteria > Pseudomonadati > Bacteroidota > Sphingobacteriia > Sphingobacteriales > Sphingobacteriaceae > Mucilaginibacter > Mucilaginibacter gynuensis. Next base: position 70,013 of record NZ_BAABFT010000015.1, read on the forward strand.
CTTACCGATAAGAACCCTAAGCTGCTGATGACCTTCATGTCGTTCTATGTTAAATACTCCTTACAACATAAGGCCGAGCCTGACAATAACAAAGCCAATATATACGCGATAAAAGCACTCATCAGTAAATACAAGACTGAGCCTACTCATAAAAAAGACAGCGATGTAGAAAAACTGCTGAAGCTTGATGCCGAAAACAAATTGGATGCCTGGGTAACTACAGATTTTGTTAAATCCTGATGCGATGATCAGATACGAAAAGAGCGGCAATTGAATAAACTACCGCTCTTTTTTACTAAACTGTTTCCTTTTTCTTTTTGGGCACTTTAGCGCCTTCTTTACGAGCTTCTGACAGGCCTATGGCCACGGCTTGCTTTTTACTGGTTACCTTTTTGCCGCTGCCGCTTTTCAGTTTGCCTTCCTTCATTTCGTGCATGGTTTCCTCAACCTTTTTCTGCGCTTTTTCTGAATACTTTGCCATAACATTTTCATTTAAGTAGATGATGTACAGCATGCAATTCTCCTGCCAAAAAATACGCTACCCTACCTTTTCAAGCCCATCAATATTTGTAGAATTGATGAGTTTAAGATGCTGTGTGATCTTTTCTACCGGCCAATTCCACCAGGCTATTTTGAGCAGGCGGCCGATACTTTCATCATCAAAACGTTTGCGGATCAGCTTTGCAGGGTTACCGCCCACAATGGCATAGTCGGGTACATCGCGGGTAACTACCGAGCCTGTGGCTATAACAGCGCCATTACCAATCTTAACGCCCGGCATTATGGTAGCTCCATGGCCTATCCATACGTCGTTGCCTACTGCCGTGTCACCTTTATAAGGATATTTAGCGGCATCAACACCTTCGTTGATCTTTTCCCAGCCATTACCAAATATGGCGAAGGGATAGGTAGAGATCGGGCTGATCTCGTGGTTAGCCCCATTCATGATGAACTTTGCACCGGAAGCTATGGCGCAAAATTTACCAATGATGAGTTTATCGCCAACAAAATCGAAGTGGTAAAGCACATTATTATTTTCGAAACCAAGTGGGTCAGCAAGGTCGTCGTAATAGGTAAAATCGCCCACCTCGATATTGGGACGTGTAATGATATTTTTGAGATATACCAGTTTAGTATACTGCTCCATGGGATACAGCGCGTTAGGGTTTGGTCCGTTTTGCATAACAAAAAGGGAATTAATAAGCGATGGATAAAAAGATTGATTAAACAGAAAGGCCCGCGATGTGACAATGTTACACAAAATATTTAAGCGAATACGCGGCAGGCCGTTATATTACCATCGGAGTAAAGTTTTAGCTTTTAAAGCGTTACAAAATTAAGTAAATTAGTAACACACTGCAAATTATCCCTATCTTCCCGAAACATATACCCCGCGGTGATGTTACATCAACTCGACTACTTTATGAAATAAAATTTACATGCCTGCTAAGAAAATTAACGCCCCTTTTTACGAAAGATTAGCCCTTGTATTGATAGGCCTCATCGCTTTAAGCTATTTGGTAATTTTAGGTAAGGAACTGCTGGATCCGCTGTTGTTCGGTTTCCTGTTCGCGGTACTGCTATTGCCTGTTTGCAATTTCTTTGAACGCAAATGCAAGCTGCCGCGCAGCGCGGCCTCTTTCCTGTCTATCATCGTTTTTGTGGGTGTTATAGGCGGCATACTTTATTTGGTAGGCTCGCAAATATCATCGCTGGCCAACGACTGGCCAATGCTAAAAACACAGGTTACGCAATCGCTCACCAGTATACAGGATTGGATAGAACTCACCTTCCATATCAATGCCAATAAACAGCTCAACTACGTACACGAAACCACGCAGAAGATAATGGAGTCGGGCACGGCGGTGCTGGGCACTACCTTTGGCGCGGTGTCGTCCCTTCTGCTGTTCTATATTTTTATACTGATATTCACCTTCTTCATCCTGTTTTACCGTACGCTGCTGTTTCGGTTTATAATGTGGGTATTTGACAAAGAATACTCAAAAACGGTATTTGATATTGTGGAGAATATACAAAGCATTTTGCGCCAGTATATTTTAGGTTTACTGCTGGAGATGATCGTGGTGGCATTCATCGCCTGTACGGCGTTCTGGCTTATCGGCATAAAGTATGCCGTGCTATTGGGCATTATTGTGGGGCTGTTCAACATCATTCCCTACATAGGTATATTTACGGCATTGCTGCTGAGCTGCATCATCACCTTCGCTACCGGTACTATTCCGCATACGGTTACAGTGGGTATTGCCGTGGTAGTGATCCACGCGGTTGATGCTAACTTTTTGCTGCCGGTTATCGTGGGCTCAAAGGTGCGGCTCAACGCGCTCATTACCTTTATTGGTATTATCGTAGGCGAAATGATATGGGGATTATCCGGCATGTTCCTTTCCATACCTATGATCGCCATTATGAAGATCATATTCGACCGGGTGGAAACCCTCAAACCGTGGGGTTACATCCTCGGCGGCGATTACGAGTACAAAGAAAAAGCGCAGGAAGAAATGAAAACCGAATAGTTACCTGCTTAAACGTACAGGAATACTATTTTTGTAACTCATTAAACTAATAAAGATGCGCCTGCTATATACATTTTTATCGTTGCTGTTATTACCGTTCTTAAGCCTTGCGCAAAGCAAGCAGGCTCCTGCATTCCGGATTGTGCCCTTGGGTGTAAAGGGCGGCATTGATGAAAGCAATTTATCAGCCTACATGGTAGCTGCCAAAGGCACCAATAATTACATATGCCTTGATGCCGGCACCGTGCATTTTGGCATTGAGAAGGCGGTAAAAAACCATGCCTTTAACGTAAGCGGCGATAAGGTACTGAAGCAATATATTAAAGGTTATTTTATATCACACGCGCATCTCGATCATATTTCTGGCTTGATCATCAACTCTCCTGAAGACAGCGTGAAGAATATTTACGGTTTGCAAAGCACGCTCGAAACCATTAAAAAAGATTATTTTACCTGGGAGAGCTGGGCAAACTTCGCCAACGAGGGCGAGAAACCTGCATTAAAGAAATACACCTACAAGCCCTTAGAACCGGGCATTGAAACCAATATTGACAATACCAATCTGCAAGTAAAAGCATTCCCGCTAAGCCACTCTAACCTTACCAGTACCGCGTTCCTGGTAAAAAGCGATGACGCATACCTGCTTTATCTTGGAGATACCGGGGCCGATGAAACCGAGAAAAGCGATAAACTGCAATCACTTTGGCAGGCCATAGCGCCCCTGATAAAAAGCAAGCAGTTAAGGGCGATCATTATCGAGGTATCCTTCCCGAATGAGCAACCTGATAAAACCCTGTTTGGCCATTTTACACCGAACTGGCTGATGAAAGAGATGCAGGCATTGGCCAAAGTAGCGGGCGATCTGCAAGGATTTAATGTGATAATTACTCACGTAAAGCCACCTGAAGCCAGCATTAAAAAGATAAAGGAACAATTGAAAGCGAACAATCCGCTTGGTTTAAAACTTACCTATCCGCAACAAGGTAAAGCTATCGAGTTTTAAACTGCGACGGTTAAGCCGGGTGTATCTTCGCCTGTACTATCGATGCCCAAAGGTTCTTGTTCCGTGTTAAAATCTTTAAACAGCAACTCGTAAGTTATTTTACACCATATAGCGATACATGGCCAGGCTTTCATGGCAAGGCTCTGCATCCAATCGCGCATAAAATGAGGAAAAGCGTCTGACGGACCAAGACCCGTGATTACGATCAGCAATATCAAAAACACAATATTAAAACTGGTGAACGGTCGTGGTTGCATCATGATATAAATTACCGCCCCGGCAGTTGCAATAATAAAGGTGGGATGCTCGGATCCTGTGCTGAAGATCACCACCATCAGCAATACCGAACACATTACCTGCAATTGAAATTTAAGCGAGCGGTACTGCTCAAAGCGCAGTAACGGCAAACCAAATACCACAGCGCCACCAAGCAGAAAAGGCCAGTTAGGCAAAGCTGCGTTTTGGGTTAAACGGCGGACTACTCCCATTACACACCAATCCTGCCCGCTGGTAAGGCTTTCGTTGAGCAGGTTCTTAGCGCTTAACGCGTCAAACCAATCCCGGTACGATTGCAATAGAAAACCGGGCCCCGAAATAAGGGCGGGCAAACAGAGGCATACCACTATCCAAAACAAACCCCAGCCTATGAATTTTCCTTTATGCTTTGAAAACACGAAAAAGGCCAATCCCGCTATGGGGTAAACCTTCATGAAAGCGCCGAAAATAGTGAGCAGCGTAGCCCAATGGTCTTTCTCTTTTTTCACCATAATGAATGATAAGATGATGAGTGCCGCTATTACCGGGTTAAACTGCATATAATGTACCGAATTGGCAAACTCAACCACGCATAACAGCAAAATAGCTGTTTTTATCCTGTTATTGAATGGCAGGAGGTGAACTGCCAGCAGAAACGCGGCTGCGTTAAACACTTCCCAAAAAAAGAAACCTACCACTTCGGGCAACACAGCGAACGGCGCTACGAAAAATGTAAATAGTGGACCATATAGGAACACATCATAATATTCGGCCGGGTAATGTTGGTAAAGGTTAAGATGAGCTTTAGCGTGATAGTATGATTGGCGAAAGATAAGGTAGTTGTTATCGATATGCCTGAAATATTTCAGTTGCCAGCAAAAAACGGCCACAGCGACATACAAAATGCACGTCCATTGATAGCCGTTAAGGCGAAGGAACTTCTTTGTCATTAAAGATTTAAGTTTTAAAACGCAATGTTAGGCAAAATCTGTCATCTGTCAGAAATCTTTGTAACAATTAATTTACACTTGCCAATAAGTATTATATTTGCAATCTATCACGTGGTAAAATGAAAAAAATATCTATCGTAGTGCCTGCACACAACGAAGAAAAGAACATTGCTGCGCTGGTGAGTGAATTGTACAAACTCTTCAGCAATTTAGCTTACGATTTTGAATGTATTTTTGTAGATGACGGCAGCAAAGACAATACGCTGAACGAAATAAAGATCCAAACGGAGATACATCCGGAAGTACATTATGTAGAACTTGCCCGCAACTTTGGTAAAGACCAAGCCTTACAGGCCGGCATACAAATGGCTACCGGCGATGCCGTAATTACGATGGATGCCGATCTGCAACATCCGCCCCAATTAATTACCGAAATGGTAAAATACTGGGAGCAGGATTATGATGTGGTTTATACCTATCGCGAAAAGACCAACGCGCATGCCAAAACCTATCAAAAGGTATCATCAAAGCTGTTTTATAAAGGCTTGAACATGCTATCAGATATTCAACTGGAAGATGGCATTGCCGATTTCAGGCTGCTGGATAAAAAGGTAGTACAGCAATTACGCCAGCTGAATGAGTACGAAATATTTTTCAGGGGGATGGTGAAATGGGTCGGTTTCCGGCAAATCGGAATCCCTTACAATCCTGCCGAAAGGTTATCGGGCGAGGCCAGTTATTCCTTTTTTAAACTGTTCAAACTGGCTATTAACAGCATCATGTCTTTCAGCGTGAAACCCTTGTACATGGTTACGGGTGTGGGTATTGTGTTTTCGGTGGGTTCGCTGCTGTATATCCCTTATATCATTATAAGTTATTTGCTTCATATCAATGTATCGGGCTGGGCATCAATAATAGCAACCATAGCCTTTTTTGGCGGCCTGCAATTATTTGTGTTAGGTATAATAGGCATGTATTTGGGCAAACTGTTTATGCAAGCCAAGCAACGGCCAAGCTTTATTATCCGCTCTGCAAACTTCATCAAAACCGATTATGATCTTGTTAAGCTTTGATGTAGAGGAGTTTGATTTGCCATTAGAATACGGTAAAACGCTTGATTTTGAGAGGCAGTTGAACGTATCTACCCAAGGCACCATTACCATTTTGGATATGCTACAGCGAAGGGGTATAAAAGCCACCTTCTTTGTAACGGCCAACTATGCCGTGAATCGCCCCGAAATAATAGCCCGAATTGTAAACGAAGGGCACGAACTGGCGTCGCATGGCTATTACCATTCCGATTTTAAGGACGAACACCTGCTGCAATCAAAACTGGCTTTAGAGCAGCTTTCGGGCGCTACGGTAAGCGGTTTCCGAATGGCGCGTATGATGCCCGTGAACCTTGCCGAACTTAAAAACAGCGGCTATACCTACAATTCGTCTATTAACCCTACATGGTTGCCCGGCCGCTACAATCATCTGGATAAGCCCCGGACCCGTTATATGGAACAGGGCACTTTGCAGCTGCCATCATCGGTAACACCAGCTATGCGTTTCCCCCTTTTTTGGCTCAGCTTTCATAACCTGCCTATGTGGCTGGTTAAGCAAATGTGCTATCGCACCTATAAAAAGGATGGTTACCTGAATATCTATTTTCACCCATGGGAGTTTACCGATCTTAAGAATCCTGACTACGGACTACCCTCTTACATTTCACGCAACTCGGGCAACGCCTTTACAGAACGGATAGAAGGCTTTATTAAATGGGCGCAGGAGATAGGCATCGGCTTTGAGCGAACTGATGTTTTAAATAATGATATGATAGCCGCTGAAGTTGTGTAAACAGCTCTGGTTACTGATCGCTCAATATATCAATACAGGTTTTGCTTTTTTCTTTGATGCGTTTATTAAGCGATTTTAAGCCCTTCTCATCTTTCATGTTAGTATACAAAGATTTGATGAGTTCCAGCGTTTCATCGCTGGGGTCGCAGGCCTGGGCTTTTTCGAGGTGGATTGCCGCCAACTCAGCTTCGGCTTTGTATTTAGTAAAAGCTTCGTTTTTTTTATCGGCAACCGCTGTATTTAACTCGTCGAACAAACGCTTGGCCCTGTCGGCATAAATATAGCCCAAGGCGCGGTGCACCACGTAATAATCGGGCATGGCTTCGGCTACCTTTTTGTAGTATAGTTCGGCAGCATCTGGCTGATCGCTGTCTTCATATACTTTACCAATACTGTTGTAAAAACTGATCTGTTCTTTAGGTGCCAGCTTATCAACATTGGGCAATATCTTTTTACCTATTTCAAAAGCTTTGGGCAGGTCGCCATCAAGGCGGGCAAGGTTAAAATCGAGATAGCGGTCGTAAACCGTGGTATCAGCCTGTTGGGCACTGGCTTTAAAAGCAAAAGCGATAAACAATATAATAAGTGCGGGTATCCTCATAACGGTTATGTAATTAGGAAACTCCATATTCACTTAATTATTGCTTATCGCTTTTATGCTAACCTATATAAACGCGCTTTTTACTACTGTGCGTCGTGAAAAATGATGCCGAGGGTATACCTGTTGCCGCTTGTAATTTCGCTTACGCCATGGCGCATATTTACACGGTGATAACCACGACTGCCCGCAACCGGTCTGAAATTAGTAGTAAACATCAGCAGATCGCCTTTGCGCGGTTTTAATACCATCGCTTTTGACTGTGCTCTTGGCCGCTGTTCTACCAGTACAAATTCTCCGCCTTCAAAATCTTCGCCGGGCTGGCTCAATACGATCACCGCCTGCATCGGGAAGAAGATTTCTCCATACAGATCCTGGTGCAGGGCGTTATAACCCGTTTGGCCATATCGCAATATGAGCGGTGTAGGTTTAACTTGTCCGTTTTGATGGCAATAGTTGATCAGTTCCTCATGTGTGCCCGGGAACTACTTATCTATACCCAATACCTGCATCCACTTGTTGGCAACCGGTGCAAGCAAAGGGTAAATACTTTCGCGCAGCTGCTGTACTATTGCCGGTAGCGGATAATTGAAATACTTGTACTCTCCTATGCCATACTGGTGCCGCTCCATAACTACCGTTTTCCGGTAAAGATTTGTTGCAGAATAATTACTGATCAGTTCGTCGCATTCAGCGGATGTTAGTAACTCGCTTACCTGCGCGTAGCCTGTACGGTTAAGGCTATCGGCAAGGGCTTCTTTATCTATGCCAAATATTTTTTGTTGCAGATCCATTTTGCTTAGCCGTTTATGGTGTTCAACTCCGCGCCTGCTGCTTCCCAGCCTATCATGGCTGTTTTGCGGGTTGCGCCCCAATGGTACTGGCCAAACTCTCCTGTAGACTTGATCACCCTGTGGCAAGGAATCAAAAACGCTACCGGGTTATCGCCAACTGCTGTACCTACTGCACGGTAAGCCGACGGCGATTGTACATCCTGCGCTATCATGGCGTAGGTAGATAAGCCACCTGCGGGCACCCTTAGTAAGGCCTGCCATACTTTTAGCTGAAAGGCGGTACCTTTTAAATGGAGTTTTACTTCGCTGAGTTCGCTCCAGTCGCGCTTGAAGATGAACAGCGCGTCTTGCTGTAGCTTATCAGCAAACTGATGGTATACCGCGTTCGGAAATTGCGCCTGTAATTGCTTAAATGCCTCTTCCCTGTCATCGGCGAAAGCCAAGTGGCAAATACCTTTTGGAGTTGAAGCCACGATGACATCCCCAAACGGGCTTTCGGCGAAACTATAATTGATGGTTAGCGCGGCACCGCCGTTCTTGTATTCGGCCGGGGTCATACCTTCGAGGTTAATGAACAGATCGTGCAGGCGGCCTGTGCCTGACAGGCCGGTTTCAAAGGCGGTATCAAACAACGTGGCCTGCCGTTGTTTCAATATGCCCTTGGCGTGCTCAACACTAAGGTATTGCATAAACTTTTTCGGACTGATACCGGCCCATTCCGTAAACATACGTTGAAAATGAAACGGACTAAGGTTTACCCGTTCGGCCACTTCATCCAAATTAGGCTGTGTTTTAAAATTGGTTTTGATATAATCTATCGCCCCTGCAATTCTTTGATAACTAATTATTTCCTGCGTTTCCATAGTATTAATTTATATCACAAAAGTATTGCAGGGCGTAATGGTATAAAACCCGATTCTTGCTAAGTTAGAAGATTTTGGAGGGGCTGTAATATAGAAGCCATTAGATATACTAAAGCCAATCATTTAAAATCCATAAAGATTTATATTAAATTTTGAGCAGTATAATTAATACTCATATCTATAGATTTAGAATAACGATCATGCTTATAAACTATTGGAAACTTACTTAGTAAAGTATCATTAATATCTTCAATTTTATTTATTTCGCTAAGCAGGTAACCATTTAATTCGTAGCTGCATAAAGCAAATTGTACTTCTTCAATACAATTAATAACAGATGTAACTAAAGAAGTGAGCATTCCAATTTCGTATTTGAAGGTTTCTTGATGAAAAACAAGATCTTCAATACTAATACAAATCTCATCAAAACTTAAAGTTTCGTTTTCGATATAATTAAATAAAATGATTTTTCCTTTAAAGTAGGTTTCATCTTTGATACCATGGTATATACCTAAAGAATTAAGACAGTCTCCTATAACTGTTTGGGATTTTTCAAACTGCTCCGCTATCAATGTTATATCAAAATACTTTGGCATAGTTTACCTTATTTACAATAAATATGTACCGCATAATCACGTACAGTTAAAAGACTGTAATAGTCAGCAAATCCCTCCTACTTCTGCACAAAATTGATCAGTTCCGAAGAAGTTTCATAACTGATATTTTTATAGCGTGTAATGGCGCTGCCGAGGCATATAGTATCGATTTTTCCGTTGGTATTGGTAAGCATAATTTGGGCGCGCACATCAGGCTGCAGGCCGTCGTCTACCCGCTTTAACGAGAAAAGGATACTGGTGAGCTGGTTAATATCGTTTTGCAGGGTAAGCCTTTTCACCTTGTTCTCTTTGGCGTAATAGCTTTCGTAATTATTGCAGGTGATGGTAAAGGCGGTTTCCGTTTGAAATGGGATATATTTTATAATGGCTTCTTTAACTTCTTCGGTGTTTTGTGTTTGACAAGCGGTAAAAACAACTGCCACACTTAGTAAGAACAGGTTAGATAGATTTTTCATTTTTACATTGGCGTTAATAGACTTATCAAAAATAAATATCCTTTTCCTAACCGCGTATATCAAAGCTGTTACGAATACATTTACTCATCGTAACATTCAATATATCAACCCAATAATAAAAATGGCAACAATTGGTTTGAGATGCATGACTTTTTTTAACCACAGAGGACCCAGAGGTTTGCACGGAGTTACGCGGAGTTTTTATGGTGGAGGGAGGGAGAGAGCTTCTTTCCTCGTCAGCAAATAGCTTCGGGCGAAAACGGGCAGAACTGTGGTGGCAAAGAGCGCAAAGGCGGGCATAGGAACTTGTTGCATGTGGGGAGGAAATGAGCCGCGGGCAAAAGTTCCAGCCCTAAGTTCTGACTGTTTTGCAGCGCAGAGGCCCTGTGCGGCAAGAAGCCTTTTGCTGGACAAGCCGTTATTCGCTGTTTGTTTATTATAGGTGCTCATGATATCGCTTCGCTTAGTCTGTTACTTTTGCCCTCAAAAGTAATGGGGCACTGCGCCCAAGAGCAGACCAACGTTAACTACAGCACAACCCAAAACCGTGAAATACTATTTTATATTACTGAATATCAACACATTACACACAAATCACATCATTATTGTAGCACAAGCATAATCGCCTGCGTATTGTATTACTGAAACCAACATTACACTATCAGTAAAACATTGTACTATAATACCCATGAGCGAGAAACCCGAACTTACATGCCGTAAATGCAATATACCGTTCCATTATCCTTTACAACGCAATTGGATAGGCCGCAACGTTTTATTCTTTTTACCCATCAGGGTTTTCTTTTGTGCCCGCTGCCTTATCAGCAGGCAACTTTGGCTTACTAATACCGAATACCGCAAATACAAACGTGTAATATAATATTAGATACAGGCTGCTCACCCCGTCGGCAACAGGATTTGAGGGGTTAATTCCTGCCGCCTTGTTTGGTAATTCAGGGAGGCGCGGGGGTGAGTAAACCTGTATACTTTGGCATCGCCCTTTAAGCTTCGCTAATTTCCTCTGCACTAATTGCAATCTCATTTAGTACATCTCGAATCAAAAACCTATCTTTGCCCATGCAAGAAAAAATCCTCATTCTTGACTTTGGCTCGCAATTCACTCAACTTATAGCGCGCCGTGTCAGGGAGCTTCGCATATATTGCGAGATCCACCCGTTCAACAATTTTCCGGAAATTGACAGCAGCGTTAAAGGTATCATACTTTCGGGCTCGCCTTATTCTGTTCGTCAGGATGATGCACCGCATTTTGATATCGCTAAATTTCATGGTCAACTGCCTATTTTAGGTGTATGCTATGGTGCACAGTACCTGGCGCACTTTAACGGCGGCGAAGTATTACCATCAAGCACCCGCGAATACGGCCGTGCCAACCTGCAATACATCAACCATGATAGTCCGCTATTGAAACTGATTCCGGCCGACTCGCAGGTATGGATGTCGCATGGTGATACCATAGCGCGCCTGGCCGATAATTATGACGTTATTGCCAGTACCGATAGCGTAAAGGTAGCCGCTTATCACGTTCGCGATTCGCAAACTTACGGTATACAGTTTCACCCCGAGGTAACCCACAGCAGCGATGGCAAGCAGTTACTGCACAACTTTTTGGTTGATATTTGCGGTTGCCAGCAAGACTGGACTCCCGATTCGTTCATTGAAACTACCATTGCCGGGCTTAAAGAAAAACTGGGCGACGATAAAGTAGTATTAGGTCTTTCGGGCGGTGTTGATTCATCGGTAGCGGCGGTATTGTTGCACCATGCCATCGGTGCCAACCTGCATTGCATATTTGTTGATAACGGCTTATTGCGTAAGGATGAGTACCAATCGGTACTGGATTCGTACCAGCACATGGGCCTTAATATAAAAGGCATTGATGCCAAGCAACGTTTTTACGACGCGCTGGCAGGCTTAACCGATCCTGAACTAAAACGTAAGGCAATTGGTCGCGTGTTTATCGAGGTATTTGACGATGCCGCGCACGAGGTACAGGATGTAAAATGGCTTGGCCAGGGCACTATCTATCCCGATGTTATTGAGTCGGTTTCGGTTAAAGGCCCATCGGCAACCATCAAATCGCACCATAACGTAGGCGGATTGCCCGATTTTATGAAACTTAAAGTGGTTGAACCGCTGAATACTTTGTTTAAAGATGAGGTACGTAACGTTGGTAAAGCCCTGGGTATTGATCCGAACATACTTGGCCGCCACCCTTTCCCGGGGCCGGGTTTGGCCATCAGGATATTGGGTGAGGTAACTCCCGAGAAAGTTGCTATTTTACAGGAAGCCGACGCGATTTATATCAACAATTTAAGGTCGGGAGGTGTTTATGATAAGGTTTGGCAGGCAGGCTCTATCTTCTTGCCGGTACAATCGGTAGGTGTTATGGGCGATGAGCGTACTTACGAGAACGTGATATGCCTGAGAGCGGTTGAATCATTAGACGGGATGACGGCAGACTGGTGCCACCTGCCTTATGACCTGCTGGCCAAAATCTCTAACGAGATCATCAACAATGTAAAAGGAATTAACCGGGTAGTATATGATATCAGCTCAAAACCACCGGCCACCATTGAGTGGGAATAAGTGGTTACTCTTATTAGTTATAGCATTTTTAGCAGGCGCGTGTTCACCAAAAATACGCCCTGTTAGTAAACCTGTACCTGATACCGCTACAAAAACTACCCAAAAGCCCGAAAAGGAGAACAAGGATAAGGACAAAGAGAAAGCCAAGCCGGAGAATAAAGTATCTGACAGGTTTTCAACTATTGCCCTTATCCTGCCCTTCGGGCTCGATCATTTAAACCCCGGTGCTATCTATACCGCCGCCGGACTTAAAAAGGCAAGTCTCGCGCTCGATTACTACCGCGGCTTTAAGCTCGCGCTTGATTCACTTACCGAACAGGGCGCTAATTACAAGTTACAGGTGTTCGATTCAAAAGACGAGCCTGCAACATCGCACAGTTTAGCGCTAAATCCGCAGATCCGCTCAAGCGACCTGATCGTTGGCCCGGTATTTCCGGATGGGATAAAGTCGTTCATTACCGTTCCTAATCCTGCTAATAAACTGGTATTGTCGCCGCTCTCGCCGGCCTCTCCCCTGACCTTTAAGAACCCTAACCTGGTTACCATTATTCCGCCTTTGGAATACCATGCTTTAAGGGCTGCCGAATTTGTTACGAGCAAGAACAAAACCAAAAAGGTTTTCATACTTACATCGGGTTACAGCGATGAAAGGGATTATATCCGTTACTTTAAAAAGGGGTTGGATAGCCTGAGTAAAAAGAAGATCAAAATTATACCGCTTACCGTGGTACGCGGCGATCTGAAACCAATACTGGCACAGCTTACCAAGTTTGATCAGAATTTCTTTTTAATTCCCTCTACCAAACAGGCTTTTATACAGGTTACCCTGCATTCGCTGGACACGCTATCGCGCCGTTTCCCGGTAACGGTAGTGGGTCACCCCAATTGGGAAAAATATGCCTACCTGAAGGCCGACCTGCTGCAAAAGCTGAATACGCACATCACCTCGGCCGATAGGGTGAATTATAAAGCTGCCACCACCATAACTTTTGTGCGTGCCTACCGTAAAACGTACCACTCCGAACCATCAGATTATGCCATTAAAGCATTTGACGAAGGTTTGTACTTTGGCCAGCTGCTTGCCGATGGCACTGATAATTTGAAAAAGCTTGATGATAACGAGTTTACTGGGCTGCATAATAGCTTCAGCTTCATCAAAAAAAACGGGCAGGGCTGGGTAAACACCCATGTTAACATATTGAAGTATACTAACTTTGAACTAAAGCAGGTAGAATGAAGGCACTGAATCAGCTGAAAACATTTCAACGCATATTGGATGAATATCCGGCTGACACACCCTTAGGTAAGTTTTTACCGGGTTTTTACCGCCAAAATAAACAAATGGGCTCAACCGACAGGCGCATTGCCGGCAGGTTGGTATATAACTATTTTCGCCTGGGCAGGGCGCTGCCCGATGCGCCGGCTGATGAACGCCTGTTTATTGCCGAATTTTTATGCAATACACAGGTAAACTCTTTTTTGCAGCACTTTAAGCCCGACTGGGCGGCCTGTATAGGTTTTAGTGTGGAAGAAAAAATAGCCCTGATAAAAACTACTTATCCCGGTTTCCGCCTGAAGGATGTATTTCCGTGGACGGCTGAACTTTCCGGGGAGATTGATCAACAGGCTTTTCTTAGTTCCTTTTTCACCCAGCCCGATTTGTACATCAGGGTAGCCAAAGGCTTTGAACAGCAGGTAAAGGCCGAGCTCACCAAGGCCAATGTGCTATTTAAGGATGAAGGTAATAACTGCCTGTGCCTGCCTAATGGCACCCGTTTAGAAACCATCTTCCCGAAACAGCATTGGTTTGAGGTACAGGATTTTTCATCGCAGCAAACAGCAAAATTATACAAGCCCGAAAAATGGGATAAGTGGTGGGATGCATGCGCGGCATCCGGCGGCAAATCGCTCCTGCTGCACGATATGCAACCTGATATTAAACTGGTGGTATCGGATATCCGCGAATCTATATTGGCTAACCTCGATGAGCGTTTTCGCCAGGCAGGCTTGATGAAATACCAAAAAAAGATCCTCGACCTCACGCAAAACCCCGAACAGGAAATGCACGACTACGAGTTCGATGGTATTATACTGGATGCCCCTTGCAGCGGCTCGGGCACCTGGGGACGCACCCCCGAAATGATCAGCCAGTTCAATCCGCAGCGGATAGCGTTTTTTCAACGCTTGCAGCAAAGCATTATACGTAACGTGGTAAAATACCTTAAACCGGGCAAACCTATCATCTACATCACCTGCTCGGCCTTTAAAGCCGAAAACGAAGAAGCAGTAGATTTTATGGTGAACGAATTAGGCCTCAAACTTGAAGAACAAAAAGTACTGAAAGGCTACGAACGCAAAGCCGATACCATGTTTGTGGCAAGGTTGGTAGCACAGTAGATATTAGTTACACGCTGTTGTGGCAGTAGAGATACTGATTGTATTCTACTCTATATTGTCAAAATTCAAATTCAATAACTGTCCATTAACCGGAAATTTTCCTTTTTGAAAAATCTCTTTCTCAAAAGCCGGTAAAGTCCTTTCTTCTGTAAAATATTTTCCTTTTATCTTAAAATCGATAAATTCGTCGCTACCAGACCAGCGGGTAAATTCAAATTCGGTATTAGGAAATGTCCCCTCTTCAAAATCATCGATGTACTGTCCCCACAAGTACAGCACTTTATGGCGTCCATTTTCAATTACGTCAAAATAATATGATGGCCCAAAATCTTCAAAGGAGTCTCTTTTAATCGCTCTTACCGATTGTACTTTTACAATCTCAACGGCTTCAAAACTTTGTGTAGTTAACGGAGCAAAACGCTTGGCTTTAATTGTTATGTAAGTTGTAATTATAATAGCAGCTACCAATATCACAATTAAACATATTGCTTGAACAGGAGAATCAACAGGCTTAAAGTGATCGTAAATAAGAAAAGGTATTAGTAAAACAATCACCACAAAAATCAACTTTAAAACAAATTCTTTAAAGCGTGTATATGTGCTTTGCTTCACCTTTGCCTGGTGTTGCTTTTCATGTGGCGCAAGCTTCCTGATAGTGGAATTAATCATATAGTTATTTAAAGCTATTGCCCCAGGCACTAAATTCAAACTTAATCGACAAATTTAAGGCAGCCAATAACCGCGTACATTCTACACTAATAGTGGCGGCACCAAGCAATTGGTTACCTGCATGAAAATCCATATTTACGTTTACAAAAACATCTGCTTTTGATGATAGTATCGCTAAATCTCTTTAAATCATTTATCAATTAATTCGTAAATCTGCTCGTCTGTTAAAGTACTGCTCAAGAATTTATCTACCTAAAGAAAGTTAAATCAATCATAATCAACAGTTGAAATTTTAGTAATTACAGATGTTGCAGGGTTATATAATATTTCTAAAATACCATCTGTGATTTTTCCCTTCGCAGTAACTCTAACAGAGAGGACACCATCTTTTGCAGTTGATTTATAATCAGGAATAATAGCTAAAAGCGAACTTAGTTTAGCGCCAACTTTAATGAAAGGTCCGCCTTGTGGGCCTATAGCCCAGTTAGCACCTGTAATTTCGTATCTGCACATCTTACCTTTTAAATAGTGTATTTTTGCACCGGTATAACGGTAGGTAGTAGCCGTATCATCTTCTGTTTCCCAAAACTCTTTGATTATAGAATTGGGCTTACCAAATTGATTTTTAGCTAAAGGTTGGCCAAATGAACCACTTTTTGTGCTATTACTCTTATGTAAAGTAAGCTTGGTGAAAGCTATATGGCTTTCGTTTGTTAAAGAATCTGTTATAACAGGCACGTTGATTGCATGCTGAAGTGTATAGCCTGTAGCATTGAAGCTACCTATAATAGCTACCGCGATAAACAGTACCGGGAAGGTAATTTTTGTGAGTTTCATTTTTTGATAGATTTAGGATGGGTTTGATTTTTATAACACAAAGCTATAGTTTGATTTCACTTTCGCAAGTGGAGTAACCAATTATTTTGTTAAAGTTAAAATATCCGGATACCAGCGGCCCGGGGCACAAAAAAACCAGGCAGAATCATTTTCTACCCGGTTTAAATAAGCTAATCTTCTTTCACTTCCGGCTTTCCTTTGCCGGTAGCGATGAGGTCGCGCAAACTGCCCTGTATATAACCCGTCCAGGCATTTGAACAATCGCCATAACATTCGTATTGGGGTACTAAGCCCACATGCGTAAAACGAATGTGCGTTTTATCATTCTGCGTAAAAATTTCAAAGCAGATGCTCGTACCTGTCCACTCGTTTTTGTTTTGAACAAAGGAAAGCCGGCTATCGGTAACCAGCCAAACCACCTTTTGGTTGGGAATCACTTCTATGAGTTTCTGCCTCGAATAATGTACATCCCAAAAGCGCACTTCAAACTCATCATTTAATTTCTGCGAAGCACCTTCAACATTCTCTGTCCACCAGCTGCTAATGCTATTGATAGCATCGAAAGCCTCGGCCGGTGTTTGATCCACCGTTATTGTGGTACTGAAATCCTGATTGTTCATGATATTTAATTTTGCACTTCACATTCTACTTCGTTCGGTTTGCCTTTACCCATGGTGATGAGGCTGCGCAAACTATTATTTATATAATCTGTCCAGCAGGTTGAGCATATATCGAAACACTCCATATCGGTATTTAAATTATGATGGGTGAAGCGCACCTGGGTTTTGCCATCCTGCTCGGTTATGTCGAAGCTGATTTTAGAGCCAGTCCATTCGCTTTTATCTTTAGTGAATTTAAAGTAGTTATACTTTACCAGCCAAACTATTTTTTTGTTGGGTACTACTTCTACCAACTTAATTTGGGAGTAATGGAGATCATGCGCCTGGTAAACAAATTCGTCGTTCAATTGGGCCGTATCGCCTTCTATCCCTGCCGACCACCATCCGCGAACATTTGTAATGGCATCAAAAGCTTGTTGTGTTGTTTGGTCTACCAAAAAGGCAGTGCTAAAATCTTGATTGTTCATGGTTAATTTATTTATAGAGTTATTGTTTTCAGTTAATTACGTATTGAATAAAACAAAAGTATTGTCTGAATACAACTTAAACAGGGTGTAAAATGGACTTTATAACGGGTTGATTTGGACATGCACAAACTTTATCTTTACGTAAAAAAGCGCATGAAACATCTTACTATAATAGTACCCGATGGCGAGAACAACTTAAGCAGTATAGTAGGTGCCTACAAAATATTCACTCGGGCCAATGAATACCGTAAAAGCACCGGCAAACCCGAATTATTTAATATTCAGTTGGCCGGCATTTCCAACCAGATAGATTTTTATAATGGCTTGTTCAGCGTGCGGCCGCATACCCATATTTCGACCATTGATAAAACTAACCTGGTGATTATTCCCTCGTTAAATCACAATTATGACAAAGCCCTGCAACAAAACGAAGCCCTTGCCGAGTGCATTGCCAAACAATATAAAAACGGTGCTGAAATAGCCAGTATTTGCACCGGAGCTTATCTTTTGGCCGCGTCGGGTTTGCTGGACGGGAAGAGCTGTTCTACCCATTGGGCTGCCGCCGATAACTTTAGAACCAGGTTCCCGAAAGTGAACCTGCAAACCGATAAACTGATCACCGACGAAAATGGCATTTATACCAACGGCGGTGCTTACTCTTTTCTGAACCTGATCATTTACCTGATTGAGAAATATTATGACAGACAAACGGCTATTTTCTGTTCAAAGGTTTTCCAAATAGAGATGGACAGGCAAAGCCAATCATCTTTCATTATATTTAAAGGACAAAAGCAGCATGGCGACGAAATGGTTAAAGAGGCACAATGCTACATTGAAAGTCAGCTGCACGAAAAAATATCGGTAGAGCATTTATCGTCGCGATTTGCTGTAGGACGAAGAAATTTTGATCGCAGGTTTATTAAGGCAACAGGTAATACTCCCGTTGAATATTCGCAAAGGGTAAAAATTGAATCGGCAAAAAAGGCGTTTGAAAATAGTCGCAAAACTATCAACGAAGTTATGTTTGATGTTGGCTATTCGGATGTAAAAGCATTTCGCGAAGTGTTCCGGAAGATCACTGGCATGTCGCCTTTGGAGTATAGAAGCCGTTATAATAAAGAGGCAGGGTTGTAGATCATACGCTAAAAAGCGAAATAATTGTCGTTGCGTTTAGTTTACTTTTACAAATAGCTTAGCCACCATTTATCTTTATGCGTTTGCTTATACCTGTCGTATCTTTTGCATAAGGGGTACAGGGCCACAACAAGAAGTATCCATATAAGATAGGCAACAGGCAGCGAGAACCCGTAACCTTTCAAATCTTGGGTAAACCATATCGGTTGTTCGAGCATCCATATCTTCCAATTTTGACCGGGCAATATGGCTGATGATAGCATGGCAATTAAATGGATCACATAAATATGCACGAGATAATAGAACATGGGCACCCTACCGTAAACTGAAACCACATCTACCACAGCCCCTTTCAGCCGTTCGGTAAACGAGAGAAACAAGAACGCTCCACCCAACGTAAGTAACAGGTAAAGCAGCGATGGCGGATATTTATTCACATTAAGGAACGACAGGAAAGTAAAAAAGTCATCTTTCTGCACACTCCACTTTACAGGGTCGCCGTATACATTACTGTATCGCAACACCACAAATAAAACAAGGCAGCCTGCGCCGAGCAGTAACAGGTTCTTCTTCCGTTTATCGGCATCGTAACCGGTAGCGTACCATTGCCCCAGGCAATATCCGAGCGGCATCACCCCTATCCATGGCACAAGCGGGTAACCTACCAATAGTGCCTCGTGGTGCCATATAAAAAAGTTTTGCTGATGCAGCAGCGCCCAGCCGAATGCAGGCAAAGTATTGCCGGTTATATTCGTACTATCTAAAAGGTTATGACCAAATACCAGCACCAGGCCAAATAACAGTATCAGCTTTTTAGGCAGATGTATCACTGCTGCCAGTACGATCATACTCACCCCAAGTGCCCATATCGTTATGAAAAAGAACATCGGAAAGGTGAGATTAAAGTTCCAGCCGAGGTTTACCACGAATAATTCGAGCACAATGAGCCACAAGCCACGTTTTACCAGGAAAACGGATAACTCCTTTTTACTCTTCTTTTGCCCTATCAGAAATGCCGATGTACCGGCCAGCAGCATAAATATGGGCGCGCAGAAATGGGTGATCCACCGGGTAAAGAACAGCACGCCACTGGTTTTACTGAAATCGAGCGGATCATAATAAAACGAACCCGAAAACAGGTAATCGCGCACGTGATCAAGCGCCATAATGATCATGATGGTACCGCGAAGAAAATCGATAGAGGTTATCCTGGTTTTGGCGATTGCGATGGAGGTCATGATCAAATATAAGGAAATCTATATTTACAACTACCAACCAGCAAACTGACTTTCAATTTGTTAAAAACAATTTAACTTGTAATTTAGAGATATCAATCTTTTTGAAAATATCTCCATAATTCACCATAATGAAAGATCAACCTATAACCAACAACGATATTGATTCAAACGATTTGCAAAAAATAAAATTGCAAAACGAGATTGATCTGCAAAGGCTTGATCTGAAACTCAAAGAGAAAGAGCTGACCAAAAAAACAACGTTCAGTTCTACTTTTGTTACTATTTTGGTAGCAGTTATTGGGTTGATCGGCGCTGCTTTTTCATCATCGTTACAGCGTAAAAACGAACTCGAAATTGAGGAAAAGAAATTTCAATACGGAATTTACGCCAAAGCCTTTGAATCGGGCGATAGTGTGAACGTGGCCAAAATACTCGATTTTTATATTAAGGCAGGTCTATTGCCCGGCGAAAAAGGCAAGTATGCCAAGCTGATTAAAGAAGGCAAGGGCGATGAGATACCTACTACCTACAATACCACAAAGTATCCGGATATTTATAAAGGCGTTACCGTTCCCACAGTAAATAAGGCGACTCATTTCCTGGTAAATAATAACTTTCTGGAGGGTATGGGCACCACCTACAACCTATCGGCCAAAGTGAGGCAGGGCTTAAATAAGGATACCGTAAAAGCAATCGTATTACATTATACCGGCGGCGGTTCATTCGCATCCGCTGCAAACATCATGACGGACACTGCCTTTGCCGTAACCGCGTCAACCCATATACTTATTGATAAAACCGGAAAAGTTGTACAGTTAGTCCCGTTTAACTATGTGGCCTTCCATACCGGCATGAGCGATGCCACTTTGAAGATCACCAACGGTAACTCCATCGGGGTAATGTTTGTTAACGATGGCAAAGAGAAATATACCGATGCCCAGATCAACGCGGGCATTGAAATTTGCCAGGCTCTCTTGAAAGCGTACCCAATAAAATACATTGTAGCCCATTCGGAAATTGCCAGGCCGGTAGGAAGAAAGACCGATCCCGGTCCGCTATTTCCGATTGATAAGTTCAAGGCTTTGGTAAAATGACCGCATGTTATCGCATTTCCTTTTCAATAAGGTAACGATTCTTTTACAAGACATATAGCTTACCGTTTAAGGTAATCCTTACATTTGGACCACGCCTTCCATCTACTATTTTTCATCTACCTATGGAAAACATTAATAAAGACGACATCAAACAGGAAGTATTTGATCTGTATGATGATTATGCACACAGTCGTTTAAACCGTCGTGATTTTGTACAAAAACTTTCTGCCTACGCTGTGGGCGGTTTAACCGTACCGGCGCTGATGAGTTTCCTGATGCCTAAGTATGAAACAAACATTCAGGTTAAGGCAGATGATCCCCGATTAAAATCTGAATACATTAATTATCCATCGCCCAAAGGTGGCGGAACCATAAAAGGATTATTATCAAAACCGGTTGATGCAAAAGGCAAGCTTGGCGGCATTATCGTAGTACACGAAAACCGCGGACTAAACCCTTACATTGAAGATGTAGCCCGACGTGCTGCCCTGGCAGGGTTTATAACCCTCGCCCCTGACGCCCTAACCCCGCTCGGCGGTTACCCAGGTAACGACGATGAAGGCCGTACTTTACAAGCCAAACGCGACAAGGACGAAATGGAAGAAGATTTTATAGCTGCCTACGAATACCTCAAAACCAATAAAGATTGCAACGGTAAAGTAGGTGTTGTAGGTTTTTGCTTCGGCGGAGGTATTGCCAACATGATGGCCGTACGCATCCCTGATCTGGCTGCGGCAGTACCTTTCTACGGCGCGCAACCGGCGGTTGAGGATGTACCAAAAATTAAAGCTCCCCTGCTACTGCATTATGCATCGTTAGATACCCGCATCACCGGTGGCTGGCCTGCTTATGAAGCAGCCTTAAAACAGAACGGCAAAAAATACCAAGCATATATTTATGAAAACGCCAACCACGGTTTCCATAACGATACAACTCCACGTTATGATAAGGCCGCCGCGGAACTGGCCTGGAAACGCACGATAGATTTCTTTACAGCGAATTTGAAGTAAACTTCAGTCAGGACAATAAAGGTAATACGAACTTCAAGTTGAAAGATTTGAGGCTTTTATGTGTATGAGTATTTGTAAATTTGGTGGCTCGGTAATATTTGTGCTGACAGCGGAGAAATACCAACCGTAGCTGAAGACCCATTCCCGGGAGTATGAAACCGGGCCTGTCTCTCTATTAATCGCCCTCCTGCTTTTCCTCCATCAAGCGAGACGTTTGCGGTAGCGGAATATCATCCTTTAATATTCAGGAAATTATCCATCAAAAAAAAAGTATTATCCATTTATATATTATAGGATAAACTTGACTTTACACTCAAGTTTAATAATACAAAGTTTCTATAGAAAGTAAGCCTTGTTTTATCAGAACCAATAAATATAAAACCTAAACCTTTTTATGAGCATAAACAGAATTGCTATATCTCCAGCTCCAGCCCAAATTCTCCCCTCATCTCAAAATGACATCGTCACCCAATCGGCTATAATCTATTAATATTAAACCATGAAGAAAATTTTCATATACATCGCTTTCATTTGTTTTGGTAGTTGCGTTCATGCGCAAAACGGGGCCATCAATGTTAAAAACAACTATACCACCTTGTTTGAATATGGTGAGCCACTAAAGTCGGGCGAAGATAATTTTACAAACCTGTTCCGCAACTTCCCCAAGTTTATAAATAACGCGAACAAAGGCATTCAATTGGTTTCTTACAAATATGTGGCTGATATCAGAAATCAAGATGATGCGATGAGATACCTGAAAAAGAATGAAAAATTATATCTGATAGATGGACAAGTGTCTATGAAATGGGATTCTGCTCAGGTAGCAACATCCTATATCACAATATCCTTCCCATCTAACGGGCAATTAAACGCGAGGGTCAGCAAAACATCCGTAAGGAAACAGGTAGAATCTATAGTAAGCGATATTAATCCGGGTGATAGGGTATATGTACTTAACTTTATTGCTGAAAGCCAAAATTACAAATTTTATATGTTCGTGAACCCGAAAACGAATGTATTGTTAAGAGAGGGGAATTTTTTAGGGTTCGATATCCCTTTATATTATGCGGATTTTTACCAAAAAAATCTTAAATATTGATAGACTTTCACCTTATTTTGATAGCTCTTGGTTAGGTCATCGTCTTAATTTCATATTCGGATTAAAAAATTATTTGTCGAAGTTGAAATAATATACGCAGCGCGATTTGTAAAATGTCGTTGTCTTTAAGTACCGATCTTAACGGCACGGTTGAACATCCGACAATAGCGCTCCAACCCTCATTGCAGGTGGGGCGTGTAATTTGTGTTTGCGCGCCCAGTTTCTTGAGGTCATGCATTAGTATAAAAGCCTGAAGCAAGATAAAAACGGTTAAGCTTCAGGGTGTAGTTTAAATTAGTATTGGAGCATTTATTCAGCTATTGATTGAATAAGATCGAAGGTGTCCTCTCGCCGAAGCGTCGTAATTGCCCCTGCTCAATGTCTTTTTCTCCCCTCGCAGGTACAAGTAGTATCCGCTACCTTTAATAAAAAAAAGGATCATGAGAAAAATTATCGTTAGTTCATTCATCACGCTCGATGGTGTTGTTGAGGCACCCGGTGGTGATGAAACGCCTCACCCACATGGTGGCTGGCAGGCGCAATATCGCTCGGCTGATGGCGGAAAGTATAAGGCAGATGAGTTGGCCGCTGTAGATACCTTGTTGCTTGGCAGGGTTACGTATGATACATTTTCCGCCTACTGGCCAACCCAAACCGGCGAAGCTTTTGCCGACCGCATTAACCGCTACCCCAAATATGTGGTATCGGGCACGCTGCAAAAAACAGACTGGTACAACACCCATATTCTGCGCGATGTAGCCCGGGATGTGGCGACCCTTAAAGAAACTGACGGTGGAGATATTCTTGTTTATGGAAGCGCCACACTCGTAAAAGCCCTGCTTCATAACAACCTTATCGACGAGTTGCGGCTTATGGTATTCCCCATTTCCATCGGGGGCGGGTTAAAGATCTTTGATGACAACAGGGAGTTAAAGAAATTTGAATTGAAGCATTCGCAGGTAATGGATAACGGCGCGTTTATACTTGAATATAAGCCGATAAAGTAAGTGATTATTGGAGATATATCATCATTACAAAGCTTATCAAATGCGATAAGCTTTGTAAGCTAATCTATTGGTTTGGGCGGCGCATATTCGAAAGGTAACTGGTCGCCTATACGTTTTGTGGCCCATTCACCCCTGATTAAAAAAGTACCGGCAGGGACACTACCCCTGGCATCAATTATTGCTTCTTTTAAATACAGTCGTAACTGTGAGTCTTTTTTACTTTGATTTAACGTAACAAAATCAGTTTCGTTGGTCGAAGCTTCAGCTTGCGTATCAGTGGGTTTTTGCTGTTCTTTAATTTCATCATCTTTTAATCGCGCAGCTTTTTTAGGATTGTAAATAATATTTAAGGCTTTAATTTTGAGTGAAATAAAGGAGCTGTCAATAACAGTTACAGCATCATCAAATTTTACAGGGTTAGGGTCTGTGTAAACTTTTTGATCGTACAAGTTGCTGCTCTTATACATTTTGCTGGCAATAAACCCTTCGTCGGCCACCGTATTGGCAAATACCGATCTC
This sequence comes from Mucilaginibacter gynuensis, assembly GCF_039541195.1. Lineage (NCBI taxonomy): Bacteria > Pseudomonadati > Bacteroidota > Sphingobacteriia > Sphingobacteriales > Sphingobacteriaceae > Mucilaginibacter > Mucilaginibacter gynuensis. Next base: position 94,622 of record NZ_BAABFT010000015.1, read on the forward strand.
AAAAAATGCATCATTGAACCGTTGTAAGCCGTTAGCCTGTTTTGTGCCCAGGTTTTTTTCTGCTTGTCGGTGCCCTCCAGTTCTTCAAAGCTATTGTCGCCATCATAATAAGTAAGCTGTTTTACAGAGTTATACTCAAATGTTTTGAGCAGGTATTTTATCCGATACCCCAGTTGCTCATTCTCTATGATCAGGAAATCATCGGCACCAGCCTTTAATATGATATTATCCCCGGCTATTTTTTGCCCGTTAAAATTAATGATCTCTGGATTGAGTATCACACAATTCCTTGCATTGTCTGATGTACCCAAAAACTGATCTTTAAATATGGCATAATACCTTTCCCTGTTTTTATTAGCGCCTATCTTAACTTCATTGAGTACTATCGATTTTACCTCCAGCGCGAAGCTTATATCAACCGATTTATCATGAATAACTACAGTTTGCGAAGGGGCAGAATAACCAAGCATTTTTACCGAAAGCGAATAGTTTCCTGCTTTCATCCCGCTAAAGGTAAAGCGGCCATCTTTATCGGTTGCTGTTATTTGTTGAGAACCGCTGATAAATATGGTGACGCCCGGCATCGGCTCACGCTTCTCGTCGATAACCGTTCCCGAGATGGAATAACTCTCCTGCGCAAGCACGTTAAAGCTCACAAAAATTAAGAGAATGAAAGGTAGCTGACGGATAAGATTTTTCATAGGTTTAGTAAAAAGTGCGTTTCGTTAATTGATTGCTGATTCAACACTTTTGAACAACTTTTTACTATAGAATAAAACTATTGGAATTGGTTTAATTTGTTTTTAGAAATTTAAGTAAAGCGACATTTAAACAATGGCAGCCATGCCAAAAGCAAGTGGTTAAAGCAAAATCAGATACAGGTATCCCAAATAACCTATCACCGTTGGGCTTCCGTTTTTATTACCCTGTCAGATATATAAGGCACTGTTGGGTAGCCGTCGTACTCCCGCAGGTCAGCAGGCTCTCTTGGGGTAGCGTATGCTGATTTTTTGCCTTTTACCTGTATGGTTCCATCAGTGTAAACTGAAACGAAAGCCCATAACGGGTCTACCGTCAGTTCAAAATCATAACCATTTTTGAGGCGGGCAAACTGGTAAGAGGCGCTGTTGATTTGCAGGTAGTTGATGTTGTTATAAACATTGAGGTAATCTTCGTGATGATGCCCGCTCAATACCAGCCGTACTTTTTGAAAACCTGCCTTTTGATTTGCCCTTTCAAACAGGAGCCTTATCAAAGCGCCTTCCTTTAAGCCGTCCATATCATCATCAATACCCTGATGGCAAAAAACAATTACCGGTAAAGCGGTACTGTCGAGGTCATGTTTTAGCCAATCGCGCTGTTCATCGCCTATGGCATTGGGGTAGCCTTTGGCAGCGCTGCCGGGCAGGCGTTCGTTACCGTTTAATACAATGAAGTGATAGCCGTTTAAATCAAATGAATAATACTTGGCTTTGGCATTCCAAAAGCTTACCACCTCATCATGACTAAAGCCGCCATCATTATCATGGTTACCGATAACATGATACTTAGTCCCCTTAAAGCCGTTCCATGCATCCATTATTACTTGGTTGGCCGGTTTGGGTACACAGAAATCACCCATTTGAATTACAAAATCGGGTTTCAAACGGTTCATTTCGGCGATGAACATTTCAACACGCCGCGGGCCGTCTTTTATCAGGTCGTGATGTAAATCGGTAAGTACACCAAAACTGAACAGCGCCTTAGGTTTATAATTCTCATGCTGCGTTTCGGCTTGTAATTTATTGGAAGCAAAGGGTATGCCCGCTAAAGCGATACCCATACCTTTTAAAAATTTTCTGCGTTGTACCATGCTAAAGCTGATATACTATTGGCCGCCATTTTAAAAGCGACCTGTTTTCGTGATTATTTTATGGCGGTTTTAACAGGGGCGCCTACCGGGTGGTCTGTTTTAAATTCAAAGCTTAGCAGGTTGGCTATGGTTTGGGCTATCTGGTCCTGAAAAATTTGCGAGGTAGTTTTAATCTCTCCCAAAGCAGGTGTATCCGGCCCCATAACTACCAACCATGTTTCGTTAGAATGCGCCGAGCCCGAACCATGACCGGTCCACTGGCTGCCAACTCCGCGCCCGTGATCGGGGCATATTACTAAAGTAGTTTTGTCTTTATAAAAGCTATCGGCTTGTAAATATTTCCATAAGCCAGCTATCATGGCATCAAGGTAGTGCGCGGCATCCAGGTAATAATCATACTGACCGGCATGGCCCAAATCATCAGGGTCAACAAAATCAATATACATTGCTTTTGGATGATTGGCCGAAAGGTAAGTTTTGGCAATGGCATAAGTATTTGCATCCCACCTAACTGATGTGCCGAAATAATTAGGCAGGTAATTTTGCATTTCATTAGCCAGTTGCTGCGCTTCGGTAAGGTGTGTACCCTGTACCTCCTCAAAAGGGTTGATGAGCGGCATGTGGTTACGGTTGCGGTTAACGATGTGCTTTACCGCATCCCAACCGGCAATGGTAGCTACCTTACCCTTGTAGCCGGGTTGTTTGTTAATAAATTCAAACACATTTTCGTTTGGGTTATCAGGATAGCTGTTTGAATTGATCTTTGGATCGTAATAACCACAGATGGTTTCACTGCGACCGGGATAAGAGAACCAGTATTTATTGCGCAGGTTTACCAGGTTACCCACATTGCGGTTACCGTATAGTTGACCGTTTTTGGCAATATACTTCCAAAAAAATGGCATGAGTTTTTCGCGGCGCGCTGCCGTATCCGCCGCCCAATATTTATTGTATACCTCTGCCGAATCTTGCTTGCGGTATTTTTTATTGTTTAGTAATGATGTATCCGCACCGTTGAAAATTTCCTGCCAGCGGTAACCATCAATAGAAATAAAAATAACATTTTGAGTTTTTTTGTGCTGCGCCTCAACCCGTAATACGAATAGAGTGCATAAAAGCAAAACAAGGATAGCCTTCATTTTTACAATATTTGTTTAGTAAAACTAAATATTGTTTATTAAAAATAAACTACCCCTGTTTTAAGCTTTAGTAAAATTGATGCTCAATAAAATATCAGAACGTATATTTTTATCCTTTATTTAAATGAAGTCCCTGTTTGTTCTGTTCACAGTAACTGATGAGTTTGAAAATATTTACATCAGATCAGGAAGGAGTTGGCACCCGCATTAAGCGCATAGGTTTTAGCTTTCCAAATCAACTTTCCCGATGTTTTTTTGGGGAGGTTGATGATTACCTTCCACTTGCCTTTGTCCTGCTTGTAACTCACCGAAACCTTGCCGTTAGGGTGAGGTATTTCGCCGCCGATGTTAGTTAAAGCGCCTAAGCGGGGCTCTATCTTTATTTTGCCAAATCCCGGCGCGTAGCTGTCAATTCCTAATACGATCCTGTAAAACTCAATATTCGGACTGCTGCCCCAGGCATGGCAATCAGAACGCGAAGTGTTAACGTCAGAATATTCGGCCCAAGTAGTGAGGCCCATGGCGATGTTCTCTCGCCAAATGCCCAAGAGGTTCATATAGTCAATGTTTTTGCCTCCTTTTACCAGTGCCTGGTTCAGGTAATATTTAAAATAAACCGAGCATTGGGTCAGGTTTTTATCATTAAGCAAACCACTGATCACCGCCGGCATATCAGCATTATTTACAAGCCCGGTAAGTATAGCCAGCGAATTAACATGCTGTGAGTAGCCGTTTTGTTCTTTAATATCGGCATATAGTTTTTTAGCCGGGTTCCAGTACTTACGGCGTATGGTAACCTTTAACTGCGTGGCTTTTTGGTTGTACAGGGTCGCATAGTCGTGCATGCCTATTTGGGCTTCCATTTCGGCCGCCCATTGGTACGCCCAAAGTAATTGCAGGTCGTAAATGGCCGCGCTGCCGTCAGAGCCTTTTACTTCACCCCATAAATTGCCCGCCCAGTCAACAAATGCCCAATAGGGGGTGTTTTTTAAAGAGCCATCAGCTTGCTGGTACTTGCTGAAAAAATCGAGTATCGCCCTTGAGCCAACCAGTTTGTTTTTGATAAAGGCATTATCGTTGCGGTACATCCAGTAATCGTGCAGCATGCCGATGTACCATAGCGAGAAGGGCGATATGATTTGCGTACCCTTTGACGGGTAGCAGCTTTTGGTAATACCCTCTGCCAGGCGCGAATGGTCTATCTGCGTGAGGGCATTCCGCGCCAGCCTGTCGTCGCTGGTGTTGTAATACGATACCATGGCTTGTATGCGTGTATCGCCAATATATTGCAGTTGTTCGTAATAAGGGCAATCGGTATAGCTTTCCCAGGCGTTGAGCCGGGCAGAACGCCAGCCGATATCCAGTATCTGTTTTATTTCGGTATTATCAGTGTTTAATGCAGATGACAATTTGAAAGGGTAGCCGGTAAATGTGCCATAAAGATCGTCGATAACCAGCGGTTCGTCTTTAGTGTTTACCTCCAGTTGAATATAACGGTAGGTACGAAAGTTCAGTGTGGTGAATGATTGCCCCGCGCTGCCATTGGAGATGAGGCTGTCTTTTCGCCCTACAAACTCTTTGCCCTCTACCTCGTTGCGGTTACCCTTGTTTACGCCGTTACTGCCTTTTTGATAAAGCGATTCGGCATAGCCCAAGGAAATGCCTGCATTTTTACCCCCACTAAAATTTAAGGTTACATAGGCATTGGTTTCAAAAGTTTGATCGAGCAATAACGTTATCCTGCTATTGGCAGGCACAGTTATCGGCGTTTTTTCCTGCGGAAATGCCGGAGGAACATTTATCCCAACGGCACTGCGTAATTTGGCAATGCGCTGGTAGGTCATTTCCATAGGCGGGAGCGATGAGGGTACCAATGCCCAGTCGATACCCCATGCCATGCCTTTTAGCCTTCCCTCCGTTACTTTGGTGGTTACGGGCCAGGCTTTGTCATCATAGGCTACACTTGTCCAGTCGCCTTTAATGGTTTTATTCATATTTACCATTTCGCCTTTGCTGGCGGCAAAAAAATAACCGGAGATGGGCTGGTGCCCGGTATCGCGAATGCCCTTCCAGCTATCACCCGTGTTCAATATTTCTTCTTTGGGAGAGTCCCCCTGGATAATAAAGGCTGTGCGAACCGAGATCTGTGCTTCGGGCCGGTAGTCGGCTTCGTTGAAAACGAGGGCTGCTACCGTGTTTTTGCCCGTGGTGAGGTATGACGCCAGGTCAACTGTTTCGTAATTCCAGTAATAAGTATCGCCGCGTGCCGGGCCAAGCGATACCAGCGCGCCGTTAACATATAATTTATAGCGGTTATCTGCCGATACATGGATGATGAATTTTGCGGGCTTCTCGGCCAGTTCCACGCTTTTGCGGAAATAATAAACCCCGTAATTTTTACCGGTATCGCCGGCGGCGGCTATCCAGTTGGCATTCCATGGGCGGCTGTATGCAAATTCGGGCGATTGGGCATTGCTGTTTTTTACCAATAAAATACCGGCAAGGGCTAATACTACAGTGAAAAGGTGTTTCATTAAGGCTTAACTGGTTTGAGCCTGTAATTTATTAAGATTAATTGATTTAAGGGCTAAAATTTAAATCGATTTAGGCTGATAGCTATAATATCTATCCCCCTCGTTGATATGGCTACACTATTCAGGGATCGGGATACTTTTTGGTTAGCTGGCAGGTCTACTTTTGTTTGGTAATCATTTTAGATATGGAACAAATGAAAAAGATAAATTTAGGAAGCCAGGGACTGCAAGTACCCGAATTGGGTTTAGGTTGTATGGGGATGACCGGTTTTCAGGGAAACGATATGTATGGCAAGGCCGATGAAAGCGAAGCTATCGCTACTATTCACCGCTCGTTTGAGCTTGGTGGTAATTTTTTGGATACGGCAGATATGTATGGCCCATTCGCGAACGAACAACTGATACAAAAGGCTGTTGGCGGTAACCGCTCTCAATATATCATCGGCACAAAATTCGGTTGGGAAATTGACGATAGCGGATCTTTAACATGGGCAATAAACGGCACTAAAGATTACGTACGTAAATCGGTGGAACGCTCCCTTAAAAATCTGGGTACGGACTATATCGATCTGTATTACCTGCATCGTTTGGATAAAAACACCCCGGTTGAAGAAACCGTAGGTGCCATGAGCGATTTGGTTAAGGAAGGAAAAATACGCTACATCGGTTTGTCGGAAGTATCGTCTGCTACGATACGCAAAGCGCATGGCGTGCATCCCATTACGGCTGTTCAGAGTGAATATTCTTTATTTGAACGTACTACCGAGGCGCAGGGCGTGTTAAAAACCTTAAATGAACTGGGGATAGGTTTTGTAGCGTATTCTCCGCTTGGCAGGGGATTTCTATCGGGCCAGATCCGTAAGCCTGAAGATATGCCCGCAGATGATTTTCGCCATGCGATGCCCCGCTTTCAGGGTGAGCAATTTTTTAAGAATGTTGAACTGGTAAAGGCTATTGAAACAATGGCGGCACAAAAAGAGGTTACGCCATCTCAACTGGCTTTAGTCTGGGTACGATCTAAAGGTGCAGTAGCTATTCCCGGAACGAAAAGACGGAAATACCTCGAACAAAATATCGCCTCGACAAGTATTGTACTTGATGCCGCCGAAATAGATCAGTTAGAAAGAATTGTACCTTTGGGTACAGATACCGGCAATCCGTACGATGATTTTGGCATGGCGCTAAATGACTATTAATACGAAATACAAAATGGCCAGTAACATAACCCGATGCCCCAATGAACACGATAAGTTCAATTTCTGATTTTCACCGTTTGCTCAATCTTCCGTCGCCGTCGCATCCATTGGTGAGCGTGATCAGGCTGGAAGAGGCTACCTTTATAAAGGACGATGTATGGCAGCATTTTTTTGCCACCTTTTATTGCGTGGCATTGAAAAGGGAAGTGCAAAGCAGAATGAAATACGGGCAAAACTATTATGATTTTGATAAGGGGGTAATGAGTTTTACCGCGCCAAAGCAAGTGCAATCGCTCGATCCGGCGCTTATTGAAAAGAGTAATGGCTATGTTTTGGCTTTCCATCACGATTTTATGGTGAGGCACCCGCTTGCCAATACCATAAAATCTTATGGGTTTTTCTCCTACGCGGTAAACGAAGCGCTGCACTTATCCGAAAAAGAAGAAGAGGATATGATCATGATACTGGAAAAGATCAGCCGGGAGTATCAACATATCGACAGGCATACCCAAACCATTATTCTTTCGCAGATCGATTTGCTTTTAAGCTATTCAAACCGTTTTTACGAGCGGCAGTTTATCACCCGCAAAAAGGTAAATACCGATCTATTGGTGAAGTTTGAAGCTGTAGTAGCAGATTACTTTGACCGCAATAAATCGCAGGAGCATGGTTTGTTAACTGTACAATACCTTGCCGACCAGTTAAATTTATCGCCCAATTACCTGAGCGATATGCTGCGCGTGCATACCGGGCAAAGTACACAGCAACACCTGCAAACCATGCTGATTGAAAAGGCAAAGGAACTGTTGCTTACTACCTCCATGTCGGTGAGCGAAATCGCCTATCTTTTGGGCTTTGAATATCCGCAATCATTCAATAAGCTCTTCAAAACCAAAACACAATATTCGCCATTGCAATTCAGGCATTCCTATAACTAAAAAGCAAGCCCGCCCTCTCTCATAAAGAAAGGACAGGCTTGCGTTTTGTGATCTGTTTTGAGTATCAGCCTTAATTAAAAGTCGGTAGAAAGGGTAATCTCTTTGTTGGCCTCGATGCCGTCTTGCAGCATTTTTATTTTGTAATTGGCAAACTGTAAGGAGTCTGACCCCAGTAACAAACGAAGCGGTGCATCTGCCAATAGCGAAGTGTTGATGATAACCTGTGCTATCTTTTCAGGATCGCCCGGTTGGGTGCCCGGTACTTCTTCAAGGTGTTTGCGTTTTTCTTCCTGTATGGCGGTGTAAGCGGCTATCGGGTTTTGAGGATGTGCTATAGAACCCGGTTTCAGGAAGTTGGTGCGTACATAGCCCGGTTCAATAATAGTTAGCTTAATGCCAAATGGCTGTACCTCTTGCGCCAAAGCTTCCGACAAGCCCTCTACAGCGAACTTGGTACCGCAATATAAACCCCATGACGCACCAGCGATTAAACCGAATACGGTTGACAGGTTAAAGATATGGCCCGATCCTGCCGCCCTCATGTGCGGCAATACGGCACGGGTTACATTTAATAAACCAAATACGTTAATGTCGAATATAGCCTGTGCTTCGGCGGCTGATGTTTCTTCAATACCGCCTATTAAACCGTAGCCCGCATTGTTCACCAAAAAATCGATAGCGCCAAAGCGGGCAATGGTTTCGTCAACTGCTTTGCGTACGCTTTCCTCGTTGGGCAGGTCAACCTGTAATGCCAGGAAACGGGGCGATGTATCGCCGATCGCGTTTTTTACCGTATCGAGGTTGCGGCCGGTTACCGCTACATTGTTGCCTTCGGCCAATAATTTTTTAACTAATAAAAGGCCAATGCCTTGTGAACCACCTGTTATAAACCATGTTTTTGTTTGAGTTTCCATTGTATTTAAATTTATGATACAAAGGAAGCCACAATAAGCGGGCGGGCGCTTAATCAAACCCAAGGGATACTTGTGAGTTTCAAAGATTGTGCTATACCGCTACGTTTTCCCTGAATATGGAGGGCGATATTTTCTCCTTTTTATGGAAGAACGTAGTAAAGGCGGCATGTTCTGAAAAGCCTAAAACATAACTGATGGTTTTAATATCCCAGTCGGTTTGCAGCAGCAGGCTTTTAGCTTCATACAGTAACCTTTCCTGTATATGTTCGCGCAAAGTTTTACCGGTTTGGTTTTTAACAAGCGAGTTCAGGTAGTTTGGATGTACATTCAGCTGATCGGCAAATTCACCGGCATTCTTAATTTTCACCACATCGTCCGGCCGCTGTATCTGAAAGCTCGATTCCAGCAATTTCAAAAAGCCATGTATGTGCCGGTAACTTTCGGGCACGGGTACTTCGGCAATGTTTTTACCGGCGCGTTGTGCTTCCAGCAATATCATTTGCAGGTGTAGTAATATCGCTTGCTTTTTATCATCGTTAGAGCCGTCGGCTTCGGCCAGTATCAGTTCAAAATAGCGGTTTATTTGTACAGATTGCTCTTCGGATAGTTGAATCACCGCTTTTGATGGATTGAAGAATTTGTAACTTCTGAACAATTGCACCATATGATCGGCATGCTCAAAATAATCAGGGTGGATAAGGCAAAAGTGCCCATCCGGATCAGTTGAGGTTGTTTGCCACGACATGATCTCATCAGGGCCTAAAAAGGCGATATCGCCTGGCTTCATAGCGTATTGATGCAACCCAACAGTGAGTGTACCGGTACCCGATGTAATATGAAAGATCTTATAAAACTGCCTTCGATTGGGTGAGATATAGCTTTTTACAGGATAATTGCTCCGGTTTTTTATAATGAAGTGATTAGCATCCAGCGGATAATGCTCAACATTTAGCAAAGGCGTTTTATAACCCACCTGCGCAAAAGTTTCAAGATCTAAACGCGGAATTACCAATTTATCCATGCCTAAAGTTAAATGATTTTTTGCTAACAAGAAATGCGCATGTAAAAGCAGCTATACCGCATCATCTATATTTTTAAACAACAATGTATGCTGCTTCTTGAAAATACCCGCCATTATTCTTTTTATCGGCAACGGCGAACTAAAAGTGATCGTCTCGTTTACCGTTGTCATATTATTGTTGGCAGATAATGTATAATTCATTTCGATTTTGGTCAGCCTCATCACTGAAGCATGCATTTGTATCTTCCTATCGTTGTAGTTTTGAGCAATAGTTGCCGGGTAGGTAAAGGCGAAGGGGATACCGCAGAATTTCAGTGTTTCATGCACTAAATAGTTATTTCCCAATACCCGGTCAATTTTATTGATCACAGGATGTACTGCCACAAACTTTTGCATATCTGTGAGGTACTCATAAACACTATCGAGTGGTGCATCGATGTTAAATGTAAGCTCCATCTTATTACCCTTTCTTTTTTAACTGAAATGTATAGCCTATGCTTACATTAACTACCACCGGACTAAAGCCGGTACCCGGATCGAGCGTTTTAATTTCTTCAACCGTTCCTGTTTTTTTGTTAAGATAGCTTAATTTATCATCTTTTAAACCCGAACTAACCGTTGGCCAAAACCTGATGCTCGGCGCGATAACAAAGCCTTTCAAAAAGTTGCTGTTTGTTTTAAAAGGCTGATAAGAACCATATACACCAAGCCCTAAACTAAAGGTGTTGTATGAGGTAATTGCTGTGCTATTATTTTGCGGCTCATCGTCGTAATAAAATTCGAATCTGTGCCATTTGGCCTCTATCCGTACGTTTATCCAGTTCTTTAACCTGTACCCAACGCCAAAGCCGGTTGTCCATGGTTCGTGTACGGCAAGGTGTTGTTTGCGCAGGTAGCCGGGTACCAGGTTGCCGCTAAAATCGAGCGAAGCGCCGTGGGAATAATCGAAAATGAAGCGGTTGTGAATGTAGTTACCTTCAATATTAAATCCTTTAGCTATTAAGGGTTGAGCCAGGCCGAAGAGTACGTTTATTCTTTTCTCCGATTTCCAATCCTGCGCCCGTGTGCTAAGGCTTGCACCAATTATGGCTGTGAAGACAGCCGCGTTTAATACCTGTTTTTTTAAGTGTGTCATAATCCTTGTGTTTAATTACAACACAAAATTGGGCACTCAAAAACTCAATTTCGTTCACATTTGTTAAGAAAGGAGTGTCGGTTTTATTTTCTTATCCGGCTTAATGATTGTGGTTTAATACCCAGGTAAGCAGCTATATAATATTGCGGTACACGGTTTATGAGGCCGGGATTCTCCTGCATAAATTTGTAGTAGCGTTGTTTTGCGGTAAGCATGGTAAGGTCGGCCGTGTGGCGGGTATTGCTGATGAATGACAGTTCGGTATAATGATCTTTAAGCAGCATGAACCGGGGTTGAACTTGGTAAACCTTTTCGAGGTTATCGGCAGATAGGAGTAACAACCGGGTTTCTTCCAGAGCCTTAATATTCATATCCGACGGTGTTTTGTTGGTGAAACTGTTAAGGTAACCCAGCCACCCGTTCTCCGAAGTAAAATCGCAGGGTATCTCTACACCATCATAAACTTTATAGTGCATCGCTAAGCCCGATACCACGTAGCCAAGATGGCGGCTTACCTGCCCTTCTGATAAAAAATGCTCGCCTTTTGCTATCACCGTTTCATCCAGTTTGTCAATAAAAAAGGCGATATCGGCATCAGAAAAATTTCCGATAGATCGTATCTTTTTAATTAGCTCTTCGGGCATCGGTTTTTGAGTAATGCTTTAAAAGTAAGCGTATTAATTAACTATTCCGCTTGCTGCTTCATCATTTTTCGTGCGCCAACCAAAGCCAGCAGCGTAGCGCCCGATACTACCGTTAAATAATAGCCAACATAGGCAAGGCCGTAATTATGCGCAAGGGTAGTTGCCAGGTAAGGGGTAGGCGACGCGCCTAAAATACCTGCCAGTGTAAAGGCCAGCGATGCACCTGTATATCGTACCGAGGCCGGGAAAATACCTGCCAGCGCGGTGCCAATCGGTCCGTAGGTAAGCCCCATCAAAAACATACCCAGGCACAAGAATATCGCGGTAATAAATAAGCTGCCTGTAGTAAACAAAGGCGCGAAAACAAGCCCGAACAGCATAATTAAAACAGTGGCGACAATAAGCATTTTGTTGCGCCCATACTTATCTGCCAGTACAGCCGACAGCGGTATACCCAACCCGAAGAACAGCATCGAGATCATTTGTATGATGAGGAAATTGCTTTTGGTATAATGGAGCGCCGAAGTGCCCCAGCTTAAGGTAAATACCGTCATCAAATAAAACAGCAGGAAGGTAGTAATGGTAACCAGTGTACCTAATATAATGGCTTTTGTATGTTTTAAAAACACATCGGCAACGGGTACGTTTGAGCGTTCGTTATTGTCGATGATCTTTACAAATTCCGGTGTTTCGGCGATCTTTAATCGCACATAAAGGCCCAGCCAAACCAATACCGCGCTCGCGATGAAGGGGATACGCCATCCGTAGTTGATGAAATCATTATCAGACATGGTTTTGCTAAGGATGAAAAATGTACCGCTGGAAATGAGGAAACCTATGGGTGCGCCTAACTGCGGGAACATGCCATACCACGCTTTTTTATGCGGAGGGGCGTTCTCTGTGGCCAGTAACACTGCGCCGCCCCATTCGCCGCCAAGGCCCAATCCCTGCCCGAATCTGAATACGGCCAGTAATATGGGTGCCGCTGTACCTATTGAGGCGTAGCCCGGCAAAAGCCCGATAGCAACGGTTGATGGCCCCATAGTCAATAAGGCGGCAACCAGCGTAGCTTTACGCCCTTTACGGTCGCCAAAGTGACCAAATAAAGCAGCGCCCAGTGGCCGTGCTAAAAAGGCCACCGCGAAGGTAATCAATGATTTCAGCGTAGCCGAAGTTGGGTCGTCGGCTGAAAAAAATAGCTTGGGGAATACCAGTACCGAGGCAGTGGCATAAATATAAAAATCAAAAAACTCTATGGTGGTACCAATAAGGCTCGCGGTAAGTATACGGCCTATAGGATTAGCGGCGGGGACTTGCTCATTCATGATGCCAAACTTATTGATTTTGAGCGAATGTGCAAATCAGATTTTAATGGTATCGCTATGCGTGACTAATGGTTTATGCTGATTACGCAACAAATCTCCGAATTGAAAGATCCGGGGATTTGTTTACTTAATCCTTCTTAATAGATCACTTACCATCGTAAGCTTGCTGTAGGGTAGCAATATCTACTTTCGTCATGGTCGAAAAAATTTGCGTAACCCGCTCTATCTGTTCAGGAGTGCCATTTTTAAGCGCGTCGAACATAACAGTGGAAGCCACTTGCCATGATACGCCATATTTATCTTTTAACCAGCCACATTGCCCGGCTTCGCCACCGGCTGTAAGTGCCGACCAATAGTAATCTACCTCTTCCTGTGTTTCACATGGTATTAATAACGATACGGCATCATTAAACCTGAAACCATGCTGATGCGCGCTGTCCATAGCGGCCAGCCATGTTTGATCGATATAATAGTCGGCGTACATGAGCGTACCTGCTTTATCCGGCCCCATATCTTCGGGGCGAGGTGCCGTGGTACCACGTTTGCCATCCTTAAATACAGAACAATAAAAGTCAATCGCTTCACCGGCTTTACCCGCCACGGGTTCGGTAAACAGCAACGAAGGAACAATCACAGGTCTTTCCTCACCGCTTGGGTCGGTCAGTATCAGTTGCCAGGATACGCCGTATTTGTCTTCAACCCAACCGTAACGTTTACTGAAAGGGTAGCTATCCAATGGCATCATTATTTTGCCATTCTCAATTAGCTTGTTCCAAATTTCGTCGATATGCCGGGCGGCATCCGCATCGCGCGAAGGATCAAAGTTGACCATGAAGGAAATAGACGGATTGATGCCAAGCTTGTGCCCGGCGCTGATGCCGAAGAACGACTGACCCGCAATGGAAAACTCTACTACTTCACACTCACCGCCGGCCATTGTGAAGTGATTGGCATAATTGATGGCTGAATCAGGCATGAATGAAGCGTAAAATTCAGCTGCTTGTTTTGCATCCTGGTCGAACCAGAGATGTGGTTTGATGGGTAACATAGGTAATAATTTTGATGTTGGTATATAATTAAAATTTGTAGGCGTTAATTGTTTTGATCATATCATTAACTATCTCAAAATTAATTGCTTTTTACTCCCCGGAGTAGAGCCATTCAGGACATATTAGGAGGTGTATTACGACAGGATTAACGTGCGGTAAGCAGATTGCTGACCTGCATTAAATACGTTTGTTTGTTTAAAAAGGTAGCGTTCCCGTTTCTGAAGTTTACATATCATGCAAAATAATAGTGAGAGTTTCGCTTGAAATTACCTATTCAGGTTTCTTTAGTTGACTGGCTTCTTTGAGCAGGTCATATTGTTTTAGAACAGCTGCTATGTATTTCTTTACACCGGGTTTATTTTGGTGGCTTAATATTTCTTTGGGTAAAAAAAGCTTCCCTCTTCTAATGATAATACCTGTTATCTCACAACAATTTTCCCTGTAATGTATCTTATTATTATTTACAAAGAAGCCGTTTTTTTGTAATGCTTCCAGTATTTGAGGCGTGTGTCGCCTAAAACATTGTGATGAGGAAAAAGTAAGATCGTCAACAAATACGGTAAACGTAATATTTCTTTCTTTGCAAAATTTCTCTAAAAACTCCACAGTCGGTGCAAATACCAGGTTAGCTAATGTTGTTGATGTTGGTGCACCTTGTGGTAAAGACCCTTTATAAGTAGTTAGGTTTGTTATAGTTCTGGCGTCACTCCAATTCAGGCCTCTGCCAACAAGTGTTTGATGAACATGTGAGTTAGTTATATTGTTAAAAAACTTTTTCAAATCTATGGTAAAGAAATACTTATTATTGATATGCTGAAAAGCATTTACAAGGTTATTTCTTTCTTCTATCCCGCCATACATACAATCAGGTAGCTCTAATTCTTTTAGCTGACTGTTTAGTTCCTTTTGTAGCATCTTTAAAGTATAGATAGGTCGAATTATTTCCCGCATTCTGAACGTGCCGTCATTGTTAATTTGCGGATCACCGAATTTCTTTTTAGGCTGGGAATACCTTTTATAATACAGATCGGGCGACTGTTGTATATTTATAAATGCAAATCCGTTCATATTTCATTTTGAATTGATAACATAATAAAAATGAACCGGGTCTGGAGTCGGAGAAAATAAACGAGATTAGCCATTTAAATAATTTCACAACAAAAACTAATAAAATCAGCTTCTTTGCTTTACCCAATTTGGCAATCAGTAGTTTAAATAACAACCGATCCGTTCTTGAAAATTGTTTTCTGTTTCTTAAATAAATTTTTTCTAATTGTTTGTGAATTCGCTTTCGCTTTTTCATGGTATTTTTTTTAATCCGGAATTATTTCTGCCGCAAAATGCCATCTCCATTACCATGTGGTTTTCAAAAACTTAGACCCGGTGGAGTAAATTCATTAGATTTCCGCCGCAACAGCGATTATTAAGCTTTTCTCAAAGCATTAGATACTGGTAATAGATACAATCAGGTTATTCAAAGAACTGCTTCAAAAGTAATAACCACATAGTTTCTCTGAAATATAAAAATATTAACATATCAACAATAATGTGGCTTGGAATACGAAAGCTCGTTAAACAAATATTGAGATCTTACTTTTTCAAGTCAACGCTTGCAACTTTAACCTGAAAATAATCTAAAACAAAAAAGCCTCAAATCTTTAAATTTGAGGCTTTTATTTTACTCAGGTAGGCCCAATAGGACTAAATTCGATCCATCTTCTACAAGATCTACAGGTATTCCCCATTATTTTGCAATAGGTTCGTGCCCATATCTCGAGAAGGCTTTTTGTGATATATGATGAGCCTAATAAAATTCAACTGTATCAAAAATGAGTTACAGAACTGCTCTGCGAATAAAATTAATTTATATTTTTGAGGATACGCTAAAAAATGCCTTATCAACCCGGACTACATATCTTAACAGAATTTACCACCCCCAAAAGCGAATACATTACCTCATGTGAGCCATGCAGGGCATTGTTCGATACGCTGATAAACAATTTTGCATTGAGTAAGGTAGGGGAAGTTTATCACGAATTTGAAGGCGGTGGTTTTACAGCGGTAGTTTGTTTAACAGAATCGCACCTTTCTATACATACCTGGCCCGAATTTGGGCTGGCAACTTTTGACATATTCTTATCAAACTATCAAAAAGATAATTCGGAAAAAGTAAAGCAGTTTTATGCCGGAGTAATGGCCTTTTTTGAGGGAACAGAAATACAGTATACTGAAGTAAATAGGTAACAGATGGCAACAATTAATTTAAAAGCTTTTCCTGTACCTGAAGAGGTTGCCTGCCCTAATTGCCGTAAGATAACATTATTACAGGACCCTGCCGGGAGCGAATTTTATGTTTGTAACTCGTGCCGGTCATTTCTCAGGTTTATTACTGATACCGATGCACTTGTACAAAAACAGGCTAATAAACTTAAGAAAGAACCTGTTTTGCCTGTAGGTGCCGAAGGCGTTTTAAAAGGCCACTCTTTTAAAGTTATCGCTTACCTCGAAAAAAAGGAACATGGTACTAATTATGGCTGGCGCGAATACCTCTTGTACAACTACGAAAAGGGATATGCTAACCTTGCGGAGTACGATGGGCATTGGAATTTTGTAGCAGGTAAGGAGTTTTACCCACCGCTGGAAAAGTTGCGTGATAATAAGTGGACTTTTCTGGCCTATGAGGATGTAGAGTATGCCTTGTTTAATAAATATACCGCCGTTGTTACTGCCTTAACAGGTGAATTTGACTGGGACCCGATTGCGGAAAAAATGAAAACATCGGAATTTATCGCTCCGCCATTCATCATTTACAGGGAGCAACATTCGGAAGTAGTTATAAACCATTACCTTGGTGAGTATATTGAAGCTGCCGAAATAGCGACAGCGTTTAAAGTAGATGAAAAACTGTTTCCGGCAAAAAAGGGAATCGGGGCTAATCAGTTTTCAAAACATTATAGTAGGTGGCATGCCGTATCAAGGCTCACCGGCTTGCTTATCGCTTTAGCACTCATAATTCAGATTGTAAATTTGGTTACCAGGCCGGCAACAATGGTGATGGATGAAACCTTTGAAATTACGCGCGACACAAGCAAAACCGTTGATGATTTTAAACCATTTGCTACCCCGGCATTTAATATTGAAGGAAGAGCGTCGGCAGTTGAGTTTGAAGTACGTTCAGATGTTGACAATAACTGGCTTGAGGCAACTATTGTACTGGTGAACGAAAAAACTAATGAAACCTGGGAAGTTACCGAGGGCATTGAATATTATCACGGTTATGAAGGCGGCGAAAGCTGGAGCGAAGGTTCACAAAGTACCACCTCCCTGTTATCATCAATACCCGGCGGCAGGTATCATTTAAACGTTTACCCGGCATCGGGCGATCCGTTGAGGAATAGTGTAAACATCAAGGTAACTACAAACATAACGGTATGGATGAACCTCATTATTACCTGTATCCTACTCTGCATATATCCGGCTTATTGCTGGTATAGAATGCGGAACTTTGAAAAGCAACGCTGGCTAAACAGTGATTTTTCACCTTATGAAGAAGAAGATTAATGAAAATTAAAAGTATAAGGTTTTACCTGGTTGTTGCTTTGCTAATTGCAGGTTACTTTGCCTATGCAAGCTATAATGGTATTGTGTACTGGGAAAGCACAGTAGAAAAAAATACAGACAACGCTAACAGCCATGCACGAAACGGCGCACGCAGATTTTATCATAAATAAACTAAAAATATCATGAGCTTAAACGAATTAATAAATTACAAGTACATCGTAGCATCCGTACTGTACTCGGTAATAGGTATCCTGATCTTACTGGTTGCTTTTTGGATCATAGAAAAGATAACCCCTGAAAATCTTTGGAAAGAGATCATCGAAAAACACAACATAGCACTGGCTATTGTTTGCGCGTCGTTTATGATAGCGGTAGCCATTATTATCAGCTCGGCCATACACGGGTAACATGAATAAAAAGCTGCATGTACTGCTATTGTTATCGGTTTTTGTAGTAGCCACCTGCGGGTTGATATATGAGCTGATTGCCGGTACACTTGCCAGTTACTTGCTGGGCGATTCGGTAACACAGTTTTCAACCATTATTGGCGCCTACCTTTTTTCTATGGGGATTGGCTCATGGGTATCAAAGTATTTTGAAAAGAATATCGTTTACTGGTTTATTCAGTTAGAAATATTGGTGGGCATTGTTGGCGGTACAAGTTCTACTATACTGTTCCTGGTTTTTGAAAATGCTGCGTCTTTCCGTATCATATTATACAGTTTGGTTGGCCTGACCGGGATACTGGTAGGTTTAGAGATTCCCCTTTTAATGCGGATATTGAAGGACCGTTACGAGTTTAAAGATCTGGTATCGCGCGTGTTTACGTTCGATTATATTGGCGCGCTGCTTGCCTCCTTAGTGTTTCCGCTGTTGTTGATACCCTATTTGGGTTTGGTGAAAACCTCCTACCTGGTGGGTATTTTAAATGTTACTGTAGCCCTTATAGTTTGTGTTAACTTCAAAAAAGAAGTTAAGGCGGCGGCTTACTTACAAACCAGCGCCATTATTAGTATTTTGGGTTTGCTTATAGGTTTTGTTTACGCCACTACCATTACCAGTTATGCCGAAAGCATGACGTATAGTGATACCATCATCTATTCAAAAAGTACCTCTTATCAGCGCATTGTGCTCACCAAAAAAGGCAAGGTGTTGCGCTTGTTTTTAAATGGTAACCTGCAATTTAGTTCTGATGATGAGTACCGTTATCATGAAGCTTTAGTGCATCCCGGTTTACAGGCGTTGCCCGGCGCTAAAGATATATTGGTGATGGGCGGCGGCGATGGCTTGGCGGTGCGCGAAATATTGCGTTATCCACAGATCCGCTCGGTTACATTGGTCGATCTGGATAAGGGCATGACGGAGCTTTTTAAGTCGAACACCATGCTTTTGGCATTAAACAAAAGGTCTTTATTGTCTCCCAAGGTAAAAGTGATCAACGCCGATGCCTTTACCTGGACGCGGGAACAAAAACGAAAATTCGATTTTATCGTGATCGACTTTCCCGACCCATCAAATTTTTCGGTTGGTAAATTATATACCAATACCTTTTATTCGCTGGTAAAAGAAATGCTTGCGCCCAATGGCATTATGGTGGTACAATCCACCTCGCCTTATGTAGCGCCCAAATCGTTTTGGACGGTGGATAAAACACTTCGTTCGGTGGGGCTGCATACTATCCCTTACCACAATTATGTTCCATCGTTTGGTGATTGGGGATATGTAATGGCCACCAAAAATATCACTTACAAAAAGCCGGATCATTACCTGCCCGGTATGCGGTTTATTTCGGCAGGGGGACTAAACCAAATGCTGTATTTCCCACCGGATATGGCCCGTGTAGAAACCGAAGTTAACAAGCTGAACAACCAGGTGCTGGTAAAGTATTTTGAAGATGAGTGGGCAGCCGTTCTATAAAAAGGAGAGCCTGCGCAATGGCATTAGCCGCAGGGCATTTTTGCTGAAAGCAGGCATTGTTACCTCTGGCATCCTGCTAAGTGGTTGTATCAAAAAAATTAAACCGGGTAATAGTTATAAAAATATTAAAGGCAGTATAAAAGGCCCCAATGCCAAAGCCGGGCACATACTGCGTGATAAAACGCCGCTACCCGTACCAACAGAGGCACGCAAGGTGAAAACGCTGATCATAGGGAGCGGTATTTCCGGGTTATCGGCCGCAAGGTGGTTGAAAATACAAGGGCATCATGATTTTGAATTAATAGAGCTGGAAGATCATATCGGCGGAAATTCTCATTCGGGCAGTAACGCGGTGTCATCTTACCCGCTTGGGGCGCATTACGTTACCATAGCCAATAACGAAGATGAATTATTACTTGATTTTTTTCAGGAATGCGGCGCGATAACCCATTACGAGAAAGGGCTGCCGGTTTACGACGAATATTACCTATGCTTTGACCCGGAAGAGCGCTTGCTCATCAACGGGCAATGGCAGGAAGGTTTAGTACCCGATTTTGGTATAAAACCCGAAGACCGCGATCAGATAAAAAGATTCTTCAGGCTGATTGACAATTTAAAGCAGGCAAAAGGTACTGATGGACGATACGCATTTGATATCCCGCTGGATAATAGTTCGGCCGATGAAAAATTCCGGGATTTAGATAAATCATCTTTTAAAGAATATTTGAAACAAGAGGGCTACACTTCGCCCTATCTGCTTTGGTACCTCAACTATTGCTGTAAAGACGATTACGGGCAACAAACAGATAAAGTATCGGCCTGGGCCGGTTTGCATTATTTTGCTGCCCGCCGTGGCAAAGCGGCTAATGCCGAAAGTAACGCTGTACTTACATGGCCCGAAGGCAATGGCTGGCTGATGAAAAAACTGGCTGAAGGTGTTAAAGAACATGTTAAGCAAGGTGCTATATGCTATCATATTGCTACCGTGCCCAATGGAGGTATTATTGCCCGGATGCTGGATCTTAAAACAAACAAAACCTATACCATTGAAGCGGAGAAGGCCATTTTGGCTACGCCGCAATTTGTGAATCAAAAGATATTTGAAGGTGCCCCAAAAAGGGGCTTCAGCCTTGATAAACTGCATTATTCGCCATGGTTTATAGCCAATATTACCCTTAATAACCTGCCGCAAGGCAAGGGCGCCGGTTTATGTTGGGATAATGTGCCATATAACACGGCCTCCGTTGGATATGTTAACGCCAATCAGCAGCATGTAAACGCTGTAGAAAATAAAAAGGTGATCACCTACTATTTGCCGCTGTGCGATTACGAACCGCGCGTAGCCCGGCTTGCAGCTTATACACGTACTTATCAGCAATGGCTGGATATTGTTATCCCCGAACTGGAATACATTCACCCCGGCATTACGGATAATATTGAACAGGTAGACGGCTGGATATGGGGCCATGGTATGATAGCACCTGATGTAAACTATATTTGGGGTGCCGACAGAAAGAACGCGCAGCAACCTATAGACGGCAGCTTGTTTTTCGCGCATACCGATCTTAGTGGTATCTCTATATTTGAAGAAGCTTTTCATCAGGGTATAAAAGCGGCAAAACAGGTACTATCAAGCTATGTATAACAGCGAAATAAATAAACAGCCATGGCTTCACTCGGCGGTTACCGATAGTGTTTTTATACTATCGCCACCCTTTATTGCTCTGTTTTTAGTTATTTTATTTCCGCGGCAATTTCAGGCTTCATCGGCTATGCCTATACTTTATTGGCTTGTTTTGGTTGTATTTATTGATGTCGCGCATGTTTACAGCACATTATACCGTACCTATTTTAATCCTCATGGCTTAAAAAAGCCCGGCCTGCTGCTTACCATTCCGTTGCTATGTTACGTTGCAGGGGTTTTACTCCATAGCATGGATGCCCTTGTTTTTTGGCGGGTACTGGCTTACCTGGCGGTGTTTCATTTTATAAGACAGCAATACGGTTTTATGCGTTTATATTCCCGCAAGGAAAAGAGCGGATATTATGCCATGCTTATTGATAAAATAGCCATATACACCGCAACTATTTATCCTATTGTATACTGGCATATTGAGGGTAACAGGCAATTCAACTGGTTTATTGAAAACGATTTCTTTATGCTTCCGGCTAATGGCTGGTTGCTTAACGCAGGAAACGTGCTTTACTTCACTATTATACTAATGTATGTGGTTAAAGAAATCCTGTAATTTATTAGAATAAAGCAGTTCAATTTGCCCCGGAATGTACTGATAGCGGGTACATTCTTATCCTGGTATTTCGGTATTATTTATTTTAACGGCGATTTGGCTTTTACTACCCTCAATGTTATTTCGCACGGTATTCCGTACATGGCGCTTATATGGGTTGAGGAAAAGAAAAAAGGTGGTCATCGTAACCGTAAGGGTAATATATTTTGGCAGGCTATTTTTAACAGGTATGGGGTTGTGTCTTTTATAGTGATGCTCGTAGTACTGGCCTACCTTGAAGAAGGTTTGTGGGATGGTTTGATATGGAAAGAACATGGCAGTATTTTTCAATTATTCAGCCATCTGCCCAAAATAGAAAACAAACCACTGTTGTCTTTATTGGTTCCGCTGCTGGCCTTGCCGCAGTCTACACATTATGTATTTGACGGGTTTATCTGGAAAATTAATAAGGAAACTCGTAAGGACTCTAAACAATTGACTGAAGGTATGGGAATGGAATCGCCCCCATTTTAAATGGTTTGCAAATGTTGTCATGCTCAGTTATTTTTTGAATAGCCTATGTAGAAATTGAGTTTTACTTATGTTTATAAGTTATCAACTCAAGATGATTTTGTATTGAAAATTTTCAAACATCATTAAAGCAGGACAATTATTCAGAAATGTAAAAAAAATCAGTTACTGTGTGGTTCGGGCACAGACTCGGGAGCATTAAAAGTCTTCAAGAGATTGAACTTCAACCAAGTAAACAATTACAATTTTAAAGAGGCCAGTTTCCTCAAATCTTCCAAAAAGGGGTTCGAATTCTTTCCCCTACGGACTACTTTCTAAGTTTAGCCCGTAGGGGAAAGAATTCGAATCGTTTTATTGATAATTTAAGGCGATTAGCAAGTTAAATTTATCAAAGTAAGCCGAGGAACACTCTATCTAATATCAGTTGTCCCCGACTATAAACAGAGGCATTATTTGGATGTAGTGTCCGTTCTTTTAGATTTTCTCTTGCCTTTACCTTTAATTTTAACCATTGCAATAATGTATAGGTCATTGGTGTCAATACAGATACAAGGGATAGATAAAGATTTTTTGTTAACTATAGACCTATAGTTAAAGAAGCTGCACGAAAATTCTTAGCTAATACAAAAATATAATATATGGCGGGTGGTCAATTCGTTACCAATCGTGTAAGGCCTTCACGGATGTATTCTTTTTAATTGCTATTTATCATTTTTATTGAATTTACGAGGATAATAGGCTACAGTTAACATGAAATATTGTTGAAGTACATTTGTTTTTGTTAACGTGATATTGTTGTAATTTAGGCGGTTAATGACTGAATTGTTTTGGTGTAAAAGATCGAGTGCAGAAAATTTAACTTCGGCATTTGACCCTTTTAAAAATCGATATCCTATGTCAGCGTTCCAAATAGCATAATAAATGTGAGGGGTGCCTGCTGTAGCCTTGGTTTTATTAAAATTTACGCGTGTGTTAAAAAAAACGCTCCTTGGAAGTGCGTAGGCAAGGCCTAAATTTGTGGTCCAGGTTGTATATGTGAGTGGATTCAGGTTTCCTTGTTGAGATTTACCGCCTGTATAGTATTGCCCTATAACTCCAGACCACTTGGTTTGGTAGGTGTAATTAAAAACTGCAGATGCATTAAATATTTTTGTATGAGTGAGATAGTCTTGCCCGTTTGTTAACGTATTATACTCATAAAATTCAACTTTGGTATTGCCGCTAAACTGCAATTGGTGGTTATTAAACTTAAAAGCTTTGTTGATCCCACCGTTTAATATTAGAGATTGCCTGTTGTCACCATTTATATAGCGTCTTATAGTTCTACCTAAAGCGTCATAATACACGCTGTCTGTAATATTTCTTTCCGTTAACCCACCCGCAATATTAAGGTTCGCATTGAGATCATTCTTGCCTGTTTGAGTTAAGAAGTTATAACTTAATGTAGCCATATGCTGATAAGATGGTTGCAAGCTGATGTTAGGAATTGTAAAGCCATAAATACTCGCTCGATCAATTAATGGCGCCATTTGCCAAATTTCCGGGTAAATAACTGAAGTTAAATATTCAAAAGTTAATTCATTTTTAAATTCCCCATATTGATCGTTGGTATAATTAACGCGGGCTGTGGGTACGAAAAAAGTATTGGAGCGATAAATATTCTGAATGGATTGTGTCGCCACATTTTTTTGAACGTAAAATTGCCCTTGTAATAAAATGTTATATGTTAGCGATGTGCCATATCGATTATCCAAAGACTTGTTATAAGTGTGTGCAATATTAATCCCTGGTTTTTCGTCCAATATTTTCAGATTACTTTTATTCGTAAGGTCAAGGTTAGTTTCATATAAATTAGAGGTTCCGGGCAACATGTCTGAGACATTGTCATTGCCGTTTTGATTATTGAGAGTTAAAATGTTATTAATGTCAATGGAAATACCAGGAACAGTAGAAAAAAACAAGCCGTTAAATTGTCTTAGTACTGTATTAATGGTATGGGTAGACGACTTTAAGTCGATTAAGTAAATTCGGTTATAATAACGATCTTGGGATACGTCTGTTGACGTAAAGTTTGTAACAATACCTTTTCGCTGCTTGCTGTTGTTAACTACGAAGTTGTAATAAAAATCCAAGTTTACAAGGCGTTTCCGATGCCTTTTAGTGTCAAAAAATCGTTCTACGCTACCTCTTATATTTGCTGAGAATGATTGTTGATCATTATTCCCATTTTGTTCTGATGAGGTTTTACTATTTTCCTGAGTAAGATCATTAAAAGAACTGTTAAACTGTTTGCTTGAATTGTTTGATTTTTGATTTGCGAAGCTATAATTAGTGTACAAAAAACCATTTCTGAATCGCTTTTCATAATTGGCGTTTGTTCTTAACCCCGAATTATTATTTTGCCATTTATTTGTGCCTGTTTGAGTGATTGAATGATCGTCATTCAAGGCGATAGTATTTATAATTTCCTGATTTGTTGTATTTTCATTATTGCTATAAAATAAATCCGTATTTAAATTATTCATTTTATAGTAAGTCTTTCTGGTGTCAGTCTCTTTATTGAAATCTTGTAAAAAAGTAAACCCTAATCCTTTGAATATATTAAAACCCTCGCGACTGAAATCGCTATGATAATCATTATTTATTCCCTCTCCCTTGAATGAATTAAAATTCATCAGGGTATTAACGTTATTGGCTGTTTTGTTAACATCGTTGGCGGCACTAACTACACTTATCTGTTGCCTTGGTGAGAAATAAGATATCATTCCGTCTCCGGCAAAATGTTTTTGAGTAGCATACCCCACGCCCAGCTTTCCAAATAAGGCATTTTTATTACCAGCCTTTAAAACAACGTTCATTTCAGATTTGGCGTTAAGCGGGTCGTTATCTGTTTTTATTTTATATACCTGAACCTTTTGAATAGAATTCTTAGGTATATTATTTAGAAGAATGCGACTGTCTGAGCCAAAAAACTCCTTACCATCTACTAAAAGCCGACTAATTTTTTTTCCATTCACCGTTATCACTCCGTCATTCCAAACAGTTACACCCGGGAGTTTTTGCAGCAAGTCTCCAACAACAGCCGTAGTATCTAATTTAAATGCAGCAGCATTAAACTCTAATGTGTCTCCCCGCATTTGAACCGGGGGTATTACAGATCTTATACTCACTTCTTGCAGCAACCATTTTTCTCTTTCAAGATTTAGCACACCTACGTTAAAAGCCTTCTTTCCGGAAGGAATTATAATTTTTAATTTAGCTTCTTTATAGCCAAAATTCGTAGCAATTACATGCAATAATGTATCTACCGGAAGATTTTTGATTTGAAATTTGCCCAAATCGTTTGTTAATTGAAAACTAAGCAATTCATTGCTTTTAGCGTTATAGACAGATATTGTAGCTGCTTTTAAAGGATAATTATGAAGGCTGTCCCGTGATATACCTATTATAGATCCTGTCTCAGTTATGTTGTTTTTTTGACCATAGGATATGCCTGCAATACATAGTAAAAAAAATATTACTAAAACTCTTATTCTAAAAGTTAAGGACATCAGTTTAGGTTAGGAGGTGATTATTATAAACTTTTCTTTAGCTTGAGGCGCACTATTACAGCATTGTCCTTTTTGCTGCCCTTTTTTAAATATGATAAAAGTTTTGTAGGATATAGTGATTTATTTTCCAAATTCAGATTGTAAAATTTAAACATTTCTAAAGATGATAAGGAAAGGTAAAGATTATCTTTGTCTGACGCCAAAACACCATTTTTATTTGATATTGCGGATGTTTCATCAAATATTGGCAGATGGTATGACAACGAATCTTGCTCAATGTGTCTAAGTGCGCTGAGCGTTCCGCTTTTGGTGTTATAAATTAAATCATCTTCTTTAGTACTATTCCAGGATGTTGTTTTAAAAGTTATGTTATCACCAGCTCTAAAAAAATTACTAACGCAAAATATAGCATCAGGGTGTTTCTCAAACCATTGATATCGATTTCCATCTAAGGTCGTATCAGTAGCAAAATTTGTAGGCACTGAAAAATATGCTGGAAATATTATCTTATAAAGCAGTTTTACAGTTTTGGGACTTATCTGATAAATAGAGTAATCATACGCTTTTGAGTAAAAGCTTGCAGTATCTATATCTGTTAGCGTTAGGGGGCCTATGCCTACATTAATTACATCCAAATTATTCTGTAATTTACCATACGGCAGCGCTTGTGCATAAACGGTCCGATCACTTTTAGCGTAATGAATCAAATACTTCGAAAAGGGTTTATAGTATTTCGAATTGATTTCAATATTATCATAATAGTTGCTTCCAACGCTTTCATCGTTCCCCAAAAAAATCATTTGAGAGCTGGTAGTTTTGGTCTTGTCGGCGTTCGCCTCAAACTTGATTTTTTTTAAAACTGTTCCATTTAAGTCACACACTGTAAGTGTTTTTCCTCTGTCATTACTGAATAATATCTGTTTAGTAAATCTATTAATTGACAGTTCTGTGAGATACTCTTTTTGTGTGCCAACTTTGGACAAATATTTGCCTGATGAATTGAAAATTAATATAAAGTGATTGGAATTTTCTAATATAATAAAGCGATCTTCCAATACTTCTAAACGTAATATGCTTCCGAATAAACTTTCTTTAATAGTTTCTAAAGGAATATACTCAATCTCTGAGAAAAAATCAGATACCTTGCCTCCGATTGCGTTTGATGGATCTAGTCTTAGGTAAGAAAAGTTTGAAGTGTCGACTTTGATTGTTTCTTGAGCATAAGCCCGGTTAGTAAGTAAAGAAAAGATGGTTAAATAGCAGAAAACTAAAATTCGATTTTTTGATAAGGCGAACATAAAGGTTTATTTAAGTTTTGATAGTATTATAAAACTAAAGCGCTATATGCTTTATAGTTAAATATAGCGATAGTTATTAACCTACAGGCGAATCTGTTTAATTTAATGATTGTAATTGAAATTTATTAAGTTTAAAACAAGCTTTTCCTATTATAAAATCTTCTGATAAAAACCCCCAGTAACGAGAGTCAATTGAATTATGTCTATTATCGCCCATAACGAAATAATAGTCTTTCTTAAATCTATAAACCTTCTGCACAACTCCGTTAATAAATACACTATCACCGCATTGTAGCACACTATTGCTTTCCGATTGTATCACGGTCTTATATAATTTAAGGTCAAAATCATCTAAACGTGTTATCATGCCCCGCTTGGGGATTTTTATAGGCCCGTAATTGTCTCGATTCCAGCTTTTCTTCAGTTCAGTAGGGAACATCAACTTATCAGAATCTGTTAGCTCCACTTTTCTGAAGCTAACAACGTTGTTGGCCTTAGTAAGTAGTTTTCGGTGATCGTCGTTGACGTTGATAATAACTTTCAGATCTGAACTATCTGAATGGATAACTGGTGTTTTTTGCTTAAAACGGTAAAATGCTTTTCTATCACGCAAATACACAACGTACTTAAAGACTGCATTAGTAGGCGTTTTTAAATTTCGATCTCCAATAAATACTTCATTGTGCTTTACTGTTAGCGTTTCTCCAGGAAGTCCGATACACCTTTTTATTAAATATTCAGCATTATAGTTTGGATTTTTAAAAACACAAATGTCGTTCCTTTCTACTCCGGTTAAACCAGGTATGGTAATGGAAAAGATTCGTATTGGATAATGTAACTTACTCACAATTATAACTTCGTCTGGCTCAATTGTGCTACTCATTGAAGCAGATGGTACAACATAAATATTGAAAAAAAAAGCGTTTAAGAACAAGAAAGTAAAAAAAATAACCCCTCCAATCCTTAGTGTTTTACACGGTATTTTAAATAATCTCATTCGCATTCAACATTTCAGGCGCTTGGTGATAAACTTTGCTTAACGCAAAGATCAATTTCAAAATGCAATTTTTTTGCAGAGAGAGCTTCTATTTTACGCATTCTAAATATGGATAACGGATATGATATTTCCCCTAAATAAATACCTGATTAATGTTATGCTCATTAATTTAATTGTATTTATATCAGGTTATGCGCTACTTTTTCAATTAGGTTATATAAGTGGCATTCCTAATAGTTTTAATGTATTACAGTTTGACGCAAAATATTATCTCTCCATCAGAAATAACGGCTATACTTTTTTGCCTGAACAGGGCTGTAGTCTGGCTTTTTTTCCCTTGTTTCCTTATGTCTGGAAAATCACAGTTCTTCAGCCGTTAGGTATCTCTATTTTTAATAGTCTGCTTTTTTATGTATCATTCTATCTCTTAATTTGTCGCAAGCAAATAAGTCCAGGAATAATACTTATCCTTATATCAGCACCGTCCTTTGTGTTTTTTATGCTGCCGTATTCAGAGGCATTTTTCTTTTTCTTTGGTACCCTTCTTTTGAATGGGCTTGAAAAGAAGAACAAGTTGTTGACAATCATTGGAATATTCGGGTGTTCCTTGGTTAAGCCGGTAACTGTATTATTTGTGCCTGCAATTCTGCTATGTGAATTAATCATCAATAATAAATTAGAAAAGATACAATGGCGTTATACGCTACTACAAATTTTTACCGCTTTAGCTGGATTATTTTTTGCCACAACTGTTCAAGCTATACAAACGGGTAAGTGGTTTTATTCCTTTACTATTCAAAAGTACTGGAATCGGCATTGGCTCATACCTAAGTTTCCTCTAACAACTTTTGATAGCCCCCGTGTACTTGGTATTGACGCAGTGGCGTTTACAATAGGAATTTTGGCATTGCTCGTATCTGTTAAATGGATTATTCAATGCGTATTTGGCAATTCAGAAGATGAAAAAGAAATTCAATCTAACCCTCAAGTCGTGTTTTCTACCTTATTTATTTGTGGTACTATGTTATTGGATGTGTTATTTACATTCAATATTAGTGATTCAACAAATATTTGGAGTTTAAACAGACATCTTTTTTGTAATCCATTTTTCATTTGTTTTACTATTTGGCTATTAACGGAGAAGCGAAATTCGAAGCTTGATATACTTCTATTCGTTTTAACTGCCACTATTGGGTTTTTTATTACCGGGCTGTACGTTTTCCCTCGGCTGGCGATATATTTTGTCGTGTTTTTTCTTAGCTGCTACTTAGCCTTTAGATTTAAAGAAAAATGGTTACTACAAATTCCCTTATATCTATTTAATATAATATTGATAATTAACTTTTATGCTGAATTTATTGTCGGTAAGTGGCTTGGTTAATGAACGTAACAACAAGACTTTTATTAAAAAATCAATTGATACGCGCGTTGCTTTCTACAGTGGTTGTTTCTTTTTTTTGGGAATTGTAATATACACTATAACTGCCTTTCAAAGTACGGGATACCATCATTATGATGAACATTACCAAATACTGGAGTTTGCAATATTTAAAATGGGTTTGAGTGCGCATCAAGGTTTAGCTTGGGAGTATGATGCCAGGATTAGATCGAGTTTTCAACCAACTATAGCAGTAGCGGTGTTTCAGGCAGCTAAGGTGTTTGGTTTGTACGACAGGTATGTTTGGGCACTTCTACTGCGACTAATTACCGCGGGGCTCGCGCTGCATTCAATTAGAAGGTTTGTTAACGTTTATTTATTAGAAATAGATAAAAGACTAATTTTTACATTTCTTTTCTCATCATATTTTATCTGGTTCCTGCCTTATATCAATGTACGGTATTCTTCCGAGTCTTGGTCCGGGATAATGATATTATATTGTATAAGCAACTTGCATTTACAAGCGACAGAATACACTCAAAAGAAACTTCTTTTTACCGGCTTTTTATTAGGTATAGCAATTTTATGTAGATATCAAGTTGCTTTTTCTGTAGTAGGTATATTATTCTGGTTTTATTTTATAAAAAAAAGCAATCAAAAACAGCTTTTATTAGTCTTGTCCGGACTATCATTAGCATTGATAACAGGAATAGTTTTGGATAAGATGTTTTATGGCGAGTGGTGCTTTACGATGTATAATTACTTTAGAATAAACATTATAGATGGGGTTGCGTCTAATTTTGGTGTCGCCCCTTGGTATCAGTATTTATTATATATTTTATTTTGCCCAACTGCAATTTTAGGGTTCTTTATACTACTTTCATTACTTTGGTATACAACTAAAATTAACGACATTTTATTTTGGGTAATCATACCGTTCTTTTTGATACACTGCATTATTCCTCATAAAGAAATACGTTTTTTGTTCCCACTTGTAAATTTTATACCAATACTCACCATTAAAACATGGTCTACCATAATTACCAAAAAATTACAATATTATAAACTGTATCAAATTATAATTTTTCCATTAATTGTCTTAATAAATATAATAGGATTGGCCGGGGCTTCGCTAAAAGGGGCGGGAGAATCCACACTAAATATAGCTAAATATATTCATTACAATTATTCGAGCCAGAGTATTAAGTTAATAATTATGCCAGGCTGCAATCCTTACGATCAAATTGCGCCTAATAATTATTTTTACAGAAACAACAACGTAACCATGTTTTTAATCAATCAGCCACATTTGTTACGTTTTATGGCAAATGACAACAGATTTGGCGCTAACTTAATAGTAATGAATGAGCAAATGGCGTCAAAAATATCTAACACTATATATGGCCTTAAGCTCTTAAAAGTAGAGCAAAGTATTGAACCATTAAGCCAGTATTTTATCAATTACTACTCACCTACTTTGAATTTAAAAAATCTTTCGTTGTATGAAATAATTAAGTAAATAAAAATTTGAAATGATGCCGAAATTAATATTTTTGCATCACAATTACCAAATTAAACCTTATCTATGCCTAAGTATTATTTCGACCGTTTGGAATACCTCAGTTTCTTGATTCAAAGAAAATCCACCGGAACACCTGAAAAATTAGCAGTTAAATTAAGCATTAGTGAACGCACTGTTTACGATTACGTAGAAATTTTAAGATCGTTAGGTGCAGAAATCAAGTATAACAAGGTTAAAGGCACGTATTACTATGTACAGGCAGGCCATTTTGATTTTAAATTCAAAAGAGAGAATCAATTAAGTTTATCTAAATAATATGCTTGCAGCCTTTTTGGCTCTATACATTATAGATATCAATTAAGCCACTTTAAACCAGCTTTTAAAAACTTGACAACTCTAATTCAAAGAGTGAACGATTTTCCGTATGTGAAAGCTTCACTCGCATTTATTTTCAACCTTACTTTTATCTTTTCACTATATATACTTTTACTTTACTTAGGCGTATTAAAATATACTCCTGATCCCGACATAGTAATTCAATATGACTCAATATGGTTTGATGTAATAAAAAAAGATGGGTATGTATATCATCCTAACATGATGTCTAATATGGCATTCTTCCCTCTCTTTTCTTATTTGTGGAAATGGACAGGGCTGGATGGTATGCAGATATGTTATTTCAACTTATTATTATTTTTTCTTTCCTTTCTATTTCTATTAGGGAAAAGAAAATTGAGCATTATCAACTTGTTGATAATGGCTTCATTCCCCTCATTCGCTTTTTTGTTTCTTCCATATTCAGAATCAACGTTTTTTATTTTTGGTGTACTGCTAATCAATGGTTACAAAAGCAATTCTCGCACATTTCAAATAATTGGTCTTTTGGGGTGTTGCCTTACAAGAAGCGTGTCTACAATTTTTATTCCTGCAGTTATTTTTACTGAGATATTCTCTTACCTGATGCAACGTAAAAATGTCAGGACACATATTATTAATGCAACTGTAAATACATTAACGTGTTTATTCAGCATATTAATTGTTGTTTTCATTCAGGGTTATCAAACCGGAAAATGGTTCTACTACATTGAGGTTCAAAAATATTGGAAAAGGCATTGGTTAATTCCCTCATTGCCTTTTACTACAGTATCACCCGTCAAAATGACCGGAATCGACACAATATCCTTAGTATTAGGTTTGGTTGCCCTATGTTTTTGTATTAAATATGCATTGAAATATTTTAAGAGCCAAGCCATTTTCAAAAACGAAAACGTTGTCAAAATACCAAAGTCTGTCTACTTTTCAGCACTCTATTTAGTAGGAATTTTAATACTTGACACTTGCTTTACTTACAACTTGAGAGAGCGAACTAACATGCAGTGCCTTGGCAGGCATTTGCTATGTACTGCGTTTGCGGTTGAATTCATTACCTGGCTTGTGCATGACTACACTCCTACAGCAAAAGATTTGTATGTTGCCGTTTTTATATTGTTACTTGGATGCGTTGTAACCGAGGTTTATCAATATCCTCAACACGCATTGTACTTTGTTCTTTTTTATACATCACTGCTCGTTCCTTATCTTTTTCGATATACCAGTTATATGCGTTATATGCTTTACCTGATGAATGTGTTTTTTTTAATCATATTCTATCATGACTTTTTAAGTGGCTTTTGGATTGGTTAAGGATACAAGGCATTTAAGCTCTTGTGGGATACTTTAATTTTTGTAAAATGCACTTTTTCTGCAGTCTTAATTAGCAATTTTATAAACATGATACAAAAAAAGAGGTCGTTCATCTTAGCAGCTAAGGTGCTCGGCGTATTATTATTTTGCTCAGTGTTTGCTTATAACATTGGCATCCGCATCAATTCCCAAAATGGTAAACTGTCATTGTCCACTTTGAAAGCATATGCTTTTACGGGTGACAGTAATGCTGAAGAGGAGGTAGCCAGCGCGTGCCCCGCTTGCATATTTGTAAAAGATACGCAATTGAGTCAAGCAATGTATGTTACTTCAGTAACTGGCAGTGCCGCTACGGAAGCCGGCATTCAAATAGGTACGAAGTTTAGCGCAGAATGGAGTGCGAAAATTAAAGCACAAGTAACTGCGGCACTAAAGGATGTATACAAGATTACATGTACTACCGGCGGTAAGGCAGCGTGCACGGCTACCGAAGGCGGATTTATCTTGTGTGCAACTTCAGGATGTCCAACAGCAGGAACAGTTGGTGATAAATAATTATTAATTTCTTAACCTAAACCTGGCTAAGGTAAATCTAATTAAAAGTTAATTCACAGCGAAACCTTAGCCAGTACTTATCTTTATGAAACCTAAACATACTTTCATTGTACTATTTTCAACCTATTTTCTAATTCTATCTTCATGTATTAACTCAGATAAAATAAATCT
This sequence comes from Mucilaginibacter gynuensis, assembly GCF_039541195.1. Lineage (NCBI taxonomy): Bacteria > Pseudomonadati > Bacteroidota > Sphingobacteriia > Sphingobacteriales > Sphingobacteriaceae > Mucilaginibacter > Mucilaginibacter gynuensis. The sequence goes on from NZ_BAABFT010000015.1 coordinate 127,761, forward strand.
GGAGATAGATAGCTCTGCACCGTTTAAATACGAAATAAAAGTTAATAATATTTTAGACTCTGTAAACTTTAACAGCATAGTTAAGGAGTATGATTTTATACCATTGGAAACTAACGAAAAATGCCGTATAAATGATATAGAGGATATACGCGTAACTAAGAACAGGATACTTGTTATATCAAATGGAGTATATGGCTTTGATAGTCATGGTAAGTTTAAATATGCAATTAACAAGCGAGGCAAATCGTCGGGGGCATTTGTGAAATTAAACGATGTATCTGTTAATAATGATGTGTTTTACATTTACGATAACACAAATTACAGATTATCAAAGTATAACGTAGAAGACGGGCATTTTATCAGAGCCATTACACTCCCATATTCCGTGAGGCAGGTACAAGTAATTAATGATACTTTATTTATGAATAAGGCTAAAATTAATAACGGTTTTTTGGAGGGCAATCAAAACATCATGATCAGCACATTTGCCGATTTAACTAACGTAAAAGGTATGGTGAAAGAGCAAAGTTATGATTATCTGGTGGATAATCAGTTGTGGGCAGCCAATGGCCAGATATTTTGGCGTAATGTATTGAATAACGCTGTATACAAAATTAATTCGCATTCCATTGAAAATTATATTTCATTCAGTTTTGGAGAATTAAGTTTTTCGCAAAAGGAAATTGAAAAAACTTCGTTAAATAAATTAGCGCTTAATCACAATAAAATATTTAATTTAAGCAAGGTTCAGGAATCTAAACAACACATTCTTGGCCAGGCAATGATTGGTGGATTACCAATTTGGGTGATCTACAATAAAGCGTCAAATGAGTTTATTGCCTATAAAAATGTAAATTCAAGTTTACTTCAGTTTACCCCCACAAGCCAGGCGGTTGAAAACGATAAATTTTATAGGGTGCTTTCGACTATAGAAGTGAACTTTATGAGGGGAATGATCAGTCGGAATCCCATCGCAAAAACACCAAATGACCCTGAGTTCCATATTTTCAACAGTATAAAGAATTCAAAAAACGGAGACAACCCAGTCATTATTTCTTTTAAGTTGAAATAATATGAAACCCTATTTCTATATCTTGACTGTCGTATATATTTTAACAAGCATTTTGTTTTTGTTAAACCTTAAGCATAATAACAAAAGCCTTGGCCAACAATATGATAAAATTCATTATCTTGAACAAAAAAATGCACTATACAAAACGTTGCTTTATAGTAATTACTTTAATTCCCTAAAGCTCAATTCTGTAGCTAACCTACCCAACATCATAAAATACAAGGCTATTTGTCGGTATGACGATAATTGTTGCGGCTCTTGTGTATTGCAAAGTATAGCGCTTTTAGAAGAAACATTTGGCGACGAAGTTGGCGAAAAAATTCTTTTCGTTACAGGTACTAATCAATATAAAATATCTCCCAGACAAAAGAAATTTCTAACGATTGAAAAGTTTAGTGATTTGGATCAACAAAACCTGCCTTATCTGATTATACCTGATTCTAATGGGAATTTCGCCGCTTCAATTATTTTGGATCCATTATATTATGATGAAAATATTGCATTGATTAAAAAATTTAAAGAGCACAAAATTTTGTAGGTATTAAAGAGGCTTTAATACTGGAAACTTTTGCAGTTGAGTATATCTTGAATAGCTCATTATAAATCGTCGTATTCGAACTTCCTATTATAAAGATTATGCCTTATCTTTCTGAAATGACATTGATCATGCCTTCAAACTAATTGTGGAAACGTTTGCGCGTTGATTAATGACAATAATTTAAAAGTAAACCCTTCGTAAGCAAGCCATGTTTTCGCCATGCGAAAACGAGCTTGCCGGGAAACCCGGACCCGGAAATACTTCAATCTGTTCAGCATTTCCAAAAGACTTTTTTCTTTTTTAGAAAGCAATTTCCTAATTTTATATTATTGCAATAAGCCCCTGGCTTAAGCAAATCTTCTATAAGGGAACAAAGTACCTCCCGCAATCTCATTCATTTTCTTGAAAGATTACCCGTATGGAAATTTACTGTTTTTATGTTTTTCGGCATCATGCCGTATTGATTTTATCTAATTCTTTTGGCTATGGGGCAGGCCTAAGTTAACCGGGGACAACAGGCGTTCGGTCAACTTTACCATCAGGCTTACGCCAGCCGAGTTGAAGAAGCTGGAAGTTGTTGCACAGCTATGTGGCAAGGCTCCGGGTTTGCTCATGCGCGAGCGTTTCTTTAAAGGCCGCTTGCCAGAACCAAAAACAGCGAAACTTGATTATGATACTTATTTTGAACTAAAGAAGATCGGGGTCAACATAAACCAGTTAGCCAAGCGGGTCAATTCTCACCTGATGCCGGTAGGGATCTTGTCTGTGCTTAACAGGTTGCTAAAGCAGCAGGAAGCGATTATTAAACTACTACTTGATGATAGCCATTCAGAAAATTGGTAAAAGCTTTATGGGGGCATTGAGCTATAACCTCAAAAATAACAGATGAAGCTTCTTTCAATAACATTAAAAATTTTATCATATCAAATAAATCATCTTTTTTCCAGAGTAAAAAACCAAATAAAGATGGGTATGTAATCGTTGTCGATAACAAATTGTATGTATTAATAAGCAAGACTCAAAGAGATTTTTTTAACTGTTTAACGACGTCTTTGATAAAATGCCATAGTGATCATTCGATAATTCAAGAAATTCAATCCTATAATGATTGAATTTCTTGGCATAAGCGCACGTTTAACATACTTCTACTAAGGGATTCGGCCTGCGGTCAACATTGTCAGCTCATCACCAAATAACAAATACCCTCATACGAAAAAAGCCTTAAATTTTTCAACTTAAGGCTTTCATTTTACTCAGGTAGCGGGAACAGGACTCGAACCTATGACCTTCGGGTTATGAGCCCGACGAGCTACCAACTGCTCCATCCCGCACTGTTTTGGATTACAAATGTACGATTTTTTTCGGCATCATGGCAATGTTTTTACCGTACCAGGCCAAGCACCTATCAATCAACCTTATAAAATGTAATATGAGCCTTTTATTAATATAGCAATAAGACTTAATTATCATTTACGCTTAACCAAACAGGCGTTTAAAGAATCCTTTCTTCTCTGTTTTTGGGGCAGGCGGCGGCGGTATTGTTGTTTTTTGGTAGGTGGCATTGCGGGCTATTTCACCTTCGGGGAGGTTTTCGCGTGTTTCATATTCGCGCAATTGCTCCTGCGCGGCTTGTTGGTAAAGAATGGCACCTTCAATATCACAATTCAACAAATTGGAGTAGCAAACCGTTTGATTCAGGTCGAGCGGATTAGGTTCTACCACTTCGGTAGCTTCCAGTATGCCGGCATTGCTGTGCATGGCATATTCCAAGGCCTTCATAAAAATATCTATGCGCCCGTGCGAATAGAAGTTATCCATGTCCCGTTTGATGTTTTCGTCGGTATTATAATCGTGCAGCAGTTTCACCACCATATCTGCCGGGATGTATACGCCCGAGCTATAATTCTGATTGATCTGGTTATACGTAGGGTTTTCGTATTTATCGGTCAATATATCTGCCCAGGGTTTGGTGTAGGCTTTAAAGTAAGGCATATCCTGCATCATGAACGAATAGGCCGATCCTCGTGTATAAAAATACTTATCCATCAGCCCCTGTATCACGGCCATGTAGTACCCGTACGAGTTCTCGAAGGAATCGCCCGGCGGGGTTTGTACCGCCACAGCCAAAATATCCTTGTATTTATCAATAAAAAACTCGTCGAGCTGGTATTGCTTTACAACGGGTTCGATGCCGCTGAAATCATTATCGGCAATGGCTGTAAAATCTAAATCAAAAAACCAGTTACGCATATCTGATTCTTTTACCGGGTGGTAGCTGATGTCAAATCCCATAATGTTAAGGAGTTAGTTATACAATCTGTTTTACAAAAAGCAACCACGGCGAGCTATAATTGTTTGTACAATTTAAAGCAAAAAAGCCTCCCATGTTACCACGGGAGGCTCTCCATTATAGTTCCTTAATTTATGCTTTATCGATATTGGTATCGTATATCACCTTGCCATCTTTATTAATGGCCTTTACATTTACACGGCCTGCTCTTACAGAGAAATACATAAAACCATGTTCTGATGCCTCAAATTTACTGTAAGGTATGCCCGTGCTTACCGGGGTAAGTTCCGAGCCTGCACCCGAAATAAGTTGATGCGTATAGCCTTCAGGCTTTAAATGCTGCAGCGAGTGATCGTGGCCGGAGAGGTAGATATCTACCTTGTGTTTTTCAAAAACCTTAGCCAGCTTTTCGCGCATGGTGAGGGTATCGTAATTTTTGATGCGCGGGCCTACGGTGTAATAAGGGTGATGCCCTACTACGATTTTCCATTTTACATCGGGCTGTAATTGCTCCAGCGTTTTATTGAGCCATACCATTTGCTGATCTACCTGCTCTTTCAGGTTATCGTGTAAAAACGGATCGGTATCCATCATGATAAAGGCAACTTTGCCCTTATCCTTGCCTAATGAAACCTCTTTGGTATAATACCTTGCAGGCATATTCCAACGGCGACTTACCTTGCTGTAGCGAACCTGCGCATCGGGGTCGCCATGGTAATCGTGATTGCCCATTACTACGTGCCAGTCGCACTGCAAAGAATGCGCGGTATAAATATTCTCAAACGAATAATGAAACAAAGGATCCTGCTCGCTGATCACGCCATTGGGATAAAAGTTATCCCCTACCGATATCACAAAATTATTAGGGTTATTGGCACCCCAAATGCCCATTTGTTTGGCTACCTCGGTTTGGTCGTACTCGCCGTTGCGGCCCCAATCGCCAATGGCCATAAAATGCAGCGGGTAATCATCGGCCAAAGCCGCACGGGGCGATACATCTTCACTCTCTAAATGGGTTACTCCCCCATCGGCCAGCGCGGCCACCGGGGCACCAATAATTGCAGCACCAAACGCGGTAAGCGCGGTTTGCTTAACAAAATCTCTACGTTTCATTCGCTTATAAAATTAGGGCAATATATAAACAATGCAAGCAATTGCAACAATGTTGCACATTAAGCTTTTGTTATCTTTTTCTGATGCGATTGTCAGAATTGACTACACCACCGGTGCATCTGTACTTTTACCGTATTTCTCCAGCACTGCAATAATTTCGGCCAGCTTCATGGGTTTGCTCAGGTAACCGTCCATACCGGCGTTCATGCAATTCTCGCGGTCTTCTATCATGGCATTGGCGGTCATGGCTATAATAACAGGCTGGCGGCCTTCCTGCTGCCTTATCAGGCGGGTAGCTTCGAGGCCGTCCATCTCGGGCATTTGCACGTCCATAAAAATGAGGTCGTACTGTTTCTGATTTACCGCGGTCAGCACTTCCTTGCCGTTCATAAACATATCGGGATGATAGCCCATCTTTTCGAGCACGTGCAGCGCCACTTTTTGGTTCACAAGGTTATCTTCGGCAACTAAAATATTGGCAGGATATTTTTGCGCCATGTCTTTTGGCAGCACATCTTTTTCGGGGCGGTTGGTTTGCAAGCTGCCATCCTCATGCTTTAACTGACTGATGATGTGCTTATACAGCAGGTTATGCTTGGCAGGTTTGGTAAGCACCACATTAAACAGGTCGCCGCGCTGCTTGCTCTGCTGATTATCTACAGAACTCAATAAGATGATAGGCAACGCCGGGAAATCTTTTTTAATGTTGCGTGCCAGCGTTACGCCATCCATAAACGGCATATTAAAATCGGTGATCACGAGGTCAACCGGCGGCTCCGATTTCAATAGCGCTAAAGCCACATCGCCCGATTCGGCCATTACGGGCACAAACTTCCATTGTTTCAGCTGATTGTTCAAGATGCTGCGGTTAGTGGCGTTATCATCTACCACTAAAATTCGCTTACTTTCAATATCAGTAGTGTTTACGCTGATGTAGGTTGGCAGCGGTTTTACGCCAATGCGAGTATTGATACTGAACGAAAACACCGTCCCTACCCCTACCTCGCTCTTTACATCAATGTTGCCGCCCATGAGGTTAATCAACTTCTCGCTGATCACCAAACCCAGACCTGTGCCGCCGTATTTGCGGGTAGTGCCAGAATCAACCTGCGAAAAGGCTTTGAACAAACGGTTCAGTTTGTCCTCCGGGATGCCAATACCAGTGTCGCGTATGGTGAACAACAAATCGAGCTGTTCCTTATCACGATGCACGGCATCAACCCCAATAAATATCTCACCGGCACTGGTAAATTTAATGGCATTACCCACCAGGTTAATCAAAATCTGCCGCAGGCGCATGGCATCGGCTATAATATTGGCGGGCATGTTCAGCTCCATTTGGTACACCAGGTCGAGGTTGAGCTGGGAGGCCTTTTCGGCGAACAGGTCGAGCACGCTTTCCAAACAATCGCGGATATCAAAATCGCTTTCGTCCAATTCCAGATTCCCCGATTCTATTTTGGAGAAATCCAGTATATCGTTGATCACCGCTAACAAGGCATCGCCCGAACTTTTAATGGTTTCGGTATACTCCATTTGCTCGGTGGTAAGGTTGGTATTGGCCAGCAATGTCGCCATACCTATCACCCCGTTCATCGGCGTACGGATCTCGTGACTCATTGTCGCCAGGAATATGCTCTTGGCCTTATTGGCTTTTTCGGCCTCTTCCCTCGCCTGCTCGGCCAACTCGCGCGATTTACGTTCTTCGTTGGTGAGTTCTACAATGCTCTTGGTACGTTCTTCCACCACTTTTTCGAGGTTGGCTTTTTGTTGCTGTATGGTACTCATCCGCAACAAAAACAACCCGTAAATAATGGCTACGAGTGCCGCTATTGCCAGCGCCGTAAACCACCAGGTTAACCAAAACGGCGGTACAATAACTATGGTGAGCGGCGTAGCCACCGGCGACCAGCGCCCCTGGCTATCCATATAACGCAGCTTCACCTGGTATTCGCCGGGCGGCAAATTGGTATAGTAGGCCGCGTGGTGGTTACCTATATAGTTCCATTCCTTATCAAAGCCCTCCAAAAAGTAGGCGTATTGTTTTTTATCTATCGAAGCGTAATCTAACGCGGCAAACTCAAACGAGAAAACCGATTGCTGGTGCTGCAAGGTTAGCTTGCGGGTTTCGCTGATATCCTGTTTCAGCGGCGAAGGGTCGGAAGCATTTTTGGCGATGGTTAGTACTTTGTTGAACAACTGGAACGAAGTGATCACCAAAGGAGCAAAACCCACAGGCTTTTGAATGCGCGAAGGCATAAACTCGTTAAAGCCGTTGATACCGCCAAAATACAGTTTTCCGTTATGGGCTTTTAGTGCCGAGTGGGGTTTGTATTCGTCGCTCTGTAAACCATCCTCGACTGTATAATTGGTAAAGTGTTTCCGTTCCGGGTCGAACCGGGATAAGCCGCCGTTATTGCTTATCCAAAGCATGCCGTTGTTATCCTCCCTCAAGGCATAAATAATATCGCTTGGCAAACCATCCTCGCGGGTAAAAACGGTAAAATGTTCCTTCGCCGGGTCAAACAGATCGAGGCCCGATAATGTAGCCAGCCACAGCCTGCCTTTACTGTCCTCAAAAATATCGGTTACGCCGTTATTGCTGATGCTGTTGCGCTTTTCTTCGTGCACATAACGCTTAAAGGTACCGGTAGCGGGTTCAAAAAGGTTCAATCCCCCGTCAGAAGTACCTATCCAAAGATTGCCTTTCCTATCTTCGGTAAAAACATAAGCCCTGTCGCTGCTTGGGCTTTTGGGGTCGTTGGCGTTAAACTTATAATGTTTAAATATATTGGTTTTAGGGTCGTAGCAATCTATACCATCGTTAAAGGTACTTATCCAGGTTTTGCCGTCGCGGGTGTGCAGTATGTTGTAAACGTTGTTGCCTCCTATCCCGTTGGGCTTGGTTGCGTCCCGTTTATAATTTTTAAAGATATTAGTAGCAGGATCATAAATGCTCATACCATCGCCCCAGGTACCTATCCACAGCTTGCCGGTGGCATCGGGCTTAACGGCGAGTACATAATTACCGGTGATACCATTTTTCCCGTTTACAGGTTGCTTAAAGGCCGTGAACAAACGCGTTTCCGGGTCGAACTTGTTGAGGCCGCCGCCATCTGTACCTATCCAAAGTTTATGCTCTTTATCTTCGGCAATATCCAGCACAAAATTATTCGACAGGCTGAAAGGGCTGCTGTTATGCCTGTACAAGGTAAAACTTGCTGAAGTTTTTTTGTACAGGTTTACCCCGCCGCCAAACGCGCCCACCCACATGTTGTTCCGTTTATCGCGGCAAATACCGTAAACCGAGTTACCATTGAGGCTGTTATCGTCTATCTCATCGTGCTGATAGGTGGTAAATTTGCCGGTTTGGTGATTAAGTATACACAGGCCGCCGTTCTCTGTACCCAGCCACAGGTTGCCTTCCTCATCGGCATTCATGCAGTAAATGGTATTGCTGGACAGGCTGCTTTTATCGCCTGCATCGTGCAGGTAACGTTTGAAGATTTTCTTCTCTCTGTCGAACAAGAACAAACCACCCGCCTGCGTGCCCAGCCATAGGCGCCGTTGCTGATCTTCAAAAATAGTGGTTACATTATTCCCGATAACTGCCCCGGTTTGCGGGTCGTGGTACAGGTAACTGATAAAGGAATCTGTTTTTTTATCGTACAGGTTCAATCCGCCGTTGGCGGTACCTACCCAAATACGTTGCTGCGCGTCCCTAAAAACCGTGCGCGCGTTGTTATCGCTGAGGCTGCCCCCTGCTTTACCTGTAGGACTATGGTGATAAAAGATGTTCTTTTTAAGATCATACCGATCTACGCCGCCGGTTTGGGTAGCCACCCAAAGGTCGCCATGCTCATCAAAGGTGAGGTGACTCACCACGTTGCTTGCCACACTTTTGGGGTTGGCTACGTTGTGCGTATGACGAATGAATTTGCCCGTAGTTCGCTGGTACATATTTAAACCGGCCTGCGTGGCCAACCATAAATTGCCGTCTTTATCTTCGGCAATATCATTCACCATGTTATTGCTTATGCTGGTACTGTCCTTATCATCGTACCTGAACGATATAAACTGGTAGCCATCGTAACGGTTGAGGCCGTTGCGGGTGCCTATCCATATAAAGCCGCGGCTATCCTGAATAATAGTGTTTACATTTATTTGCGAAAGACCTTCGCTGGTGCCAACATGCACAAACTGTAAGCTTTTGTTTTGCGCCAACACCACGTAAGGAAGCATAAGGCCAAAAAAGGCGCTCATACCAATAAAAAACATACATATACGGTGCCGCATACACTTAAAAACTAAATGCTAAAAACTGCTTAAAGTACTTACCTTATTAATTATAGGTTTACGCCTCGTTGTACGGTTATAATGGTTTAAAGTTGCCCCGGCAGGCAATAAAACTATAGTAAACATAAGCAAAGCATTCATAAAAAAACATGATGCACGCTTATTTATACTATTTCTTCAGAAGAAAATCGATTGCTGTTGAAAAGACAGAATTTGTGCCCGTATAAATGGCCTCAATTATTTGAACTATAGTACCAAGAAAGAAGAACTACAGGCCCGAGTTACTCCTGAACAATTTGATGGCGATGGCCAGCAGGATAATACCAAAAGCCTTGCGCAAAATATCCAGCCCGGTTTTACCAAAAAGCTTTTCCAGCCACTTTACGTTTTTAAGTACGAGGTAAACAAACAGGGTATTGATAATGATACCTACCAGGATGTTCTGTGTTTGATATTGCGATTTAAGCGACAGCAAGGTGGTCATGGTACCTGCACCGGCTATCAGCGGGAATGCGATGGGTACGATAGATACCGTTTCGGGCATTTCCTCTTTAAAAAATTTGATGCCCAATATCATTTCCATCGCGATAATGAAGATCACGAGCGAACCTGCTATGGCGAAGGAAGAAATATCCAGCCCGATGACATCCAATAGCTCATTCCCCACAAACAGGAATGCCACCATCAATACCAATACCGCTATACTGGCCTTTTCCGATTCGATATGCCCGGCACGTTGCCTTAATTCGATAATTACGGGGATTGCGCCCAGTATATCAATTATGGCAAACAATATCATGGTTACCGACAGGATCTCTTTAAATATAAGTGGCTGCATAGGGGTATTTTATGAGGCGTTTTGTGACTTCAGCTTAAAACACAACAAAAATGCAATTAAAATATAGAAAGATGCTAAAAAGAATATACTATGAACAGAAATTACAGTAATAAGACCCGCGGTTACAGGCCCAAGCGTTTGCCCGATGGAAGTATATGACTGATTGATGCCCAACACTTTGCCCTGTTCTTTACTGTCGCTGTTATCGGCAATAATGGCATTGAGCATGGGGTTGCGCAGGCCGTTGAACAAGCCATACACGCAAACCGCTACCGCGAACAATATAAACCCGGTAGCAAAACCACTTAAGATCATCGCGCCGAGGCATATCAGTGTAGATATCAATAATATGATTGCTTTTGAGCTGAATGCCTTGGTGAGCAGCGGCACCAATAATTGCATTACAATTCCGGTAATGGCAAAGCCCGCGTAAAATAGGCCGATTTGTGTAGGTGATAGTTTAAGCTGATCTACACTAAAGGTTTGAAAGCCGATGATCATGCTGAACTGCGCCATGGTAAGCATAAAACCGATGAAGATGGATACACCCACTATAGGCTGTTTCAACACGGTAATGAGCCAGGCATAGTTGAATTGGTATTCTTGCTTGTCTTTCCTTTCGGTATTGGTTTCTTTCAGGAAGAGCATCGTGATCAGGATACCTGCCAAAGCGATCACCGCGGCAAAATAGAAAGGCACCTGCAAACCTATTTTACTCAGCAAGCCACCAATGGCTGGCCCGGCCACAAAGCCAAAACCGAATGCAGAACTTAAGATGCCGAAGTTTTTGGCGCGGTCTTTAGGGGATGAGATATCGGAAACCATAGCCTGCGCTACCGAAATATTGCCGCCTGTCAAGCCGTCCAGTATCCGCGCAGCGAAAAGCATAATGATACTGCGAGCCTGCGCGAACAGGATAAAGGAGATACAAGTACCTATAAGGCTGATCACCAATACGGGTTTCCTCCCCCATTTATCAGACAACGCGCCCAGTACCGGCGTGGCAAAGAATTGCGCTATAGAGAACGCTGCCGTAAGCAGGCCTATGGTATGCTCGGTAACGCCAAACTTTTTGCCGTAGCTGTACAGCAGCGGCACCACAATACCAAACCCCATGGAATTGATCACACATATTACAGCAAGTATCCACAGGCTTTTATTGGCTTTCATTTATTGGTATCGCTAATTCATAATAAGCCGTAAAAACAAAAAAGGTTCTGAATGCTCAGAACCTTTTTTGTGATGTATCAAGATTGATATATTATTCAACAAATTTAGGGTTGATAGGATCAGTAGCGCCTTCAACCTTACCATGCCTAACGTGTGAACGTTTAACACTATAACCGAAGTAGATGATGAAACCGATCAGCAACCAGCCGATCAACCTCAACCAGTTCTCTAAACCTTCGCTGGCGATCATACATAAACAAATAGCAGCGCCAAGCGGACAAACAACCTGGTATATAGGTGTTTTAAACGGACGAACCAGGTTCGGATCGGTTTTGCGCAGGATGAAGATACCCAGGCAAACCAGCACGAACGCGAATAAGGTACCGATACTCACCATGTCACCTACGATCCTGTCAGGAATAAAACCGGCGAACAACGATACGAATACAAAGAACAACCATTGTGATTTGTATGGTGTACGGAATTTAGGGTGCAGTTTAGAAAATATCTTAGGGATCAAACCATCAGTACTCATGGTATAGAATACACGGGTTTGGCCCATCAGCATCACCAGGATAACCGAAGAGAAACCTGCCAAAATAGAGATGGTTACCAAAGAAGCTAACCATGTGTAGCTTGGGCCCATGGCTGCTTTTATAGCATAAGTTACCGAAGCCTCTTTACCCTGAATTAAGAACTCTTTATAAGATACCAAACCGGTTAATACGTGTGCGAATAAGATGTAAAGCGCAGTACAGATCACCAAAGAGATCAGGATACCTTTAGGCATATCCTTTTGAGGATTCTTGGCTTCCTGTGCAGCGGTAGATACCGCGTCGAAACCGATGAAAGCGAAGAACACCACACTCGCGCCGCGCAATACGCCAAGCCAGCCGTGATTAAAGGTAGCACCGTAATCAATAACACCAGTACTTACCTTTACCTGGCCCGCGTCAGCAGGGATCAAGTATGGGGTGTGGTTAGCAGGGTTAATGAACTGCCAGCCTAAACCAATGATCAATAATACGATAGCAACCTTTACAATAACGATAACGTTGTTTACACCTGCCGATTCAGCAGTACCGCGAATAAGCAGTAACGAAAGCAGGAATAAAATAAGTATAGCAGGCAGGTTGATGATACCATGCGAGCCTAATTCGGCAGCGTACATGCCTGTAGTGGTATTTGATACCTCCCACGGACCGTGCGACCACGCGTAGGGTATGTGCACATTAGTAAAAGTATACAGGGCCTCATTAAAGTACTGCGACCAGCCTATGGATACCGTTGCTGCGCCAAGGGCATATTCGAGTACTAAATCCCACCCTATGATCCAGGCGATGAACTCGCCCATGGTGGCATAAGAGTAAGTGTAAGCCGAACCAGCGATAGGGATCATACTGGCAAATTCAGCGTAACATAATCCGGCAAGGGCGCAACCCGCTGCCGCGATAAGAAATGAAATGGTAACGGCCGGACCGGCGTGTTCACCTGCAGCAGATGCAGTACGCACAAAAATACCGGCTCCGATAATTGCACCAATACCTAACGCTACCAGCGATACAGGACCCAGCGTACGCTTAAGCGAATCTGCTGTCTCTGCCGTGGCGGCCATTAGTTGAGCAATAGGTTTTTTAATAAAAAGCTTCATCTTTTAATTTGTAAGATCAGTTAAATAAGTACAAATACTTCCCCAAACGTACTTAAATTTATTGAAATCGTAAAGTATAGATTACAACAAACCATTTATTATAAATTTTGTATGCAATATTTTATAAATGCAACAATATAAACAGTATTTAAAACCCTAAACAGCCAAACGCTTATTTAAAATCACAACCTTTTAGCGCCTTAAAACAGGCACGTGGCTTTTTAAACCCACTTTAAGCGAAAACGCGCATGTAAACTGTCTTTATAACAGTAAAACTATCGCGCGGCCACACATCTGAAGCCCAAATGCTCCATTCCGCTGTCTTCGGTGCTTTTCATACGCCGGGCTACACGGTACCCCGAGCAATAACTATCATTACACAAAAACGAGCCGCCCCTGATCACCCTTTTCTTAGCATTTGGCTCTTCAGGGTCATAACTTGTGGCCGGGCCTCGCGGGTCTTTTACGCCGTTCGGCTTATTTACCTCGCTGTAATATTGGTTGTGGTACAAGTCGGCACACCACTCCCATACATTGCCTGCCATATCGTAAAGTTTATAGTTATTGGGGCTAAAGCTTTTTACGGGTGCCGCGCGATAGTATTTATCCTTCACCGTATTCTTCCAGGGGAAGCTCCCCTGCCAGCTATTGGCTTTGGGTTTACCGGCATCAACCGCCTCGTTACCCCATGGGTAAATGTTATTCTTCAATCCGCCACGCGCGGCCCACTCCCATTCTGCTTCAGTAGGGAGGCGCTTACCTGCCCATTTGCAGTAAGCCAGGGCATCGTAATACGAAATGTGTACTACCGGGTAGTTTTCCTTACCCTTGATAGTACTCGCAGGCCCTTGCGGGTGCTGCCAGTTGGCTCCTTTTTGCCACGACCACCATTGCGCGTAATTATCCAATGCTATTTCATGATCGGGAGGGGAAAACACCAGCGATGCCGGTACCAGCAGGCTTTCATCGGGCTTGGGTGTGCCCGGCGGCAGTTGCTTCTTCAGTTCTTCCCAGTCGGGTTTTTGCTCGGCAGTAGTGAGGTAGCCGGTAGCCTTTACAAATTTTTCGAACTGCGCGTTGGTCACCTCGGTAATATCCATCCAAAAACCCGATACCTCTACTTTATGTTTTGGGTACTCATCTTCGGCAGCCTGCTCATTATCGCCTCCCATCAGGTATTCCCCACCAGGGATCCAAACCATACCCTCATGGTTTTTCAGCTTTCCCGATGCCACGTTACCGCTATCCGTCTTTATGGCGCCATAGCGCGATGGCAAATTAGATTCGCAATACACGGCCTTTTTCTTGCGCAATGCGGCAAGCGTATCTTTTTTCGTTCCCGTTTTATTACCGTCACCACAGGCAGATACCAGCAAAGCCAGCATGCCCAGCATAACTACGCTGATCCGGTTGGCGTTACCCGCTATCATTTTTTGAATTGATCGCATGCTTTAGCCGCCTATCTCGGTTTTGGGTATACTTTGTTGTTTTGCGCCCAGGTATGCCACAGGCTGCTTAACTGGCTCACCTTTTCGGGGTATTTACCGGCAACATCATTTATCTCGGTTTCGTCGCCGTTAATGCGGTATAGCCTCCAGGTGGTATCGTTTGATAAGGATACCATTTTCCAGTCTTTAGCCCTTACATAGCGTGCGCGGAAATGTTCGTTAAACAATACCTCATCCTCCGCGGCCTTGCCCTTAAACGAGCTTACCATGCTTTTGCTTTGCGATGGCAATACTTTACGGCCCTTGTATTCTGTTGGATATTTGGCTTTGGCTACCTCGATAAAAGTGGCCATAAAATCTTTCACGTGGCCCATCTGCGCGGATACACCGCCCTTTTTAGTGGTAATCCCCTTCGGCCAAAAAGCGATCATCGGCGTATGTACCCCACCCTCGTACGATTCGGCTTTCCAGTAGCGGTATGGTGTATTGGCCACATTGGCCCAGCGCTGCCCTATCGACGCATAAGAAGTTTGCTTACCCGGAATGATCTGTTTTTTCAGGTCGTAAACGATCTTTTCGCCGGTACGTGTTTGGTCGGGGCGGTCAAAACCCGGGCCATAGGCGGTACAGTTTTCATTACTGGCGCCGTTGTCACTCAAGAAAACGATCAGTGTATTTTCCAGCTGACCTGTTTCTTTCAGGGCTTTAATAATGCGGCCTATGCCTTGATCCATACGATCAATCATGGCGGCATGTACGGCCATGGCGGCGGCATCCCATTCTTTATCAGGGTTATCTTCCCATTTCAATTTATCATTAACACGTTCAGACAGCGGCGCTTTTTTCGGGTCGATAACACCAGCCTTCACCAGTCGACGGTAGCGGGCCGCACGGATGCTGTCCCAACCCACTTTGTAGGTATCTTTGTACTTGGCAATATCTTCGGGTAATGCCATCAGCGGCCAGTGCGGCGCGTTTTCGGCTACGTATAAAAAGAAGGGCTTGTCGCTTTTACTCATCTGCCTGATGTATGAGGCGGCAGTATCGTTTATGGCATCGGTATGATAATAATTTTTAGGTACTGTTTTCACCGGTTCGGTACCGTTAACCAAACTGAAAGGGTCGAAGAAATCGACCACACCCCAAATAGTACCATAAAATTTTTCAAACCCGCGACTGGTTGGGTACTGCTCTATCGGCGAAAAGGTGGGGTGGTACGACTGATGGTTCAACCATTTCATTTGTTCCTGGGGATCTTTTTGGCCTATAGTATTTGATACATGCCACTTACCCGTCATAGCGGTATGGTAACCGGCCTGCTTCAGCACCTCGGCAATGGTTACCGAATTTTCAGACAGATGGCCAAGGTAGCCCGGCTCGTCTTCAACATCCGTCATGTTACCGATACCTGCCTGCTGGTTATACAGGCCCGTTAAAAGTGAAGCACGTGTAGGGCAGCAGCGTGAAGTATTATAAAAGCGGGTATATTTTATCCCCTGCGATGCCAGGTAATCGATATTTGGTGTATGGATCTCCGACCCGTAACAACCCACGTCAGAAAAACCCAGGTCATCGGCCATAATGAGTACGATGTTAGGCCGGTTATCTTTCGCCTTTGGCGGGGCCGGTCGTTTAAAGAACACAAAAAGTGAAGCTATCGCGATAGCGGTAATGGATAAAACAATCTTCTTCATAGTTTATGTGGTGACAGGTATACTTCGCGCTCCGCTACCGCGGGAAATGCAAAATCGATTAACCAAACGCCCAATATAAACACAAAAATTAAAGCCTGATAATTAATCACAAAAATGTGGCAAAAGTAAAAGCTTAACACTTTGCAGTACAGATATTATATAGACTTATTAAATTTGTGGTATTAACAAAATCTAATCCTTTGATCAAATTGAATAATTAAAATGAAAAAAATATTATTTGTCATCTTGCTCTTATCCGGCTTAACTACACAAGCTCAAAAGATCATACAACTTGATGACTTATCTGTATCAGATACCCTGCTAAATGATAAAGCCATAATCTATGGTAATTTTATACAGCGCCTTAAGTTTTCAAGCGGAGGTTTCCCTCAAGACATTCGTTTAAAAGACACCCTTACAAAAAACATTTACGCCTTCAGGGTTAAGCCAACTTTTAAATCGGCCAAAGAAAACTTGTTTTGCTATTATTTACCGCCCGGCACTTATCAGTTGCTTAACTACTGGTATACCGAAAGCAAATGGTATGGTGGTAAAGTGTTTACAGAAGGAATATTATCTACAGCAAATAAACCTTTATTTGTAACTGTTAAGCCTAACAAAATTTACTACCTGGGTGATTGGCATTTTGAAACCACAAACCATTTTTTTGTTGATCAGAAAGCCACTTGTGATTCACTACTCAAAAAAAGAAATGTTGCATTAAAATTGGAAACGGCACTTACTACACTTCCAACAGACAGTTTATGAGCGCTTAACATTAAACCTGATAATATAATCACAAAAATGTGGCAAAAGGGAAGAGGTGACTCTTACCTCCCCAGCAAAGGATTGAACCAGCTTGCCCACGAATTGAAATTATGGCCTTCCGTACCGTTGGCCTTAAGCTCAATTACCTTTACGTTTTTAATATCGATATTAACATTGGCATGCTCCCCTACCCTTAACGCGGGCGACTCGTACAGCACCTTGCCATCGCCAATTACGGTAAACTTTGCCGAACCCTGCTGGTGGGCAAAATCGCGCAGACCAACAACTGCCGAGAACCTGTTCCATTTTTTATTTAAGCGAAATGTGTAGGTAGAGGGCGAATGCGCGAATATTCCCTTTTCAAATAGCTGGCCCTGGTTTTCAAGAAAAAATGTCTGCTCTGCCTCTGTTGTAAAATAATTGCGCGCGGGTTTTTCCCAGCCAACATTGGCAACTTCCCACTTAGCATCCGACAGGTAAAGGCTGTCGCCCTTAAATGCAGTCGCGTCAACCGGCGGCGCCGCTTTGATGATATCCTCCAATATTTTGAGCTTTAGCTTGATTTGAGGCGTTTTTTCACTTTTAGAAAGGCGGGTGTAATATTCTTTAATATCCACCGTGCTTACACCCGGTACATTCAGCAATTCGGCACCGCTGCCACTAACATCAAAAAGTTTATTAAATACCTGCAATGTGCCGTTCGGAAACATAAACATCAGGGTTGCCCGGTATACCCCGGCCGGCCACTTTTTCAGCAGTATGTTTAATGGCCCTGTAGCCGCTATGGGGTAAATGGAACTTTCGTTGAAATACTCGTTGGCATTAACCGAATGTACCAATACTGTTAACGCGTAAGGCGACTGGCTGCCGCTGATATTGGCTTTAAACTGTATGCCATTATCCTGGTTTTGAAGATTAATATCGCTTAACGTGAGCGATGTATGCGTGTTGATCTCCCTGCGCGATTTAGTGAACACCGGGTGACTAAGCAATTGCAATATACCCGCCGCCGAAATACGAGAGGTTTTGTCGCCCCAAAGGTAACCACCGAAATGGCGGCTGCCATACTCGCCCATTAGCGATATGGTTGACGCGGTGAGTTCTGCAGGGTTGCCAAAATCATGATATAAACCAAACATGTGCCCCATCTCGTGCGCTATACCGCCAATATACCAGCTGTTAAACTCGGCAACGCCACATTCTTTAAACATGTTGGCCCGTTCGGTAAACCTCATGCGGGTAACTGTATCGGTAAGCAATTTGGGGTCGAGCAACTCATTGTCGGAAGCGTAGCACACCCCTCTTTCTGATGAGCCCGTACCCATGTAGGGCGAATGAAATACATAAACCCCGTCATCCCGCTGATAGGTAAGCCCAGTTAATACCAGTACATGATCGTTAGCGAAATCTATTTTACCGGCGGCTTTCCTGGCTATTTCTGATTGAATCAGCGCCCCCGAATTAACATCGTAGGCTTTAGAATATTGGTCGCCCGCTATAACGGTGATCACATATTTTTTACCCGATCTTTCAAAGTTAACACCATCGGTTTTAATACCGAACCGTTTAAATTCTTCTATATAAAAATTGTTTACGGCAGTAAGGGTACGGTCTAAACGTTCGTTCCAGTTAGCGAGGGGTTGGCGATCGCTACCGTGAAAATAAACCACCTTAACCACATTATTAGCCTTGTCGGCCCCGGAATGATATTTTTTTATCACCTTTTCTGCCCCTGCTATGATCTCCTTATCGCCCGGTTTTACTTGCGAAAAGCCGGATATTGGCAATAGCGTTAAAAAGAATAGTATTATTCGAGTTAATGGTTTAGAAAAATGGCTGTTCATAAGGTTAATTGGTGTGGAACCGAAAGTATAAAAAATAAGGGGATTATTTAGTATGCGCTATATCTCTTACAGAGAAATCGCTTAAAGTTTTACTCCGCATAGCCGCCAATTTAAGCGTTAAAGCAAAGAGCATAATCAACTCACCCGATCTACGCTTCGCTGGACCGCCCTCTCTTTGCAAGCAAAAAGAGGGAAGGAATAAATTAAAAAAATATGTAAGCCCTCTTTACGCTTGCGTAGAGGTACTGTCTTTAAAAGCAAATAATATTTAATAATTTTGATCATTCAATGAGG